>CP152408.1:0-648055 GCA_038961845.1 Xylophilus sp. GW821-FHT01B05
ATGACCGAGGGATTCCCCCCCGGCGCCGGCCCCGGCGCCCCTGACGACGCAGGCCAGAGCCTGTGGCAGGTCTGCATAGAACAACTGGCGCAAGAGCTGCCAGAGCAGCAGTTCAACACCTGGATCAAGCCCTTGGTGGCCCAGGTGACCGAAGACCTGTCCCGCGTCACCCTGTATGTCGGCAACCGCTTCAAGCTGGACTGGATCCGCGCACAGTACGCAGGCCGCATTGCGCAGACGCTGGAGCGCATCTACGGTCAGCCCATCGCCCTTGAGTTAGCCCTTACTCAGCGTGAAGCTCCCGTACGTACTAGCCTTCCGCCTGCTGCCACGATGACCAGCGCGCCCGCCGCGCTGCCCGAGCCCGTGGCCCTGGGCGATGACAGCGCGCCGGCGGCGTTCAAGAACCGCCTGAATTCCGCGCTGACCTTCGACACGCTGGTGGAGGGCACGGCCAACCGCATGGCGCGCGCTGCGGCCATGCACGTGGCCGGCATGCCGGGCCATTTGTACAACCCGCTGTTCATCTACGGCGGCGTTGGCCTGGGCAAGACCCACTTGGTGCACGCGGTGGGCAACAAGCTGCTGGCCGACAAGCCCGACTCGAAAGTTCTCTACATCCATGCCGAGCAGTTCGTGTCGGATGTGGTCAAGGCCTACCAGCGCAAGACTTTCGACGAGTTCAAGGAGCGTTATCACTCGCTCGACCTGCTGTTGATAGACGATGTGCAGTTCTTCGCCAACAAGGACCGCACGCAGGAAGAATTCTTCAATGCGTTCGAGGCACTGCTGGCCAAGAAGAGCCACATCGTGATGACGTCGGACACCTACCCCAAGGGCCTGGCCGACATCCACGAGCGCCTGGTATCGCGTTTTGACTCTGGCCTGACGGTGGCGATCGAGCCGCCCGAGCTGGAGATGCGCGTGGCCATTCTGATCAACAAGGCGCGCTCCGAGGCCACCGAGATGCCCGAGGAAGTGGCCTTCTTCGTTGCCAAGAACGTGCGCTCGAACGTGCGTGAGCTCGAAGGCGCGCTGCGCAAGATCCTGGCCTATTCGCGCTTCAACCAGAAGGACATCAGCATCCAACTGGCACGCGAAGCCCTGCGCGATCTGCTGTCGATCCAGAACCGGCAGATTGGTGTGGAAAACATCCAGAAGACGGTGGCCGACTATTACAAAATCAAGGTCGCCGACATGTACAGCAAGAAGCGCCCGGCCAGCATTGCGCGGCCGCGCCAGATTGCCATGTACCTGGCCAAGGAACTGACGCAAAAGAGCCTGCCCGAGATCGGCGAGCTGTTTGGCGGCCGCGACCACACCACGGTGCTGCACGCGGTGCGCAAGATCGCCGCCGAGCGCCAGCAGCTCACCGAGCTGAACCAGCAACTGCACGTGCTGGAACAGACGCTGAAAGGCTAGGCCCGCAGGCTATGCGGGCTTACCCCGAAACCAGCCCTGAAACCGGCGAAAATGCCGGATGGTGCCCGCGCCCGGGCGCCGCACCTATCGACAACGCATTCTGGAGAAGAGGTTGACATGATCGTCTTGAAGGCCACCCAAGAAACGCTGCTCTCGGCTCTGCAATCGGTGGCGGGCATCGTGGAGCGGCGGCATACGCTGCCCATCCTGGCCAATGTGCTGATCCGCAAGACCGGCCCGCAGGTGCAGCTGACGACCAGCGACCTTGAGATCCAGATCCGCACCGTGGCCGAGCTGGGCGGCGATGAAGGCAGCTTCACCACCACCATTGGCGCGCGCAAGCTGATCGACATCCTGCGCACCCTGCCCTCGGACCAGACGGTGTCGCTCGAATCCACCGGCGGCAAGCTGGTGCTCAAGGGCGGCAAGAGCCGCTTCACGCTGCAGTCGCTGCCGGCGGAAGACTTTCCCCTGGTGCAAGAGGCGGCCAACTTCGGCCCGGCCTTCAGCGTGCCGCAGAAAACGCTCAAGAGCCTGCTGGGCCAGGTGTCGTTCTCGATGGCGGTGCATGACATCCGCTATTACCTGAACGGCATTTTGTTTGTGGCCGAAGGCAAGACCTTGTCGCTGGTGGCCACCGACGGCCACCGCCTGGCCTTTGCCTCGGCCCAGCTCGACGTCGAAGTGCCCAAGCAAGAGGTGATCCTGCCGCGCAAGACCGTGCTGGAGCTGCAGCGCCTGCTGACCGACGCCGGCGACGCCGAGAACCCGCCGCGCATCGAGATGCAGTTCGCCAACAACCAGGCCAAGTTTGGCTTTGGCGGCATGGAATTCGTCACCAAGCTGGTCGAGGGCAAGTTCCCCGACTACAACCGCGTGATCCCCAAGGGCCACAAGAACAGCGTCACCCTGGGCCGCGCGCCGCTGCTGGGCAGCCTGCAGCGCACCGCCATCCTGACCAGCGAGAAGTTCAAGGGCGTGCGCCTGAACCTGGAGCCGGGCACGCTGCGCGTGGCCAGCAACAACGCCGAGCAGGAAGAGGCGCAGGACGAGCTCGACATCGACTACGGTGGCGACACCATCGAGATCGGCTTCAACGTGACCTACCTGATCGATGCCCTGGCCAACATGTCGCAAGACATGGTGACCCTCGAACTCTCGGACTCCAACAGCTCCGCGCTGCTGACCATCCCCGAGAACGCCGACTTCAAATACGTCGTGATGCCGATGCGGATCTGAGATCCCGCTACTGCTCCTGATCATCATTTGCTATATAAATCATAGCTAAAAGCCCAGGCCCCGCCTGGGCTACAAGCCTTTTTGGCTTAGAAAATGTCCCGCCCCCCGTGGGCCGGGCCGCAAGGGAAAGACATGACCGACACCTCCAAGCCCCAGACGAACGCCGACGCGGTGCCCCACACCGAGCCCGTCTATGAACCCGAGATCGAGAACGCGGTGCCGGTGGAAGTCACGTCCGACGCCTACGGCGAAAGCTCCATCACCATCCTTGAAGGCCTGGAGGCCGTGCGCAAGCGGCCCGGCATGTACATCGGCGATACCTCCGATGGCTCGGGCCTGCACCATCTGGTGTTCGAGGTGGTGGACAACTCCATCGACGAAGCCCTGGCCGGCCACTGCGACGACATCGTCGTCACCATCCACAGCGACAACTCCATCAGCGTCACCGACAACGGCCGCGGCATCCCGACCGGCGTCAAGATGGACGACAAGCACGAGCCCAAGCGCAGTGCCGCCGAGATCGCGCTGACCGAGCTGCACGCCGGCGGCAAGTTCAACCAGAACAGCTACAAGGTCTCGGGCGGGCTGCACGGCGTGGGCGTGTCCTGCGTCAACGCGCTGTCGAAAATGCTGCGCCTGACGGTGCGACGCGAAGGCAAGGTCCACGTGCTGGAATTCAGCCGCGGCTTTGTGCAGAACCGCATCATCGAGCAGGTGGGCGGCGTGGACGTATCGCCCATGCGCGTCATCGGCGACACCGAGAAGCGCGGCACCGAGGTGCACTTCCTGCCCGACACGGACATCTTCAAGGAAAACAACGATTTCCACTACGAGATCCTGGCCAAGCGCCTGCGCGAGCTGAGCTTCCTGAACAACGGCGTGCGCATCCGCCTGAAGGACGAGCGCACCGGCAAGGAAGACGACTTCTCCGGCGCCGGCGGCGTGCAGGGCTTTGTCCAGTTCATCAACAAGGGCAAGACCGCCCTGCACCCCACGCCTTTCTACGCCGCGGGCGAGAAGCCGGCCGAGACCTATGGCGGCATCCCCGGCACGCACATCGGCGTGGAAGTCTCGATGCAGTGGAACAGCGGCTACACCGAACAGGTGCTCTGCTTCACCAACAACATCCCGCAGCGCGACGGCGGCACCCACCTGACCGGCCTGCGCGCCGCGATGACCCGCGTCATCAACAAGTACATCGAAGAAAACGAGCTGGCCAAGAAGGCCAAGGTCGAGGTCACCGGCGACGACATGCGCGAAGGCCTGTGCTGCGTGCTGAGCGTGAAGGTGCCCGAGCCCAAGTTCAGCAGCCAGACCAAGGACAAGCTGGTCTCCAGCGAAGTGCGCGCGCCGGTGGAAGACATCGTCGGCCGCCTGCTCACCGACTACCTGCTGGAGCGCCCGAACGACGCCAAGATCATCTGCGGCAAGATCGTCGAAGCCGCCCGCGCCCGCGAAGCCGCGCGCAAGGCCCGCGAAATGACGCGCCGCAAGGGCGTGCTCGACGGCATGGGCCTGCCCGGCAAACTGGCCGACTGCCAGGAGAAAGACCCGGCGCTGTGCGAGATCTACATCGTCGAGGGCGACTCCGCCGGCGGCTCGGCCAAGCAGGGCCGCGACCGCAAGTTCCAGGCGATCCTGCCGCTGCGCGGCAAGATCCTGAACGTGGAAAAAGCCCGCTACGAAAAGCTGTTGACCAGCAATGAAATCCTCACGCTGATCACCGCCCTGGGCACCGGCATCGGCAAGGCCACCGGCGTCGGCGGCACGGCCGGCGTGGACGACTTCAACGTTGCCAAGCTGCGCTACCACCGCATCATCATCATGACCGACGCCGACGTGGACGGCGCCCACATCCGCACCCTGCTGCTGACCTTCTTCTACCGCCAGATGCCCGAGCTGGTCGAGCGCGGCCACATCTACATCGCGCAGCCGCCGCTGTACAAGGTCAAGGTCGGCAAGGAAGAGCAGTACCTGAAGGACGCCGGCGCGCTCGACAGCTTCCTGCTGCGCGTGGCGCTGAAGGATGCCAGCGTGAGCACCGGCGGCGACGCCCCGCGCACGCTCAGCGCAGAGACCCTGGACGACCTGGCCAGCAAGCACCAGTTGGCCGAGGCCGTCATCGCCCGCCTGGGCGTCTTCATGGACGCAGAGGCCCTGCGCGCCATGGCCGACGGCGTGGCGCTGGACCTGGACACGGTCGAATCCGCCGAGGCCAGCGCCGTAGCGCTGCAGGCCAAGCTGCGCGAGCTGACCACCAACGGTATCCCAGCCGAAGTCAGCAGCGAATTCGACGTGCGCACCGACAAACCCATCCTGCGCATCAGCCGCCGCCACCACGGCAACGTCAAGAGCAGCGTCATCACGCAAGACTTCGTCCACGGCGCCGACTACGAAGCTTTGGCCCGCGCCGCCCAGACCTTCAACGGCCTGCTGGCGCCCGGCTCCATCGTCAAACGCGGCGAGGGCGACAAGGCCAAGGAAGAAAAAGTCACCGACTTCCGCCAGGCCATGCGCTGGCTCATCAGCGAAGCCGAACGCGTCACCGCCCGCCAGCGCTACAAGGGCCTGGGCGAAATGAACCCCGAGCAGCTCTGGGAAACCACCATGGACCCCAACGTGCGCCGCCTGCTGCGCGTGCAGATCGACGATGCGATCGAAGCGGACCGGGTGTTCACCATGCTGATGGGGGATGAGGTGGAGCCGCGGCGGGAGTTTATTGAGACTAATGCGTTACGGGCGGGGAATATTGACGTCTAAGTTGCTGAGCTAGATCGCATCAACGTGTCTCAAGAACTCACGCTTCAGCAACTGGCGCTCCGCCTGCAGGAGTTTGCGAGCCAGCGGGACTGGGGCCAGTTTCATTCCCCTAAGAATCTTGCTTCTGCGTTGATCGTAGAAGCCGGTGAGTTGCTGGAGCACTTTCAGTGGCTCACCGAAGATCAGAGCCGAAATCTCTCCTCCGAGAAGAAGCGGGCCGTGGCGCATGAAATGGCCGACGTTTTGCTCTATCTAGTGCAGATGTCCACGACCTTAAAGATCGACCTGCTCGAAGCAGCGCACTCCAAGGTGGAGATCAACGAGCAGAAATACCCCGTAGAACAAGCACGCGGCAACAATCGCAAGTACAACGAGTTGTAACCATTGCCACCCCGTACACCACAATACGCATGGGTGCAGCATCTGGAGTGCCATCCACGCGGGCTGTTTTGAGTACAGGGGAGTGCCTTACTGGTGATCATCTACCAAGCCGACAAGCGCCAGTTTCTACGGCATGCTTTTCAGGACGATATCGAAGACGTTGTTTCACGACATTACAGCCACGCCACAGGCCAACGGGTGAGCCCAGCAGAGTTGCGTGCGTGGACGCATTCGCTGTCGCACATGGCGAAAGTGCTCAACGACGATGAAATCCCAGACGATGCCGGCGTTGCCATCGAGTACCAGGTGCCACAAACCGCCAAACGGATCGATTTCCTCATCACCGGATTGGATGAACAACGCCAGCCCAAAGTAGTCATCGTCGAGCTCAAACAATGGTCCGAAGCACGCATTAGCGAGAAAGACGGCATCATATGGGCGCGCCGGGGCGGCCGCGCCGGAGAAACCGAAGGCGCTCATCCCTCGTACCAGGCGTGGTCTTACGCAGCGCTACTCAATGATTTCAACGCAGCAGTGTTGGATGATGGGATCGCTTTACAGCCCTGCGCCTATCTGCATAACTATCCTCAACGCGACGGGGTTATCGATCACCCCAGCTATTCGCCCCACATCGAACGAGCGCCTCTTTTCCTCAAACCCGAGCGGGATAGGCTGCAGGCCTTCATTCGGCGGCACGTGCGCCATGGTGATAGTAAGAACCTGCTCTATCGCATCGAGCATGGCCGCATCCAGCCATCCAAGATGCTCGCAGACGCAGTGGTTGGTCTTCTTCAAGGCAAAAACGAATTCGTATTGATCGACGACCAGAAGTTGGTATACGAGAGCGTCCTCGAAGCCGAAGCCCGGGCTGCCAGTGCCACCAAGCAGGTCGTCATCGTCCAGGGCGGCCCTGGCACCGGCAAATCGGTCGTGGCCATCAACCTGCTTGCCGCGTTGATCGCCAAGGGCCGGAACGCGCGCTATGTATCCAAGAATGCAGCCCCGCGCGCGGTGTTTGAAGCCAAGTTGACGGGTACTTTCAAGAAAACGCGTATCAGCAACCTCTTCAGTGGGTCAGGCGCATTCACCGATCCCGCCGTGGACAACTTCGACGCATTGATTGTGGATGAAGCCCACCGACTCAACGAGAAATCCGGCCTGTACGGAAATCTTGGGGAGAATCAGGTCAAGGAGATCATCACATCTGCGCGTTGTAGCGTGTTCTTCGTAGATGACGACCAACGTGTCACCATTTCGGACATTGGACACACTGGCGAACTGCGCCGATGGGCCGCTGCGCTGGGTGCCCAAGTCACCGAACTGAGCCTGGCCTCCCAGTTCAGATGCAGTGGTTCCGACGGCTATATGGCATGGCTCGACGACTCCCTGGCCATTCGCCCGACAGCGAACCAGACACTGGACACCACCGAGTACGATTTCCGCGTGGTCGATAGTCCCACCGAGCTACATGCACTGATCCACAAAAAGAACCAAGCAGCAAACAAAGCCCGAGTGGTTGCGGGCTATTGTTGGGGCTGGCCCAGCAAAACCGACCCGCAGGCATTCGACATTGATATCCCCGAGTACGGTTATCAGCGCCGCTGGAATCTCAGCCAAGATGGAAGCCTGTGGATCGTGACGCCAGGTTCCGTGGAGCAAGTCGGGTGTATACACACGTGTCAGGGCTTAGAGTTGGACTACGTGGGTGTGATCATCGGCCCTGACTTAGGGTACCGGGATGGAAAGATCCAACCCAATGTCAATGGTCGTGCCCGATCCGACAAATCCATCAAGGGCCTGAAAAGCCTGCTCAAACGCGATCCGCACGCTGCCAAGGAAATGGCGGATCGCATTATTAAGAACACCTATCGAACTCTGATGACCAGGGGGATACGCGGATGCTTTGTGTACTGCACGGACGGCGCCCTGGCTGAATATCTGCGGGCACGCCTGCATGCGGTTGTCCCGCCGGCTATCGATCTGACCTTTGATGCGATTTCCACTGCCAAAGCAACCAACGTCTTCCCGCTACGCACAGTGACTGCGGCCGAGCGGGCTGCAGGAAGTAATGCGGCCCCCGTGATAGCACTACGCTTCGCCGCAGGCTCTTTCTCTGAACCTCAATCCCTCGAAGAGAATGCAGAGGATTGGGTGGAGTTACCCGACTGGGTGTCTTATCAAACGGGGTTGTTCGTAGCGCAGGTAGTTGGTGAATCTATGAATAAACGGATTCCCAATGGCGCGTGGTGCCTCTTCCGCGCAGCACCTGGAGGCACCCGGAATGGCAAGATCGTAGTGGTGCAACATCGCAGCATCGCGGACCCTGAGACAGGCGGCAGCTACACCATAAAAAGATATTCCAGCGAAAAAATCCTAGAGGCTGACGGAACATGGCGGCATACGCGCATTGAGCTGGCACCAGAAACGGACAGACCGGGGTTCGAGACCATCGTGCTAGAAGTTGGCGAGGACGAGGAGTTTTCGGTGATAGCAGAAATGCTGATGGTGCTCTGACGCGCGTGACTAAAACCTGTGCGAAATAAACACTGCGCCGTTGCGGAAGATCGACGACGCGATCAAGGTGGACTGGTGCTCGACATGCCTAAAGGGACGAGGTAAAGCCCCTCCGGGTCTTTATTACGACTGGTGCGCTGCAGATGGCAAATATTGATGTGTGAGGTGGCGGATGGACTGGACCCTGATCGAGCTTGAGGCCATCGTTGCCGACTATTTGCATATGCTGACTCTGGAGTTGGCAGGACAAAACTACAACAAAACGCGGCACCGCCAAGCACTGCATGTGAAATTGCCGGATCGCTCATCGGGGTCGCTCGAATTCAAGCACTGCAATATCAGTGCAGTGCTGCTTGACCTCGGTTATCCCTACATCCGGGGCTATCAACCACGTTTCAACTATCAGGCGCTTCTTGCTACGGTGGTTGCGGAGCAGCTACACGACGCGACTCTATTACAAGAAGCTGCATGGGCGGCAACGCAGCAACCGGCAGTGCACGTAGGCCAGACAGAATTTACTCATATGCTGGAGGCTGCTCCGATACGCCGGCACCGTGCATCGGAGCCCACTGCAGAGTATTCATTCAAGGCCGTCAAACGGGACTACCTTGAGCGTGAAACTATGAATCGGTCCTTGGGTTTGGCAGGAGAAGAGCTCGTAGTTCAGTTCGAGCAGTGGCGGCTCCATCAACTAGGCTATACGAAGCTGGCAAACCGGATCGAGCTTGTGTCCCAAGCTCGAGGCGATGGACTGGGCTATGACGTGCTGTCATTTGAACCAGACGGCCGAGAGCGATTCATCGAAGTTAAAACGACGTCCTTCGGGCGTGAAACACCTTTCTATGTGTCTCGCGGGGAGTTGCAACTCTCCCGGCAAGAACCACTGCAGTTCCACCTATATCGCCTGTTTGATTTTCGCAAAGCGCCGCGGCTGTTTGATTTGCCGGGCACTCTGGACAGCCACTGTGTCCTTGACCCCGTTTCCTATCGGGCGTCTTTCGACTAGCCCAAATTGCGCCGCCGCATCTGGTTCTTCACACCCCCTGAACCGCACAGCCTACAACATCTCCACCATCCGCAACACAGCCACCATCCCCGGATCATCCAAACCCACACTCTGCTGCGCAAACATGCGCGCGCGGCCAATCTTGTTGGGGTGATTGCGTAGTGCGTCGAGGGCTGTGGTGGCAGCGTTGTGTGCCGCGCTCTTGAGCATGGCGGCATCAGCATTTGCTGGCGCCTCATGCAACGCGCGGCTGATCGCCTCCAGACTGTCGAGCATGGTCTTGTCACCAAGCTTCGCGCCGCCACGGGCCATCAGGGCCTCCAGCGCGGCGGACAGTATTGCCACCATGGCGTCACGGTCGAGAGCGGTGGCCGCGTGGGGTGACTTGGCTGCGGTCAGGAAGGCTACGGCCAATAGCGTGCCGAAGCTTGAGCCGGATGCCTTGGCGCAGGCCGATGCGCAGGCCTTGAAGATCGCGGCGGGCGAGTCGCCGGAGGTGGGTAGTGCGCCTGTGATGTTCTCTGCGCAACGCTGCAGCGTGGTACCCAGGTCGCCATCGCCCAGGCGGGCGTCGAGCGCGTTGAGCTCGGGCGCGGCGGTGGTCATGGCCTGGCACCAGCGTGCCAGGGCTGCCTTCAGCGTTGGGCCATCGACCGAGAAGGTGGGGGCGGGAAGAGCGCTCATGCCACCCTCCAGAACGGGCAGTCGGCCGGCGCGCGCAGTAGCGCTTCCAACTCTGCATCCAGCGGCATCAGGGTGAGTGACGCGCCGGCCATGTCCATGGAGGTGGCGTAGCGGCCTACCAGGGGCATGACGGGCGTGGCGCCCTTGTCGGCCAGCACGCGGGCGATGTGGCGGTAGAGGATGTAGAGCTCTTCGGGCGGCGTGGCGCCCAGGCTGTTGACCAGTACGGCGACGCGGGCGCCGCGTTGCAGGTCCAGCTCGGGCAGCAGGCGGTCGAGCATTTCTTGTGCGAGGGCATCGGCGGTGGGCAGCTTGCCGCGCCAGATGCCGGGCTCGCCGTGGATGCCCATGCCAAACTCGATTTCGTCATCCGCGATGGTGAATGAGGGCTTGCCTGATTCGGGCACCACGCAAGGGGTGAGCGCAACGCCTATCGAACGGCAGGCCAGTGCGGCTTTCTCCGCCGCCGCGCGCACTTCTTCCAGCGAGCCACCCGCAGCCGCACGTGCGCCGGCGATCTTGTAGGCGTAGACGATGCCCGCCACACCACGGCGCTTGTGGCGCTCGGCAGTTGGTGCGCTGGCGACGTCGTCGGCCACGCGCACGGATGCGACCTCGATGCCTTCCAGCTCAAGAAACTCCTGCGCCATGTCGAAGTTCATGCGGTCGCCGCCGTAGTTGCCGTACAGCTGCAGGATGCCGGCGCCGCCATTGGCGGCCTCTGCAGCGGCCTGGCAATCGGCCACGCGCGGGCCGGCGAACACGTTGCCGACGGCGCAGGCGTCCAGCAGGCCCGCGCCGATGTAGCCCAGGAACACCGGCAGGTGCCCCGAGCCACCGCCCGTGACGATGCCGACCTTGCCGGGTATGGCGCCGCCGGTGCGCGCGATGACGCGCCCGTCGTCACCGATCTGGCGCAGGGCCTCGCCATGCGCCAGGCACAGGCCCTGGAGCATCTCGTCTACATAGGCGTCGGGGCGGTTGAGGATCTTCTTCACGGGTGGGCTGTCTTTTGCTGGTGGGTTGGGTGGCTGTGCGGCATCACTCTGTTTTCAGGCGGCCTTCCTTGGCGGCCTTGCTGGAGAGCGTGTATTCCGCGTCCAGCACCTTGGCAAATTCCTGCGGCGTGCCGGGGTAGGCCACGCTGCCCAGCTCGCGGGCGCTGGCGATCATCTGCGGGTCTTTCACCGCCTGCTGGAGGGCGGCGGCAAGCTTGTCCTGGATGTCCTTGGGCGTGCCGGCGGGGGCCAGCACACCGATGTAGGTGGTGCCGTCGATGTCGCCAAAGCCCAGTTGGGCCACGGTTTGCACGCCGGGCAGGGCCGGGTCTTCCGTGGGGCCCAGCACGGCCAGTGCCTGGAGCGAGCCCGACTTGATGTGCTGCAGCGAGCTGGTGACCTGGTCAAAGTGCACGTCGATCTGGCCGCCGATCAGGTCGACCAGCGCCGGGCCCGAGCCCTTGTAGCTGACGATGGTGAACTTGGTCTTGAGCAGGTTCTCCAGCTGCAGCAGCGCCAGGTGGTTGGGCGTGCCCTGGCCGGAGTGGGCAGCCGTGAGCTTGCCTTCGCCCGAGCGCGCATAGGCGGCAAGCTCGGCAAAGTTCTTGAAGCGCGTTTCGTTCTTGCGCGCCAGCAGCACCATGGAGCTTTTGTTGACCAGGCCCAGCGGCGCAAAGTTGGTGCGGCTGTAGGGCGTCTTGATCATCTCGGGCAGCGTCACGATCACGCCGGCGCCGCACAACAGCAGCGTGTAGCCATCGGCCGGGGCCCGGGTCACTTGCCCGGCACCAATGGCACCGCCGCCACCGGCGCGGTTGTCTATGACCACCGACTGGCCCAGCACCTTGCCCAGCGATACCCCCACCAGGCGTGCCACCAGGTCGGTATTGCCACCCGGGGCAAAGGGCACGATCAGGGTGACCGGCTTGTTCGGGAAGGACTGGCTCCAGGCGCTGGAGGCGAAGCTGCCGCTCGCGGTGGCGAGCGCGCCCAGGGTCAGCAGTTTGCGGCGATTGATTTCCATGTCTTGTCTCCGTGGTTGTGGGTGTGCGGCGTCTTGCGCCCGAGTGCTCAGGCTTCGTATCGCAGCACGGCAGTGAGGGCCGTCTTGATCTTTGCCAGCTGGGCCTCGCTGGTCGGGGGCATGGGCGCGCGCGGCAGGCCGGCGTCGCAGCCCTGCAAGGTGATCGAGGTCTTGATGTTGGCCGGGAGGTTGTCGGCGACGATGGCGTTCCAGTAGTTCAGCATGGCCTTGTGCATCTCGAAGGCCTTGACGTGGTCGCCGGCCTGCACCGTGTTCCACAGCGCAACGCACACGCCGGGAATGGCGGCCGGCGTTGCCGCAATGGTGCCGTGGGCGCCCAGCGCAAACGAGGAATAGAGCAGGGCGTCCACTGCCGAATAGATCTTGCAGCCGGCGGGCACGTCCTGCAGCAGATCGGCCATCAGCTTCAGGTCACCCTGGCTTTGCTTGACGCCCTGCACGCCGGGCAGATCGGTCATCAGCTTGATCAACTGGGCCGGGGTGCAGTAGTTCCACGGCACCACGTTGTAGATGATGACGGGGATATCCACAGCCTCGGTCAGTGCCTTGAAGTGGCGGTAGGTCGCGTCTTCGTCGGGCTTGAACAGGTAGTGCACGGGCGTGACCTGCAGCGCGGCGATGGGCAGGTGCGCAACCGCCTTGGCGCGGTTGATCGCGTCGCGGGTGCTGTTGGAGATGATGCCGGCCACGATGGGCACGGCGCCCTTTACCTCGTCGGCGGTGATTTCCATGATGCGCACGAACTCGTCCAGCGTGAGCGTGTGCCCCTCGCCGCTGCTGCCGCCGGGGCAGACGCCGTGCACGCCCTTGCTGAGGTTGAAGCGAATGACATTGCGGAACGCGGCTTCGTCGATGTCGCCATCGGCGGTGAACGGTGTGACCAGTGGCGGGATGACGCCGGTGAGTTCGAGACCCATTGAAAAACTCCATGGTTGGTGGGAACACCCCCAGGCTTCGCACTGCGTGTCTTCGCCAACCCCCTTGCAGGGCACATCCAGCGGCCCGGCAAAGCCGGTTCTGCGGATGTTTTGGTATGGCCTGCTCCGCGGCCTTTTGTGCCGAACGGCTTTGGGCGTGGCGGGTGACGGGCAGTGCAGCGGGTGTCTGAGGTGTCGCTATCCTACATCTGACATGTCAGATAGATGTTAGTAAAATCCCTGACAGGTCAGATTGTGCTCAGTACGCGTTGCAGTGGCGTGTTTCAGTGTTGCCGCGCTTACCATCCAGGCATGGCTACAGCAAAACGAGTTCAACCCGCCCGCGATCCAGGGCGCGCCGATCGCACGGCCGCGCTCCCCACGACGCAGCGCAATCTGGCCTACCAGGGCTTTCGGCAGCAGATCATTGATGCGCGCATCCGGCCGGGGCAGTTTGTGTCGCAGCGCGAGCTGGTCAAGCTGCTGGAGATGCCGCTGGCGGCAGTGCGCGAGCTGGTGCCGCGGCTGGAGGCGGCCGGGCTCATCAAGGCGGTGCCCAAGCGCGGGCTGCAGATCGCCAACGTCGATATGAAGCTGATCCGCAATGCCTGGCAGGTGCGCACCATGGTCGAGCGCGAGGCCACGCAGCACTTTGCGCAAACGGCCAGCCCCGCCACCATCGAACGCCAGATCGCCGACCACCAGGCCATCCTCGACCGCGCCCTGGCGCCGCAGCCCGACCCGGCACTGGAGAAGGACGCGCAAGCGGTGGACTGGGGCCTGCACGACATGATGGTCGACTCGATCGGCAATGAGATCCTGTCAGAGATCTACCGCGTCAACAGCCTGCACGTGCGCCTGATCCGCTTCGATGCCGACACCATGCGCCCGGTGCAGGTGCTGCCCGCCATGCGCGAGCACCTGCAGTTTCTGCAGGCACTGGCCGCCGGCGACCAGGAGGGCGCGCTGCGCCACATGATGGCCCACATCGAAAGCTCCAAGCACCGGGTGCTGGAGGTGATGCTGCACATCAGCCAGCGGCCTGTGGGGTGAAACCCGACGCGTGTTGACCGGCAGGCGAAGAGCCTGCGGGCAGCTACGCCGTGTCGCGTTGCGCGAAGCCCTGTGCCGGCACAGCCGGCGCCGGCAGGTCAGTGGACTCCACCCGCGCCACGCGCGCTGCCGGCGGGCCCTGGTGTGCCCAGGTGACGAATTCATCCACGGCCGAGGCGTCCCCCTCCGCCAAGGCCTCCACCGTACCGTCGCGCCGATTCCGCACCCAGCCGCGCACCCCCAGGCGCTCGGCGGCCTGCACCATGGATGCGCGGTAGTACACGCCCTGTACCAGGCCATGGACTGTCAGGTGCTTGCAAACGACGTTCATGGCCCGCAATGTATCTGAGGCCCGGCCTTGGCTGACCGTCGGCCGCATCCCCTACGATCCCCCCATGCCCCGCACCGCCATCATCGACTTCGAAACCACCGGCCTCTCCCCCACGCAGGGCGACCGCGCGACGGAAATCGCCATCGTGCTGATGGAGGGCGGCCAGATCGTGGATCGCTTCCAGAGCCTGATGAATGCGGGCGTGCGGATCTCATCCTTCATCGAATCCTTCACCGGCATCAGCAATGCCATGGTCGCTGCCGCACCACCGGCGGAGCAGGTGATGGCCGAGGCCAGCCGCTTTGTGGGGGATACACCGATGGTGGCGCACAACGCTTCGTTTGACCGGCGCTTCTGGGCGGCAGAGCTGGAGCGCGCGGGGCATGCGGCGCCGCAGCCTTTTGTCTGCACCATGCTGTTGTCTCGCCGGCTGTATCCAGAAGCCCGCAGCCACAAGCTGGGGGCGCTGGCAGCGCTGCATGGACTGGCGCCTACCGGCCGCGCCCACCGCGCGCTGGCCGACGCCGAGATGGCCGCAGCATTGCTGGAACAGATGCAGACAGATCTGCACGCACGCTATGGCCTGCCGCGCGCCCAGCACAGCCTGCTGGCGCAGTTGCAGAGTGCGCAGCGCCTGGCCTTGCCCAAAGTTATTGCCCGCTACCTCACGCAGGTGTGACTGCCATGCCGAAGCTCCATGGTTCGCGGGCGCTTGAGTGAGATTCGCGGCGCCTGGTTTTGCGTCAAATACCCATTTTGGGTATTAAAATACCCAAAATGGGTATTGAAACGACTTCACAAGCTGCGTCCTCTGCCGAGCCGGATACAAGCCTTGGCACTGCTTTGTTCTCCGGAACCCAGCAGCGCGTGCTCGGCCTGCTGTTTGGCCAGCCGGACCGCAGCTTCTACGCCACCGAACTGATCGCCTTGGCGGGCGCCGGCTCGGGCGGAGTCCAGCGCGAGCTTGCGCGTTTGGCAGGCAGTGGCTTGGTGACGGTACGGCCCGTAGGCAACCAAAAGCATTACCAGGCCAACCCGGACTCGCCCGTTTTTGCCGAGTTGTGCGGCATCGTGCGCAAGACTTTCGGCCTGGCAGAACCGCTGCGTTCTGCCCTGGCGCCATTGGCTCACCAGATCAAGGCCGCATTCGTGTTCGGCTCAGTGGCCAAACGACGGGATGCCGCCTCCAGCGACATCGACCTGATGCTGGTCAGCGACACTCTGAATTACGCAGACACCTTCGCGCTGCTGGATGCCGTGGGCACGCAACTGGGTCGTCCGGTCAATCCCACCATACTGACGCTTGCAGACATTGCCAAGCGGCTCGCCAATGCCGACGCGTTTCTGACGCGCGTCCTGGCGCAACCCAAAATCTGGCTCATAGGGGGAGAGGATGACATCCGCGTTTGACATGCTGTGCGGGCCCGGCAAACCCTTGCGCGCCGAAGCGCCCGACGCCAAGGAGTTTGCGGGTCTGTTGCGCTCCGCACTTGCAAGACTGAAGGATGCGGGGCAAGCAAGTCTTGCTGTCGAAAGCCGCTTCGACCTTGCCTACAACGCGGCCCATGCCCTGTGCTTGGCCGCACTGCGGTGGCATGGCTATCGGTCAGGCAACCGGTACATCGTTTTCCAACTGCTCCCGCATACGCTGGGTTTGGGGCCGGAGGTGTGGCGCGTCCTATCCAAGTGCCACGAGGTTCGCAACCTCGGCGAGTACGAGGGCGACCTGCAGGTGGATGAGCGCATCGTCCGCGATCTGGTCGCGGCGTGCCATAGGGTGGCCGACAAGGTGGCTGCGCTGCCACCCTTTCCAAACGCTTGAGGTTTCGCTCGTTCCCCTGAACCAATTGCAAGCATCGGTATCCATGAATGGCCCAGGTCTCCCTGACCCGGCTTTCTCGCCCATTGCCACATGCACCCCACCCATAGCCGCCGCAACTTCCTCATGAACACCTCCGCCCTTGGCGCCACCGCCGCTTTGGCAACGCTGTCCGACCTGGCCCAGGCAGCGGCGGGGGATGTGCGGCCGCAGCGGCGCATGCCGGTGATTTTTGTGGGCCATGGCAGCCCGATGAATGCGATCCAGGACAACCCCTTCACACAGCGCCTGGTGGCCTGGGGCAAGGAGCTGCCGCCGCCCACGGCCATCCTGAGCGTGTCGGCGCACTGGCTGAGCCAGGGCGCCACGGGGGTGGGCGTGCAGGCGCTGCCGCGCACCATACATGACTTTGGCGGTTTTCCGCAGGCGCTGTTCGACATCCAGTACCCGGCGCCCGGGCACCCCGCGCTGGCGCGGGAGACGGCGGCGCTGGTAAAGCAGGCCTCGGTGCAGGCCACCGAGCAATGGGGCCTGGACCACGGCACCTGGACGGTGCTCAAGTTCCTGTACCCGAAGGCGGATGTGCCGGTGTTTCAGCTCTCTATCGACTACGACCAGCCGGCCGCCTTCCACTACGCCGTGGGGCGGGACCTGGCCGCGCTGCGCGACAAGGGCGTGCTGGTGATGGGCAGCGGCAATGTGGTGCACAACCTGCGCGCCACCGACCGTGGTGTGGCCGCCGCACCCACGGCCAGCCGGCCCTGGGCGCAGCAGTTTGACGACGCGGTGAAGGCCGCACTGGCCGGGCGCGACGACAAGGCGCTGATCGCCTACCAGAAGCTGCAAGGCGCCGCGACCGCAGTAGCCACGCCAGACCACTACTACCCGTTTCTGTACGCGCTGGGCGCGGCGGGGCCGACGGAGAAGGCGCGCACGGTGTTCGAGAGCTTTCACTCTGGCACGCTGAGCATGCGCTGCGTGCAGTTCGGCTAGCACCAGCTCGCTGGCGCAGAGGCTTGTGGTCATTCCAACCGTCCCGGCATTTCCCACCTTCGACCGCTCCGACTTCAGCGGTGCGCAGGGGGCGTCTTATTTCGATCTGGTGCGGCTCGAAGACCGGCCCGACATTCCGCGTGCGTTCCCGCACCGGCACAACTACTACCACCTGCTGTGGATGAGCGCTGCCGAAGGCCAGCACCTGCTGGACTTCGAGAGCTTCGAGCTGCGCGCCAACACGGTGTTCTTCGTCTCTCCGGGGCAGTTGCATGCCTGGGCCTCGACGGTGCGGCCACGGGGCTACGTGGTCAACTTCAGCACCGAATTTTTCGTGCAGATGTTCCCGCGTGCCGACGACATTGCACAGTTCCCCTTCTTTCACATCGCCACCGATGCGCCGGTGCTGTACCTGGAGCAGGCCCAGCACGATGCCCTGTTGCCGCTGCTGCAGGCCATGGATGAAGAAGTGCGCGGCAATGCCAAAGGCCGCTTCGACGTGGTGCGCTCTTATCTGCTGATACTGCTGACGCGGCTCACCCGGCTCTACCCCGAGCGCGGCGCCGACGACGGGCCGCCGCGCGGCCATGCGCTGGCCCGGCGCTTCCGGCTGCTGGTGGAGCAGCACTACCTGAACTTCGGCCCGCTGCGCGACTATGCGCAGCAGTTGCACGTGACCGAGCGCCAGCTCAACGAGGCCGTCAAGCGCACGCTGGGCAAGACCGCCGGGCAGCTGGTGCAGGAGCGCCAGGTGCTGGAGGCCAAGCGCCTGCTGAGCAACACCGACATGGGCGCGGCAGAGATCGCCTTCCAGCTCAATTTCGAGGACTACGCCTACTTCTGCCGCTTCTTCAAGAAGCACACGCAGCTGACGCCGGGCCAGTTCAAGAAGCGCTACGCCGCGCCGGGGCGCTAGCCCTGCGCGCAAGGCACGGCGCAAAAAAGTGCAATACAAGCGCGCTTAAGTCCTACCGCGCGCGGGGCGAAGCTTTCTAGAGTTCAGCCTCCACTCAGCGCTGCGGCCCAGCCGCGTTGCCGCGCTCAAAAAACTAGGAGACATTCATGAACAAAATGCTGCGGGCCCTGGCCCTGGCGCTGCTGGGGGCCAGCACCCTGGCGCAGGCACAGCCTGAAGATTTTCCAAAGCGCCCGCTCAAGATCGTGGTGCCCTTCGCGCCCGGTGGCGCCACCGACGTGATCGCGCGCGTGGTGGGCAAGCGGCTGTCAGAGCAGCTCAACCAACCGGTGGTGGTGGAGAACAAGGCTGGCGCCAGCGGCAACATCGGCGCCGTGTCCGTGGCCCGCGCTGCGCCAGACGGCTACACGCTGCTGCTGGCCACCTCCAGCCACGCCATCAATGCCACGCTCTACCGCAAGCTCGACTACAGCCTGACGGCGGACTTTGCACCGCTCTCCAACCTGGCCTCGGTCCCCTTGCTGCTGGTGGTGAACCCCGAGGTGCCGGCGCGCACGCCGGCAGAGCTGGCCAGCTACGCCAAGGCCACGGCCGGCCAGGTGAACTTTGCTTCTGGTGGCACCGGCACCGCCGCGCACCTGGCCGGCGAGCTGTTCAACTCCGTCACGGGTGCGCGCATGACGCATGTGCCCTACAAGGGCGGCACGCTGGCGCAGACCGACCTTATCGGCGGCCAGGTCCAGGCCATGTTCGCCAACCTGCCCGAGGTGCTGACGCAAGTGCAGGCCGGCAAGCTGCGGCCGCTGGCCGTTACCGGCAAGGCGCGCCGGGCCAATCTGCCCGATGTGCCCACCTTCGCGCAAGCCGGCTTTCCGCAGGTGGATGCCAGCTCCTGGTTCGGCCTGTTCGCGCCGGCCGCCACGCCCGCGCCCGTGCTGGCCAGGCTCTCGGCCGCCATCGCCAGTGCCGTCGCCGACCCCGCCGTGCAGGCACGGCTGAAGGAACTGGGCGCCGATCCGATCGGTGACCGGCAAGAGAACTTCCGCCCCTTCGTCGCGCAAGAGGTCAAGCGCTGGGGCGTGCTGGTGGAGCGCTCTGGCGCCACCGTTGACTGAACACACCCCATATCCACTCCAAGAAAGAAACCTGATGCTCTATGACGTCCGCACCTACACCTGCCGCGCCGGCACGCTCAAGCGCCACCTGGCGCTCTATGCCGAGCACGGCTGGGAAGCCCAGCGCCGCCACCTGGGCGAGCCGCTGGCCTATCTGCAGACCGAGACCGGCAACGTCAACAGCTACACCCACATCTGGGTGTTCCAAAGCGCCGCCGACCGCGCGAGCAAGCGCGAGGCCATGCAGCGCGATCCCGCCTGGATCGCCTATCTGCAAAAAAGCGCAGATGCCGGCTACCTGCTGGCCCAGGAAACCAAGCTGATGGTGCCCACGCCCTTCTTCCAGCCCCGGGCCTAGTGTCGCGTCAAGCATGATCTGCCGGTGTGCGCTTGCCCTCGCCGCGCATCGCTGCGTTGCAGCCCTTGCCCAGGCGTAAAGCCTGGGCTGCGGCCTGCGCCTTGCGCTGCACGCCGATGCCTTCGCACCCATCCTTCACATCACGCTTGACGCGACACTAGCCGGGCACGGCCCCGGGGCCGTGCCACACTCGCCCCATGTCTTCTTCAGAGTGGTCCCGGGCAGCGCTGCAGGCGTTCGACGAGGTGGTGCAATCCACCGGAAATTTCCGCAGCCGTCCCGGCCAGCGGCACATGGCCGAGCAGGTGACGCAGGCCTTTTCCATTGCCACGCTGGGCAAGGTGGAAGAGGGCGATGACGCGCCGGTGCGCGCCATTGCCGTGGTGCAGGCCGGCACCGGCGTGGGCAAGTCGCTGGCCTATTGCGTGCCGGCGATCACGCTGGCGCTGGCGCGCGGTACGCGGGTGTTGATATCCACCGCCACCGTGGCGCTGCAAGAGCAACTGGTGAACAAGGATTTGCCGGCGCTGGCCGCGCAGTTGCCACAGCCCTTCAAGTTTGCGCTGGCCAAGGGGCGCGGGCGCTATGTGTGCAAGCTCAAGCTGGAGCGCCTGGCAGGCACGGGTGAGGCCACCGACGAGGACGACCTGTTCGCCGAGGAAGAAGCCGCCGCCCGCGCGGCCCGGCCCGCGCATGAGACCGAGGCGCGCATGCAGTTCTACTCCGGCATGGCGCAGGCACTGGCCAAGGGCGGCTGGGACGGCGACCGCGATTCGCTCGACACGCCGCCGGTGCCCGAAGTCTGGTCGCCAGTAGCGGCCGAAGCCGGCACCTGCACCGGCAAGCACTGCCCGGCCTTCAGCGAGTGCAGCTACTACGAGAAGCGCAAGGAGCTGGTGGGCGCGCAAGTGATCGTCGCCAACCACGACCTGCTGCTGTCGTCGCTGGGCGCGCGGCTGCTGCCCGAGCTGGACAACTGCCTGCTGGTGCTGGACGAGGCGCACCACCTGCCTGGCACCGCGCTGGACCAGTTCGCCTGCCGCATGGACCTGGGCCGCCACGCCTGGGTCGAGCGCCTGGCCAGCCGCGCGCTGCGCATAGGCGCCCTGCTGGAGGTGAGCGAGATCGCCGACATCCCGCGCGATGCGGCGCAACTGCGGCAGGCGCTGATCGATGTCGCCCGCCTGGTGCAAGACCTGTACGGCAGCGCGCTGCGCGGCCAACAAGGCGGCTGGGGCCCGGCCCGCGTGCGCGTGCCGCGTGGCGAACTGCCCGAGGCGCTGCTGGAGCCGCTGGGCCTGCTCGCCCACCACGCAGAGGGCTTTACGCAATCCTTGCGCGCCATTGCCAAAGCCCTGCGCGCCGAGATGCGCGACAAACCCGACGAGGCGCGGCGCCTGTCCACGCTGTATGCGCAGATCGGCATGCTCGCGCCCCGGCTGGACGAGGTGCTGGCCACGGCGCAACTGCTGCTGCAGGACGCAACCCCTGGCGCCGTGCCCGCAGCCAAGTGGTTCACGCTCGAAGCCAAGGAAGGCCAGGACGATGTACTGCACGCCCATGCCAGCCCGGTGCTGCCGGGCAATGCGCTGCGCAACTACCTGTGGAGCACGGTGCGCGGCGCGGTGCTGACATCGGCCACGCTCACCAGTTGCGGGCACTTTGATTTCTTCTTGCGCGAAACCGGCCTGCATGGCGACGATGCCGCCAGCACGCTGGAGGTGCCCAGCCCCTTCGACTACGCCGCGCAGGGCACGCTGCTCACGGCAGAGACCGCCGCCGATCCGCGCGATGCCGCGGCCTTCACCGCCGAGATGGTGCAGGCGCTGGTGCACGACCTGGCCGATGTGAGGTCTGGCGCGCTGGTGCTGTTCACCTCGCGCGAGCAGTTGCGCCAGGCGGTCGAGGCCTTGCCTGATGCCCTGCGCCCGGCCGTGCTGGTGCAGACCGCACTGCCGCGCACGCAGTTGCTGCGGCGTCACCGCGAGCGCGTGGCGGCAGGCGATGCGTCCATCATCTTTGGCATGCAGTCCTTTGGCGAAGGGCTGGACCTGCCCGGCAAGCTGTGCGAGACCCTGTTCATCACCAAGCTGCCCTTCGCGCCACCCGACGACCCGGTGGGCGAGGCGCGCGCCGAATGGCTGCGCGCCGTGGGCCGCGACCCCTTCAGCGAGCTGGTGGTGCCGGCCACCGCCATCCGCCTGGCGCAATGGGTCGGCCGCGCCATCCGCACCGAAGAAGACCGCGCCCGCGTGGTCTGCTACGACCGCCGCCTGACCGGCACCAGCTATGGCCAGCGCCTGCTGCAAGGGCTGCCACCGTTTGCGCGGGAGCGGCGCGGGGCGCTGGAGGCAGCGCCCTGAGGGCCATCCCTTTCAAGGTCTTGTGATCTGCTCGGTCGTTCTCGTGTCTTGCTGACAGCAGGAGCCAGGCCGAGCGCAGCGATGGCCCGTGTGGCTGTCCCGGGTCCCCTCGGGATGCGCCGAGGAGCGCAGCGGCAGGCGGATAAGGGATCGCTCCTGTCTGAGCGAAGCGAGTTTGAGCGAGACCCCGCCTGGCGCGAGTACCGCAGGTTGCCCCGCAGCGCCAGCGCAGGGGACGCAGCACGTGGGGTCGCCTTTTGGTCTCCGCATAACTTCGCTTTGCGAAGTGAGCGGAGCCCCGCTTCGCGACCTTCGGTTACCTTCTTTTGGCGAAGCAAAAGAAGGTGACTGCGCCGCCGGGCGCACATCCCGGCACCCGCCGCCCGCAAGGCACACAGCGCAGGGATATCTCAAAGACCTTGAAAGGGACGGTCCTGAAGGCCCGCCGGTTTATTTTCCAGACCGCACGTATACCCGTAGCAAGGCGCGCGGTATGTAGCCTACCCTGCGCCACTACCCCGACAGTTTCGTCTGGGCGCTGCCCGCGCACGGCTACCTGAGGGGTATCACATGACCACCGGACTTTTCTGGATTCTGTTTGCAGGCTTCATCGTGGGCCTGCTTGTCAACGCGTTCAAGCCACTGGGGCGCTTCACCGGCATGATGGGCTTGCTCGCCACGTCCGGCATCGGCATCGCCGGCGCGCTTGCGGCAAGCCTTGCCGGCGAGGCCGCGCATCTCTGGAGCCGCGAGCAGTTGAACGGGTTCACAGCAGCGCTTGTCGGCGCCGTCGTGGTGCTGCTGGTCTGTCGCCGTTACTTGCTGCCGCGCGTGCTGCCGGTGTGAGATAGAGCACCCCAGGCTTCGCACTTCGTGACTGGCGAAGGGCCGGGCCACTGGCCCGGCTCGGTCTGCAAGACCTCTCCAGCGGCCTGGCAAAGCCAGTTCCGCTGCAGGCGCAGCAACCGCTGTTTCAGCAGTGATGGCGCACAGGCTTTGAGCCAAAGGGCCCTTCAGCCCAATCAGCACCTGGACCTATAGCTATTAAAAATATAGTGCCGCCTGAGATGGCGGCGCGGCCCATTCTCACTGCCAGCCGGCCTACCATGGGGGCCGTACGGCACACACCAAGACCCCCATGGAGTTCGAGTTCAAGTTTCAGATCCCGCCTGAGCGCCTGGCGGCGGTAGAGGCCGCGCTGCGCCGTGGCGCGGTGCAGCGTCTGCACCTGCAGGCGCGCTATTTCGACACGGCTGATGGCGCGCTGGCCGCCCACAACATGGTGCTGCGCCTGCGCAAGGAAGGGCGGCGCTGGGTGCAGACCGCCAAGGCGCCCGGCGAGGGGCCGCTGCAGCGGCTGGAGCACGAGGTAGACCTGGGCGCCGCAGCCGGTGCCACGCCCGATCTGGGCCGGCACCAGGGCACGCCGGTGGGCGCGCGGCTGGAACAGGTGCTGGGCGCCGAGCCGGTGCTGGTGGAGACCTATGGCACCGACATCTGGCGCCAGCGCCGCCTGGTGCGGGTGGGGCGCAGCGTGGTCGAGCTGGCGCTGGATGTGGGCCAGGTCAACGCGCCTGCTGTGGGCGGTGGCCGGCGCGTGTCGCCCGTGTGTGAGTTGGAGCTGGAACTGGTGCAGGGCGACGCGCAGGCGCTGGCCGATCTGGCGCAGCGCTGGTCGCAGCGGCACGGCCTGTGGCTCAGCACCCTGTCCAAGGCCGAGCGCGGCGAGCGCCT
This sequence comes from Xylophilus sp. GW821-FHT01B05, assembly GCA_038961845.1. Lineage (NCBI taxonomy): Bacteria > Pseudomonadati > Pseudomonadota > Betaproteobacteria > Burkholderiales > Xylophilus > Xylophilus sp. GW821-FHT01B05. The sequence continues at coordinate 23,649 of CP152408.1, forward strand.
GTGCGCCGGCGTGGCCACGGTGCCAGCGGTGAAGGCCAGTGCGCCCGTCTTCGCGCCCCAGCCCTCGGGCCGCGCCATTCAACAAGCGGTGGTGACGGCTTGCCTGGCGCAGATACTGCCCGGCGCAAGCGAGGTCGCGGCCGGCAGCACCGATGCCGAGCAGTTGCACCAGTTGCGCATTGGCATACGGCGCCTGCGCACTGCGCTGCGCGCGCTCGATGCCCTGGCGCCGGGCCTGGACCCGGCCTGGCAAGCACCGCTGGCGCAGGCCTTTGACGTGCTGGGCGCGCAGCGCGACCGCGAGCAGGCGCTGGCCGTGGTGCAGCCGCAGTTGCTGGCCGCGGGCGGCCCGCCGGTGGCATGGCAGGCGACGGATGCCGGCGCGCAGCCGCCGGGCGAGGCGGTGCGGGCGCCGGCGTTTCAGGCAGTGCTGATTGCGCTGGTCGGCTTTGCCGCGGCCGATGCCGCAGCGCCCGGGCTGGAGGCCAGCGCCGCGCGGCGCACGCTGCGCCGGCAACTGCGCGCGCTGCAGGCGCAGGTGCTGGAAGACGCGCCGCGCTTCGCAACGCTCGCGCTCGATGCGCAGCACCGCGTGCGCCGCCGGCTCAAGCGCCTGCGCTACCTGGCGGAATTTGCAGCGCCGCTGTTGGGCGCGGACAAGGCGGCGGCACGCTACCTGGAGGCGCTGCGGCCGGCGCAAGACCTGCTGGGCCAGTACCACGACGAGGCCGTGGCCTGCGCGCTGTACCGCGCCGCCAGCGCGGCCGATGCCCGCGCCTGGTTTGCCGTGGGCTGGCTCAGCGCACGCCAGCCAGTGCAGGCACGCGCCTGCGGCAAGGCACTGGGCCGCATCGCCGATGCAAGCCCCTTCTGGAAAAAGCGCGGCTGAGCCCCACATAAGCACCCTCATGCCGATCAAACCCCTGGTTTTTCTGACCACCCTGCTGCACTGCTACATAGCGCTGCGGCTGGTGCCCGCGCTGGCGCCGCTGATGCCCGCCGGGCCCTTGCTGGCGCTGTGGCTGCTGGTGTCGGCCGTGGCCTTGCCCCTGCCTTTTGTGCGGCGGCAGCGCGCGGTGCCGCTGCACAAGGGCTGGCAGTGGCTGGGCCTGCTGGCCATGGGCTGGTTCTCGTCGCTGCTGCTGTTGACGCTGGTGCGCGATCTGGCCTTGCTGGGCGCCTGGGCCGTTGGTGCGACCAGCGCCGGCTGGGCCTTGTGGAGCGCCGTGGCGGCCGTGCTGGGCGCCACCGCCGCATCCCTGCTGGGCGTGTGGAACGCACGGCGCACGGCGCGGGTGCGGCGCATCGACATTGCGCTGCCGCAGCTGCCGGCGGCGCTGCAGGGCTTTGCCATCGTGCAGCTGAGCGACCTGCACGTGGGCCCGACCATACGGCGCGCCTATATCGAGCGCATCGTGCGCAAGGTCAACGCGCTGCAGGCCGATGCGGTGGTGATCACCGGCGACCTGGTGGACGGCAGCGTGCCCGAGCTGCGCGAGCACATCGCGCCACTGGCCGGCCTGCGCGCACGCCACGGCAGCTTTGCCGTCACCGGCAACCACGACTACTACGCCGGCGCCAATGCCTGGATTGCCGAGTGGCGCCGGCTGGGCCTGCGGGTGCTGCTGAATGAGCACGTGCTGCTGCGGCCCACGCCCAAGAGCCCTGACGCCGACGCGCTGCTGCTGGCCGGCATCACGGATTTCCATGCGGCGCATTTCGAGCCCACGCAGGCCAGCGACCCGCAACGCGCGCTGGCCGGCGCGCCCGCTGCCGCCACGGCGCGGGTGCTGCTGGCGCACCAGCCGCGCAGTGCAGCGGCGGCGGCCGAGGCCGGCTTTCAGCTGCAGTTGTCGGGCCACACGCACGGCGGGCAGTTCTGGCCGTGGAACCTGCTGGTGCCGCTGCAGCAGCCCTTCGTCGCCGGTTTGCACCGGCTGCAGGGCATGTGGATTTATGTCAGCCGCGGCACCGGCTACTGGGGGCCGCCCAAGCGGCTGGGCGCGCCGTCGGAGATCACGCTGATACGGCTGGTGCGGCAGGGCGGATCGGCCACAGCCTTCTGAAACATGCCGCCGGCGGATTGGGTGTGCAATAGCGCTTCACCACGCCCATCGCTGGCGTGCGATCCATTCCGAGGAGAGATGCCATGTCCCAGTTCGCCACCATCACCGGCCACGTCACCTACACCCCGGGCGATGGCGCGCCGATCGTCATCCCCAAGGGCCAGATCGAAGTCGACCTTGCGCCCGACAGCGCCACGCTGAGCTGGGAGGCCGCCGACGGCGTGGTGGGCCTGACCGCGATCCCGCGCACGCAGTTCGACGAGTACGTGCAAGACGGCAAGATCCAGCTGAAGAAATAAGCTGCCCTGTAAAAATGATAGCTATATGCCGGCGTTAAACCTGCACTTCATGTACAAATTGACCTGAATTGCAGAAGGTACACCGGCTTATAGCTACGTTTTATATAGCAACGATCAAAGCCGAATCACCTACCCCGCCGCAAACCGTTCCGCCAAAAAATCCACCACCGCCCGCACCCGCGCGGGCACAAAGCGGCCGCTGGGCAGCACGGCGTTGAGCGGATAGGGCTCGGTCTGCCAGTCGGGCAGCAGCTCGAGCAGGCGGCCACTGCGCAAATCCGCCGCCACGTCCAGGCGCGACTTGCACAGCACGCCGTGGCCGGCCACGGCCCATTGGTGGACGATGGCGGCGTCGTCTGCGGTGCGGTCGCCGCGCACGCGTACCTCCAGCGCCTGCGCCTCTTGCCAGGCACCGGCCGCGCGCGGCAAGAAGCGCCAGCGGTCAAAGCGGCCGCGCGCCACCTGGTAGGTCAGGCAGTTGTGCTGCAGCAAGTCCTGCGGCGTCTGCGGCGCGGCATGGCGCGCCAGGTAGGCCGGGGCGGCGCAGACCAGGCGGTTGGTCATGGCCAGCGGGCGCGCCACCAGGCGGGAATCGGCCAGCACGCCAAAGCGCAGCGCCACATCGACCTCGTCGCGCACCACGTCCAGCACGCGGTCGCTGACAGACAGCGCCAGTTGCACGCCCGGGTGCAGCGCCAGAAAGTCGTCCAGCCAGGGCAAGACCAGGTTGCGCGCCAGGTCAGAGGGCGCAGCCAGCCGCACGGTGCCCAGCAAAGCGCCGTGCTCGGCCGACACCAGCGACTCGGCCTCGGCCAGCAGCTCGAGTGCGCGCTCGGCGTAGCCGAGCAGGGTCTGGCCGGCGGCGGTGGGCCGCAGCGCGCGGGTGGAGCGCTCGAACAGGCGCGCGCCCAATTGCCGCTCCAGCCGCTTCAGCGCCGCGCTGGCCGCCGCCGGGCTGCTGCCCAGCGCCCGCGCGGCAGCGCTCAGGGAGCCGGTGCGGGCGGTGTGCAGCAGCAGTTGCAGGTCGGCGGTATTTTCAATTTTCATTTGAAGCTGATCCTGATTTTTGCCTGCTTATCAAATTTTGATGGCGGTCATAGAGTGGCCGATTCTTCATCTTCTTGAAAGCCCCCTCGCCATGAAAGCCGTCGGCTACACCCAATCCCTGCCCGCAGACCACGCGGATTCGCTGCTGGACCTGGAGCTGCCCGCGCCGCAGCCCGGCCCGCATGATTTGCTGGTGCGGGTGCGCGCGGTCTCCGTCAACCCGGTCGACACCAAGGTGCGCCGCAACAGCGCGCCGCCGGCTGGTCAGGCCAAGGTGCTGGGCTGGGACGCGGCCGGCATCGTCGAGGGCCTGGGCGCCGAGGTGCGCGGCTTCCAGTTGGGCGACCGCGTGTACTACGCCGGCGCCATCGACCGCCCCGGCGCCAATGCCGAGCTGCACACGGTGGATGCCCGCATCGCGGCGCTGGCCCCCAAGAGCCTGAACGAGGCCCAGGCCGCCGCCCTGCCGCTGACCAGCATCACCGCCTACGAGCTGCTGTTTGACCGCCTGCGCGTACCCAAAGGCGGCGGCGCCGGCCAGACGCTGCTGGTGACGGGCGCGGCGGGCGGTGTCGGCTCGATCCTGATCCAGCTGGCGCGCCAGCTCACGCAGTTGCGCATCGTGGCCACGGCCTCGCGGCCGCAAACCCGGCAGTGGTGCCTGGACCTGGGCGCCGACCTGGTGATAGACCACCATCAGCCGCTGGCGCCGGCGCTGCACGCGGCGGGGGTTGACGCAGTGGACATGGTGGCCAGCCTCACGCACACCCCGCTTTACTACCCGCAACTGATCGAGCTGCTGCGCCCGCAAGGCCAATTGGCGCTGATCGACGACATGGACGCGCTGGACGCCATGCCGCTGAAACGCAAGAGCCTGTCGCTGCACTGGGAAATGATGTTCACCCGCTCGCTCTACGGCACGCCCGACCAGCAGCGCCAGGGCGAGCTGCTGGCCGAGGTCGCCGCGCTGGTGGACGCGGGCCGCATTCGCAGCACGGCGCAGCAGGTGTTTGGCCGCATCAATGCGGCCGACCTGCGGCGCGCCCATGCCTTTATCGAGAGCGGCAAGGCGCAGGGCAAGGTGGTGCTGGAAGGCTTCTGACCGGGCACGGCCGAGGCGCATGGCATACCAGCCATCGCTTCTGTCCGCGACGAACGGGTCCTTATCGCCAGCAGCCAAAACGATAATGAGTTCCCCTTTTTTGCCGCTGCGCGTACCCGTCCCATGAATCTGAATGACCTGAAAATCGGCACCCGCCTGGGCGCCGGCATTGTTGTGGCTGCGGGGCTGATCGCCGTGATGGTGTGGCTGGGCGCAGCGCGCATGGGCGAGATCAAGGGCCACCTGGATACCGCCACCGATGACCGGCTGCCCAAGATCATCCTGGCCAAGGACATCAAGGACAACCTGCGCGTGCGCGCCATCGTGTCGCGCAACGTGGTGCTGGAAACCGACCCGGCCGCCCTCCAGAAGCTGGCCGAGCGCGTGAGCCAGGTGCGTGCCGAGTACGCCGCGCTGGACAAGCAACTGCAGGGCACGCTGGCCAGTGCAGAAAGCAAGGCCCTGCTTGCCAAGCTGGAGACCGCCGTGGCAGCGCTGCGCGAGCCGACCGACAAGGTGATAGCGCTGGGCACGGCCAACCAGACGGCCGAGGCCAACCAGTTGCTGACAAGCGTGGTGGCACCGCTGCAGGACACGGCCATCGCGGCTGCGGACGAGATGGTCCGCTTCCAACTGGCGCGCAGCGACGCGGCCCACCAGCGCGCCAACGAGTCCTATCAATCGGCCATCACGCTGCTGCTGGCGCTGGGCGCGGCCGCCATTGCGCTGCTGGCCGTGTTTGGCTGGCTGCTGCTGCGCTCGATCACGCGGCCGCTGAACCAGGCTGTGGATATCTCGCGCGCCGTGGCCGTGGGCGACCTGAGCCTGCACTTCGAGGCCGAGGGCCGCAACGAAACCGCGCAACTGCTGTCGGCGCTCAAGACCATGCAGGCCAGCCTGGCGGGCGTGGTCGCCAACGTGCGCCAGAACGCCGAAGGCGTGGCCACCGCCAGCGCCCAGATCGCACAAGGCAATGCCGACCTCTCCAGCCGCACCGAAGAGCAGGCCAGCGCGCTGGAAGAAACCGCCGCCTCCATGGAGCAACTGGGCTCCACCGTGCGGCAGAACGCCGACAACGCGCGCCAGGCCAACCAGCTGGCGCAGAACGCATCGAGCGTGGCCGCGCGCGGCGGCGACGTGGTGGCCCAGGTGGTGGGCACCATGAAGGACATCAACGACAGCTCGCGCAAGATCACCGACATCATCAGCGTGATCGACGGCATCGCCTTCCAGACCAATATCCTGGCGCTCAACGCCGCAGTAGAAGCCGCGCGCGCCGGCGAACAAGGCCGCGGCTTTGCCGTGGTGGCCAGCGAAGTGCGCAGCCTGGCCCAGCGCAGCGCCGATGCCGCCAAGCAGATCAAGGGCCTGATCGCCGACAGCGTGCAGCGGGCCGAGCAGGGCAGCGCGCTGGTCGACCAGGCCGGCAGCACCATGCAGGAAGTGGTCACCGCCATCCGCCGCGTGACCGACATCATGGGCGAGATCAGCGCCGCCAGCGCCGAGCAGGCATCCGGCGTGGCCCAGGTGGGCGAAGCCGTCACGCAGATGGACCAGGCCACGCAGCAAAACGCCGCGCTGGTCGAAGAAAGCGCCGCCGCCGCAGGCAGCCTGAAGGGCCAGGCGCAGCACCTGGTGGACGCGGTGGCGGTGTTCAAGCTGGCCGCCGGCGCGCATGCCACGCCACGCGCGGCAACGCCAGCGCCGCGCCCAGTGGCCGCGCCCGCCACCCCACTGCGCCAGCCCGCACCGGTTGTGAAGAAAGAACCGACGCTGGCCCGCCCCAGCGCCCCCGCAGCGCAACCGCAGCCGCAGTTGGCCACCACGGCCGCCGGCAAGGGCGACGATGAGTGGGAAAGCTTCTAAGCGGCGCAGCCGCAAATTTTTAATAAAAAGTGCCTAAAGCCCAGTACCCACCTGGGCTTTTAGCTATATAAAACGTAGCTTTCGCCCTGTGGATAAGTGGCGTCCCGCAGAATGCCGGGCAGAAGGAGCCAACGCCCATGAACTTCCAGCACGACGCCCCGGACGACAGCCGCTTCACCCCTGAGGACCGCGCCCGCGCCGCCCGGCGCAGCACCTGGGTCAGCGTGGCGGTCAACATCGTGCTGACCACGGTGCAGATCACGGTCGGCGTGTTCTCCAAATCGCAGGGCCTGATCGCCGACGGCATCCACTCGCTGTCAGACTTGGTGTCGGACTTTGTCGTGCTGTTTGCCGGCCGCCACAGCCGGCGTGGCGCCGACGCCGGCCACCCCTACGGCCACCAGCGCTTCGAGACCGCCGCCACCCTGGTGCTGGGCGCCATCCTGCTGGCCGTGGGCGGCGGCATGCTGTGGTCGGCCGTGGGCAAGCTGGAAGACCCGCAAAGCATCCCGCGCGTGCACGGCGTGGCGCTGTGGGTGGCCGCCATTGCGCTGGTCACCAAAGAGGGCCTGTTTCGCTACATGCTGGCCGTGGCGCAGCGCGTGCGCTCCACCATGCTGGTGGCCAATGCCTGGCATGCGCGCTCGGATGCGGCCTCGTCGCTGGTGGTGGGCCTGGGCATCGTCGGCAACCTCATGGGCTACCCGCTGCTGGACCCGATCGCCGCGCTGGTGGTGGGCGTGATGGTGGCCAAGATGGGCTGGACTTTTGGCTGGGGCGCGCTGCAAGACCTGGTCGACCGCGCCGCTGAAAGCGACGAGGTGCAGGCCATCGAACGCACCCTGGCCGCCACCCCCGGCGTGGAAGGCGTGCACGACGTGCGCACCCGCCGCCTGGGCGACATGCTGGCGGTGGATGCCCACATCGAGGTCAACGCCACCATCACGGTGGAAGCCGGCCACGACATCGCCGTGCGCGCCCGCCAGCGCGTGCTGGAGCAGCACCCGGTGCTGAGCCTGATGGTGCACGTGGACCCGCGCAACCGGCCGGACCTGGACCACGCGCCGGCGCAAAACGCCGCAGGCTAGCGCCGCTTAAGCGGCGTACTGCTCGTCGCTGACCTGCTCCAGCCAGTCGACCACCTTGCCGTCCTGTGCCTCGGCCATGGCGATGTGCGTCATGGCCGTGGTGCGCGTGGCGCCGTGCCAGTGCTTGACCAGCGGCGCAATCCACACCACGTCGCCCGGCCGGATCGGCTGCAGCGCGCCGCCCCATTCCTGCACCCAGCCAGCGCCGGCCGTGACGATCAGCGTCTGCCCCAGCGGATGGGTGTGCCAGGCGGTGCGCGCACCCGGCTCGAAGGTGACGGTGGCGCCGCCGATGCGCGCGGGCTCGGTGCGCTGGAAGGGCGCGTCTATGCGCACCACGCCAGTGAAGTACTGCTCAGGCCCCTTGGCGCTGGCCTGCGAGCCGGCCGGCGTTACCGTCACCCGGGATGCCTGGGCGTCTGTTGCTGCGGGAGTGTTCATGCGGTTTCCCTTTTGGAGATGGAGGAGCGCGCTAGGTCGCGGCTCCGAGCGCTCAACTGTACGAAGTACGCCCCGTCACGACTAGCTGGCAGAGCCGGCAAGCTCTCATGAGCGCTGTGCATGAATGGCGCGTTCCTTTCAAGGTCTTTGAGATATCTCGGCGCTCCTTGCCTTGCGGGCGGCGGGTGCCGGGAGTTCGCCCCGGCGGGCGAGTAACTTTCTCTTGTGTCGCCAAGAGAAAGTCACCAAAGAGAAGGCGACCCCACTGTGGCGGTCCGGCTTTGCCGGACTGCTCTGCGGTGCTCGAAGTCGGCAGGCGGCTGCGGAACTCGCTTCGCTCAAACAGTCCTCGCCGTCCCTTCGCTGCGCTACGGGCAACCTGCCGCCTCCTCCGCTCCTCGACGCCACAGAGGGGACCCCGGGACTGCCAGTCGGGCCATCGCTTCGCTCGGCCTTTGCATTACTCCCTCCCCCGCTGGGGGAGGGCTGGGGTGGGGGCCGGCTGTTGGATGGTTTGCGCAACATCGCCCGCCGGCCACGCCAACATCGCAACGGCGATCATCCGGTCCAATTCGCTCCTGCTAGCACCGGCCTGCGGAAAATTCAGGATCGCTTGCATCACCCCAAGAAAGTGCCACGCCAGCGCGGCGGCATCTGCACCAGTGGGTAGTTCGCCCACGGCAATGGCTTCCTGAAGCAGGCTTTCGAGCAAACGGTGCTGCTGGCCCATCCCCCAGATTGCCGCCTTCTGTCCTGCCGGCGGCAGATCGATCAGCTCGGCACAGCTTCTTGCGAGCAGGCACCCCGGGGGCCGGCGGGGCCGCACTGGAAGCAGCCCCCGTAGCAGCGCCTCGAGCCGCCCACGCGCACTGCCGCCCTCGAACGACGTGATCCGGCGTATCACCCGCTCCGTATAAGTTGCAAGCACGACCTCGAACAGGCCATCCTTGTCCTGGAAGCGTTGGTAGAGGCTTGAACGCGATAGCCCCGTCGCCTCTGTCAACACGTTGATCGTTGTAGCCGCGTATCCGTGACGCCAGAAGGCATCCACGGCTGCGTCAATGACGGCACCTTCGTCGTATTGCGGTTTTCCGCTCATCTGAAAAATCCTTTGACAATTTGGAATCATCATTCCAAGATACATGGACCTATCGTTCCATGATACTTGCTAAGGACGCTGACATGCCCAACCCCTCCAATTCCGATGTGAAACCCAGGATCGCCATCGCGGGCGCAACCGGGCGCGTTGGCGCGACATTGACGGCATTGCTCGCCGACGATCCGATTGACCTCGTCCTGCTGACGCGCCAATCCAGCGCAGCGCGACTGCCGCAAGGGGTTGCCACGCTAAAAGTTGACTTCAAACGCGTCGACACGCTTGAGGGGGCGCTGCGCGGCGTCGACCGGCTTTTCATTGCGCATGGCACCTCCCTGGAGCAGGTCGCCAACGAGATCGCATTGATCGATGCAGCCGTTGCAGCAGGCGTTCGCCACATCGTCAAGCTGTCTGCCTTCGGTCCCGCGACCCGACTTCTTCCCCTTGCCTGGCACATGCAGATCGAGGCGCACCTGGCGCAGCAGCCCATCGCCTCTACGGCGCTGCGGCCAACGACGTTCAACGATGTGCTCAAACGCGTGGGGCCACACATCGCTGCCGGTTCGTGGGCTGGCGCAGCGGGGAATGGTCGGGTGAACTTCATCGATACCCGCGATGTTGCGGACGTAGCCCGCATCGCATTGCTCGAAGAGGTCGAGCCGAAATCGCAACGTGCCTACCACCTGTCTGGTCCACGCGCGTGGACCATGCAGCAGGTGGCAGCCGAGTTGGCCCGCCTGCTCGGGCATCCGGTTGCCTACGCCGACCGTTTGCCAGCCGAGCAACGAGAGTCCCTGCTTGGCGCCGGATTTTCTCCGTTGGTAGCCGATCTTTTGGTGGGACTCGACCAGATGTTCCGCCAGTCGACGATCGCTGAGACGACGTCAACAGTCGAAGAACTGACCGGGAAGGCCCCGCGCTCGTTGACGGAATGGTTGACCGAAAACCTGGGCGTATTTCAAAGCAGGTGATCGGCAAGCGCCCAGATGCCAAGGACAGCACCCTGGAGATATCGGAACATGAAAGCGCGTCTTCCTCTACTTCCAGGTTGCTGTGCTAGCGATAAAACGCCTCGACCTTGCCCTTCAGCTTGATCAGCAGCGGCTTGCCCTTGCGGTCCAGGGTCTTGCCGGCGGGGACCTTGATCCAGCCTTCGCTGACGCAGTATTCCTCGACGTCCATGCGCTCCTTGTCGTTGAAGCGGATGCCGATGTCGTGCTCAAAAACGGCGGCGACGTGGTGCGGGCTGCGCGGGTCGATGGACAGGTGGTCGGGCAGGGGCGGGGTTTGGATGGTGTCGGTCATGGGAGCCTTTTTCTCGAAGGGCGCCATTCTGCAACCGATCGGCGCCCGGGCCGGATGGCGGCGTGCGCCCAAAGGCGTATGGACCCAGGCGGTGCGCTGTAGAGAATCCTGGTTTCAGCCACGATCCACTCCATGCCCGCTGGCGCGCACCGTACTTTCACCCACCGTCTTCTGTCCCTGCCCCGGCGCCAGCACCTGGCCTGCGCGGCGCTGCTGTGCGGCCTGCCGCCGGCGCTGGCGCAGGAAAGCCATCTGCCCGAGGTGCAGGTGCGCGGCCCGCGCGACGCGGCCATTGGCTCGGCCGACAGCGCCAGCGAGGGCGCGGCCGAGCAGGCCTCGTTCCAGTCGCGGCCCCGGCAGCGGCCGGGCGACATCGTGGAGGCGGTGCCGGGCGTGGTCGCCACCCAGCATTCGGGCGACGGCAAGGCCAACCAGTACTTCCTGCGCGGCTTCAACCTGGACCACGGCACGGACTTCGCGGTGACGGTGGATGGCATGCCGGTCAACATGCCCACGCACGGGCATGGCCAGGGCTTTGCCGACCTCAACTTCCTGATCCCGGAGCTGGTCTCGGGCGTGCGCTACCGCAAGGGGCCGTACTTTGCCGACAGCGGCGATTTCTCGCTGGCCGGCAGCGCCAGCATGGACTACCTGAGCGCATTGCAGGCGCCGTTTGCCGAGCTGACTTTCGGCGGCCACGGCTACCGCCGCGCGCTGCTGGCCGGCTCGCGCACGCAGGACGACCACACCTGGCTGGGCGCGCTGGAGCTGGCCGGCAACAACGGCCCCTGGGACGTGCCCGAGCGCCTGCGCAAGTTCAACGGCGTGCTGCGCTATTCGCAGGGCTCGCAGGCGCGCGGCTTCCACCTCACGGCCATGGCCTACCAAAGCCGCTGGACTTCGACCGACCAGGTGCCCGAGCGCGCGGTGGACGACGGCGAGATCGGCCGCTTCGGCTCGCTCGACCCGAGCGATGGCGGCCGCACGCGCCGCCTGAGCCTGTCTGGCCAGTGGTACCGCCACGATGCCGCCGGCCAGACCGATATCAGCGCCTATGCCATCGACTACCGCTTCGACCTGTTCTCGGACTTCACCTATTTTTTGAACGACCCGGCGCATGGCGACCAGTTCGAGCAGACCGACCGCCGCCGCGTGTTCGGCGCGCAGGCGCTGCACCGCATGCCCACCCGCATCGCCGGCCTGGACGGCGTGCTGAGCTTTGGCGCGCAGTGGCGTGGCGACCGCATTGCCCAGGTCGGCCTGTACGCGACCGAGGCGCGCGAGCGCCTGTCCACCATCCGCGACGACAAGGTGTCGCAAGACCTGTTCTCGGTCCATGCGCAGCAACTGGTGAACTTCAGCGAGCGCTGGCGCGGCTATGCCGGGCTGCGCGGCGACCTGCTGCACTACGACGTGCGCGGCCGCGAAGCGCTCTACGGCGCGGCCAACAGCGGCAGCGGCCACGACGCGCTGGCCAGCCCCAAGGCCGGGCTGGCCTATACCTTCACGCCGCAACAGGAGTTCTACCTGAACGCCGGCAGCGGCTTTCACAGCAATGACGTGCGCGGCGCCACCATCAGCACCGACCCGCAGACCGGGCTGGCGGCGCAGCGCGTGCCGGCGCTGGTGAAGGGCCGCGGCAGCGAGCTGGGCTGGCGCTTTGCGCCAAGCGACAAACTCACCGTCACGGCCGCGCTGTGGCAGCTGCGGCTGGATTCAGAGCTGGTCTACGTGGGCGACGCCGGCAGCACCGAGCCCGGCCGCGCCAGCCGCCGGCGCGGGCTGGAGGCCACGCTGCGCTGGCAGGCCAGCCCGGCCTGGCGCCTGGAGGCCGACGCCGCCTGGTCGCGCGCCCGCTTCGTCGGCACGCCGGCCGAGGGCGAAGGCAACTACGTGGACAACGCGGTCGAGCGCGTGCTGGCCGCCGGCGCGGTCTGGCAGCAAGGCCCGTGGCTGGCCACGCTGCGCCTGCGCCACATGGGGCCGCGCGCGCTGGATACGCAGAACAGCGTGCGTTCACGCCCCAGCACGCTGCTGAACCTGGGCACGCGCTACGCGGTGAACCGGCAACTGACGCTGGGCCTGGACCTGTTCAACCTGCTGGGCAAGCAGGGCAATGACATCGAGTACCTGTATGCCTCGTGCACCGCGCGCGAGGCGCTGGCCGGCGCCTGCGGCAGCGAGGGCATCAGCGGCCGGCATGTGCACCCAATGGAGCCGCGCACGCTGCGGCTGACGGCGCGCATGCGCTTCTGAAGGCGCAGCGCCGGTGCGCTCTTATTGCTATGTTTTATATAGCTTATATCCCAGGTGCAGCCTGGGCTAGAGGCACTTTTTCTTAAAATTCTTCAGCGCCAGAAACCCGCCGGCCCGCTCAGGAGCATTGCAGGCGGAACTGCTGGTCGCGTGCGGCCTGGCGCTCGGTGCGCAGCCAGTCCTGGTACTGCGGGTCTTGCGGGCGCCGGGCCTGGGCGTCGAGCTGGACGACGCGCTGCGCCAGGCGCTGGCACTGCTGCGCCGTGGCGTCGGGCGCTTCCGCCACGGCCGGGCTGGCGCGCCGGGTGGCTGGCACCGGTGGCAGTACCGGGAGCGCGGAGGGCGCCCGCTCGCCCCGCACCAGGTTTTGCTCCGGCACCAGTTGCAGCGGGCTGCGCCGGCTGCCGGGCGGGCAGGCGCCGTCGGAATAGCTGACGCGGCCGTTGGCGGCCGTGCACTTGCTGAAGGTTTTGGCCGGCGCCTGCGGGCTCGGAGATGGCTCGGCAAAGGCCGTGGATGGCAGCACAGGCCCGGCAGGGGCCCTGGGAGCCTCCAGGGCGGGCGCGGCAATCACAGCCTGCCCCCGCCACTCCCAGAGGTAGTCAGAGGCCTTGTAGAGCCCCGCAAGCACCAGCACGCCGATCACCATCCTGGCCAGGATGCCGCCAACCGATGGCTCGGCCGGAGGGCGCAGCGCTGCCGGCGCCGGTTCGCGGCGCTGGTGCAGGTAGTCGCGGTCGTCCAGGCCCATGGGTGCTGCGCTTGCCGTTGAAACCAGGGAATCCGCACCATAGCGCAGCAGGCGGCGGCTGCGTTGGCCGTTTGTCCATCTGGCAAATAAAACAGCCCAAGCCCTTGATTCATAAGGGTTTACCCCTTCAAAACGTGGCGTAAACGCGGCGTTTTGGCGAGGCGGCCCTGGCGCCGGTGTCTTGCCGGCTGTTCTTTCTCAATTCTTCTTAAAACAAATAGCAGTAGTAGTAGAGGGCGCCAAAAAATGGGGATAACCGGGTTTTTCCCTTAGCAATCAAGCAGTTGTGATTTATTCAACCCTGTGGTCCCGCACCCCGGAGCTTTTTGGCTGGGCGCTAACAACTTTCGGGCGCGGCGCCGGTCTGTGGACAAGCCCGCTTTTGCGCGAAAACCATCCACAAAGTTATCCACATGCGCCTAAAAAATAGGCAAAACCGCCAAGAATGCCCCTAAACGGTGCCTGAATTGCGGCCCAGGTGGTCCACCAGCAACTGGCAGGCCGGCGACAGGCTGCCCGGCGCACGCACGCAGATCACCAGGTCGCGCCGGGCCCAGGGCTCGTCCAGCGCCACGGCCTGGATCGCCAGCGCCGGCTGGTAGAGCGCGGCGCTGCCGCGCGGCAGCACGCCAATGCCCAGGCCGGCGTCGACCATCAGGCACAGGGCGTCGTAGCTGGTGACCTGGATGCGCAACTTCAGCGGCAGGCCGATTTCGGCGGAGGCCTGGATCAGCTGGTTGTTGATGGCGCTGCCCGGGTGCACGCCGACGATGTCGTAGGCCAGCGCCTCGCGCAGCGTGCTGCGGCGCCGGCGCGCCAGGGCGTGGCCGCGCGGCACGATCAGCACCAGCTCGTCTTGCCGGTAGGGCAGTTGGGTGAGTTCTTCGCCGTAGTGGCCGGCGTTGAGGATGCCGATGTCGGCCATGTTGTCTGCCACCTGGCGCGCGATCACGGTGCTGATGCATTCCTGCAGGCGCACCTGCACCAGCGGGTAGCGCTGCATGAAGCCGCGCAATTGCGCCGGCAGAAACTGCGTGATGGCCGAGATATTGGCCGCCACCCGCACCTGGCCGCGCAGGCCGTCGGCGTAGCCCTGCATTTGCGCGGCGATGTCGTCCAGCCCGTTGAGCACGCCGCGCGCCAGGCCCAGCAAGGCAAAAGCGGCGGCGGTGGGCTCGGTGCCTTTGTTGCTGCGCTGGAAAAGCACGGCGCTGAGCGCGGCTTCGAGCTCGCTGATGCGCTTGCTCACGGCGGATGCGGCCAGATGCTCGCGCGCGGCGGCGTTGGCGATGGTGCCTTCTTCCATCACCGCGACAAAAAGCCTGAGGGAAACCGGGTCGAGCCGCATGCTGCGGGCGATTACACCATCGCGTTTGGCGATGGTGGCTTCGCCATTGAGCGTTTTGCAGTTGCCACGGCGCTGGCCATGATGCGTTTTTCCCCTGAAGAGAGACAAACGCATGACTTCCGCCGCCCTTTCCGTTGGCGCGCTCTCCGGCCTGCGCGTGGTCGAGATGGGCCAGCTCATCGCCGGCCCGTTCTGCGGCAAAACCTTGGGCGACTTTGGCGCCGACGTGGTCAAGATCGAAGCCCCGGGCAGCGGTGACCCGCTGCGCAACTGGCGCCTGTTGCAGGACGGCACCTCGGTCTGGTGGCAGGTGCAGTCGCGCAACAAGCGCTCGATCGCACTCGACCTGCGCAGCGCCGAAGGCCAGGACATCGCGCGCCAACTGATCGCCGAAGCCGATGTGCTTGTGGAAAACTTTCGGCCCGGCACGCTCGAAGCCTGGGGCCTGGGCTGGGACGCGCTGCATGCGCTCAACCCCGGGCTGGTGATGTTGCGCATTTCCGGCTACGGCCAGACCGGGCCTTACCGTGACCTGCCCGGTTTCGGTGTGATCGGCGAGGCCATGGGCGGCTTGCGCCACCTCACCGCCGAGCCCGGCCGCGTGCCGGTGCGCGTGGGCGTTTCCATCGGCGACACGCTGGCCGCGCTGCACGGAACCATTGGCGTATTGATGGCGCTGTACCACCGCAAAGTGCATGGCGGCGAAGGCCAGGTGATAGACGTCGCGCTGCACGAGGCGGTGTTCAACTGCATGGAAAGTTTGCTGCCCGAGTACAGCGCTTTTGGCGCGGTGCGCGAAGCCGCGGGCAGTGCCTTGCCGGGCATTGCGCCGTCAAACGCCTACAAGTGCGCCGACGGTTATGTGCTGATCGCAGGCAATGGCGACAGCATTTTTCGCCGCTTGATGGAAAGCATTGGCCGCACTGATCTGGCCACGGCGCCGGATCTGCAAGACAACGCCGGCCGCGTGGCGCGCGTGGACGAGATCGATGCGGCCATCGGCGCCTGGACTGCTGCGCGCTCCATTGCCGATGTGATGGAGATCCTGGGCGCCGCGCGCGTGCCGGCCGGCAAGGTCTACACCGCCAAAGATATCCACAGCGACCCGCACTACCGCGCCCGCGACATGGTGCTGCAACAGACCACGCGCGACGGCCATGTGCTGGACGTGCCGGGCATCGTGCCCAAGCTGTCGGCCACGCCGGGCAGCGTGCGTTCTTCTGCGCCGCACCTGGGCGATGACACCGATGCGGTGTTGCGCGAAGCGGGTTTGAGCGCGGGGCAGATTCAGTTGTTGCGTGAAAAGGGGGTCGTTGCATGAGCGAAATTTGGAGTGGCGCCGCACGCCGTATCTACCTGCAAGAGGTCGGCCCGCGCGATGGGCTGCAAATGGAATCGGCCTTTGTGCCCACGGCCGACAAGATTGCGCTGGTCGATGCGCTGTCGGCTGCCGGGCTGGCCAAGATCGAGGTCACCTCTTTCACCTCGCCGCAGGCGATTCCCGCGCTGCGCGATGCGGAAATCGTGCTGCGCGAAATCCGCCGTGTGCCCGGCGTGGTCTACACCTGTTTGGTGCCCAACCTGCGCGGCGCCGAGCGCGCGGTGGATGCGCGCGCTGATGAATTCAACCTGGTGATGTCGGCCAGCGAAACCCACAACATTGCCAACCTGCGCATGACGCGCGCCCAGTCTTTTGCCGCGCTGACGCAGGTGGTGGCGCTGGCGCAGCAGTCGCGCATCGCGGTGAACGTGTCGCTGTCTTGCGCTTTCGGTTGCCCGATGGAAGGCGATGTCGATGCGGCCGTGGTGCTGGATTGGGCTGGGCGTTTTCTGGAACAGGATGGCGAGGGCACGGTAAGGGGAATCACCTTGTGCGACACCACCGGCATGGCCTACCCGACACAGGTCGCCGCGCTGACCCGCGCTTTTCGCCAACGCTTTCCCGCAGCCGAGCTGACCCTGCACTTCCACAACACGCGCGGCATGGGCCTGGCCAATGTGTTGGCCGCGATCGACGCGGGTGCTGACCGCTTCGACGCATCGTTGGGCGGACTCGGCGGCTGCCCGTATGCGCCGGGCGCCAGCGGCAATGTCTGCACCGAAGAAATCGTGCACGCGCTGCAGCTGATGGACTTTTCCACAGGCTGCGATCTGCCGCAGTTGCTGGCGGCCGCCGCGCGCCTGCCCGCGCTGATCGGCCATGACATCCCGAGCCAGATCGCCAAGGCCGGCCCGCGCCTGGCACTGCATGCGCCGCCGGCGGACTTTGCCGCGCTGCGCGAACGCGCGCTGGCGCGCGATGCCGTGCATTGATGTCCAAAGAGAGAACCGTTCGTCCTGAGCTTGTCGAAGGACCCAGCCCGAACGGTCGCAGTTTTATCCACAACGACAGGAGACTTTTCATGAACATCACCCGCCGCCATGTGCTGGCACTGGCCACCTTTGCCAGCCTGGGTTTTTCTGCACACGCGCAGACCGGCCACTATCCGAACAAACCGGTGCTGTTGCTGGTGCCCACCGCTGCTGGCGGCACCACCGATATTTCCGCGCGCATGCTTGGTGTGCCGCTGGGCACGGCGCTGGGGCAGACCGTGGTTGTGGATAACCGCGGCGGCGCCAACGGCGGCATCGCGGCGGTCGCGGTCAAGCGCGCGGAACCCGATGGCTACACGCTGTTGATGCAGTACTCGGGCTACCACGTGATCACGCCGCTGGTCAGCAAACAGCCCTTGCAATGGAAGCCGGAAGAGCTGCAGCCGGTGGCCAATGTGCTGTCGGCGCCGCAGATCGTGGTGGTGCGCGCCGACCTGCCGTACAAGACCATGGCCGAGTTCATCGCCTTTGCAAAAGCCAATCCGGGCAAGGTCAATTACGCGTCTTCAGGCAATGGCTCGCTGCAGCATGCAACGGGCGCCATGTTGGAACAACAGGCCGGCATCCAGATGACGCACGTTCCGTACAAGGGCACCGGCCCGGCGCTGCAGGATTTGCTCGGCGGCCAGGTCGACATCACCTTTGGCACGGCGCCGCCCTTCATCCCGCACATCCAGTCGGGCCGCCTGCGGGTGTTGGCCACCACCGGAAAAGCGCGTTTGCCCAGCCTGCCCGATGTGCCGACCACGGCCGAAGCCGGCCTGCCCAAGCTCGACGCGACCTCGTGGTTTGGCGTGTTCGCACCGGCCAAGACGCCCAAGCCGATTGTGGATAAGTTGTCCGCCGAGATCGCCAAGGTGGTGGCCGACCCGGCTTTCCAGAAAAAAGCGCAAGAGCAAGGCGCCGTGGCCGACTATCTGAACCCGCAGCAGCTCAATGCGCTGGTAGAGCGCGAAACCGCCAACTGGACCGCAGTCGTCAAAGCCGCGCATATCGAAGCTGACTGATTCGGAGCTGCTTTCTCACCCATGGACCCCGCCTTTGGCGGGGTTTTTTTATTTTTCCCCGCGCTTCGCGCGGGCTGGCAGAGCGCGCGACTTCTACCAGTTCATGTCTATAACTTCTATTTCAAATTAGTAGTAGTAGTAAGGGACGCCCTCTTCTGTGGATAAGTCCTTTTTCCCCATGCCGCGTCAAGGACTTGCGGCGCCGACAAGCATGTGGACGCCGGGCTGGTCCTTTCAGAGCGCATTGCGAACAACTCCGCAGACCGCGCCGCGCCTGTGGATAAGCTGCGAGTTGTGCCAGAACTATCCACAGAGTTATCAAAATTCCGCCGCACGGCAATGCGATGAAATTTTGAAGAAAAGTAGCTGAAACCCTTGCTGGACGCCGGCTAATAGCTATTAAAACAATAGCTACAAGTGCGCAGCCACGCGTTGTGTGCTGCGGACGGCTGCCGCGCGCATGGCCAAAAGATGGCCCGGCCCCCTTCTGCCGGAACAAAACAGGCGCTTCAAAACCGCTGGACGCACCGTGGCCTGCAGTGCATTGCGGCTTCAGCGACTTTGACGCGCCAGTGCGCTGGCCGCGGCGCGGGCTGCCCAGCCTTGCCGCGCGGCTGAGGCGGCGCTCCAGGGCCTTCAAAGCGGCTGCAGTGGCCCGCTGGAGGCAGTTCCAGCGACTTTGGCGCGTCTGATTTGCGGCGAGCGCACGCGCCAGCCGGTTTTGGCCGCCGCCGCGTGGCGGCCCAAAGTCTTCAAAACCGCTACTGCCGGCAGCAAGGGCCGGTTCCATCGATTTTGAAGCGCCGACTTGCGCGGCGGTGGCCGCGGCGAAACCACTTTTGCTCTGCACACGGGCCTGGCACACAAGCGTGGCCGGAACAGGCTCGCGGCTTTCGCCAGTTCTTCTCTATCAGTGCTATTTCTAAATAGTAGTAGTAATAGGCGAGCGCCTCTTCTGTGGATAAGTCACTTTTCCAGCGCCAGATCAAGGACTTGCGGCGGCGACAAGCATGTGGACGCGGGCCTGGTGCGCGCAGACCGAACAGATAACAACTTTCCAGAGCGCCGCGGCGCTGTGGATAACTGCGTGCTTGTGCCGGAACTATCCCCAGGGTTTTCAGTGGCCGGCAGGGCGCGAAAAATTTTCTTCTTGGAGAAAGTAAGAAAGCCCTTATAGAACAAGGGCTTGTAGCTATAAAAACAATAGCTAATATGTAACAACAGGGCGACCGCGGAGCCGTGCCTGTGGATAAGTTTTTATGAGCTGAATATGCCTTAAGCCCAGGTGCAGCCTGGGCTTATAGCTATCTATTTAATAGTGGATGTGCGCCGCCGCGCGCGCCACTCCACCAGCCCAAAGCCCAGTACCGCGAGCAGCAGCGGCCCGAAGTAGTACAGCGCCCGGTAGGCCAGCACAGCGGCCAGCACCTGCTCTGTCGGCGCGAGGCCCGCCAGCAGCGCCACGGCCACGGCCTCCAGCACGCCCAGGCCGGCCGGCACCCGCGACACCAGGCCGGCCACTGCGCCAAACAGCATGGTCGACAGCACGGCCGCATAGGGCGCCTGCTGTTGCAGCAGCATCCACACCGCGCCAGACATCAGCGCCCAGTTGATGGCGGACGCCGCCACCTGCAGCGGCGCGAACCAGGGCCCGGGCAGCACAAAGCGGTGGCCATGCCATGCCAGCGGCCGGCCGTGGCGCCAGGCGCAGAGCAGCCAGTAGGCCAGCGGCACGGCGGCCAGCAGCAGGGCGATGGCGTGCCAGGGCGGGGTGACGGGCAGCCAGTCTGTGGATAACTTGGGCGGCCAAAGCCACAGGGCGGCGCCGGCCAGCGGGAAGTAGCCGATCCAGTTGCTGAGCACGCTGGTGGCTGCGATCTGGCCGATCTGCAGCGGCGCCAGGCCCTGGCGTGAGTACAGGCGCAGGCGCACCGCCACGCCGCCGATCAGGGAGCCCAGGTTGAGCGTGAACGGGTAGCTGACCAGGGTGATGCCGACGGTGGTGGCCGCGCGGATCGGCAGGCGGTTGTAGTGGCGGCCGATCAGGTCGAAGCAGCCGTAGAGCAGGTGGCTGGCCAGCGCCAGGCCGGCGGCGGCCAGCAGCACGGGCGGCGGCAGTGCGCGCACGGCACGCCAGACGCCGGGCCAGTCCATGTTGCGGCCTTGGCGGTACAACAGCGCCGCGATCAGCAGCAGCAAGGCCAGGCTGGCGATGCGCGCGGCCCAGCGCCAGTGCGCGTGGCGGCGCAGGCGCTGCCAGAGCGGCATCGCCTCAGGCGGCATCGGTGCGCGTCGGGCCGCTGCCCTCGGGCGCGCTGCCGGTGTCGGACCAGTGCACGGGCTGGGCCCGTTGGGACGAGCGCGGCAGCCAGCCGGCCCAGGACGGGTACCAGCGCAGGATGTGGAACACGAAGAAGCTGCGCACCAGGCGCCAGCCGCTCCATTCGGTGCCCAGGTCTTGGGTTTCTATGCGCTTGCAGCTGTGCTGCATCAGGTGATCCAGCCGCGCGTGCAGCTGTTCGTTGAAGGCGCGGTCGCGGATGACGACGTTGGCTTCGAGGTTGAGCGACAGGCTCAGCGGGTCGAGGTTGCTGGAGCCGACGGTGGCCCATTCACGGTCGGCCAGCGCGACCTTGCCGTGCAGCGGCCGGTCGGTGTACTCGTAGATGCGCACGCCCGCATGCAGCAGGTGGTGGTAGAGCATGCTGGCCGCGGTTTTGACAATGGGCATGTCGGGCTTGCCCTGCAGGATCAGGCGCACGTCCACGCCGCGGCGCGCGGCGCGGCGCATGTCCTGGATCAGGCGGTAGCCGGGAAAGAAGTAGGCGTTGGCGATGACGACGCGCTCGCGCGCGGTGCGCATGGCGGCGCGGTAGTGGCGCTCGATGTCGGTGGTGTGGCGATGG
This sequence comes from Xylophilus sp. GW821-FHT01B05, assembly GCA_038961845.1. Taxonomy (NCBI): domain Bacteria; kingdom Pseudomonadati; phylum Pseudomonadota; class Betaproteobacteria; order Burkholderiales; genus Xylophilus; species Xylophilus sp. GW821-FHT01B05. The sequence goes on from CP152408.1 coordinate 44,600, forward strand.
TTGTCGCGGGTGGCGAACAAGGCCTGCGCGGCGCCTGCGGGCGGCAGCTCTGGCTGCAACGGGGCGGCGGCCTGCGGTCTGTGTGGCCGCGCCGCGCCGACGGCATGCAGCACGAAGCGGTGGATGTGGGCGACCACCGGGCCATTGACCTCGACCGCGTAGTCTTGTTTGGCCTCGGGGCCGAAGTCGGCCAGGTGGTCAGCCGAGTAATTGATGCCGCCGACAAAGGCGCGCTTGCCATCCACCACCACCAGCTTGCGGTGCATGCGGCGCAGCAGGTTCAGGCGCTGGCCGAAGATGCGCGGTGCCGGGTCGAACACGCGCAGCCGCACGCCCTGGGAGCTGAGCGAATGCAGGAAGGCATCAGACAGGTCGGGCGAGCCATAGCCGTCGATCATGACGTGCACCCGGGCGCCGTTGTGCGCGGCCTGCACCAGCGCGTCGCGCAGCGCCAGGCCGACCTTGTCTTCGAACAGGATGAAGGTCTCCAGCACCACCTCGTGCCGGGCCGCGGCGATGCACTCGAACACGCGCGGGAAGAAGGCCTCGCCGTTCTCCAGCAGGCGCAGCTGGTTGCCATCGGTCCAGCGTGCGCGCCGGCCTGGGTTCATAGCGAGAGTTCGGCCGCCAGCGGTGCGTGGTCCGACAGGTGCGACCAGGGCCGGCGCGGCAGTACGAAGGGGGCATGGACCACGGCGTTGCGCACATAGATGCGGTCCAGCGGCAGCACCGGCATCTTGGCCGGGAAGGTGCGCGCGGCGCGGCCCTCGGCCTGCACGAAGACTTCGCGCAGGCCGGCGCCCTTGCGCAGGATCTCGTGGGCGCGGCTGCGCCAGTCGTTGAAGTCGCCCGCCACCACCAGCGGCGCGTTGGCCGGGATGTCTTTGCGGATCAGCTCGCACATCAGGTGCAACTGCTTGCGCCGGTGGTGCTCTTGCAGGCCCAGGTGCACGCAGATCGCATGCAGGTTGGTGGCGCGGCCGGGCAGGCGCAGCACGCAGTGCAGCATGCCGCGGCGCTCGGGGCCGCTGATGGAGACGTCGTGGTTCTGGTGGTGGACGATCGGAAACTTCGACAGCAGCGCGTTGCCGTGGTGGCCGTTGTCATAGACCGCGTTGCGGCCATAGGCGAACTGCGACCAGATGCTGTCGGCCAGGAACTCGTAGTGCGGCGCTGGCGGGAAGTTGGCGATGCGGTTCGGGTGCTTGGCGTGCGTGCCCAGCACCTCTTGCAAAAACACCACGTCGGCCGACACGCTGCGCACTGCGTCGCGCAGGTCGTGCAGCATGAAGCGCCGGTTGAAGGAGGTGAAGCCCTTGTGGATATTGACGGTGAGCACGCGCACGGTCACAGGCGGGTCGGTGGGCAGGGGCGTGGCAGCAGTCATGCGGGAGTACGGATCAGGAGAGGGCGTGCACCCCGGCCTGGCATTCTCCAAGTGGCGCTGCTGCGGCCACTGTAGGACGGCAAGCCGTCCGAGTGGCAACCGGCGTCAGAAGGTGTAGCCGTAGCGCAGCTGCACGAAGTTTTCGCCCGGGTTCGGCCGCCTGATGGCGGCATTGGAGATGTGCTGCACGCGCAGTTGCACCTCGTGCTGGAAGTTCGTGCCGAAGCTGTAGCCCACGCCCAGGTGCGAGGCGAAGTTGAAGCGGGTGCTGAACTCTTTGCGGTCGGTGTGATAGAGGCCGTCGACGTAGGTCAGGCCTACGCCGGCATCGGCAAACCAGGGCGAAGCCCCCTGGTTGAGACGCAGCCGGAACGAGGGCACCAGGCCGATCAGGCTCATGTGCTCGGAGATGCTGTCGATGGCCAGGCGGCTGTAGTACAGATCCCAGTAGGCGCCGACCTTGGTGCCCCAGAGCGTGCTGCTCCACTGGATCGGGGCGGTAATGCCCACCGTGGCCACCTTGGTGTCGCTGGGGGTGCGTTCGTACTGCAGGTAGACCCCCGACTTGGCGGTGGGGTCGGCCTGTGCGGGCAGGGCTGCAGTGAGCAGGACCGTCGCTGCTGCGGCAGCGGCAAAGACGTGGAAGCGCGCGGTAGGCATGGTCGAGCGGGTGGGAAGGAGTCTGTAGAAGGTGGGCTTGCAGTGTAGAGAGAAAGTCCCGGGCGTGCGAGGCGTGCCCCGAATGCCATGGTGCTGCGTGCTGGTGTCTGGCGGGCCGCAAGCGCGCGGCGCTGTGTTGTGCCCTATTTCCGGGAGCCGCAACAAAAAGGGCCCGCAGCAGCGGGCCCTTGGTGTCTCACGGCACCGGCGGGTGCGTCGCCCTTACGACTTGGGCTGCGGCGCAGCGTCGGTCGCGGCCGGCGGCGGGCCCTTGCGCGGGCCGCCCTTGTGGCCGTGCTCGCCGCGTGGCCCCGGATGGCCGTCCGGGCCCATGTGGTGCATGGGCTGGCTGTCGAAGGTCTTTTGCTGCGCCGGTGTCAGGGTGGCGTAGAAGGTCTTGATGGCGTCCTCGCGGCGATCCATCTCGGCCTGGCGCTGCAGGCGCAGGGCGCGCATGCGGTCGATGCGCTCGGGCGTGGTCAGCTTGGCGAATTCGCCGCGGTCGAAACCCAGGCGTGCATGGCCGCCGGGGCCGTCCGGGCCGGGACGCACTGCGCTGGTGAAAGTGTCCCAGGCGCCTTGCTGGTCAGCGCTGAGCTGCAGGCGCTGCTTGAGCTGGGCGAAGTGCGCGTCCATGCGCCGCTGCATGCCGGCCCGGTCAGGCCGCTCGCCGCGCGGGCCGTGGTGGCGGGCTTCGGCGGGCGGTGGCGCTGCGCCGTCGGCGGGTGGTGGAGGCGTTTGCGCAAAAGCGGCAAAGCCGGACGATGCCAGCACGCTGGCAATGAGGAGGTGTCGAGGAATGAATCGCATGAGAGCTTCCTTTCTGAGAAACCCCGGGTGCCAAATGGCATCAGGTTGCGCCCCAGTATCGAAGTGCCTTGTAAGCGCGGCGTGGGGCAGTGATGTGTCTCTTGTAAATCTTCATGACCAGCCGTGGCCGCGGCCAGTGTCATACCCGCTGCAGACGCGCACGTGTAGGACAAGCCCCATAAACCAGGTGGCCGCGCGGCGCGCCGACAATAGGCCTTCGCGGCCCGCACGGGCCGGCCATCAGGAAAGACTGCAAGTGTTCAAGAACGTGATCGTGTACCGCATCGCGCCCGGCTGGACGGGCTCGCTGGAGCAACTGGAAGAGAACCTGGGCAAGGCCCGTTTCGAGCCCTGCGGCGCGTCGCAGGAGCGCTCGGCCGGCTGGATCGAGCCGCGCGGCGAGGCGCACGGCCCGCTGGCCGAGTCCGTCGCCGGCCAGTGGATCCTGAAGCACATGGTCGAGGCCAAGGCGGTGCCCGGCTCGGTGGTGCGGCGCAAGCTGCAAGAGCGCATCGCCCAGATCGAGAAGGAAACCGGCCGCAAGCCCGGCAAGAAGGAAAGCAAGGAGCTGAAGGAAGACGTGCTGCTGCAATTGCTGCCCATGGCCTTCACCAAACAGGGCGCAACCACGGTGTGGATAGACCCGGACGCCCGCATGCTGGTGCTGGGCGCCTCCAGCCAAGGCCGGGCGGATGAGCTGGTGACGGCGCTGGTCGAGGCCATGCCGGGCTTTGTCGTGTCGCCGGTCAATACCAATGTGACCTCGGTCGCGTCCATGTCCGAATGGCTGGTGAGCCAGGAGCCGCCCGCCGGCTTCAGCGTGGACCGCGAATGCGAGCTGAAGGCCAGCGACGAATCCAAGGCCGTGGTGCGCTATGCCCGCCACCCGCTGGACATCGAGGAGGTGCGCGAGCACATCACCCAGGGCAAGCTGCCGACCAAGCTGGCCATGACCTGGGACGAGCGCGTGTCCTTTTTGCTGACCGAGGGCATGCAGATCAAGAAGATCACGTTCCTGGAAGGCGTGTTCGACGGCACTTCGGGCAAGAAGGAGGACGGCTTCGATACCGATGCGGCCATTGCCACCGGCGAGCTGCAAAAGCTGATCCCCGACCTGCTGGAGGCGCTGGGCGGCGAGGTGCAGGAAGGACAGCTGGCGGCCTTGCCAGGCGCTGTTGTGGCGTGATGCCGACAGTTGGGCGGCCAAGTCGCCCTTTTGTCATGAAAATGTGTGATTGCGACTAATAGTCGTTCTTATCTGTATCTAGAATCGGCCGCGACGTGGTTGCGGTGAGGCGAGGGCTCGCGCAATTGCGCGAGCCCTATTCGTTTCACTACTTCCACAAGAGGCCCATCTTGGTCCGTTCCACACGCCATCTCCCGCCATCTTCGCGCCGTGACGCGGCCAAAACCAGTTCCCCAGCCGAGCAGGCGATGTTCCCGCTTGGGGCGCTGATGCTGGCGGCCTCCGTCGGCAGCTGGGCGCAGACCGCGCCGGCCGAACAGTCGCTCAAGCCCGTGACCGTGACCGAGAAGGCCGAGACGGCAGTGCAGGGCAAGGACGCGCTGCAGACCAAGAAGACCACCATCGGCAAGGGCAACCAGGACATCCGCGACATTCCGCAGTCGATCACCGTCATCACCGAAAAGCTGATCGACGACGTCAAGCTCGACACCCTGCGCGAAGCCCTGCACTACACCGCCGGCATCACCTTCGCCGCCACCGAGAACGGTACGGATCAGGACATCCGCCTGCGCGGCTTCCCGATCGCCTCCACCGGCGATTTGATGATCGACGGCATGCGCGACCCGTCGCAGTACGACCGCGACACCTTCAACCTCGACCGCGTGGAAGTGATGCGCGGCTCGGCCTCGATGCTGTTCGGCCGTGGCTCCACCGGCGGCGTGGTCAACCAGGTCAGCAAGAAGCCGGAGCTGGCCGACCAGACCGACGTGGTGGGCACGGTGGGCACGGGCGGCTACTTCCGCACCACGGCCGACTTCAACATCCGTACCGGCGAGACCTCGGCGCTGCGCATCAACGCCATGTACAACAAGGCCGACAACGGCGGCGCCAAGATCGACAAGAACGGTATCGCGCCCAGCTACAGCTGGGGTCTGGGGACGGGCGACGAGTTCACCGTTGGCCTGTTCCACCTGAACAACAACAACGTGCCGATGTCGGCCGTGCGCTACTTCAATGGCAGCCTGGCACCGGTCAAGCCGGGCGACTTCTATGGCACCAGCGCCGACTTCGTCAACGGCGAGGCCAACTACGTGTTTGGCGCCTGGAAGCATCTCTTTGGCAATGGCGGTGAGCTGCGCACGCAATTGCGCAGCGGCGTGTTCGAGCGCTCGCAGTGGAGCACCGCCGTGGGGGCCGCGGCGGGCACCACCGTGTTCAATAGCGCGACCGTCCTGACCCGTGCCGGCCTGACGCCGCGCAAGGACCGCTACAAGGCGACCTATTTCCAGAGCGACTACAGCCAGGCCTTCAATGCGCTGGGCCTGCGCCATGAACTGTTGGCCGGCGTGGATGCCGCCGACGAGCGGGCCAATCGCTTCCAGAACAACGGCTCGACGCTGGGCACCCGGCCCAACACCCAGGTGGGGACGCCCGACGACGGCGCCGGCCTGGTCGGCAGCGGCCTGTCGCCGCAGTGGCGCAACTCCAGCAACTACTCGGCCAAGGCCTTTGGCCTGTATGCGCAGGACCTGGTGCAGGTGGCGCCGGCCTGGAAGCTGTTGGGCGGTGTGCGCTACGACAGCTTCAAGGGTGACTTCGAGCAGTTGGCCTATGCCACCGGCGTGCAGAACACGCCCAGCACGATCACGCGTACGCATTTGTCGAATTCGCCGTGGAGCTACCGTGGCGGCGTGCTGTTCCAGCCCTCGCCAACGCAGTCCTACCACGTCTCCTACGGCACCTCGTTCAACACCTCGGCCGACACCTACCAGTACGTGACGCCGCAGAACGCCAACACGCCGCCGGAGAAGAGCCGCAACATCGAACTGGGCGCCAAGCTCGACTGGCTGGACGGCAAGCTGTCCACCCGCGGCGCGATCTTCCGCACCGAGAAGTACAACGAGCGCACCACCGATGCCGACTTCGCCGGCGACGCCTACACCCTGTCGGGCAAGCGCCATACCGCCGGCCTGGAGCTGGACGTGGTGGGCCGCCTGACGCCGCAGTGGGAAATCTATGGCTCCTACACCTGGGTGCCGGTGGCCAAGATCGACCAGGCCGGCAGCGCCGCCGCAGCCCAGGCCTCGGTGGGCCAGCGCGTGGGCCTGACGCCCAAGCAGTCGGGCGCGCTCTGGGTGACCTACCAGGCCACGGCCAAGCTGCGCGTGGGCCTGGGTGCGCACGGCGCCACGGAGAACCGCCCGCTGTCCGGCACCACCGGCGCGGCATCGGCCACGGCCCGCGTGCCCGGCTACATGGTGGCCGACGCCCTGGTCGAGTACAAGTTCACGCCCGACGTGTTCGCCCAGATCAACGTCAACAACCTGCGCAACAAGGCCTATGGCGACCAGCTCTACCCGGGCTTCACCATCCTGGGCCCGAAGCGCCAGGTGCTTGCTACGGTCGGCATCCGGTTCTGAAAAACACCCCCAGGCTTCGCGCTTCGCGTCTTCGCCAACCCCCTTGCAGGGGGCACATCCAGCGGCCCGGCAAAGCCGGTTCCGCGGATGTCTGCGCATGGCCTGCTCCGCGGCCTTTGGTGCTGTTGTGTTTGATGCGATGCGAGCTATGCACCGGATAATTCCGCACCATGCTGCTGCACATACGTGAAGTCCTGACGCCGGCCGAAGTGGCCCGCGCCCGCGAGATCCTGGCCACTGCCCCCTGGGGCGATGGCCGCATCACCGCGGGCAGCCAGTCGGCCGAGGCCAAGAACAACGAGCAGTTGCCCGAGGCCTGCGAGGCCACTCAGGCGGTGCAGCAATTGCTGCTGCGCGGGCTGGAGCGGCACCAGCTGTTCTTCTCGGCGGCGCTGCCCAAGCAGATATCGCCGCCGCTGTTCAACCGCTATGGCGGCGCCGCCAACAGCTTTGGCAACCACGTGGACAGCGCCGTGCGCTACCTGCGCAATGGTGCGGGCCGCGTGCGTACCGATATCTCGTGCACGCTGTTCTTGTCGGAGCCGAGCGAGTACGACGGCGGCGAGCTGATGGTGGAAGACACCTTTGGCGAGCAGCGCGTGAAGCTGGCCGCAGGCGACCTGGTGCTGTACCCCGGCACCAGCGTGCACCGTGTCGAGCCGGTCACGCGCGGCCACCGCGTGGCCAGCTACTTCTGGATCCAGAGCATGGTGCGCAGCGACGAGCAGCGCCGCTTGCTGTTCGACATGGACAATCATCTGCGCCGGTTGCGCAGCGCGGCCCATCTGGGCGAGGCTGACCCCTCCGTGATTGGCCTCACTTCCACCTATCACAACCTGCTACGCATGTGGCTGGACGTTTAGACCACCCCCAGGCTGCGCGCACTTCGTGTCGCTGCGCCAATCCCCTCAAGGGGGCACATCCAGCGGCCTGGCAAAGCCAGTTCCGCGGATGTTTTGGCTTGGCCTGCTCCGCGGCCTTTTGAGCAAGATCGCCCATTCGTTTTGAGAGACTTTTCATGAAGAAATCCCTGCTTTGCATGGCCGGCCTGCTGGCCGCCCTGGGCTGCGGCGGCGCTGCCGCCCAATACGTGGACCACAACGCCGTCAAGTGCGAGCCTGTGCCCAAGGACGAGATGCGGCCGCAGATGGAGCTGCAGCGCAAGCTGACCGGCGAAGGCTGGAAGGTGCGGCAGGTGAAGAACTTCAACGGCTGCTACGAGGTCTACGGCTTCAATGAAAAGGGCGAGCGGGTGGAGGTGTTCTTCCACCCCAAGACCTTCGAGAAGGTCGGCGAAGTAAAACAGCCCTCGTGAGCGTGGGCATGCAGCGCGTTTGGGACCGGCCCGTGCGCCTGCTGCACTGGAGTCTGGCGGCCTCGGTTGCTGCTGCCTGGCTGATCGGCGAAGAGCAGTTGCCCTGGCACGAGGCCGCAGGCTATACGGCGCTGGCGGTGGTTGCGGCGCGGCTGCTGTGGGGTGCTTGCGGCAGCCGCAGTGCGCGCTTCACATCATTCATGCGCGCGCCGGCCGCCACCTGGCGCTATGCGCTGCAGGTCTGGCGCGGCACCGAGCCGCGCTACCTGGGCCACAACCCGCTGGGCGGCTGGATGGTGCTGGCCCTGCTGGGCTGCGTGGCCGCGGCCAGCGTGACGGGCTGGCTCTACACCACCGATATGTTCTGGGGCATGGCCTGGCTGGAGCTGCTGCACCGTGGCCTGGCGTGGGGCGTGCTGGTGCTGGTGGCGCTGCATATCGCCGGCGTGCTGTTCACCAGCCTGCGCCACCGCGAGAACCTGGTGGCGGCCATGCTGTCGGGCCGCAAACGCAGCGGCGCGCCAGAGGCGGTGGACGCAGAGGAAATCACGCGCCCGTGAAGATGTCGAACAGCAGCTTCAAGTTCAGCACCACGATCACGGTGGCAATGACCCAGGCGATGGCGCTCAGCCAGCGCGGCGTGATGAACTTGCCCATCAGCTTGCGGTCGGAGACAAAGCGCACCAGCGGGATCACGGCAAAGGGCAGTTGCATGGACAGCACCACCTGGCTCAGCACCAGCAGCTTGGCCGTGCCTTTTTCGCCGTAGAGCATGGTGACCACCACCACCGGCACGATGGCGATGCCGCGGGTGATCAGGCGGCGCGCCCAGTCGGGCAGGCGCATGCGCAGAAAGCCCTCCATCACGATCTGGCCGGCCAGCGTGGCGGTGACGGTGGAGTTGACGCCCGAGGCCAGCAGCGCCACCGCGAACAGGGTCGAGGCCAGGCCTACGCCGAGCATGGGCGAGAGCAGGTGGAAGGCTTGCTCGATCTCTTCCACATCGGTGCGCCCGGCCTGGTGGAACACGCTGGCGGCCATGATCAGGATGGCGGCGTTGACGAACAGCGCCAGCGTCAGCGCAATGGTGCTGTCGGCCACCGCCCAGCGAATGGCCGATGCCCGGCCTTCTTCGTTGCGCTCGTAGGCGCGGGTCTGCACCACGGAGGAGTGCAGGTAGAGGTTGTGCGGCATCACGGTGGCGCCGATGATGCCGATCGCCAGGTACAGCGCCTCGGGATGGGTCACCACCTCGGCGCGCGGGATGAAGCCGGCCAGCACTTCGCGGACGGGCGGTGAGGCCAGCAGCATCTGGATGGCGAAGCAGCCGAAGATCACCAGCAGCATGGCGATGATGAAGGCCTCCAGTGCGCGAAAGCCGCGCCGCATCAGCAGCAGCACCAGGAACACATCGACCGCGGTGATGATGGCGCCGATCACCAGCGGAATGCCAAACAGCAGGTTGAGCGCGATGGCCGTGCCAATCACCTCGGCCAGGTCGCAGGCGATGATGGCGGCCTCGCAGGCCAGCCACAGCGCCAGGTTGACCGGGCGCGAATAGCGCGCGCGGCAGGCCTGGGCCAGGTCCAGGCCGGTGGCAATGCCCAGGCGCGCGGCCAGCGCCTGCAGCACCACGGCCATCAGGTTGGACAGCAGGATGACCGACAGCAGCATGTAGCCAAACTTGGAGCCGCCGGCGATGTCGGTGGCCCAGTTGCCCGGGTCCATGTAGCCGACCGAGACCATATAGCCCGGCCCCAGAAAAGCCAGGAAGCGGCGCAGCCAGCCACTGTTGGCCGGCACCGGGATGCTGCCGTTCATTGCGCCCAGGCTGGGCGGCGGCGCGGTGTCGCGCACTTGGTTCATCGAATGGGTCCTGCCCGAAGTCCGGGCGATCGAGAGGCGCTAATATAGCCCAAGCTATAAATTGGAGCACCCGCGATGATGGTGACAAAGAAGAAGAGCCCCCCGCCCGCACCGCCCCGGCTGGTGGAGGCCGATATACATGTCGAAGGCTTCCGGCAGGTGCGTGAGGCGCACCGGCTGGAGCTGGTGGAAGACTATGTCGAGCTGATCGACGACCTGATCCGCGACGGTGGCGAGGCGCGCCAGGTGGACATTGCGGCGCGCCTGGGCGTGGCGCAGCCGACGGTGGCCAAGATGCTGGACCGCCTGGGCGAGGCCGGCCTGGTGGTGCGGCGGCCCTACCGCGGCGTGTTCTTGACCGAAGAAGGCGTGGCGATTGCCACGGCCAGCCGTGCGCGGCACCGCATCGTCGAGGACTTTCTGCTGGCCCTGGGCGTGGACGAAGACACCGCGCGCCGCGATGCCGAGGGCATGGAGCACCACGTGAGCGAGGCCACGCTGGCGGCCTTTGCGCGCTTCATGAAGGCGCAGAAGGCACGCTGATACCAAGTTATCAAGCGGCGCTCATCCGAAAAGAACAGCTCAGGGCGAACGGCCTGAGCGCGAAACCGCGTAGAACAGCAGCGACTACCGCATATTGCCGGTATGCCCCAACGAATACCGCCCCGGCTGCGGCCAGACGGTAAGCCCGTGTGGCTCGGCGCCGACGGGGATCTTGGTGATCTGGCCGCTGCGCGTGTCGATGTCGTAGACCACGTCGTCGAAGCGGCCGGATAGCCACAGGCGCGTGCCGTCGGCGCTGACGTTGCCCATGTCCGGGCTGCCGCCGCCGGGGATCGGCCAGTTGGCGACGACCTTGCGCGTGGCGAAGTCGAACACCGAGATGCTGCCCGGCCCGCCGCGCTTGCCGTGCACCTGGTGCGAGCCACGGTTGGCCACGTAGAGCTTGCTGCCGTCGCGGCTGGGGTAGAGGCCATGCGTGCCGGGGCCGGTGGGGATGAAGCCGACTTCCTTGAAGGCGTCGCCGTCGATCTCGAAGATGCCGTCGGCCATCATGTCGGCGACGTAGAAGCGGCTGCCGTCGGGCGAGACGCGGATGTCTTGCGGCATGCCGCCGGCCGAGAGCTTGATGTAGCCCAGCACCTTGTGATCGACCATGTCGATCTTGACCAGGTGGCCACCGAATTCGCAGGTGAAGATGGCGTAGCGGCCGTCGATGGCGAAGTCGGCGTGGTTGATGCCGGCGCAGTTGGGCGTGCTGAGCGAGAACTGCAGCGCCATGCTGTGCGGGTCGCGGAAGTCCAGGCGCTTCAAGGCCTCGGCGACGACGATGGCGTGCTTGCCGTCGGGCGTGAAGTACATGTTGTAGGGGTCGTCCACCGGCACCGGGGTGCCGGGCTTGCCGGTGAGCGGGTCGATCGGCGTCAGGCTGCCGTCCTTCTTGCCCTCGGCGTTGTTGGTGACCCAGAGCGTCTTCAAATCCCAGGACGGCACGATGTGCTGCGGCGAGCGGCCGACCTTGAACTTATCCACAACCTTGCGCGTGGCCGGGTCGATCACGTAGACGTCGTCCGAGCGCAGGTTGGGCACGTAGATGCGCGGCAGCGCGCCGGCCACGGCCGGGCTCAGCAGCTTGGCGCCGGCGGTGCTGTAGAGGTTGCGCGCGTCGGGCACCGGCGGCGTGCCGGGCAGGACTGGGGTGACCTGTGCCATGGCGGCGCCGGAGAACAGGGCGGCGGCCAACAGCGTGGCGCGGAAGAAGGGTGGGCAGGCAGGCTGCATCGAAAGCTCCATCACAGAAAAAAGTATCAGTTATTCATGGCGCCAGAAACACCGTGGAACCGGCTTTGCCAAGGGGGTTGGCGAAGACGCGAAGCGCGAAGCCTGGGGATGAGCTTCATTTGATGTCGCGGCGCAGGGCGGCGACGGTGTCGTGCACGATCAAGTCCACGCCACGCTGGCCGAGCGCGGCAGTGGCGCGACGCGGGTCGCCGCCGTAGACGCCGTCGGCCGCGCCGGGCTTGGGCGCATTGCGCAGGCTGCGTACCGCATCAGGCGCGACCGCCAGTTGCAGCGCGGCGTCGGCCAGGCCGGCGTGGGTGCCGATCTCGTCGTCACGGAAGCCCTGCTGGCGCAGGATGGCGTTGAAGCCGTCAGAGCTGGCGCGGTAGTACTCGGGCGGCACCAGGGCCTGGGCGCTGCCGGCCCAGCGCCGGTTGAGCTGCGCGGCGGCGCGCTCCACGCTCTTGCGGTAGCCGCCGTGGTCGCCCAGAAACACCACATGGCGCATGCCATGCACGCGCAGGCTTTCGGCGGCGGACATCAGGGTTTGCACAAAGACTTCTTCCGGCACGGTGATGGTGCCGGGAAAGCGCATGTGCGAGGTGGGCGGTGCGGTGTTGCCCTCGGGCACGTAGGCGACGACGGGCGCCAGCAGCGCATGGCCCAGCGCCTCGGCGATCTTTTGCGCGATGGCGCGCACGCGCTGGTTGTGCTTGCCCAGTGCAATGAAGGGGCCGCTTTGCTCGACGCCGCCTATGGGCACGATCAGCGTGGTGCTGCCGGCCTGGATGCGATCGCGCAGTTCGGGCCAGGTGAGGTCTTCGAGCCACACGCTGGTGGGGCCGGCGTTGCTGGCATCAGCCTGCGTGGCGGCCATGGCCGGTAGCGCGGCCAGCCCGCCGGCGGCCCCCAGCAACTGCCCCAGGGCGGCACGCCGTCCCTTACCTACAACCGCCATTCCCGCTCCTCGCCGCTGCACTGCGCAAACCGAAAGCAGCGATTGGACAAGAGCTTTGGCGTGGTTCCGGGGGCAACTTGTAAGCTTTGGTGCGCTGCCGAATAGGAATTTGAATAAAAAATGCCTCTAGCCCAGGCGTGACCTGGGCTGATAGCTATAAAAACAGTAGCTTCAGGCGGCGCGGGCTTGCGGCTGCTGCTGTTCCCAGCCGCGCAGCTTGCCCGGGTTGAGCAGGCCTTGCGGGTCGAAGCGGCGCTTCATCTCCAGCACGGCGGGGTTGAGCTGGCCCTGCTTGCCGTCTTCGACGATGTAGACATGCGGGTTGTTGACGTGCACGCCGTGCTCGCGGTGGATCTGCATGATCTGCTCCAGCCGCTCTTCGGTGCTGAAGCGCACCAGTTGCAGGCCGCTGCAGGTGAGGGCGCCGTCCTTGGTGCGCAAAAACTCCAGGTGCATCAGCACCTCGCCGCCCAGCGCCTGCTCCAGCGCCAGCACTTGCTCGCGGTAGCGCGCCGGGTCGAAGCCGGTCTGCAGGTAGGTCAGCGTGGGGTCGACCTTCATCGCATGCAGGGTGGTGTGGTTCCAGGTGTATTCCAGCAGCGTTTTTTTGCCGGCGCGTACCTCGTCGGCATCTTTGCGGTAGCTGATGCGGCCGCCGCGCGCGGCGACCATTTCCTGCGCCGTGGATTCAGACTGCGGCGCGATGGACAGCAGCAGCGCGTGGCCGCCGGCGGGCAGCCATTCGGCCAGCGAGGCCATGTAGTCGGGCACTGGCGCGCCGAGGAAGCACACCTCTTTCTTGCTGATGCCGGGCGCCGCGGCCAGCGCACTGGCGCAGTCCAGCGCGGCGGCGTAGCCGGCATCGCCGGCGTCGAACAGCGCGATGCATTCGGTCCAGGGGGTGACCGGCGCCAGCGCCACTTCCAGCTCGAGCACGATGCCGTTGGTGCCGTAGGTGTGGTGCAGCAGCATGGCCTCGGCGCCGCGCAGCTCCAGCACGCGGGGCTCGGGCTCTACCGTCATCACGCGCAGGCCCAGCACGTTGCCGGGCGCGGCCAGCGGGCCGTAGGTGATCGAGCCGGCGCCGCCAAAGCCGCCGCCAAACAGCCCGCCCAGCGTGGCGCTGCGAAAGGTCGAGGGCAGCCAGCGCAGCTCCCAGCCGTGCGGCCGGGCCTCGTCGTCAAACGCCGCCAGCCGGATGCCGGCCTGCGCCCGGCCCACGCCATTGCGCACCCAGCCAAAGCCGTTGTAGGCCGATAAATCCAGCACCAGCCCGCCCTGCAGCGGGATGCACTGGCCGTAGTTGCCGGTGCCGCTGCCGCGCACGGTGATCGGGATGCCCTCTTTGGCGCAGGCGGCCACCACGCTGCGGATCTCGGCCTCGGTGCGCGGGCGCACGGCGATGTCGGCGCGCTTGTCGGCCAGCTGGCGCTTGAGCACCGGGCTGTACCAGGCGAAGTCTTGCGACAGGCGTGCCACGCGCGAGGCGTCGACGATCCAGTCGGCATCGGGCAGGGCGTCCTGCAGGCGTTCCACGGGGGTGGCGGTGATGGTCATGCGGTGTCTTTGGCGGAGTGGGTCATGCGGTTTGCGGCCCAAATAGAAACCGTTCGCCCTGTCGAAGGGGCTCCCCGGCTTCGACAAGCTCAGCCCGAACGGATTTTTTGAGTGAGCGCAACTTGGTATCAGTCATGCGATTGCTCGCTGGCGTGCCAGGAGCCGAGCGCGCGGCGCGTGGCCCAGGCCATGGCGGCGAACAGCGCCACGCCGGTGAGCGATATCAGCAGCAGCGCGGCAAACATGCGCGGGATGTTGAGCTGGAAGCCGGCCTGCAGGATCTGGTAGGCCAGGCCGGCGCCGCTGCCGCCGGTGCCGGCGACAAACTCGGCCACCACCGCGCCTATCAGCGACAGGCCGCTGGAGATGCGCAGCCCGCCAAAGAAGTAGGGCAGCGCGCTGGGGATGCGCAGGCGCACCAGTTGCTGCCAGCGCGTGGCGCGGTTCAGGCGAAAGTAAGCCTGCAGATCCGGGTCGATGCTGCGCAGGCCCAGCGTGGTGTTGCTGATGATGGGAAACAGCGCCACCAGCGCGGCGCAGATCACCATGGACAGCACCGGGTCCTTGACCCAGATGATGATGAGCGGCGCCACCGCCACGATGGGCGTGACCTGCAGCAGCACGGCGTAGGGAAACAGCGCGGTCTCGATGCGCCGGCTCTGCACGAACAAGAAGGAGATCAGCACGCCGACCACGGTGGCCGCGACAAAGGCCAGCAGCGTGATCTTCACCGTGACCCACAGCGCCAGGCCCAGCGGCGCCCAGTCGGTGAACAAGGTCTGCAGCATCAGCAAGGGCGAGGGCACGAGGTAGGGCGGAAGATCAAACCCGGTGACCAGCGCCTGCCACAGCACCAGCAGCACGGCGCCGACCAGCAGCGGGTAGACGATGCGTTGCACGCGTGGCTGGTGCAGCAAGGGGGTGCGGCTCATCTCAGTGCTCCTCAGCACTTGCGCGCAGGAGGCTGTCTTGCAGCGCTTTTGCGTAGCGCGCGAACTCGGGCGAGACCATGAAGTCGGCACTGCGCGGGTAGGGCGCATCGATGTGGAACTGCTCGACCACGCGGCCCGGGCGCGCGGCCATCATCACCACGCGGCTGCTGAGGAACACCGCCTCGTGGATCGAGTGCGTAACGAAGATGACGGTGAGCTTCTTGCGCTGCCACAGCTCCAGCAGATCCGAGTCGAGCTTGTGGCGCGTGATCTCGTCCAGCGCGCCAAAGGGCTCGTCCATCAGCAGCAGGTCGGGCTCGGTGACCAGGCCGCGCGCGATCGATACGCGCATCTGCATGCCGCCCGACAGCGCACGCGGCAGCGCGTTGGCAAACTTGGCCAGGCCGACCAGGGCCAGCGCATCGGCCACGCGCGCGTCTGCCTCTTGCCGCGGCACGCCGGCCAGGTCCAGCGGCAGGCGCACATTGCTCTGCACGCTGGCCCAGGGCATGAGCGTGGGCGACTGGAAGACGAAGGCCAGCTTCTGCGCGCAGTCATGGATTTGCGCCACCGGCTTGCGCCACAGCAGCAGGCGGCCGTCGCTGGGTTCGAGCAGGCCGGCGACCATTTTCAGCAGCGTGCTTTTGCCGCAACCGGATGGGCCAAGCAGGGTGACGAACTCGCCCTCGGCGATCTTCAAGTCCACCGGCTGCAGGGCCTGGGTGCCGTTGGGGTAGGTCTTCTCGACGGACAGACATTCGACGGCGGGAATGCCGGTGGGCGGCAGCTTGGGCGGTGCGGCCAGCGTGGCGGCTTCTGCGGGGATCATGGGTGCCTTTCGATGGGGGCACGGGAGCGGGGCTCCCGTGGTTTTAGGGCGTGGTGGGGGACTTGGGGCGAATGCTGTTCAGCTGATTCCGTTCGCCCTGAGCTTGTCGAAGGGCTGGTCGCCGTGGGGGCGGGGCTTCGACAGGCTCAGCCCGAACGGAGGAGTGAACGGGGCCATCACTCTCAGGGCATGACCTTGACGTCCTTGATGAAGGCCGTGGTGTAGGTCTTGCTGACATCGACCTTGGCCGGGTCGATCAGCTTGGCGCTGACCAGGAAGTCGTAGCTGGCCTTGCTGCGCGCTTCGGTGATGGTGCCTATGCCCTGCGTGGCGGCGTCGCCGCCGGTGATCATGCGCATCTCGTTCAGCTTGGCGACGCTGTAGGCGAGCTGCTCATCCGTCATGTTGGGGTTGTCTTTTTTGATGAGGGCGTTGGCCGGCGCCGGGTCTGCCAGGTAGCTCTTCCAGCCTTCTGCAGAGGCTTTGACGAAGGCGGCCACGGCCTTGCTGCGGTCCTTCAGGGTCTTGTCCATGCAACTGATGGTGGTGGCGTAGGCGGGGTAGCCCTGGTCGCTGAACATCAGCACATTGGCCTTGACGCCGGCCTTCTGGATGGCGAAGGGCTCGGAGGTGAGGTAGCCCTGCTGCGCGGTGTTCTTGTCGGCGACGAAGGGCTGGATGTTGAAGGTGTAGGGCCGCGTCTGGTTGTCGGTGAAGCCGTACTTGGCCTTGAGCCAGGGCCAGAAGCTGAGGTTGGCGGCCTGGCCTATGAGCAATGTCTTGCCCTTCAGTTGCTCCAGGCTGGTGACGTCTTCATGCGCGATCAGCACCTGCGGGTCTTTCTGGAAGAAGGCGGCCACGGTGGTGAGCGGCACGCCGCCTGCGCGCACCTGCATCACCTGCAGATCGCTGGAGCCCATGACGCAATCAGCCTGGCCGGCGGCGACGATCTGGATGGCGTTGACCTGCGGGCCGCCCATCTTGATGCTGACGTCGAGCCCGGCCTTTTTGTAGAGGCCGGTGGCCAGTGCCTGGTAGAAGCCGCCGTGCTCGGCCTGGGCGTACCAGTTGGTCATGTAGACGAACTTTTCATCGGCCTGCGCCGCGCTGGCGGCAGCCAGTGCAAGGGCGAGAAAGCCGAGGCGGGAAGCGGTGCGGATGCGCATGGTGGGGCCTTTGGTGGAGCGTGGGTGGAAGGGGTTGCGCGGGCAATGCAAGGACTGCGCCGACAGGTGTTCAGGCGGTCTGGATGAAGCCGGCGTGGTGGCCGCGCTCCCAGGTGGCTTCTTCGCGCACCACCCAGCGCAGCGCGTGCAGCTCGGTCAGCACCTGCACCCAGCTGGCGGCCAGGGTCTCCAAGATCTCCATACCCTGCTCGCGCGTGGCGGTGGTCGGGTCGCCGATCACGCCGCTGGGGCCGAAGTCGCGCGCGGTCCAGGCGCAGGCGGGGCGGCCGTCGGGCGACAGCAGCTTGATCGGGAAGGGCGGCGGAAAGTTGGCTGCGGCGCGCTCCATGTGCACGGTGTCGGGCGCCAGGGCCAGCATCAGCGCGGTCTCTGAATGGCCGGCGTGCATGGCGAGTTTTTTCTCTTGCTCGCTGATCTGCCCGCCCGATGCATTGGGCAGGCGCGATACGCCGTGCGGTATCACCACGAAGTCGCCATGGCGCAGGCGCAGCTCGCGCGCGGCCATCTCCAGCACCTGGGGCTGGCCGCCGTGGCCGTTGGCGAACACCAGCTTGCGAAAGCCGGCGCGGTAGACCGATTCACCAATCTCCACCATGGTCGACAGCAGCGTGGTGCCGGTGAGCGTCATGGTGCCGGGAAAGTGCAGGTGCTCTTCGGACTTGCCGTAGGTGATGGGGGCCATGGCATAGGCCGGCACGCTGGCCGGCAGCAACGCCAGCGCGCGGCCGATCACGCCGGAGGCGATGACGCTGTCGACCGAGCAGGGCAGGTGCGGGCCGTGCTGCTCGATGGCGCCGCAGGGCAGCACGATGACGGTGTTGGCGCGGTCTGGCAGCGCATCGACATCGGTCCAGCTGAGGTAGGGCAGGAAGCGGTGGGGCGGGGTGTAGCCGTGGAGCATGGGAGTCTTTCGGTATCAGTTATGCATGGCGCTGCGCCGACCACAGAGAGGCACCAAAGGCCGCGGAGCAGGCCATGCCAGGACATCCGCGGAACCGGCTCTGCCGGGCCGCTGGATGTGCCCCCTGCAAGGGGGTTGGCGAAGACGCGAAGCGCGCAGCCTGGGGGTGTTTCATTTGCGCGGGATGTGGGCGGTGGCTTCGACCTCGATCAGCACGTCGGCCGTGGGCATGAGGCCGCTGACCTCGACCACGGTGGAGGCCGGCGGCTCGCCCGGGAAGAACTGGCGGCGCACCCGGCTGTAGAGCGGGAAGTGGTCCAGGTTCTTGAAGTACTGCACCAGCTTGAACACATCAGACATCTGGCCGCCGGCGGACTCGACGGTCTGGCGGATCAGGTCCAGCACCATCCAGCTCTGCGCCAGGATGGGGCCCTCTTTGATGTCGCTGGAGAACTCGCCGGTGCGGCCTATGCGCTCGGCTGCCTCGGGCGGGATGTCGGCATAGCCGCGCACGATGCGGGCGGCTTCGGGATCGACCGGGATCACGCCAGAGAGATAGACGATGTCGCCTACGCGGCGGTAGGCCGAATAACGCGCAAGAGGTTTGGCTCCGCTCATGTGGGAACTCCTTCATTGATGGGCCGGCCCGCGCGCAAAACGGTACGCGGCTGCGTGCGCGAGGGGAAGCCCCAGCTGTCGGCGGCGGTGAAGATGAGCAGGTCGGCGGCATCGCCCACCTGCAGCGGCAGGCGGCCCGGCGTGCGCGTGAGCCAGTCGCTGCGGCACAGCGCGTCGGTCCAGCGGTCAAAGGGCTGATCCAGCTGCGCGGCGAGTACGCCCGCGGCCAATGACTCCAGCGGGTCGTAGCTGCCAACGGGGCAGAACGGGTCTTGCACGTTGTCGCTGGCGATCAGCAGCGGGATGCCGCGTGCGCGCGCCTCTTTCACCAGCGTGAGGCCGCGCTGGCGCGGGCTGCGGCCGGTGACGGCGTCTTGCAGCAGCAGGTTGGTGAGCGGCAGGGTGACCAGGGTGATGGGCGCCTGCGCCACCGCGTCGAGCACGGCCAGCGCCTCGGCCTCGGGCTTGGCGGCCAGCGCGCAGGTATGGCCGCAGACGGCGCGGCCGGCGTAGCCGCTGGCCTTCAGGTGGCGCGCGATGGCGGCCAGGCCTTGCGCGCCGGGGTGCAGCTCTTCGTCCACATGCAGGTCCAGGTCCAGGTCGTGGCGCGCGGCGGCATCGAGCAGATGCGCCAGCGCCTGCGGGTCCCAGTTGTGCGAATGCACGAAGCCGCCCATCACGGCGCCCGCGCCGCTGCTGGCCACGCGGCGCGCCAGTGCGTCGGCGGTGGCGGCGTCGGCATAGAGGTAGAGCGGCACCAGGGTGACCCGCTCGATGGCGATGCGGCCACGCCATTCCTCGGCCAGCTCGCGCAGCACGTTCCACGCGACCGGCTCGGTATGCGGCTCCCACCAGTCGCAGTGCGTGCGCAGGCGGGTCACGCCGGCTGCGTAGGCCCATTGCAACGCCTTGGAGGCGCGCGCATGCACGTCGGCCGGCGTCCAGTGCTGGCGGTCGGCCATCATGGCCTCGATGGCGCCTAGCAGGCCGGGTTTGACTGCGCCCATGCGCGGCAGGGTGAAGGATTTGTCCAGGTGGGTGTGGGCGTCTACCAGGCCTGGGAGCACGGGGGCGCCTTGCAGGTGCTGTACGGCGTCACCCGTGGGTGTGTGCTGTGCGGGAACGATGCTGGCGATGCGGCCTTGGGTGATGTGGATGTCTGCCAGGGCGGGCTGCGTGCCCTGGCTGGGCCAGGTGGTGGGGAGCAGCCATTGGGGGAGGCGGGCTTGGTGGAGGAGGTGGGCTTCTCTCATGGGCGGCCTGCCCCTGGCTTGGTGGTTTGCTTGCCTTGCTGGCGGCGGGTGCCGGAACTCGCCCCGGCGGGCGACCTACTTTGTCTTTGCTTCGCCAAAGAAAAGTAGGCAAAAGAGAGGCGAGCCGAAGTCAGGGGCCCTGCGCTGCTCGGCCCTGCCAACGGCGTGGGACAGCCTGAACATTCAACAGCCGGCCCCCACCCCAGCCCTCCCCCAGCGGGGGAGGGAGTAGTACAAACGGGCCGAGCGCAGCGATGGCCCGACTGGCTATCCGGGGTCCCCTCTGTGGCGTCGAGGAGCGGAGGAGTCGGCAGGTTGCCCGCAGCGCAGCGGAGGGACGGCGAGGACTGTTTGAGCGAAGCGAGTTCCGCAGCCGCCTGCCGACTTCGAGCACCGCAGAGCAGTCCGGCAAAGCCGGACCGCCACAGCGGGGTCGCCCTTTCTTTGGTGACTTTCTTTCGGCGACGCGAAAGAAAGTTACTCGCCCGCCGGGGCGAACTCCCGGCACCCGCCCTCCGCAGGAGACGCAATCCCCTCATACGAACCGCCCCATCTCCCACTCGCCACAGCGCAGCACAGGCGCGCCGTGCTGCCCAGCGTAGCAACGGGCATCAACCAGCCGGCAGCAAAAAACGAATACGCGCATCTTTGACCATTTGATTTGATCGAACGGTCAGATTTACGCAAAGGCCGTGCCAGCCTGGTGCGGTGGCCGCGCCAGCGGCGGCCGGAGGGCGCGCGCCTCAGTCTGGTGCCAACCCGCAGAGCAGCAGCACGGAATTGGTGATCTGGCGCGCGATGGGGGCGCGGTCTATGGGCGCGTCGGGCGGCAGGCGCAGCATCACGCGCGCCTGCACGCCGTAGTCGGCGTAGTGCTGGGTCATGGCCCAGATCTGCATCAGCAGCAGGCGGGCGTCCACCGGCTGGATCAGGCCGCGCTGTATCCAGCCCTCGATCAGGCGCACCTTCTGGTCGGTGGAGGCAAGCGCGCGCGGCCAGTACTTGTCCAGGTGGGCACCGCCGGCCAGCAGCTCGCCGGTGAAGATGCGCGACAGGCCGCTGTTGTCCAGCGCGTAGTCGAGCTTCTTCTGCACGTAGTTGCCCAGCACGCGCTTGGGGTCGGGGTCGGTTTCGTCGAAGGCGAAGGCGTGGGACCAGCCTTCCAGAACGGACCCCAGCAGGTCTTCGTACAGCTCGTCCTTGCCGGGGATGTAGTAGTGCAGTTGCGGCTTGGTCAGGCCGGCGCGCTCGGCGATGGACTGGGTGGACGCGCCGCGCAGGCCGTGCAGGCTGAATTCCTCAATGGCCGCCTCGCGGATCGCCGCCAGGATGCGGTCGCGGCCCAGGCGCCTGCGTGGCGCGGCAGGGGCATCGGGCGTATCGGCTGTGGGCGTGGGCGGTGTCGTCAAGGCAGGGCGGCGGAGCTGGGGCAGTGCGGAATTTAAGCACGATGCCTGCCGGGGCCGGCCCGAACGGGGAATTTATAGAAAAAGTGCCTCTAACCCAGGTGCAGCCTGGGCTATTAGCTATAAAAAACAGAGTGCCGCATCAAGGCGCAGCAGGCACAGCCCAGGCCGGCGCCTGCTGCAACTGCGCCAGCAGCGCGCGCCGCTGCGCGGGGCGGATGCCGCGCACGCCCTCGGCCACCCAGCGGGCGCGTGGCAGGTCGATGTGGCCGTCTTGTGCCCAGCGGCTGGAGGCGGCGCCCGGGTTGTGCAGCATGGCAGCCAGCCACACCGCCTGGGCCGGGGCCAGCGTGCGGGCGCTGCGGCCAAAGTAGCGCTGCGCGGCGGCCTCGGCGCCGCACACGCCGGCGCCCCAGGGCGCGTTGTCCAGGTACAGCTGCAGCACGCGCGCCTTGCCCAGGGTGCGCTCCATCTCTACCGCGTAGAGCAGCTCGCGCAGCTTGCGCTGGGCGTCGCGCTCGCTGCCGGTGAGCAGCAGCTTGGCGAGCTGCTGGCTCACGGTGCTGCCGCCGCGCACGATGTCGCCGCGCGCCTGGTTGGCCTCGAAGGCGGCGCCCAGCTCCACCAGGTCATAGCCGGGGTGTTCGAAAAAGCGCTGGTCTTCTGCGGCGATGACGGCGCGCGCCAGCCAGCTGTCATTGCCCAGCCCGGCGGAAGGCCCGCAGGCGCTGTGCGCGCCCAGCAATGCCTCGGTGCCCAGGCCTTCGACCGTAAAGCCCTGCACCTCCGGCCGCATTGCCAACTGCCGCTGCGGCAGGCTGAGCCGTGCCTGCAGCGCCATGCTGCCGGTGATGCGGGCCTGGCGCAGTTCGGGCAGGCCGGGCGCCAGCACCGCATACCAGTTGGCGATGGGCGTGGCCGGCACGGCGGCCTCGATCTGCAGGTCTTGCTGCGTCAGCTGGCCGTGCCAGTTGGCCTGCAGCAGCGGGCCGGGCGTGGCGGGCGCGGCCTCCAGCGTGCCGCTGAGGCGGTCGTCCAGCGCGCGCCGCACCGTCAACCGCAGCCGCGCCAGCGGCACGGCTTGCGCGCCCAGCGCGGGCAGGGCCACGCGGCAGGGCGCGCATTCCAGCGACAGCGTGCGCGTGGGCGCGTCCCAGCCCAGCAACACGCTGCCGTGGCGGGTAGCGATGCGGCGGCCATCCAGCCAGGGCGCGAACCAGGGCGTGGTGGCCAGGCGCAGCGCGCTGGGCACGCCGATGTCGATGCCGCCGACCGGCGCCGACCATTCGCCCGCAGCCGGCGCATGCAGGCGCAGGCCGAGGAACAGCAGCACCACCACGCCCACCATGGCCACCAGCACAGCAAAGGCCACGCCGGCCGCAGCCAGTGCGCGTAGCACCTGGGCAGCGCCCCGCAGCAGCAGCGCTTTCACAGCGGCCCCCGCGCCAGCGGCGTGGCCACGGTGACGGCCTGCCATGGGCCGGTGGATTGGCCTGCGGCGGCGGACCAGTACCAGGCCGAGGTGTCGGTAAAGGCCGTGCCATCAGCGGCCTCTATGCGCTCGCACACCTGCAGCGCCGCGCCGGTGCCGTGCTGCGCGGTAAAGCAGCGCCACAGCCGCTGTTGGGCGTCTTGCTGCAGGCGCTCGGCGTTGATGCGATAGCCCAGCGCGCGGTAGCAGTCGGCGGCTGGGTGCAGCATGCGCGTGGGCGTGCGCACCTGGCGCAGCACGAACACGCGCTGGCCATCGGTCATGCGCGCCAGGGCGCCGGGAAAGCGCTCGGCAAAGCGCTGCTCCACCGCGCCCAGTGCCAGCGGCCGCAGCGCAGCGCCGTCCCAGCTCGATGGCCATTCATGAAAGCTGTCGGCCGTGGCGACAGGGGTGGGCGATTGCCGCAGCGCCTGCGCCGTGCCCCAGGCCAGGCACAGCGGCAGCACGATGGCGCAGGCGGCCTTGCAGGCCACGCGGTGGGTGAAGCTGTTGGGCAGCCAGCGCTCAAGCATGATGGCCTCCGTAGGTGGTGAAGCGTGGGGTGGAGAAAGCCGGCAGGCGCTGCCCGGCCATGGCGCGTGCTATGCCGCCGCAGACCAGGGCCAGCAGCAGCAGGCCCAGCGCCTGGTGCGCCCAGGGCGCGAGCGGCTGGCCCGCGCCTTCGGCCGCCACCAGCAAGCTGTTGCGCAGCACATTGCCCAGCAGCACCAGCACGCCCACCACCGGCAGCCGCGCCAGAAAACTGCGGCCATCGCGCTGTGCCCATAGCGCCACGGCGCAGGCGCTGAAGTAGCCGAGCCAGGCCATCTGCACGCCGGAGCAGGGCGCATCGACGATCACCATGCGGCCATCGACCAGCAGCGTGCTGCCTTCGCGCAGCACCGTGAAGAAGGGCGCGAGCAGCCAGCGGCTGGCCTCGGCCGTGAGCACGCGCAGCGGGTAGCCGGCGTAGAACTGCAGCGACGACAGCAGCGGCAGCGCCAGCACGGCCAGCCCCACCACCGGCAGCGCCGGCACGCGCTGCACGCCATGCGTGGGCACAAAGGCCAGCAGCCCGCAGGCCAGCGCCAGCACCGACAACAGGCTGGTGAGCAGCGCCGGCAGCGCGCCACGCGTGGCCGTGGCCAGCACGGTGCCGGCCAGCGCCAGCAGCAGCCAGCCCAGGCGCGGCGATACGCGCAGCACGTGGCGGCGCTGCACCACCAGCACGGCCAGCGTGGCGAGTGCCAGCAGGCCGAGCGGGTCATCCGAGCCGTCGACCAGGCGCCGCGCCATCCAGGCCCAGGTGGGCGTGAGGGCGGCGGCCAGCAGCGCCAGCCATTGCCAGGCCGGTGCGCGGTCCAGGCGGATGCTCCAGTCGAGCAGGCGCGGGTGGCGCTGGGCGAGTTTGACGAGGGTCATGCGAGCCTCCGTGGGTCTTGCCGGCGGGCGCGGCGGCGCAGCATGTAGAGCATTGAGACCACCAGCGCCATGGCGCCCCAGACTTCTGGCTCAGGCGTGCCGGGCACTTCCGCGCCCACCGCCAGATCGCTCACGCCCTGCGGCATGGGCGAAGGCTGGTCCACGCTGGTGCTGTTGTTTGCAGCGTTGCGCACGACCTGGTCCACCGCGATGAAGCTGGTGTACTGCGTGAGCAACTGGTACTGCAGGCCCAGATCAGTGATGCGCTGGCGCCAGGCGTCGCCGCCTTCCAGCGCTTCTTGGTCTGACAGGCTGGCGATGCGGTGGCGTGCCCACAGCGCGCGCAGGGCCGATGCATCGGTGCGCACGGCGCTGGCGGCATCGAGCGACTGGCTGAAGGGCCCGCTGGCGCCGAGGCCTTCGATGACCACGCGGCCCTTGGGCTCGCCGCGCCACTTGCCAAAGACGATCACCGGGCGCTCGCCCAGCACGTCGGGCAGCGCGGCGGGCTCCACGTCGTAGACATCCAGGCCTTCGAACTTGGCCTTGACGCTGGTCAGCACGGGGGACTCGACCATGCGCCGAAAGCGCGCGGCCTGCTCGGGCGCCTGCACCGGGTCGGTGATGACGAAGGGCTCGCCCATGCCGGCGCGGGCCAGGCCTTCGATCAGGCTGCGGTTGACGGAGGAGCCGATGCCAATCGCAAACAGGTTGGCCTGCGACAGGTTGCGGCGCACCAGCTCGAAGGCTTCGCGCTCGACGGTCACATAGCCATCGGTTACCACCACCACGGTGCGCGAGACGTCGGGCGATTTGGGCTCGGCATAGACGCGCTTCAGCGCCGGGATCAGCTCGGTGCTGCCGCTGCCGCTGTAGTTCTGGATGGTGGCCAGGGCCTGGTCGATGTTGGCGCGGGTGGCGGGCACCGAGTGCGGCGACAGCATCTTGTTGCTGCCCGAGAACAGCAGCACATTGAAGCTGTCGCTGGGCCGCAGGCCGCCGATCAGGCGCTGCAGCGTGGCCTTGGCCGTGTCCAGCGGAAAGCCGTGCATGGAGCCCGAGATGTCCACCACAAAGATGTAGTCGCGCGGCGTGATGGCGCTGGCGGCCACGGCCTGCGGCGGCTCGACCATGGCGAGGAAGAAGTTCTCTGCGTGCTCGCCCTGGCCCGGGTAGAGCATCAGGCCGGATGCGATGCGGTCGCCGGCCAGGCGCCAGTCGAGGATGAAGTCGCGGTCATTGGCCGGGCCGGCGTTGCTGGCCAGTGCGATGTCGGCATGGCGGTCACGGTCGGTCTTTTGCACATCGAGTGCATGGGTGCGCGAGCGGATCTCTTGCAGGCCCAGCGGCGTGTCGAGCGCGACATGCAGCTTGAACGCGGCAGGCGATGCCACGCCGGCACGCAGCGTGGGCTGCGCCACCCACTTTTCACCTGCGCTTTGTGATTGCGGGCTGTTGTAGCGTGGGCCGACCACGGTCGGGAACACGAACTGGTACTGGCCGCGATCGGGCACCAGCAGCTCGGTGTAGCGCAGCTCCACCTTCACGTCGTCGCCCGGCAGGATGTTGGCGACATTCATCTGGAACACGTTGGGCCGTTGCTGCTCCAGCAACGCGGCGGTCTTGCCCTCGCGCTGGGCGGCGGCGTATTCGATGCGCGCCTGTTGCTTCTCGCGGATCTGCGCGGTGATGAGGCGGTCGGCCAGGCGCACGTTGAGGCCGTTCACGGCGGCGCGGGTGGAGCCCGGGAACACATAGCGCGCCTCGATCGGCCGTGTGCCTTCGTTGCGGTAGTGCTGGGTGACGGTGACGTCGGCGATCACGCCGGAGACACGCACCTCCACCTCGGTGCCCTTGAGTGGCAGCCGGTCTACCGAAGGGTCGTCGCTGGCGACGAAGAAGTAGGGGCTCTCGGCGGTGGTGGCGGACGGTGCCAGCTCCTGCGCGCCGAGCGGGTTCGCGCTCATCGCCAGATAGCAGACGGTGGCGGCGCCCAGGGTGGCGATCCAGAGCCGGAAGCTATGGCCCGTGCGCGGGTCGGCGGCTGGGAGGGACGGCATCTTGTTCTTCCTGTGGGGCTGTGCGACGGTGCACAGGTGGCACTGTCGAAGGCGCGCGGGAAGGCAGTAAGAAGCCGGTGTGTGTTGTGTGAAGTGGCTGTGAAGTGCTGCTAATAGCTATGAAAAATATAGCTATAAGCCCAGGTGGGGTATGGGATGGAGGCCTATTTCTCTTGAATTCAATTGCCCGCGCGCAGTGGCAGCGCCAAGGTGGCCAACGCGCCGCCGCCTGGCGCATTGACGAGCGTGATGCGGCCGCCGTGCAGTGCCGCGATCTCGCGCACAAAGGCCAGGCCCAGGCCGGTGCTTTTCTTGCGGCCGCCGGGGCGGGCCAGGGAATAGAACTTCTCGAACACCTTGTCGCGCGCGTAGTCGGGCACGCCCGGGCCGTGGTCGCGCACGGTGATGCGGGCCAGGCGCGCGCCGGGCTCCAGCGCCAGCAGCACCTCGCTGCCAGCGGGCGCGAAGTCGATGGCGTTGTCGAGCAGGTTGCTGACCGCGCGGCGCAGCAGAAACGGGTCGCCCTCTACCGTGGCATCGGCAGGCACGGCGACCAGCACGCGCACGCCGCGCGCGGCGGCCTGGGCACCGGCCGCCACGTCCTGCAGCAGCGGGGCCAGCGCCACGGCCTGGGTCTGGTCCAGCACGCGGCGCGCCTCCAGCGCGGTGAGTTCCATCATGCGGTCGACGATCTCCTGGATACGGCCGGTCTCGCGCGTGATGTTGCCCAGGAAGCGCACGCGCTCGGGCTGCGGCATGGAGGGCTCTTGCAGCAGCTCGGCCGCGCCGCGTATGGCCGACAGCGGCGACTTGACCTCGTGCGTGAAGGTTTGCACATAGTCGGCCACGGTGTTGCGGCCGGTGAAGGCATCGCGCAGTTCGCCCACGGCGGCGCGCAGCATGCTGATGGCCTGGCGCAGCATGCGCACCGGGTGAAAGCCGCGCTGCGTGCGCAGCCAGCGTATGTAGCCAGCCGTGAGGCCAAAGGGCCGCACCAGCCAGATCGAGGCAATGGCGGCCAGCACCGCCAGTGCCAGTGCAGAGCCCGCGAAGACGCCGATGGTGCGCGCGCGCGCATCTTCCACGAACTGGCCAAAGCTCTGCACCGGCTTGCCAACGCTGACCATGCCGACGATCTCGTTGCCCCAGCGGATCGGCGCGCCCACGTACATGACGGCGCTGCGCGGCTCGCTGGCCACGTCGCGCGTGGTGCGCGCGCCGTAGGTGCCCGACAGCGTCTGCCGCACATCGCCCCAGCGCGAGAAATCCTGGCCCATGCTGCGGCCCAGCGAGTCATACAGCACGATGCCGCGCCGGTCGGTGACGTAGAAGCGCAGCTCCACCTGGTCCTTGTGCAGGTTGTAGATCTGCGCGGAAAAGCGCCGCGCGTAGACCGAGCGAAACAGCGGCCCCAGCCGCTGCGTGATGACCGCGCCAGCGACCACATCCTGCTCGACCAGGCTGGCCAGCAACTGCGAGGTTTCCACCAGCGACTCTTCGGCCGACTCGCGGTAGCGCGGATCGATGTCGGCGACGACGCGGTAGAGCAGCACGCCGATGCCGGCGGCGTAGATCAGGAGGATGGCTAGGAAGATGCGGGTGCGGCGGGTCATGCTGGGTTTGCTCCCTGCCACCGCTGTTTCTGTGCCTCTTGCTGAGGGCGGGAGCCGGGACTCGCCCCGGCGGGCGACCTACTTGTTCTTTGCTTCGCCAAAGAAAAGTAGGCAAAAGAAAGGTGAGCCGGAGTCAGGGGCCCTGCGGGCTTCCCTGCGCTGCTCGCGCCGGGCGGGGTATCGCCCAAACTCGCCTGCGGCTCAGACAAGGGCGATCCCTGATCCGCCCGTCGCTGCGCTGCTCGGCCCTGCCAACGGCGCAAGCGGGCAGCCAACAGCCGAACAGCCGGCCCCCACCCCAGCCCTCCCCCAGCGGGGGAGGGAGCAATACCAAACGGCCTAACTTCTCTACTCCCTCTCCCTTTGGGGGAGGGCAGGGGTGGGGGCTCCGCAGGCCGAGCGCAGCGATGGCCCGACCGGTTGTCCCGGGGTCCCCTCTGTGGCGTCGAGGAGCGGAGGAATCGGCAGGTTGCCCGCAGCGAAGCGAAGGGACGGCGAGGACTGTTTGAGCCGCAGGCGAGTTCCGCAGCCGCCTGCCGATTCCGAGCACCGCAGAGCAGTCCGCGCAGCGGACCGTCACAGCGGGGTCGCCCTTTCTTTGGTGACTTTCTTTCGGCGACGCGAAAGAAAGTTACTCGCCCGCCGGGGCGAACTCCCGGCACCCGCCCTCCGCAGGAGTAGCCAGACGCGGGAGTCAGCAAGGCGTCTCTCACAACCTCACCGGCAACTCTTCATGCAACGCATACCCCGTCCCCCGCAAGGTGCGAATCGGCTCCACATCCGGCGCAACGGCCTTGAGCTTGGCGCGCAAGGTCTTGATATGCGCATCCACCGTGCGGTCAAAGCTCTCGCGCGTGTCGTCCCACACCAGGTTCAGCAGCTCATCGCGCGTGAACACGCGGCCGGGGCGCTGCACCAGCAGGCGCAGCAGTCCGTACTCGTAGCGCGACAGGTCCAGCAACTGGCCGTAGTAGCGGATCTGCATGCGCTCGGCATCGACCACGAAGGGCGCGACGGGTGCTGCCGCAGGCTGCGGCGTGGCAGCGGGTGTGGACTGCACGCGGCCGCTGCGGCGCAGGATGGTGCGCACGCGGGCCACCAGCTCGCGCGGGGAGAAGGGCTTGGCGATGTAGTCGTCGGCGCCCAGCTCCAGGCCGACGACGCGGTCGATCTCGTCGCTGCGCGCGGTGAGGAACAGCATCGGCACCTCGGGCCCGCCGGCGGCACGGTTGAGGGCCTGCAGGCGCTTGAAGAGTTCGAAGCCATTGAGGTCGGGCAGGCCGACGTCGAGGATGGCGAGCGCGGGCGGCTCGGCGGTGAACTGGGCAATGGCCTCTTCGGCGGTGGCGCACCAGATGGGCGTGAAGCCGTCGGTCTGCAGCACGTACTGCAGGGTGTCGGCAATGCCGGGCTCGTCTTCGGCGATCAGGATGCGGGGCCGGGTGGTCGTCATGCCCGGATTCTCGCCGTATCAGGGCCGGCCCAGGGACTGCATTGCGGCTGACAGGCCGCTCCATGGCACATCGAAGCCAGCGCTGGCACGTGCGCCGGGCTGGCCACACAGCAAAGCAGCCTGGCGCGCACCGGCGGCCACGCTGTCGATCAGCGGCACGCCCACCAGGGGCTGGATGGCGGCCGCCATGCCGGCCAGGCCGGCGCCGCCAAGGATCACCGCGTTGGCGCCGGTGGCCTGGGCGGCGTCGCGGCAGGCGCGCGCCAGCAGGTGCTGGGCGTGCTCCGGGTTGGCCGCCAGCTCGGCACCGCTGGGGGTGACGGTGTGGATGCCGGCCAGCTGCGGGCCATGGCCCAGGGCATGGGCCAGGCGCTGCAGCATGGGCTCCCAGCGCGCGCCGCCGGTGACGATGGCAAAGCGGCCGTGGGCTGCGGCTTCGATGAAGGCAGCCTCGGCCAGGCCGGTGACGGGCACGCTGGCGCTTTCGCGCAGGGCCAGCAGGCCCGGGTCGCCAAAGCAGCCGATCAGCACCGCACCGGGCTGCGGGCCGGTGTGCTGCGCTTGCCAATCGGCCCAGCAGTCGAGGGCGGCGTGCGCGGCCACGGCGTAGCTGGCTTCGCAGGCGATGTAGGGGGCGCCAAAGCGCGCGGTGGCCGTGTGTACCGTTGCCAGGTCACGGCCCAGGGCTGCGGCGACATGCTGCTGCAGCAGGGCGGTGATCGAGGCGGTGGTGTTGGGGTTGAGGACGAGCAGGTCCTGCATGGGGATGTCAGGCGGCGTGGCCAAAGAGCTTTTCCAGGTCCGGGCCGGTGGCAGCGGGCGGCTCGAAGTGCAGCTGTGCTTCGAGCCGCAGCAGATGGGCGTGCATCAGGCGCGCGGCCTCGCGCGCGTCGCCAAGGCGGATGGCGTCGAACAGCGCGCGGTGCTCGCGGCAGCCGCAGGCGGTGGCTTCTTCGCGCTCGCGGGCGTGGGCCGAGCTGTAGGTCATGAGGACCAGCGAGGTGCGCGATGTCAGGTCGCGCAGGATGCGGCCGAGCGTGGCATGGCCGGAGCGGTCGGCGATCTCCAGGTGGAAGGTGCCGGCGAGCCGGATCGCGCGGCGCATGTCGCCCGCTGCGCGCGCGGCTTCTTCGTCGTCCAGGCAGCGCGCCAGTTGGGCCAGGTCTGCCTTGCTGGCACGGGCCATGAAGTGTTCGACCAGGGTGGGTTCGATCATGCGGCGCACCTCGAACACCTCGCGCGCCTCTTGCTCGGTGGGCTGGGCCACCACCGCGCCGCGGTTGGGCGCCATGGTCACGACCTGCTCGTTGGCCAGCCGCACCAGCGCTGGGCGGATGCGCGTGCGCGAGACGCCAAAGGCGGTGGCCAGGCGGTCTTCCACCAGCTTGGTGCCGGGCGGCAACTGGTGGTCCAGCACGGCGGCGAGGATGCGCTCGTAGATCTCGTCGCTGCCTTGGCTGGCCGCGTTGTCGGTGGCGGCGGATTTCATGTGCGCGCCTTGCCGGCACGGCGGCCCAGCAGCCGCGCCAGCAGCAAGGCCAGCGCCATCACCAGCAGCGACACCACGGTGGTGACGCTGCCCAGGGCGTAGATGGCGGGCGTGGTGACGGTGCTGGTCAGCCCTTGCAGCTCCAGCGGCAAGGTGTTGACGTCGCCAATGGCCTGCGAGGTGCGCGCAATCTCGTCCCACGACAGCGTGAAGCCGAACATGCCTATGCCCACCACCGAGGGCGCGACCAGCGGCAGCACCACGTGCCGAAAGCCCTGCCAGGGCGTTGCGCCCAGGTCGCGCGCGGCTTCTTCGTAGGCCGGGTTGAAGCGGTTGAACACCGCGAACATGATCAGCAGGCCAAAGGGCAGGGTCCAGGTCAGGTGCGCGCCCAGGGCCGAGGTGAACAGGCCCAGCGCGGTGCCGTAGTTCTCCAGCAGGCCGTCGGCGCCCAGGGCTTCGAACACATGTTTGATGCCGGCATCGATCAGGCGGAACTGCAAACCTATGCCCAGCGAGATGATGATGGAGGGCATGATCAGGCTGCCAATGGCCACATAGAACAGCGCGCCCGAGCCAGCAAAGCGCTTGCGAAACGCCAGCCCCGCGCCCAGCGACAGCAGCACGGTGAGCACCATCACCACCGTGCCCAGCGCCAGCGAGCGCTGCAGCGCGGCGGCGATGTCCACCGTGCCCAGGCCTTGCCACAGCTGCGCATACCAGTGCGTGGACCAGCCGCGCATCGGAAAGGTCAGCCCGCCCGAGGGCCCCTGAAAGCTCAGCACGAAGATGGTCGCCACCGGGCCATAGAGAAACACGACGAACAGGCCAAACAACACGGCCAGGGGCCAGAAGCTGCGGGAGCGGCGGCGTGACATGGTCAAAGCTCCTTGCGCAGATCAACCAGGCGGTTGAGCGCGACGACGATCATCAGCACCACCGCCAGCAGCACCACGGCGTTGGCCGCAGCCAGCGGAAACTGCAGGTAAGAGGTCTGCACCTGGATCATCTTGCCGACCGAGGCGATCTGCTGGCCGCCCATCACACCGACGGTGACGAAGTCGCCCATGACGATGGTGAGCACAAAGATCGAACCCACCAGGATGCCGGTGCGTGACAGCGGCACGATGACGTTCCACAGCGTCTGCCAGCCAGAGGCGCCGGCGTCGTCTGCCGCCTCCAGCAGCGAGCGGTCTATGCGCATCATGGAGTTGAAGATGGGCACCAGCATGAACATGGTGTAGAGGTGCACAAAGGCCAGCACCACCGAGAAGCGCGAGAACAGCAGCCACTCCACCGGCTCCTGCACCAGGCCGATGCCCAGCAAGAAATCATTGACCAGCCCGTTGCGCCCGAGCAGCGGCACCCACGAGATCATGCGGATCACGTTCGATGTCCAGAACGGAATGGTGCAGAGCACGAAGAGCGCGGTCTGCATGGCCGTGGAGCGCACGTGGAAGGCCAGGAAGTAGGCAATGGCAAAGCCCAGCACCAGCGTGGCGCCCCAGGCCATCAGGCTGAACTGCAGCGTGGACCAGTAGGTGCGCAGCGCCAGGCAAGGGTCGGCCAGGTTGCTGCAGCCCTCGAACAACGTGGCGTAGTTCTGCACGGTGAAGCCGGGGATCAGTTCGTACTCGCTGGAAGGCCAGAAGCTCACCGCCGCCACCAGCAACAGCGGCGCGATGAAGAAGAACAAAAACACCAGCGCAAACGGCGCCGCCTGCCACCAGGCTTTGATAGCGTGCAGCGGCCGTGATGAAGGAGCAGGTGTGTTCATAGTGCAGAGAATCCGACGTTCGTCCCCAAGGCAAGCGCAGCGAAGCCCCTTCGCAGGACACCGTGGAACCGGCTTTGCCGGGCCACTGGTGTCGCCCCCTCACAGGGGGTTGGCGAAGCGCAGCGCAGCCTGGGGGTCGAATGTGTGGACTGCCTTCAGGCAGCCACAAATTCGTTCCATTTCCGGACCATGTATTCGTTCTCGTCCATCACCGCATTCCAGCAGGCGATGCCGCCCATGCGCTGCTCGTAGCTGCCGCCGTCGCGCACGCTGCCGGCCTTGGCCAGCAGGTCGCCGTTGGGGCTCTTGATGTCCTGGGCGGCGGGCTTGCCTTCCATCCAGTAGGCCCACTCGTAGGCTTCCATCTTGGTTTTGGCGGTGTCGAGCACGGCGCTGTAGTAGCCCTGGCGGTTCAGGTAGGCACCGGCCCAGCCGTCGAGGAACCAGTTGATGAACTCGTAGGCCGCGTCCTGCTTCTTGCCCGCGATCGTGGCCGGCAGGCCAAAGCCGGCAGCCCAGGCGCGGTAGCCTTCCTTCAGCGGCTGGAAGTTGCAGGCAATGCCCTTGGTGCGCACGGCGGTGACGGCCGGGCTCCACATGGACTGGATCACCACTTCGCCCGAGGCCATCAGGTTCACGGATTCGTTGAAGTCCTTCCACAGCGCGCGGAACTGGCCGGCGCGCTTGGCCTCGATCAGGGTCTTGATCGTGAGGTCGATCTCGGCCTTGGTCATGTTGCCCTTGTCGGCGTACTTGTGGATGCCCTTGGCCTCGACCACCATGGCCGCGTCCATGATGCCGATGGAGGGGATGTTGAGGATGGCGGTCTTGCCCTTGAACTCGGGGTTGAGCAGCTCGGCCCAGCTCTCGATGGGGCGCTTGATCAGGTCGGGACGAATGCCCAGCGTGTCGGCGTTGTAGACCGTGGGGATCAGCGACATGAACTGCGTGGGCGACTTGGCAAACACCTTGCTCTTTTCGCCTTCGAGAAAGATCACCTTCTTGGGCGCCGTGCCCTGGTCGCCCACGGCCTTGCCGGCGATGGTGCCGGTGGTGAACAGCGAGGTGATCTTGTCGGCGTTCTTGATGCGCTTGGTGTCTATGCCCTTCAGGTTGCCGGTGGGCACGATCTTCTTGAGCGAGAAGAACTCGGTGTCGATCAGGTCGAAGCTGTTGGGTGCGGTGACGGCGCGCTTGGTGACGTCGTCGGTGGTGACGGCCACGTACTGGATGGTGATGCCGGTGTCGGCCTTGAATTTCTCGGCAATCGCCTTGTCCTGATTCACCGCCGTGCCCAGGTAGCGCAGCACCGGCTTTTCTTGCGCGTGGACAGCGGGCGCGAGGCCGCTGGCCAGGATGCCGGCGGTGCCGGTCAGCAGCGAGCGGCGCTTCAGGCCTGCGGACGGGTGGTCGGTGGTGTCGGACATGGCTAAAGCTCCTCGAACAAAGGTTGGGGGCACCTGAGAACCGTCAGGCGGCGGCGGAAACGGGATGGGGCGTGGCCTGCAGCGCATGCGCATGGGCCGGCAGCCAGGCCAGCTCGACACGCTGGCCCACGGCATAGGGCAGCGCATTGAAGTCGGCCTCGGGCAGGGTCGCGGCAATGGCCGGGCCACCGCCGTCGGCGGCCGTGGCCTGCAGGCCGATCAGCACGTAGCTGCCTTGGTATTCGACATCGGTCACCTGGGCGGCGAGGCCGCTGGGCGCAGTGCCGGCTGGGGACAGGCGGATGCGGTCATTGCGCACGGCCACGGGGCCTTCTGCCGTGTGCAGCACGTTGTGGCCGCCCATGAAGCGCGCCACAAACTCGTTGACCGGGCGGTTGTAGATCTCGTGCGGCGAGCCAACCTGCTCGATCACGCCCTGGTTCATCACCACCATGGTGTCGGCCAGGGCCATGGCCTCTTCCTGGCTGTGGGTGACGTGGATGAAGGTCAGGCCCAGCTCCTTCTGCCAGCGGCGCAGCTCGGCGCGCATCTGCACGCGCAGGAAGGGGTCGAGCGCGGACAGCGGCTCGTCCAGCAGCAGCACCTTGGGGCTGGTCATGAGGGCGCGCGCCAGCGCCACGCGTTGCTGCTGGCCACCCGACAGTTCGCCGGGCTTGCGCTGCGCCAGGTGGCCCAGGGACACGCGCTCCAGCAGGTCGCGCGCCTTGGCGTGGCGCTCGCTCTTGCCCACGCCCTTCATCTTCAGGCTGAAGGCCACGTTGTCGAGCGCGGACAGGTGTGGGAACAGCGCGAAGCTCTGGAACATCATGGCCGTGCCGCGCTCGGCTGCTGGCAGGTCAGTGATGTTGCGGTTGAACAGCAGGATGTCGCCGCTGCTCACCGACTCATGCCCGGCCACCATGCGCAGCGTGGTGCTCTTGCCGCAGCCCGAGGGCCCGAGCAGGCAGCAGTAGCTGCCGGCCGCGATGCGCAGGTTGATGCTGTCCACCGCCACGCTGCCGCCGTCATAGCGCTTGCTCAGCGCGACCAGTTCGACTGCGAAGCCGGGAGAGGACGGGGCGGAAGATGCATCCATGCCGCGCCCTGATCGCAAAAGGCATGCCATGGTTGTATGGAATAACTGGCACAAATTGCGTACAAAAAAGCTGCCGCATGGTGCGCAATGGGCGGCGTATGCGCCGAGTCGGTGCGCCGCCGGATGCTGGAGGCGGCCTATTCGGGCCCGCCCGGCGCGCCGTTGCGTAACGGGGACACTTGAGGCGGGGCGGCGCCCATGGGCGCGTGCGGGCACTGTCGCTCAGGCAAAAGTCCTTAAAATCGGCCGATCGCCTCGGGGGGCCGACGGCGTGCCGCGGACCAGAGGTGGGCGCGGACGGTTTGCTCGCCAGGGCGTACTGATACAACCACTGTCATGGCGCCGACGAGCTTTTCATGAAAACCGGCGCCACACGATCCAACTACCTCCTGCGCTGTACCGGCCTTGCTCCACGCATGGCTGCGCAGATCAATACCTTCCTCGTGATTGCCGATGCGCGCTTTACCGCGAATTGGCACTGCGTGGAGGACGGCCAGGCCGACGCCGTGCTGCGTGCCCCTGTCGGCGGTAGCGTGGCTGTGCAGTCGCTGCTGCTGGGCTGCCCCGGATCAGGCCTGCCCGACGCGGTGTTGCCGCTGCCGTTGCAGATGGAGGATTTCGTCGTTGCACTGGGCCAGGTCGAGCAGATGCTGGGCAATGCGTTGGTGCCCCGGGCGCCGGCTGCGGCCGGCAACCGCGTCGCCCAGCAGGTGGAGCTGCGCCTCAAGCGCTGGCCTCCGGCGCTGGCCCTGATGGAGCACAAGTACTACCCGCGGCTGGCGAGCTTCATGTCGCGCCCGGTCACGCTCTCGCGCCTGAGCCTGATGAGCAACGTGCCCATGGAGCGTTGCGTGGACTTCGTCGATTCAATGCAGGCGCTGGGCATCGTCGAGAACCCCGGTGGCGAGCCCGTGGCCAACCTTGCCCAGGCCGCGCGGCCTGGCACGGTAGAGCCTTCGGGCGCGGCGGTAACGCCAGTGCGCAGCGGGCTGGTGCAGCGCTTGCGCGCGCGGCTGGGCATTGCAGGAGGCCCGCGTGGCTGAGTACAAGATTCTTTTCAGCGGCCCGCCAGGCGCGGGCAAGACCACCGCCATCGGCGTCATCAGCGACGTGGCACCGGTGGTGACCGATGTGCGCAACAGCGACCCGACCTTGCACAAGGAGATGACCACCGTCGGCATGGACTTTGGCGAAATCGACCTGGGCGAGGGTGACCGCGTGCGGCTCTTCGGCACGCCCGGCCAGGCGCGCTTCGACTTCATGTGGCGCGTGCTGGCGCAGAACGCGCTGGGCGTGGTCTACCTCGCCGACAACTCCGCCGCCGATCCGCTGGCCGACATGGCCACCTACCTCGACGTGCTGGCACCCGATGCAAGCACCGCGCTGGTGCTGGGCGTGGGCCGTACCGACGCACACCCGCTGCCCTCGCTCGACGACTACGCGCAGGCATTGGCCGCACGGGGGCTGGTGTGCCCGGTGCTGGCGGTGGACGTGCGCCAGCGTGACGACGTGCTGTTGCTCGTCGACGCCTTGCTCAATTTGGTCGACAGTGCGGGCTGACCCTGCGGACTGTTTTTTCTCACGCTTCATGACAATTTCCCATCCCCGCTACTCGCTGGCCCAGTCGCTGGCTGACGAGATCGTCTCTTCGCTCGACGGCGCGTTCTCCGTGCACTTCGCCACCATCGACGGCTTCGATGTGGCGCGCGCCTGCCGCCGCAATCTGGACGCGTCGCGTGTGGCGGCCATGACCAGCTCCCTGGTGGCGCTGTCCTGCGAACTTGGCCGCAGCTGCGACATCGGCGACACGCAGGGCGTGGTGCTGGAATCCAGCGGCGGCTACGTGGTGGCGCGCGCCATTCCGGTGTTTGGCGGCGACCTGGTGATGACCGTGGTCACCGACCGCAGCGCGTTGCTGGGCATGGTGCGCCTGCAGGTGAGCGAGGCCGCCCGGCGCTTTGCGGACGCGGCATGAAGCAGGCCGCATTGCGGTCGGCCCTGGAGCGCCTGGTGACATTGGCAGGCATTCGTGGATGCGCGCTGGTGGAGTCCGAGAGCGGGCTGGTGCTGTTGCACCACGGCGAAGGTGAAGAAGCCCTGTGGGAGGCCGCCGTGGACTACTGGCGCATGCACCATCGCCTGCAAGCCCACTTTGCCGCGCTGGGCCCGCTGAGTGCCGCCGTGATGTACCACGTGCGCGGTGCGCTGGCCGTGATGCCGTGCCAGGCCAGCCCCCCGTTGCTGGTGATCTGCGTGGGGGAGCTGCGCCAGACCGACTGGGTGTCGGCGCAGAAGCAGGTGCGTGCCCTGTCGCAACAGCTGGCGGCGCCGTCGGCGCCTTGATTTTCGGGACGCAAGTCTCCTATCGCGCAGGCCCATGGAGCCTGCGTACCTGAGAAACGAGAGAAGGAAGAAATGGCAACCATCAAACAAACACTCGAAGAGCTGTTGGCGGTCGACGGCGCGCTGTGCGCCGCCGTGGTGGACTCCACCAGCGGCATGATGCTGGGCTCCGCTGGCGCCGGCGTGGACATGGAAGTGGCGGCCGCCGGCAACACGGACGTGGTGCGCGCCAAGATGAAGACGATGAAGGCTTTGGGCCTGAACGACGTGATCGAGGACATCCTGATCACGCTGGGCAAGCAGTACCACATCATTCGCCCGTCCTCGCGCCGCGACGGCGTGTTCATCTACTTCGTGCTGGACAAGGCCAAGTCCAACCTGGCGCTGGCCCGCCGCAAGGCCACCGACGTCGACAAGGACATGGTGTTCTGACCATCTGCACTGCGCGGACAGACAAGCCCCGAGCATCCGCCGGGGCTTTTTTCATGGTGCCGTTCGCATTGGCGCGGCCGCAGAACTTTGCGCTACATGCTGCGCGGCAGGGGGCGCTACCATGCTGCCGCAACAGGGCAATGCCCAGAAGGTCCCTGCCATGAAACGACTGACCCAATACTTCCTGCGCGGCCTGATCACCGTGCTGCCGGTGGTGCTCACGCTCTACCTCTTGTTCATGTTCCTGGCCTGGGTCGAGGCCACGGCGCTGGCGGTGCTGCGGCCGGTGTTTGGCGACTTTCACGTACCGGGCATGGGCCTGGTGATCGCGGTGGCCTTCATCGTGGGCGTGGGCTACCTGGTGTCGGTGGCGCACGTGCGGCGGCTGCTGTGGTTCGTGGAGCTGCCCTTCACCAACATCCCGGTGGTCAAGAGCATCTACTCTTCGCTGAAGAGCTTTGCCGACTACTTCACCCCTGCGGGCAACCAGCAAAAGGCGCAACAAGTGGTGCTGCTGCGCCGGCCCGGGCAAGAGGTGGAGCTGGTGGGCCTGGTCACGCGGCGCGGCATGCAGGGCTTGCCAGAGGGCTTCCTGCCCGGCGACCGGGTGGCGGTGTATCTGCCCATGGGCTACAACATCGGCGGCTATACCGTGTTTGTGCCTGCATCCTGGGTGACGCCGATAGAGATGTCGGTGGAAGAGGCGATGCGCTCTTCGCTGATTGCGTGGATGGCGCGGGCGCCGGTGGACCCGGCGGCGGCGCCGCGGCCGTTTTAGGACCCAGCCCTTTCAAGGTCTTCGAGGTATCCCTGCGCTGTGTGCCTTGCAGGCGGCGGGTGCCGGGATGTGCGC
Organism: Xylophilus sp. GW821-FHT01B05; assembly: GCA_038961845.1. Classification (NCBI taxonomy): domain Bacteria; kingdom Pseudomonadati; phylum Pseudomonadota; class Betaproteobacteria; order Burkholderiales; genus Xylophilus; species Xylophilus sp. GW821-FHT01B05. Next base: position 83,103 of record CP152408.1, read on the forward strand.
CCGGCGGCGCAGTCACCTTCTTTTGCTTCGCCAAAAGAAGGTAACCGAAGAAAAGGCGACCCCACTGTGGCGGTCCGCTGCGCGGACTGCTCTCCGGTGCTCAGAGTCGGCAGGTGGCTGCGGAACTCGCTTCGCTCAAACAGTCCTCGCCGTCCCTCCGCTGCGCTACGGGCAACCTGCCGACTCCTCCGCTCCTCGACGCCACAGAGGGGACCCGGGACCGCCAGTCGGGCCATCGCTACGCTCGGCCCCGGTACTACTCCCTCCCTCGCTGGGGGCCGGCTGTTCGGTTGTTGGTTGCCCCCGCCGGGGCGAGTCCCGGCTCCGGAACTCAGCAAGTCACAAGAACTACCAAATACATGACAAGACCTTGAAAGAGATGCTCTTAAGACCCGGCCAGCACCGCCTGCAGCCGCGCCGATGGCATGGGCCGGGGCCGCTCGGTCTGGTGTTGCATCAGCTCCACCATGTGCTGGTTGCGCGGCGCCGCCAGGCCGTGCGCCTGGGCCAGCCGGACCACGGCGCCGCATAGTGCGTCGATCTCGCTGGTGCGGCCCAGGCGCAGGTCGTCGGCCATGCTGGAGCGGGCGCGGGCGTCTATGCGCAGCATGCGCGCGGCCAGCAGGCGGAACAGCGGCGTGGGCAGGCGCAGCAAGGCCGGCAGCCAGCGCGGCGGCACGGGCGATACCGGCGCCGGCTGCAGGCCCGCGCGGGCCAGCACGCTCAGCGTTTCTTCCATCAGGCCGGCCAGGCAGCGGCGGTAGCCGCGGTCCAGCAGCTCGTCGCGCAGCGGCAGACCCGACAGCGCATTGACCGGGTTGTTGAGGTTGAGCAGCAGCTTGCCCCACAGCACTGGCCGCAGGTCGGTGTGCAGCTCCAGCGGCAGGCCGGCGTGGGCGAAGCCGGGCAGCCAGGGCTGCAGCGCGGCATCGTCTTGCGCGGCGAGCCGGCCGGTGGTGCCGCGGTGGTAGCGGCCTGGGCCTTCTTCTGCGACGTTGTAGGGGACCATGCCCGGCAGCACGCGCAGGCCAGGCGCAGCAGCTTGCGCGATGGCGGCGTTGTCGACACCGTTTTGCAGTGATAGCACCAGGGTGCCGGGTGCGAGCGATGCGGCCAGTTCTGCTGCCGCTGTGGCGGTGGCGCCGCTCTTGACCGTGAGCAGTACCAACGAGAAGGCCTCGCCATGCGGCACGCTTGGCAGCAGCCGCAGGGTCGATGCGGGCAAGTGTTGGTGTGAGCCGTCGAGATCGGTGAGCGTGAGGCCGCGCTGCACCAGCGCCGTGTGCACACGCGGGCGCACGACAAAGCTCACTTGCGCGCCAGCAGCGGCCAACTGGCCACCCAGAAAGCAGCCGATATTGCCGGCGCCCATGACCAGCACCGGGCCGGGAAAGATCGGGCTCGCCATCAGGAATGGGCCGAGCGCTGCGTGTGCTGCATGGCGCTGGGAGTGGGTGGCAGGCGCGCCTCTATCGCCTGCTGCAGCTCCAGCCGCCAGCCAAAGGCAAAGCCGGCCTCGGCCGCGACGAACAGCGGGCCAATGATCAGGCCCATGATGTCGTCGACGAAGGCCGGCTTGCGGCCCTCGAACCAGTGGCCGATGAACTGCAGCACCCAGCCGACGACGAACAGGCCGATGCCGCTGGCGAGCCAGACGGTGGTGGATGCGCCCGCCAGCGTCTGCGCCAGCACCAGTGCAGCGGCCAGCAGCACGGCCATGGCCGCGCCCAGGCGCAGATCCAGCCGCAGGTAGTAGATGGCCGACAGCAGCACCGCCAGCGTGGCCGGCGACACGGTGACGCCCAGCAGTTCAAGCCGGGGCCGGGCCAGCAGGATGGCCACGGCGACGACGATCATGGGAATACCGGCGAAATGCGTGGCGACGTTGCGGCGGTCGCGGTGGTAGGCGGCGTACTGCGTGAGCTGGTCAGTCAGGGTTTTCATGGCGTCACCGTGGGTGGTGGGGATGGAGCCATTTGACGCCTATGGACCGCCTTGCACCAGCTAGGGGCGACCCTCGGCATGCCAGCGCCGGTAGGCCTCCAGCGCCACGCCGTAGGTGGCGGTCTGCACCCGCAGCGTGGTGTCCATGTCGCGGCCGTAGCCGCCGGCCATGACAAAGGCCAGCGGCAGCCGGCGCTGGCCGGCCCAGTCGAATACGCGGCGGTCGCGCGCCTGCATGCCGGCGTCGCTGAGCTTGAGCCGGCCCAGGCGGTCGCCCTCGTGCGGGTCGGCGCCGGCCAGGTAGAGCACCAGGTCGGCGGCGAAGTGTTCGTCCAGCAGCGCCAGGGCGCGGTCCAGCGCGGCCAGGTAGTCGGCGTCGCCGCAGCCATCGGGCAGGCCCACGTCGAGGTCGCCGGGCGGCTTCTCGAAGGGGAAGTTGCGCTCGGCATGCAGCGACAGCGTGAACACGGTCGGGTCGCGCCGGAAGATGCGCGCCGTGCCGTCGCCCTGGTGTACGTCGAGGTCGATGATGGCGACCTGGCAGGCGCGGCGCGTGCGGCGTCCCCACTCGGCCTGCACTACGCGCGCGGCTACCGCCACGTCGTTGAACACGCAGAAGCCGCTGCCGCCGTCGGCGCTGGCATGGTGGGTGCCGCCGGCCAGGTTGGCCGAGAGGCCGTCCGCCAGCGCGGTGCGCAGCGCGGCGATGGTGCCGCCCACTGAGCGCCGCGCGCGCTCGGCCATGGCCGGCGACCACGGAAAGCCGATGGCTTTCTGCTGCTCTGCCGTCAGCAGGCCTTGCGCCACCGCCGCGATGTAGCTGGGCGTGTGCGCCAGGGCCAGCTCGCCGTCGGTGGCCGGTGGCGCCTCGCGCAGGCGGATATCCGGGAACTGTGCCAGCAGCCGGTCGCGCAGCGCCGCGTACTTGGCCATGGGGAAGCGGTGGCCGGCCGGCAGCGGCAGCACGAAGTGGTCGGCGTAGTGGGCGATCATGGGCCGCCCATTGTGGCGGTCAGCTATGCGGCGCAGCCATGGCGGCCGGGTCCACCAAGCGGTCGTAGTCCTCGGCACTGATGAGCCCCAGCGCCAGGGCCGCGGCGCGCGGGCTAGTGCCGCGCTCCAGCGCGCTGCGGGTGATCTGTGCCACGCGGTCGTAGCCCAGCACCGGGTTGAGCGCGGTGACCGCCAGCAGCGCCTGCTCGACGTTGGCGGCCAGGCGCGCGTGGTCCAGCTCCAGGTCTTTCACCAGGCGCTCGGCGAAGACGCGGGCCGCATCGGCCAGCACGCGGATCGACTGCAGCAGGTTGTGGATCAGCACCGGCTTGGCGACGTTGAGTTCGAAGTTGCCGGAGGCATTGGCCAGGGTGATGGTGCTGTGGTTGCCCATGACCTGCAGGCAGGCCTGTGCCAGCACTTCGGCGATGGTCGGGTTGCGCTTGCCGGGCATGATGGATGAGGTCAGGCCGTCGTCCGGCAGGCGCAATTCGCCCAGGCCGCAGCGCGGGCCCGAGCCCAGCAGGCGGATGTCGTTGGCGATCTTCAGCAATGAGCTGGCGACGGTGTTGAGCGCGCCCGATACCTCCACCAGCGCGTCGTGCACGCCCATGCCTTCGAACTTGCTGGGGTTGGGCACAAAGGCCAGGCCGGCAAGTACGCTGGCCTCTTCGCAGAAGGCCACATCGAAGCCCGGCGGCGCGTTGATCCCGGTGCCGGCCGCGGTGCCGCCCTGGGGCAACACCAGCAGGCGCGGCAGCGTGCCCAGCAGCCGTTCGCGTCCCAGCGCGGCCTGCCGGGCGAAGGTGTCGAAGGCCTGGCCCATGGTCATGGGCACGGCGTCCATCAGGTGGGTGCGCGCGACCTTGAGCACGCCGGCAAAGGCCTGGGCGCGCTCTTGCAGGCGATCGCGCAGCAGCGCCAGCGCGGGCAGCAGGCGCTCGTGCAGCTCTTGCGCGGTGGCGATGTGCATCACCGTGGGAAAGCTGTCGTTGGACGACTGCGAGGCGTTGACGTGGTCGTTCGGGTGCACCGGCCGCTTGCTGCCCAGCGGCTGGCCCAGCAGCTCGTTGGCGCGGTTGGCAATGACCTCGTTGGCGTTCATGTTGGTCTGGGTGCCGGAGCCGGTCTGCCAGATGGTGAGCGGGAAGTCGGCATCGAAGCGGCCTGCGCGCAGCTCGGTGGCGGCGTTGATGATGGCCTGGGCCAGCGCCGCATCAAGCGTGCCGCAGCGCAGGTTGGCGCGCGCGGCGGCGATCTTCTGCAGCCCGAAGGCGTGCAGCAGCCGCGCCGGGAAGCGCTCTTCGCCGATGTCGAACACCTCCAGCGCGCGCTGGGTCTGCGCCCCCCAGTAGCGGCCGGCGGGGATCTGGACCGGGCCGAAGGCGTCGTGCTCGGTGCGGGTGGCGCTCATTCGACGCTGATGTTGGCCTCGGCCGCGACCTTCTTCCAGCGCTCGACTTCGGCCGCGGTGTGCCGGGCGAAGGCGGCGGGCGCGTAGTCGGCCACCGGCAGCAGGCGTATGCCCTGGGCCGCCATCTTCTGCGTCCAGGCCTTGTCGTCCAGCGCCTTGAGGTAGGCCTGGTGCATCTTCTCGACCACGTCCTTGGGCGTGTTGCGCGGTGCGTAGATGCCATACCAGGTGGCGGTCTCGAAGCCCGGCACCACCTTGGCACCGAGCGCGGGCACGCCGGGGAACTGCGCCATTTCCTTGTCCGATGTCAGGCCTATGGCTTTCAGGCGTGGGCCGATCTGCGGCAGGGCGGTGTTGGTCTGGTCGAACATGGCGTCGACCTGGCCGGCGATCAGGTCGTTCATGGCCGGGGCCGCGCCCTTGTAGGCGACGGAGGTGATCTGCATACCAGCCTTGCTGGCGAACAAGGCCGCGACCAGGTGCGAGGTCGAGCCCACGCCCGCGTTGCTGAAATTGAGGCGGCCCGGGTTCTTCTTGCCGAAGGCCACCAGTTCTTCCGCGTTCTTGTAGGGCGAATTGGTGGGCACCAGCAGCACCAGCGGCGTGTCGGGGAAGCGGAACACCGCCTCGAAGTCCTTCACCGGGTCGTAGCTGAGCTTTTTGTAGAGCGCGGGCGCGGCGCCCATGTAGCCCATGTGGCCGACCAGGAAGGTATAGCCATCGGGCGCGGCGCGCGCCGCCTTGGCCGAGCCAATGGTGCCGCCGGCGCCGGCGGCGTTGTCGATCAGGATGGTCTGGCCCAGCTGTTTGCCGGTGCGGTCGGCGATGTCGCGCGCCAGCGCGTCGGTGGGGCCGCCGGCGGCAAAGGGCACGATCCAGGTGATGGGCCGCGCCGGCCAGGCCTGGGCCTGTGCCGTGGCGTGCAGGGTGAGTGCGCCGGCGGCCAGGGCCAGGGCGGTGGCGGTTTTCTTCAGTGCTTTCAAGCGATGTCTCCTCTACGAGGTGTTGAGCGGGATCAGATCTGCGCCGACAGCTGCAGCGCGCGGTCCACCATTTGCGGCGCCAGGCCCAGGTAGTTGGCGGGGTCGGTCAGGCGGTTGATGGCGGCGCGGTCGAAGTGCGTGGTGACGGCGGGCAGGGCGGCCAGCGCCTCGGCCAGGGTGCCGCCGTGCTCGTTCACGGTGCGGCAGGCGTCGTAGACGATGTCGTGCGCCTGCTGGCGGCCGGTGAAGGGGGCCAGGCCCATCATCACGGCCTCGGCCACGATCAGGCCCTTGGTGATGCCGAGGTTGTGCGCCATGCGCGCCTCGTCCACGATCAGCCCGCCCAGGGCGAACCTGGCCTGGTGCAGCGCGCCGGCGCTGAGGATGAAGCTCTCGGGGATGGCGATCCACTCGGCATGCCAGGGGCCGGTGGCGCGCTCGAAGTCCTGCACCATGGCGTCGACCATCAGGCCGGCGTGCTGGCGCACGGCCTTGGAGGCCGCCAGCATCAGCTCGCTGGAGATGGGGTTGCGCTTTTGCGGCATGGTGCTGCTGGCACCACGGCCCTTGACGAAGGGCTCATACACCTCGGCGAACTCGGTGGACGCCATGATCATGATGTCCAGCGCGATCTTGCCGAGCGAGCCGGTGATGAGCGCCAGCAGGTTCACGGCTTCGGCAAAGCCGTCGCGCGCCACATGCCAGGTGGTGGCGGGCACGCCCAGGCCCAGTTCTTCGGCCATGGCGGCTTGCACGGCAAAGCCTTTGTCGCCCAGCGAAGCCAGCGTGCCGGCGGCACCGGCAAATTCAAGCACCGCCACGCGCGGGCGCAGCTCGGCCAGGCGCTGCTGGTGGCGGTCGAACATGGCCAGCCAGATCGCGGCCTTGTAGCCGAAGGTCACCGGCAGCGCCTGCTGCAGATGGGTGCGGCCGGCCATGGGCGTGTCGCGGTACTTCTGGGCCAGGCCGGCCAGGATGGCGCGCAGCGCACGGATGTCGGCGTCGATGCTGTCGAGTGCGTCGCGCACCTGCAGGGCGACGGCCGTATCCATGATGTCTTGCGTGGTGGCGCCCCAGTGCACATAGCGGCCGGCCTCGCCACAGATGGCGACCAACTGGTGCACCAGCGGCAGGATGGGGTAGCCGACGATGTCGGTTTCCTCGCGCATGTGGTCGAAGTCGATGCGCTCGATGCGCGACTCGCGGGCGATCACCTCGGCGGCCTCGGCCGGGATCACGCCGCAGCGCGCCTCGGCCTTGGCCAAGGCCACCTCGGCGTCGATATAGCGCTGGATCAGCGCGTGGTCGGAGAAGATGGCGCGCATGCCCGCGGTGCCAAAGGCATCGCGGAAGAGAATCGAGTCGACAACGGTACTGGCGGAGAAGGCAGAGGACATGGGCAGCTACGAAAACAAGGTGAACCCGGTATTAGGTCCGTACTTAATATTGGAATTTAATATGACCGGACTTGAATGTTCCCTGGGGTTTCCACGGGGGGCGTGCTGATGGCCGATACCCGTTACGCCCAGATCGCGCGCGACCTGGCGGCCCGCATGGCCTCGGGCGAGATGCCGGTGGGCACGGTGCTGCCGAAGGAGGTGGACCTGGCCGAATCACTGGGCGTGAGCCGCCACACCATTCGCGCGGCGATCACCGAGCTGCAGCAGCTCGGCCTGGTGTCGCGCCGGCGCAAGGCCGGCACGCGGGTGGAGGCGGCCACGCCCACGGGCCACTACCGGCAGTCACTGACCTCGCTGGAAGACCTGGTGCATTTCGGCGCCACCCACACCCGAGTGCTGCGCGGCACGGCCACGGTGGTGGCCGACCGGGCGTTGGCTGGGCAACTGGGCTGCGCCCCGGGCTCGCGCTGGCTGCGCGTGTCCTTTGTGCGCATGGACGGCTCGCCCTCGGGCCTGCCCATGGGCTGGACGGATGTGTATGTGGACGCCGAGCAGGGCGATGTGTCCGACCTGCCCGCGCGCATAGAGGCGGCGCCCGACATGCTGGTGTCCACCCTGCTGGAGGCGCACTACGGCCGCCGCGTGGCGCAGGTGCGGCAAGACGTGCAAGGCGCGCTGGTGCCGCCCGAGCTGGCCGAGGCGCTGCAGGCGCCGGCCGGCGCGCCGGCCCTGCGCATCGTGCGCCGCTACCTGGACGGCGCGGGCCAATTGATCGACCTGAGCATTACCGTGCACCCGGCAGACCGCTACACCTTCTCGGTCCAGCTCACGCGCGAGCAGGCCAGTGCCACGGCGGCGGCGCCAGAAATTTAAGCAAAATATGCCTCTAGCCCAGGCGGGGCCTGGGCTATTAGCTATCTAATTGATAGTGATGATGGCTTTTGCTTTGAAATTGATAGCTACATGCCAAGGCTGCGCCTGGGCTGAAGCCACTTTTCATGCCAAACGCTTGGTGGGCGTGATCTGCCGTGGGTCGGTGACCAGCTCCAGCAAGGCCAGGCCGCCGGCTGCGCGCGCCCGCTCCAGGGCCGGGGCAAAGTCGGCGGTGGCGGCGACGCGCTCCGCATGCGCGCCAAAGGCCCGCGCCAGCGCCACGTAGTCAGGCCCTTGCAGCCGCGTGCCGCTGATGCGGTCGGGGTAGTGGTTCTCCTGGTGCATGCGGATGGTGCCGTACATGCCGTTGTTCACCACCAGCACGATGAAGCTGCCGCCGTACTCTGCGGCGGTGGCCAGCTCTTGCGGGTACATCAGGAAGCAGCCGTCGCCCGCCACGCAGACCACGCTGCGCCCGGGATGCCGCAGCGACGCGGCCACGGCGGCGGGCAGGCCGTAGCCCATGGCGCCGCAGGTGGGCGCGAGCTCGGTGCGCGCCTGCCGGTAGGGGTAGAAGCGGTGCAGCCAGACCGAGTAGTTGCCGGCGCCGTTGGTGAGGATGCTGTCCTCGGGCAGCACCTGGCCCAGGTGCTGCATGGCCAGGCCCATGTCCACGCCGCTGGCTTCGGGCGCGCGCTGCGGCGGCAGGCTGAAGGCCTCGTGGGTCTGACGCGCGGCGCGCGCCCAGTCGGCCCAGGGGCGCTGGGGCGGCGCGGGCAGGGCGGCCAGGGCCGCGGCCGTGGGCGCGGTGTCGGCCTGCACGCCCAGCGTTGGGCGGTACACGCGGCCGATCTCGGCGGCGTCCACATGCACATGGATCAGCGTTTGCTGCGGCACTGGCGGCCGCAGCAGGCTGTAGCCGTCGGTGGCGATGTCGCCCAGGCGCGTGCCCAGGGCCAGGATCAGGTCGGCCTCGGCCACCATCTGCCGCAGGGCCGGGTTTAGGCCCAGCGCCAGGTGGCCCACGTATTGCGGATGACGGTTGTCCAGCGCGTCCTGGCGGCGGAAGGAGCAGGCCACCGGCAGCTTCCAGGCGCTGGCAAAGGCGGCCAGCGAGGCCGACGCCTCTGGCGACCAGGCGCTGCCGCCCACCACCACCAGCGGGCGCTGGGCGGCGGCCAGCATCGTGGCGATCTGCTGCAGCGCCTGGGGCGCGGGCAGCGCCGGCGCCAGCGGGGCAGAGACAAAGGCCGGCACGCTGCTGGCTTCGGTCAGCATGTCTTCGGGCAGGGACACCACCACCGGGCCGGGCCGGCCAGAGACGGCGGTGTGAAAGGCGCGCGCCACGATCTCGGCCATGCGCGAGGCGTCGGTCACCTCCACCACCCACTTGGCCAGCTTGCCGAACATGGCGTGGTAGTCGACCTCCTGGAAGGCTTCGCGCCCGACATGGCCGCGCGCGATCTGGCCCACGAACAGGACCATGGGCGTGGAGTCTTGCTGCGCCGTGTGCACGCCGATGCTGGCGTGCGTGGCACCCGGGCCGCGCGTCACCATGCAGATGCCGGGGCGGCCGGTGAGCTTGCCGTCGGCCTCGGCCATGTTGGCCGCGCCGCCTTCGTGCTTGGCCACCACCAGCTGGATGCTGTCCTGCACGTCGTGCAGCGCATCGAGCACGGCCAGGTAGCTTTCGCCCGGCACGCAAAAGACGCGGTCTACACCGTGCAGGCGCAGCGAATCGACCAGCACCTGGCCGGCCGTACGGGCTTTGGTGGAGGTGTGGCCGGGGGCGGCGGCGCGGAGTTCGGGTTCCTGGAGCATGGTGCGGGTCCTGACGATGGAAGCCGCAGTCTAGGAAGCGCCACGGCTTTGCGCACCGCCATTCCCGCAGTGCAGACTTGCCGAAAGCGCTGGGCTCAGCCAGCCATGCGGCTGACGCCGGGCCAATGGCCGCCGGCCACCAGCGTGGCAATCACCTGGCGCAGCAGCTGGGTTGTCTCCCACAGGCCGTTGGCGGGCGGCCGGTTGAGGGCGGTGGCCACGGCCACCGTGCGCAGCGCCTCGTCGCCTTCCAGGCGCACGGCTTGCAGCAGGCCGCGCTCTACCTCTTCCTGCACGGCGGCCAGCGGCAGCAGGGTGCAGCCATGGCCGGCCTGGACCAGGCGGCGCGTCATGAAGGTGGAGCCGTCGCATTCCAAGGCGAGGTTCAGGCGCTTGCCGTGGCGCTGCGCCCAGCTCTCGGCCAGGCCGCGCAGGCCGTGCGGCGTGCTGGGCAGCACCAGCGGCAGGTCCAGCAGCGCGGCAATGGGCAGCGGTTCCACCGGCCGCTTGTGGCCGGGGGGCAGCACGCAGTGCAGCGGCTCTTGCAGCAGCAGGTCGTGGTCGACGATGCGCGACTGGGTCGGCACGTAGAGCAGGGCGACGTCGATCTTGCCCTCTTGCAGCCAGTCCACCAGTTGGTGGCCCAAGCCCTCGGCCAGCCGGATGCGGGCGCGCGGGAAGCGCGCCTTGAGCGCATGGCCCAGCGCCCCAAAGCTGACCTGGGCAATGGTCGGTTGGGCCGCCAGCACGATCTGCGAAGGGCCGCCGGCGGCCAGGTCGGCCGCCACGCGGCGCGTGTGCTGCAGCGCATCGACCAGCTTTTGCGCCTCGGGCAGCAGCAGCGCGCCGGCATCCGTCAGCACCATGCCGCGGCCGCTGCGGTGGAACAGCTTCACGCCGGCTTCTTCTTCCAGCCGGCCGATGTGGCGGGTCAGCGTGGACGGCTCCATGCCCAGCACGCCGGCCGCCCGCGAAATGCTGCCGCTGTGGGCGACCAGGTGGAAGTATTCAAGCGCGCCGGGGTCCATGCCGGGACTGTAACCAGCCGGCGCGTCTATCGGGGGGCGGCGCCCGCCAGGTCGTCCAGGATCGGGCAGTCCGGCCGGCTGTCGCCGTGGCAGCAGGACACCAGGCCTTCCAGCGTGCGCTGCATGGCCTGCATGTCGGCGATGCGGCGGGCCAGGTCGCTGATGTGCGCCTGGGCGATGCGCTTGACCTGGGCGCTGGCGCGGCTGCGGTCGTGCCAGAGGCCGACCAGCTCGCCGATCTCGGCCATGGAAAAGCCCAGGTCGCGGGCGCGCTTGATGAAGCGCAGGGTGTGCACCTCGGGCTCGCCGTACAGGCGGTAGCCGCTGTCGGTGCGGGCTACCGGCGGCAGCAGGCCCAGCGCCTCGTAGTGGCGCACCATGCGTGCCGACACGCCCGAGCGCCGGGCCGCGGCGCCTATAGTGGCGCCGGCTTCCGGGACCGCGGCAGCCGTGCTCACGATGCCTTGTAGCCCGCACCCTCGATGGCCAGGCGCAGGCTTTCACGTGAGTGTGTGCTTACAACATCGACATGGCCGGTGGGCAGGTCAACCTTGACCTGGGCTTGCGGGTCAGCGGCCTGCACGGCGTTTTGCACGGCTTGCGAGCAGTGGCCGCAGCTCATGCCTTCGACCTGGAATTGTTGGCTCATGGGAAGACTCCTTGGTTTGAATGGGGTAGCTGCGAGTTTGAACCCTGCCACGGTGGCAAGGTCAAGCGCTTGACCTTGCCATGGTGTGAGGCTTTAGGCTCGCCTTATGAACACTGCAAGCAACACCCTCTCGGCCGATATTTCCGTGGGCGGCATGACCTGCGCCTCTTGTGTGGCGCGTGTCGAGCGGGCGCTGAAAGCCGTGCCGGGCGTGGAGGCCGCCGCCGTCAACCTGGCGACCGAATCGGCCCGCGTCACGGTGCAGGGCGGCGGCATGGACGCCGCGCAGTGGCAGGCGCGCCTGCGCCGCGCCGTGCGCGATGCCGGCTACGAGCCGCGCACACCTGAGCAGGCGCAGGCGGTGGAAAACGCCTCGCCCTGGGCCGGCTTTGGCCCGGTGGCGCTGGGCTTTGTGCTGTCGGCGCCGCTCTTGCTGCCGATGTTTGCCGAATGGGCCGGCCTGCACTGGATGCTGCCGGCCTGGGCGCAGTTGCTGCTGGCCGCGCCGGTGCAGTTCTGGCTGGGTGCGCGCTTTTACCGCGCCGGCTGGCATGCGGCCAAAGCGGGCGCCGGCAATATGGATTTGTTGGTGGCGCTGGGCACCTCGGCGGCGTTTGGGTTGTCGCTCTGGCTGTGGTGGCGCGCCGCGCCGGGGGAGATGCCGCATCTGTACTTCGAGGCCTCGGCCGTGGTCATCACCCTGGTGCTGCTGGGCAAATGGCTGGAGTCGCGCGCCAAGCACCAGACCACCTCGGCCATCCGCGCGCTGCAGGCGCTGCGGCCAGAGACGGCGCATGTGCTGCGCAACGGCCGGGAAATCGAGCTGCCGGTGGCCGAGCTGCTGGTGGGCGACCGGCTGGCGGTGCGCCCGGGCGAGCGCATCCCGGCCGACGGCCGCGTGCTGGAGGGCCGTTCGCAGGCCGACGAATCCATGCTCACCGGCGAGCCGCTGCCTGTGGATAAGTCCGAGGGCGACACGCTCACTGGCGGCGCAGTCAACGGCGACGGCCGGCTGGTGATGGAGGTCTCGACCGCCGGCGCCGAGACCGTGCTGGCCCGCATCATCCGGCTGGTGGAAGACGCCCAGGCCGCCAAGGCCCCGATCCAGCGCACGGTGGACAAGGTGGCCGCCGTCTTCGTGCCGGTGGTGCTGGTGATTGCCGTGCTCACCGCCCTTGGCTGGATGCTGGCCGGGCAGGGCGCGGAAGTGGCGCTGGTGCACGCAGTGGCGGTGCTGGTGATTGCCTGCCCCTGCGCGCTGGGCCTGGCGACGCCGGCAGCCATCATGGCCGGCACCGGCGTGGCGGCGCGCCACGGCATTCTGATCCGTGACGCCGAGGCGCTGGAGCGCGCGCAGCGCGTGGACACCGTGGCCTTCGACAAGACCGGCACCCTGACCCTGGGCCGGCCACGCCTCACCGCGTTGGACTTATCCACAGCTTGTGAAGAGGGTTCTGCACTGCGGCTGGCGGCTGCCCTGCAGGCAGGAAGCGAGCATCCACTCGCACGGGCGGTGTTGGCAGCAGCGGCTGAGCGTGCCATTGAGGTGCAACCCGCGCAGGATCTGCAAGCCGTGCCAGGACGCGGCATCGAAGGCCTGGTGGACGGCCGGCGCCTGCGCCTGGGCAGCCTGCGCTGGATGGAGGAGCTGGGCGTGGACCTGGGCGCGCAGGCCGCCCGCGTGGCTGATCTGCAGCAAGGCGGCGCCACGCTGTCGGCGCTGGCCGAAGGCGACCAACTGCTGGCCCTGCTGGCCTTTGCCGACACACCGCGCGTCGGTGCGCGCGAAGCCCTGGCCGCCCTGCGCGCGCGGCCGCTGCGGCTGGCGCTGGTGTCGGGCGACAACCGGGGCGCGGCGCTGGCCATGGGCGAGCGCCTGGGCCTGCGGCCGTCCGAGGTGCAGGCCGAGGTACTGCCGGCCGGCAAGGTGGACGCGGTGCGCGGCCTGCAGGCCGGCGGCCATGTGGTGGCCATGGTGGGCGACGGCGTCAACGATGCGCCGGCGCTGGCGGCGGCCGATGTGGGCATTGCCATGGGCAGCGGCACCGACGTGGCCATGCACGCCGCCGGCATCACCCTGATGCGGCCCGACCTGGCGCTGGTGGGCGCGGCGCTGGATATTGCCGGCCGCACCGTGGCCAAGATCCGGCAAAACCTGTTCTGGGCCTTTGTCTACAACGTGGCGGGCATACCGCTGGCGGCCTTCGGCCTGCTGAGCCCGGTGGTGGCGGGGGCGGCCATGGCGCTCAGCTCGGTCAGCGTCATGGCCAATGCATTGTTGCTGCGCCGCTGGAAACCGTAACAGTTGGTTCGTACGTGGAATCACCCCTACAGCGATGCGAACCGCGGCCGAAAATACAGAGCCCCGGAGGTTTTTTCTCACAAAATTTACAAATTTGGCCGGGGTGACGCCTTTCAGTAGGCGTGAGCAACAACCCGCACGCCATGTCGGCGGCGGGAAGTGGCCGCAGACGCGTAACAAGCGGGCCGCCACGTTGACCGTCCTAGGAGTGCTTGCATGAGTTTTCTGTCTCTTCGCCGTTTCACCATCCGTTTTCGGATGTATGGCGCGATTGCCGTTGTTCTGGTCTTGCTGGGCCTGCTGGGCGGTGCGGGTGCGCTGGGCATGCTGCGCATCCAGAACATGAGCGAGAGCTTCATGAACACCTCGTATGCCGCGACCGAGCAGGTGGGCCAGCTGCGCGACGCGCTGTCGGCGGTGCGGCAGAACGAGAAGGACATGATCATCCAGTACGAGAAGGCCGAGGCAGTGAAGGCCACCCGCGTCAAGTGGCTGGACGCGCAGGCCCGTGCAGAGAAGGTCGGCAAGGCCTTCATCGAAGGCCGCAGCGCCGAAGACGCAGCGCTCATGACCACGCTGCTGCAAAAGCTCGGTGCCTACCGCGACCTGTTCGCCAGCGTGGCCAACCAGCTGGAGAGCAGCGGCTATGAGTCCGCCACCACCGCCAACCGCATGAGCGCGCGCGCCGTGGCCCAGTTCGAAGAAGCCGAGAAGCAGCTGCAGGCCCTGGAAGCCGCGCTGCGCCAGCAGGTGGAAGCTGCGCTGGAGCAGCAGCGCGAGGTGGCGCGGCAGACGCAATTGCTGTTTGCCGCCATCGTGGCGCTGATGATCCTCACGGTGGTGCCGCTCACGGTGGCCAACATGCGCTCCATCTGCGGCCCGCTGGAGCAGGCGCGCCAGTCGGCCCTGGCCATCGCCAACGCGGATCTGTCGCAAAAGATCGAATCCGAAGGCCGCGACGAGCTGGCCGACCTGCAGCGCGCACTGGCCAGCATGCAGGCCGGCCTGGGCGCCATGGTGGCCAAGGTGCGCGACTCCAGCGAGAACATCGCCACCGCCAGCCAGGAGATCGCCACCGGCAACCAGGACCTCTCCAGCCGCACCGAGCAAACCGCCGGCAATGTGCAGCAGACCGTGGCCTCGATCAGCGAGCTGAGCGGCAACGTGCAGCAGACCGCATCCTCGGCCCAGTTGGCCAACCAGCTTGCGGCATCGGCCTCGACCGCGGCCACGCGCGGCGGCAGCGTGGTGCAGCAGGCGGTGACCAGCATGCAGGAGATCTCGTCCTCCAGCCGCAAGATCAACGACATCATTGCGCTGATCGACTCCATCGCCTTCCAGACCAACATCCTGGCGCTCAACGCCGCAGTAGAGGCTGCGCGTGCCGGCGAACAAGGCCGTGGCTTTGCCGTGGTGGCCAGCGAGGTGCGCAACCTGGCCCAGCGCTCGGCCCAGGCCGCCAGCGAGATCAAGACCCTGATCGGCAACAGCGTGACCGCAGTGGACGGCGGCGTGCGCCTGGTGGAAGAAGCCGGCGCCGCCATGAAAGAGATCGTGGGCAGCGTGCAGCGCGTGAGCGACGTCATCGGCGAAATCAGCGCGGCCGCATCCGAGCAGTCGGTGGGCATTGGCGAGGTGAGCCAGGCGGTCAACGACATCGACCGCATGACGCAGCAGAACGCCGCGCTGGTGGAAGAGTCTGCCGCCGCCGCCGAGTCGCTGCGCGAGCAGGCCGGCCGCCTGGCTGAAGTGGTGCGCCGCTTCCACCTGAGCGATGAAAGCGGCCTGGCCCTGCCAAGCAGCACCGGGCCGCGCTTTGCGCCATCGGCGGTGGCGCACCAGCCGCACAAGCAGCTTGCTGCGGCCTGAGCAGCAAGCCAGCCCATGAAAAAAGCGCCTGAGGGCGCTTTTTTCATTTCACAGTGACTCCGGCACTGAACAGATCAAGCTCACCAAGCCCGCGGTCGATGTCAAACGTGGGCATCTACACCGCTTTCAACCGGGGTTTCGGATCGGTGCTGCGGGACGACGTTTCTTTCAATTTCGGGAACCATGCAGGCTGCTGTTCGTAAAAATTCAATAAAATGATATTAATTCTCATTTAACGCACCCATTTTCCGTTGGCCATGAGGCACAGGAAGGGCCTCATGGGCACCGAAGAGTTCGCGCTGCAGCAACGGATCGAAACCCTTTACACGGACCATCACGGCTGGCTGAGAAGCTGGCTGCGTCGCAAACTGGGAAATGCCTGCGATGCCGCTGATCTGGCGCACGACACCTTTGTGCGGGTCATGGCCTCGCGGCGGCTGCCCATGCACCTGGGCGAAGAGCCCCGGGCGCTGCTGACACACATCGCCAAAGGGCTGGTTGTCGACCATTGGCGGCGCCAGGAGGTGGAGCGCGCCTACCTGGAGGCGCTGGCCCAACTGCCCGAGCCAGAGATGCCTTCGCCTGAAGCGCGCCTGCTGATCCTGGAGGCGCTGCAGCGCATCGACGCCATGCTGGACCGCCTGCCCGGGCGCACACGCCAGATCTTCGTGTTGTCGCAGATCGACGGCCTCACTTACCAGCAGGTTGCCGATCAACTTGGCACATCCCTCATCACCGTCAAGCGCCACATGCGCACGGCTTTTGCCGCCTGCCTGGCGATTGGGTGAGGTGATGAGCGCTGCCCATCCCCCATCGCCCGACATCGACGCGGCCATCTTGCTGGAGGCTGCAGACTGGCTGGTGCTGCTGCAGTCCAGTGAGGTCTCCGAGCGGGAACGCACGCGTCTTGCGCGCTGGTGCGAGCGCAGCGCTGCACATGCCGCAGCCTGGGCGCGCGCGCAGAACATGCTCGGCACGCTTGAGTTTGTGCCCTCCAGGCTGGCGCATGACACCTTGCTGCGCCCGGGCCACGCCGCCATGCGCAGGCATGCGCTGCGCATGGGCGTGCTGGCTATGGCGCTGCCCGCCGGCTGGGTGGCTTGGCGTCTGGCGCCGTGGCAGGAATGGAGCGCCGACCTGAGCACCAGCACGGGCGAGCAGAGGACGCTCACGCTGGCCGACGGCACGCGTCTGGTGCTCAACACTGGCAGCTCCGTCAATGTCTTGTTCACCGCCGCAGAGCGCCGGCTGACGCTCGTTGCGGGTGAGATTCTCGTCACTACCAGTCACCGCGATCCTGCGGCCGCGCCACGCCCCTTCATCGTGGACACGGCCAACGGCAGCATGCGCGCGCTGGGGACACGCTTCAGTGTGCGCCACACGGACACTGACACGCGGCTGGCTGTCTTTACGGGCGCGGTGCAGGTGCGCGCGGCCGGCGGCCTCGGCTCTGCCGTGGCGCAGGTGATCGTGCGCGAGGGTGAACAGCTCCGCTTCACTGCCTCCGCCATGGAGCCCGCGCAGCCGGTGGAACCCGGCGCCGCGCTCTGGGAGCGCGGCATGCTGTTGGCCCGTGACATGCGCCTGGATGAACTGACGGCGGAGCTCAAGCGCTATCACCGGGGCGTCCTGCGCTGCGATCCGGCGGTTGCAGGCTTGACCGTCTCCGGCGCGTTCCCGGTCACCAACACCCTGGCCAGCCTGGACATGCTGGAGAAATCCTTGCCGGTGCGCGTTGAGAGCGTCACCCCGTACTGGATCACGCTGAAGGCCCGCTGAAGTCCATGTGATACCTTTTTTTCGTTCGTGCGGTGTAGCTGTTGAACGCGCGTTTGCGCACGCGTCCATACAGCTAAAACACACCGACGAAAGGTTCTTCGACCATGGCTTTCAGGCGCTTCAGCCCAGCCCCGCAACCCAAACCCCGCATGCGGGCCCTCGTCGTGGGTGGCTTGCTCCTGCGCATGGGAGCGGTTGGCGCCATCGCCACGCTTGCGCCCCTTCCTGCCTCGGCCATCGAGGCGGCGGATGCGGCCTCCATTCAGGACTATGCGATAGCGCCCGGCAGGCTCGGCGATGTGCTCGCACAGTTCGCCGGCGCGGCCGGCGTTCCCCTGTCCTTCGACCCCCACCTGCTTGACGGCCTGCAAAGCAGCGGGCTGCAGGGGCGCTACGCCGTAGGTTCGGGTTTCGGGCGCCTGCTGGCGGGCTCGGGCTTCGAAGCGGTGGACTCCGGCAGCGGCCGCTATGTGCTCCAGCGCAAGGGGAGCAGGCCGGAAAGCGAGGGTGCAGCCCCCGCGTTGCCAGCCGTGCTCGTGACGGCACGCGCCGAACGGGCCGACGACCTACCAGAGGCCTTTGCCGGGGGGCAGATCGCGCGCGGCGGACGTGCCGGCTTCCTCGGCAATGTGGATGTGATGGACACGCCGCTGAGCACCGTCAACTACACGGCCCAGGCCATCGATGACCAACAGGCGCGCACCGTTGGCGAAGTGATCGCTGCCGACGCCTCCGTGCGCCTGACCAGTCAGTCCTATGGCGTGACGGAGTCCTACGCCATCCGCGGATTCCCGATCAACGACGGCAATATTGGCGACGTATCTTTTGACGGGCTCTACGGCGTCGCGCCGAACTACCAGACGTCGGCGGCCTATGCCGAGCGCGTCGAGCTCATCAAGGGGCCGACGGCGCTGCTCAATGGCATTGCCCCCAACGGCGCGCTGGGCGGCGGCCTGAACATCGTGCCCAAACGCGCCGGCGCGCAGCCGCTGACCCGCATGACACTGGACTACGCCACGCGCAGTCAGGCTGGCGCGCATGTGGATGTGGGGCGGCGCTTCGGTGACAACCAGGAATGGGGCGTGCGCGTGAATGGTGTGCTTCGCGACGGAGACACCGAGCGGGACAAGCAGAACGCCCACACGCAACTGGGAGCCATCGCGCTGGACTACAAGGGCAGCCAGTTGCGCGCGTCTCTGGACTATGTGAACCAGCAACTGACGGTGGATGCCCCAACCCGCCAGCCGATGCTGGCCGCAGGAGTGCGGGTGCCCGAAGCACCCGATGCGCGCCGCAACCTGGCGCAGCCCTGGGACCGATCCGTGCTGCGCGATCAGTCTCTGCTCGCCCGGGTGGACTACGAAATCTCAGACCGACTCGGTGCCTACTTCGCCACCGGCGCATCACGCAGCGCCACGGATGGGCTCTACAGCAATCCGATGATCACCGATGCCTCGGGCCAGACCACGATGCTGCCCTCGCGCATTTCGCTGCACCTGCGCAAGTGGACGGCCGAGGCCGGCCTGCGTGGACGCTGGCGCACAGGCGCCGTGGAGCACCGCTGGACCCTGGGCGCCAACGTCTACCACGACGAAATGGACGTGGGCTTCAACTTCGCCTCGACGCCGCTTGGCAGCAACATCTATGACCCCATTGACTTCCCCAAGGTCGATCTGTCGCGCCCGGCCGAGATGGCCTTCAGCCGCACTACGCTGCGCGGCCTGGCGCTGGCCGACACGATGGCGCTGGCCGATGACCGTGTGCTCTTGACACTGGGCCTGCGCCAGCAGCAGGTGCGCAGCGTCAATCCGGCGGCCGGCACCCGCGATGACGAACATGCACTCACTCCCATGGTGGGGCTGGTGGTCAAGCCATGGCCAAACGTGTCCCTGTTCGCCAACTACATACAGGGGTTGAATGTTGGCGACACGGCGCCCACCAACAGTCACAACGCCGGCGAGGTCTTCAAGCCGTACAAGGCCAAGCAATACGAGGCAGGCGTCAAGTACGAGGCTGCAGGCTGGCTTGCCACCGCCAGTGTCTTTCAGATCGGCAAGCCCAGCGGCCAGTTGGGCACCGACGGCTACTACCGCCCCAATGCAGAGCAACGCAACCGCGGCCTCGAAGTTTCTCTGGCCGGCGAACCCGTGCGTGGCCTGCGTCCCATGGCCAGCCTGAGCCTGCTCGATGGAGAGCTCACACGCGCCAGCGCCGCGGTGCAGGGCAACGACGCCCCTGGCGTGCCTCGTGTCCAGGCCAACCTGGGGCTGGAATGGGACGTGCCCGGCGTGCCAGGACTGACGCTGACGGGCCGCACCCTGTACACCAGCAGTCAGTACGTCGACCAGGCGAACACACAACGCCTGCCCGCCTGGTGGCGCTTCGATCCGGGTGCACGCTACGCGACGCGCATCGCCAGCCGCCCGGTGGTTTTTCGGGCGCAGATATTCAACCTTGCTGATCGGCACTACTGGTCCGGCGTCACGAGCTGGGGTGGCCTGGCAATGGGTGATACGCGCACTGTGCGCGTATCCATGCAGGTGGATTTCTGAGGCAGGCGAGGCACCGAACGTGAAATCCCGAACCATCCGCGCCTGGAGCGCCATACACCGCTGGAGCAGCCTGGTATGCATGCTGTTCATGCTACTGCTGTGCGTGACCGGCCTGCCACTGATCTTTCATCACGAGATCGATCACTTGCTCATGCCCGCGCGTCCGGCCTTGGTGCCGGGCACAAGCGCGCCGTCCCTCGAAGCCGTTGTTCTAAAGGCGCAGGCGGCGCGTCCTGGCCAAGTCGTCAACTACATCTACTTTGTCGACGATGCGCCGCACGCCATGGTCGCCACGGCCGAGCGTCGCGATTCCCTGCCCGGCGACACCCACTACCAGCTGTTTGACTTGCGTGACGGACTGATGCTTGAGCATCGGCAGCCCACCGAGGGCTTCATGTACGTAGTGGCCAAACTGCACGTGGATCTGTTTGCCGGCATGAAGGGCATGCTGTTCCTCGGCGCCATGGCTCTGTTGCTTTTGTTAGCGATTGCCAGCGGTGTGGTGCTGTATGCGCCCTTCATGCGCAAGCTCGGCTTCGCCACCTTGCGTGACACGCGCGGGCCGCGCGTGCTCTGGCTCGATGTGCATAACCTGCTGGGCATCGTCACAGCCGCATGGCTGGGTGTGGTCGGCTTCACCGGCGCCATCAATACGCTGGCCATGCCCGTTGAGATGCTCTGGCAGAGCACCGAACTGGCACAGATGGCAGCGCACCCGCCCGATCGCGCCGCAGGTGCGCCGCATGCCGCGGTGGACGATGTGCTGGGCAGTGTGCTGACCGCAGCCCCGGGCAAGACCGTGCGCACACTGGCCTTCCCTGGCACTCCCTTTGCCAGCCCGCATCACTTTGGCGTCTACCTGGTGGGCGACGCGCCACTCACCAGCCGGCTGCTTTCCCCCGCGCTGGTGGACGCCGGCAGTGCTCGCGTGGTCGATATGCGCGATATGCCCCTGTATGCCAAAGCTCTGTTTCTGTCGCAGCCGCTCCATTTTGGCGACTATGGCGGCATGCCCTTGAAGATCATCTGGGCCATTCTGGATGTGCTGAGCATTGTGGTGCTCGCCAGTGGTATCTACCTGTGGCTCCGCAAGCCCCGGGCGGCGCTTGCCAGCGCTGCGGGCCGGCGCAGGCAAGCGCCGCAGGAGCGCGCGGCATGAACCAGACGCTCTGGATGATCTTTCGCGGGCCGCTTCTGCTGGCCTGCCTGAGCCTGGTGGGTCTGGTCTCGGGCCTGCTGGGTGACGGGCCGTGGGATGGACTGTCATGGCTCAGCCTGGGCATTCCGACGCTGTGGGTCAGTGCCTGGTGCCTGAAGCCCCTGATCGGGCGGCGGCCGCGCGCTCGGTGACGCCACGGTAAGCAAGCCACGGCGGCCAAGGCCGCGCTGGCTTGCATCGCCCGACATCTCCACCGTCTTGCGCCGGCACGGCGCTGACCACTCAGCCCCACCACACATATCCCCGCATCACCAAAGGAACCCCCCGTCATGGCACGCCCTCATTCAGCTCACGCTTTCCGGCACACGCCGATCTTCCTGGCCTTGCAGGCCGCAGTACTGGGCGCCGCCATGGTCGTGGCCGGCATTCCGCATGCATGGGCGCAAGCCGTTGGCGTGCCTGGCGCACCACCGGACAGCACTCCGGACCCAATCGGCCAGGCAGTGGGCACGGGCAGCTCGCATGGCCCGGTGTCTGCGCTGCCAACGGTCACTGTCACCGCCAGCAGTGAGCGCTCCCACGAACCACCGCCGCCATATGCCGGGGGGCAAGTGGCCAGCGGAGGCCGCGTGGGCCTGCTCGGGAACAAGGATTTCATGGAGACGCCGTTCAACACCATCAGCTACACCGACACCTTCGTGCAGGACGCACAGGCCATGGAGCTGAGCCGGGTCATTTCGTTGACCGATCCAGGCGTTTTCAACGATGGCGCCATCGGCCTCGTCGCCGATAGTTTTTCGATACGCGGATTCGGTGTGGCCAATAGTGACGTTGCGCTGGGCGGGTTGTACGGGCTGCTGCCTTTCTATCGCATCAGCCCCGAGATCGCAGAGCGTGTGGAGGTGCTCAAAGGGCCTTCGGCGCTGCTGAACGGGATGCCGCCCGGGGGCTCGGTCGGGGGCAGCATCAACCTTGTTCCCAAGCGCGCGGGTGACGTGCCCCTGGCCCGCATCACGGGCACCTTTGCATCCGATGCGCAGTTGGGTATGCACGCCGATCTGGGGCAGCGCTTTGGTGCCGAAAAGCAGCTGGGCATTCGCTTCAACGGCGTGTGGCGGGATGGTGACAGCGCCATGGCGCATCAGTCCAAGGCCGCGAAGCTCGCGGCGCTGGGTTTGGACTGGCGCTCGGATCGCCTGCGGCTTTCGGCCGATCTGTATTCCGGTGTGGACAAGGTTGATGTCCTCAATCGCGGTATTGGGCTTGCCGCCGGGCTGCCGGTTCCGCGCGCGCCACAGGCGCGGACCATGCTGTCTCCCGATGGGACCTTCAGCACGTCAAAGGATGAAGCCATCGTCCTGCGTGCGGAGGCGGACGTCACGCGTGACATCACTGCCTACGCCAGCTATGGCCGTAGCCACACCGACTTCGATGCGCTGGCCAGTACGGTCTACACCGTCTACAACCGGCAGGGAGACTACCGCGCGAACTACGCGCATCAGCGCTCCATCTATGACAGGGAGTCGGCCGATGCCGGGCTCAGGACAAGGTTTCGTACGGGCGGTGTCGGCCACGAGCTGGCGCTGTCAGCAACGCACTACCAGCATGACAACAAGTTCGGATTTCTGCGCAACATGCTGCCCAAGGATTGGGAGGGCAACCTCTATCGCTCAAGCGCGGCTCCGGGCGTTGACAGCAGCTTCAGCAATGCGCCGCTGTCGCGAACCAGCGCATTGCACACGACGAGTTGGGGTGTCGCCAATACCGCGTCTTTCGCACAGGATCGACTGCAGCTGACACTGGGAGTACGCCGCCAGAGGGTGGTCAGCGACACCTTCAACGGCAGCACGGGCATTCGCACAGCCCGCTACGACGCCAGCGCCACCACGCCTGTCATTGCATTGCTGGCGAAGGCGAGCGACAGGCTGTCGGTCTACGCCAACTACATCGAGGGCCTGAGCCAGGGCTCCACCGCTCCGGCCACGGCCGCCAATGCCGGGGAGGTGTTTCCCCCCTTCAAGACAAAGCAGAAAGAGATTGGCATCAAGACAGACATGCAAGGGTTCGGCACAACGCTCAGCGTCTTTCAGATTGCCCGGCCAAGTTCGTACACGGACCCGGCAAGCAATGTCTTCTCGTTCGGCGGCGAGCAGCGCAACCGAGGCCTGGAGTGGAGCTTCTTCGGAGAGGCAAGCAAGGGCGTGCGCGTTCTCGGCGGCCTGGCCTACACACAGGCCAGGCTGACCAGGACAGCAGGGGGCAACAACCAGGGAAAGTCCGCGACGGCCACGCCTGAATGGCAGGCCAAGACCGGTGTGGAATGGGATGTGCCGACGGTACAGGGCCTGACCCTGGCGGGCAACGCGGTCTCGGTGTCCAAGCAGTACATCAACGCCGACAACTCGCTATGGGTGGCTGGCCGCACCGTGTACGACCTGGGCACCCGCTATGCCATGCGCGTGGGGAGGCATCCGGTCGCCATACGCGCTGCCGTCCAGAATGTGGCCAACAAAGCGTACTGGGCCGGCGCCCTCTCCAGCGGGCTGGGCGCCCCCCGCACCGTGGTCATGTCGGTCTCGGTAGACCTTTGAGCTCATGGGCGGGGTGCGGTAGCTCAAGCGTTGCGCTCTTCCTTAGGCGCAAACCAAGCCACATACAGCGCCGGCAGCACCACCAGCGTCAACAACGTAGCCGTAACCAGCCCACCAATCACCACGATCGCCAGCGGCCGCTGAGTCTCCGACCCGATCTCATGCGACAAGGCCATGGGCAGCAGGCCCAGCGCGGCCAGCATGGCGGTCATGAGCACGGTGCGCAGGCGTTGCATCGAGCCCTCGCGCACGGCATCGGTGACGCGCATGCCGGCGTTGCGCAGCTGCTGGAACACCGACAGCATCACCACGCCGTTGAGCACCGACTGGCCCGACAGCGCGATGAAGCCGATGGCGGCCGACACCGACAGCGGGATGCCGAACACCCACAGCGCGACAAAGCCGCCGATCAGCGCCAGTGGCACGTTGATCAGGATCAGGCCGGCCATCTTGAAGGACTTGAAGGCGTCGAACAGCAGCACGAAGATCAGCAGCAGCGAGATCGGCACCACCACGGCCAGGCGCTTCATGGCGCGCTCCTGGTTCTCGAACTCGCCCGACCAGTTGACCACGTAGCCCTGCGGGATCTGCACGTTCTGCGATACGCGCGCCTTCATGTCGGCCACCACCGAGCCCATGTCGCGGCCAGCGATGAAGATGCCGATGGCGGTGGTGCGGCGGCCGGCTTCGCGGGCGATGTTCATGGCGCCGGTGGTTTCGCGCACGGTGACCACGTCGCCCAGCGTGACAAAGCCGCCATCCGGCGTGGCGATGGGGGTGCGGCGCAGGTTGGCGATGACGCGTTCTTCGGGCGGCAGGCGCACGGCGACGGCGAACTTGCGCTCGCCCTCCCACAGGCTGGTGGCGGCCTTGCCGGCCAGCGCGGCCTCGATCACGTCCTGGATGTCGCCCACGTTCAGGCCGTAGCGCGCGGCGCGGTCGCGGTCGATGTCCAGCAGCAATTGCGGCACCTGGCCGGCGCGGTCGATTTCGGCGCGGGCCACGCCCGCCACCTGCTTGACCTCGTGCGCGATCTGCTCGGTGACCTGCTGCATCAGGTTCAGGTCGTCACCCGCGAGCTTGATGACGATCTGGCCCTTGATCTGCGAGATCGACTCCAGCACGTTGTCGCGGATCGGCTGCGAGAAGGCCGGGTCGATGCTGGGGATGGCCGACAGCACGCGGTTCATTTCCTCGGTGATCTTCTCGCGCGTCATGCCCTTGCGCCATTGGTCCTCGGGCTTCATGTCCACGAAGATCTCGGCCATGGAGATGGTCTTGGGGTCGGTGCCATCTTCTGGCTGGCCGGCCTTGGAAACCGTGGTGCGCACCTCGGGGATGGTCAGCAGCGCCTTGCGCGCCATGCGCAGGATGCGCGAGGCCTCGTTGGTCGAGACATTGGGCGACAGCGTGAAGTTGACCCAGGTCGTGCCCTCGTTCAGCTCAGGCAAAAATTCAGACCCCAAACGCGAGGCCACCACCGTGGTCAGGCCAAAGGCGACGACGGCGATCAGCACTACGGTGCGGCGGCGGCGCAGCGCCCAGTCCAGCACCGGGCCGTAGAAGTGCTTGGCGCCGCGCACCACGCGGTTGTCGCCATGCGGCAGCTTCTTGCGCAGCATCCAGTAGGCCAGCAGCGGCACCAGCGTGAGCGAGAAGATCAGCGAGCCGATCAGCGCCGTGGTAACCGACAGCGCCATGGGCTGGAAGATGCGGCCTTCATGGCGTTGCAGCGCAAAGATCGGGATGTGCGCGGCGATGATGA
This sequence comes from Xylophilus sp. GW821-FHT01B05, assembly GCA_038961845.1. Classification (NCBI taxonomy): domain Bacteria; kingdom Pseudomonadati; phylum Pseudomonadota; class Betaproteobacteria; order Burkholderiales; genus Xylophilus; species Xylophilus sp. GW821-FHT01B05. The sequence continues at coordinate 108,225 of CP152408.1, forward strand.
TCAGCATCGAGAACAGCGTGGGCCGGCCGACTTCGTTGGCGGCGTTGACGATGACCGAGCGGCGTTCTTCGGCGCTCATGTTCTCGCGCTTCTCGGCCAGGCGGTGCATGATGTTTTCGATCACGATCACCGCGCCGTCCACGATGATGCCGAAGTCCATCGCGCCCAGGCTCAGCAGGTTGGCCGGCACGCCCATGATCTTCAGGCCCATGAAGGTCGACAACAGGGCCAGCGGGATCACCACCACCACGGCCAGGCTGGCGCGCAGGTTGGACAAGAAGATGTAGAGCACCAGCGACACCAGCAGCGCGCCTTCCACCAGGTTGCGGAAGACGGTGGAGAGCGTCTTCTCCATTAGCCAGGTGCGGTCATAGAAGGGCACGATCTGCACGCCCGGCGGCAAGGCGCGGGCGTTGATCTCGGCGATCTTGGCCTTGACGCCCTTCAGCACCACGCTGGGGTTCTCGCCCTTGCGCATGATGACGATGCCGGTGACCACGTCGTCGTCCAGGTCCTGGCCGACCACGCCCAGGCGCGGCACGGCGCCGATCTTCACCTGCGCGATGTCGCGGATCAAGATGGGCGTGCCGTTGCGCGCGGCCACCACCACGCGGCCGATGTCGTCGGCCGAGCGCAGCAGCCCGATGCCGCGAATGGTGTACTGCTGCGCGCCCTGCGGCACGTAGCTGCCGCCGGCGTTGGCGTTGCTGCGGCCGAGCGCGTCGAGCAGGTTCTGGAAGGTGACCTTGTAGGCGCGCAGCTTGTCGAGGTCCGGCTGCACCTCGTACTGCTTGATGGCGCCGCCCATGGCGACCACGTCGGCCACGCCGGGCACCTGGCGCAGGCCGCGTTCGGCCACCCAGTCTTCGAGCGTGCGCAGCTCGGTGGTGGTGAGGCCGTCGCCCTTCAGGCGGTAGCGCATGATTTCACCCACCGGCGTGGCGTTGGGCGCGATGTCGGCCTCTACGCCGTCGGGCAGGTCGATGCCGCGCAGGCGCTCTGCCACCTGCTGGCGCGCCAGGTTCACCTCGGCCTTGTCGTCATAGGTGACGACGGTGAAGGACAGGCCGAACTGCGTGTGCGAGAACACGCGGATCGAATTGGGCAGGCCGGCCAGCGCCACCTCGATCGGCAGGGTGACCTGCTTCTCTACCTCTTCGGCCGCGCGGCCGGGGTAGAGCGTGATGACGGTGACCTGGGTGTCGGTAACGTCGGGGAAGGCCTCGACCGACAGGTTCTGGAAGGCGATCACGCCCGCCAGCGCGAACAACAAGGTACCGAGGACGATGAACAGCGGCTGGTGCAGCGCGTACTGGATGAGGCGCTTCATTTCTTGGCGGCCTCGCTGGTGGCGCCGGATGGCTGGGCCGTGACCGGGGCCGCGTCTTCACGCGCCACGGCAAATTGGCGCGCCAGCAGCAGCGCGTTTTCTGCCACCACCTGCTCGCCCACGGCCAGGCCGCGTGCCAGCACCACTTCGGTTGGCCCCATGTGGGCCGGCACCACCTCGCGCGGCTCGAAGACGCCGGGCTGGGTCTGCACGAAGACCGTATGGCGCGTGCCATCCAGGGTCACGGCGCCGGCCGGCACCACGACGCCCTGCAGCGATTCCTTGACCTGGGCGGTAGCCAGCATCTCGCCCTTGAGCCGGCGGTTGGCATTGGCCACCAGGCCACGGATCTTGATGGTGCGGGTGTTGGGGTCGATGAAGTCCGCTGCTGCGGTGACGCGGCCGGTGAAGGTCTCGCCTGGATAGGCGGCGACCTGCAGCGTGAATGTGGCGCCCGGCTGCAGGCTGGCAACGTCGCTTTCCTTGGCGTCGATCTGCACCCAGAGCGAGGTCGGGTCGGTCACCACGAACAGCGCGGGCACGCCGGGGCCGGACTGGTCGGGCCGCACTTCCTGGCCCGGGTTGAGGTTGCGCTCAACCACCACGCCGGCAATGCCGGCGCTGATGCCGAGCTGCTGGTTCACCGCGCTGCCAGCGCCGTAGAGGCTGGTGCGGGCTGCGGCGCGCGAGGCCTCGGCCTGCGCGCGTGCGCTGTCGGCCTCGGCCTGCTCCAGGTCCTTGCGGGCGATGATGCCGGCCTCGAACAGCTCGCGCTGGCGCTGCAGGTTCTTGCGCGACAGCCCCACGTCGACCTGCGCCTTGGCGGTGTCGGCCTGGGCCTGGCCAAAGTCGGGCGAGGCGATGCGCGCCAGCAGCGCGCCGGGCTTCACGCTCTGGCCCACATCTGCGCCGATGGCGGTGATGCGGCCGCCAAAGGGCGGGTAGATGCGCTGGGTGCGCTCTTCGTTCCAGACCAGGCGCGCGGGCAGCTCCACCATCAGCTCGGTCGCGGCGGTGGCGGGCACGCTATTGAGCAGCGCGAGCTGCGGGTGGTTGGGCGGAAAGCGCAGTTGCTTGCCTTGCACGATGGGCGCGGTGGGCGGCGCTTCTGCAAGCTTGCTGCTGTCGGAGTCGCCGCCGCAGCCGGCCAGCAGCAGGACGCAGCAGGCGGCAACGGTCAGCGCGGCGCGCAGCGGAAGACGGTGGGGGTGGGACATGGCAGGGCTCTCGGAGCAGGCGGAAAAGAGGGAGGTCATGGAACGTGTCATGGCTGTGCCGCCAGCAGCGCCGGCTGGGTCTGCAGCGTCCAGGCGCCGGCGGCGCGGGCGTAGTCGCCGCGCGCGGCAATGCCGTCGAGCAGCGTGGCGCGCAGGGTGCGGCGCGCATCGAGCAGGTCCACCAGCGGGATGGCGCCGCGGCGGAAGGCCAGCTCGGCGTTTTCTGCCACGCGGCGTGCGCGCGGCAGGATGTCGGTCTCGTAGCTGCGGGCGCGCTGCTCGGCGGTGAGCGCGGCCTGCTGCAGGCCCTGCAGCTCCAGTGCGGCGTCGCGCCGGACCTTCTCCAGCGCGTCTTGTGCCTGGGTGTAGGTGGCCTGCGCGCGGCCGATCTCGCCTTGGTAGCTATAGCCCCATTGCAGCGGGATGGAGGCACGCAGCTCGATCAGCCGGTTCGACACGCTGGGGTAATGGTCGTACGAGGCGCCTATGGTCACATCCGACTTCTTCAGCGCATTGGCGCCGTCCAGTCCGGCCTGGGCCGACTGCACGCGCGCCAGCGCGGCGCGCACTTCGGGGCGGGCTTCGGCCAGCGCCGTGTAGTCGGCGGCGGGCGTGGCCAATGCGGGCAGCGTGGGCCAGGGGCCCTGGATGGCCAGCGGCCCGCGCAGGCCGGTGGCCTGCGCCAGTGCCAGGGTGGCGCGGTCGCGCTCCAGCGCGGCCTGCTGCACGTCGGCCTGGGCGCGCTGGGCTTCGATCTCGGTGCGCAGGGCGTCTTGCGCCGGCAGGTCGCCGGCCTGCACGCGGCGGTTGGAGCTGTTGGCGAGCTGGGCCGCGCTGCGTTCGATCTCGCTCACCTCCACCAGCTTTTCCTGTGCGGCCAGCAGGTCGTAGTAGGCGCCCAGGGCGGCCACCTGTTGCTGCATCTGCACGTCTTCGACGTCGGCGGCGGCGGCATCGGCGTCGCGCTGCGCGGCCTGGGTGCGCAGCTGGCGCTTGCCGCCGCGCTCCCAGGTCCAGTCGATGCCAATGGCCTTGTCGATGCGCTTGCGGCTCAGGGTGTTGCCCGAGCCGACGCCGTTCTGCAGATCGATGGAGGCGGTCTTGCCCGACAGCACCGGCAGCGGCGCGTGGTCGGCCGTGAGTACGTCGGCACGCGCGGCCGACAGCGCACCGCGCGAGATGGCAACGTCGAGGTTGTCGCGCGCGGCGGCCAGTGTCTGGCCCAGCGTGAGGCTGCGCGGCGCTGCCGCAGCAGTGGTGGTGGAGGCCGGTGGCGGGTTCACCGGCGGAACGGGGGGCACCTGCGCCAGGGCCGGCAAGGCCGGGCCGAGGCAGAGGGCCGCAATCAACTGTCGTATGCTCATATGCGCCTTATCGGCGGGGGCAACTGACCGTCGCCTGACCGGACTGCCAGAAACGCCTCTGAGTCCGTAGAAGTACCTATCAAATACCTATCCACAGCAGCCTTCCATGCGCATTCTTGTGGTCGAAGACGACGTCGTCCTGCGGGACATGATGGTGCGCAGCCTGTGCGATGCCGGCCACCGCGTGGACGAGGCGCGCACGGTGGCCGAGGCCGACCATTTCTGGCGCGTGCAACCCTTCGATGCGGTGCTGCTGGACCTGAACCTGCCGGCCGTCGATCCCACCGGCCCGGCGCTCTCCAGCGGCCTGACCGCGCTGCGCGCCGCGCGCAACCGTGGCGACCGCACACCGGTGCTGGTGCTGACCGCGCGCGACCGCACTGAAGAGCGCATTGCCGGCCTGGACGCCGGTGCCGACGACTACCTGGGCAAGCCCTTCGAGCTGGCCGAGGTCGAGGCCCGGCTGCGCGCCCTGGTGCGGCGCAGCCAGGGCACGCAAGACATCTCCACCGTGGCCGCGCTGGTGCTGGACCGCAAGGCCCGCACCTTCTCGTTGCACAGCACGCGGCTGGAGCTGCCGGCGCGCGAGTTCGAGGTGCTGTGGGAGCTGATGACCCCGCCCGGGCGCGTGGTGAGCAAGCGTGCGCTGTCGCAAAAGCTGTCGGACTTTGACGAAACCCTGGGCGACAACGCACTCGAAGCCTTCATATCGCGCCTGCGCAAGAAGCTGGGCGGCAGCGGCGCCGGCATACGCACCTTGCGCGGCCTGGGCTACATGCTGGAGGCGGAGGCGCCTTGACTGCGCAGGCCCCAGCCCCAGGTTCTCTTCGGTCGCGCGTGCTGCAGCACGTGCTGTGGCCATTGGCCGGGGCCTGGGTGGTGGGCGGCGTGGTGTCGGTGGTGGTGGCCAGTGTCTTCACCCAGCGCGCCTTCGACCGCGCCTTGCTGGATGACGCGTATTCGGTGGCCGCCAGCGTGCGGCCGAACAGCAGCGGCGGGCTGGAGCTGACGCTTACGCCGCGCGAGGTGGGCGCGGTGCTGTATGACCAGACCGAATCCGTTTTCTTTGCCGTGCGCTGGCCCGATGGCAATTTGATCGCCGGCCATGCGGGCCTGTATGCGCCCTCGGCGCCAGAGGACACGGGCTACCGCTTCTCTGACATCCACTACCAGGGCCGCGCCTTGCGCGCGGTGGTGCTGCAGCGCACCTCGCCGCTGGCCTTCGATGTGGTGATGGCCGAGACCACGCAGTCGCGCCAGGCCCTGCTGCGCAATGTGCTGGTGCTGTCGATCCTGCCGCAGCTGCTGCTGCTGGCGCTGCTGGCGTTCTGGCTGCGCCGCGCCATTGGCAGCGACCTGCGCCCGCTGGCCGCGCTGCAGCGCGCGGTAGAGCAGCGCGATGTGCGCGACCTGACGCCCGTGCCGGCCACGGCCTCCACGCGCGAGGTGCAGCGCCTGGGCGAGGCCGTCAACGGCCTGTTCGCGCGTGTGAACGAAGGCGTGCGCACGCAGCGTGAATTTGCCGGCAACGTGGCGCACGAGCTGCGCACGCCGCTGGCCGGCATCCGCGCGCTGGCCGAGTACGGCCTGGCGCAGAAAGACCCGGCCGTGTGGCGCGAGCAACTGGAGCGCGTGGCGCAAAGCGAGGAGCGCGCCAGCCATCTGGTGGAGCAACTGCTGGCCATGGCGCGCGCCGACGAGGGCCGCAGCATGCAGCTGCAGCCGGTGCTGCTGGACGAGCTGGTGCGCGACGCGGTGCTGCGCTTTCTGCCGCGCGCCGACGCCGCCGGCGTGGACCTGGGCGCGCGCGGCATCGACGACCCGGTCATGGCGCAAGGCCAGCCGGCGCTGCTGGAAGGCATCCTGAACAACCTGATCGACAACGCGCTGCGCTACGGCCGGCCGGCCGCGGGCCTGCCTGCCACGATCACGGTGGCGCTGGCGCTGCAGCCAGATGCGATCACGCTGTCGGTGGTGGACAACGGCCAGGGCATTTCGGCCGAGCGGCGCAGCGGCCTGCAGCGGCGCTGGGCGCAGGGGCCAGAGGGCGAATGGCTGGGCCAGGGCGTGGGCCTGGGCCTGGCCATCGTGCAGCGCTACGCCGAGCTGCTGGGCGCGCGCCTGGTGCTGGATTCAGGCCCGCAGGGGCACGGGCTGGCGGTGGGCGTGGTGCTGCCGCGCGGCTGAGTGTTGCTATATTTTATATAGCTAATAGCCCAAGTGCAGCCTGGGCTAGAGGCCTATTTGGCTCATATTTATTTGGCGGGCAGCACGCGCGACAAAAAGCGGGCGATGGCGCGCGGCAGCTCTGGCGCCAGGGGCAGCGTGGGGTCGCTGGAAGACGCGCGTTGCAGCGCCGGGTCGGCCGGCACCAGCTTGAGCACATGGTTCATGCCCTTGACGATGCGCAGCTCGGTATCCGGCTTGGCGCGCTGCAGCGCCTCGGCCTCGTCGGTGCGGACCTGGGTGTCGGTATCGCCCTGCAGCACCAGGGTCGGGATGCCGAGCTGGGCAAATTCCGTTGCCGGCACGTGGCTGAACCACGAGATCAGGTAAGGCTGTATGCCCGGGCGGTAGAACAGCGCCAGGGACTGCGGCACGTCGGCGGCCGGCCGGCCTTGCTCTAGTGCGCTCAGGATGGCCTCGTTGCGCGCGGCCAGGTCTGGCGGCAACTGCTTGCGCGCGAACTGCTGGCGCAGCACGGCTGCCGCGCCCTGCGCCGGGCCGGCGATGGAGACAAAAGCCTGGGCGCCGGCCTGCCGCGCCGCGAGCATGCCGATCAGCGAGCCCTCGCTGTGCCCCACCACCGCCACAGCGCTGAAGCGGCTGTCGGCGCGCAGCAGGCGCACCCAGTCGGCGGCGTCTTGCACATACAGGTCAAAGCGCAGATCGGCCTCGCGCGCGGCGGCCGGGGCACTGGCGGCAATGCCGCGCTTGTCGTAGCGCAGCGAGGCAAAACCCGCTTCCGCCAGCGCCGCGGCAAGCATCTTCAGGCTGTTGCTGGGGCCGGGCAGCAGGCTGCTGTTGCCGTTGCGGTCGGTCGGGCCCGAGCCGGCGATGATCAGCACCACCGGCATGCGCGCCCGGCCCTCGGGCAGCACCAGGCTGCCTTGCAGGGCGCCCGTGGCGGTAGCCAGCGCCAGCGGCTGCTCGGTGTAGCCGGGCGTGTCGGCCCGGGCACCGGCGAGCCCCAGCAGCAGCCATCCAATGGCCAACCCACGGACCCAACTGCCCAGCTTGCGTCTTGTTGCGGCCGTTTCCATGTGCGCTCCTTGGGTTGCTATCTATTAAATAGCTAATAGCCCAGGCCCACCCTGGGCTAGAGGCCTAAAAGGCCAAGATATTACAAGGTCGGGTAGTCGGTATAGCCGGCCTCGCCGCCGCCGTAGAAGGTGGCCTGGTTGGGCGCGTTGAGCGGCGCGTTTTCCTTCAGGCGGCGCACCAGGTCGGGGTTGGCGATGAAGGGCTTGCCGAAGGCGATCAGGTCGACCTCGCCGCTGCTGAGCTTTTGCTCGGCCAGGGCCTTGTCGTAGTTGTTGTTGGTCATCCAGGCGCCCTTGCCGCCAGCGTTGCGGTAGGCGGCCTTCAGGGCCTTGTAGTCGAACGGGCGGTCGGGCAGCTCGCGCGGGCCGCCGGTGGCGCCTTCGATGATGTGCACATAGGCCAGGCCCAGCGGCGCCAGCTCGCGCACCACGTATTCGAACAGCGCTTGCGGTGCGTCGTCGTGCACGTCGTTGGCGGGGGTGACGGGCGACAGGCGGATGCCGACCTTGCCGCCGCCGATGTCGTCGACGATGCCGCGCACCACTTCCAGCAGCAGGCGCGCACGGTTCTCGATGCTGCCGCCGTAGGCGTCGGTGCGCTGGTTGGCGCCGGTCTTCAGGAACTGGTCCAGCAGGTAGCCATTGGCGGCGTGTACTTCCACACCGTCGAAATGCGCCGTCTCCACCGCGTTGCGGGCGGCGGCGCGGTAGTCCTTGACGATGGCGGGCAGCTCGCCCGCGTCCAGCGCGCGCGGGGTGGAGGTCTCGGCGAACGAGCCCTGGCCTTGCGCATCGATCAGGTAGGTCTTGGCCTTGGCGGCGATGGCCGAGGGCGCGACCGGCGCCTGGCCGTCGGGCTGCAGCGTGGTGTGCGAGATGCGGCCCACGTGCCACAGCTGCACCACGATCTTGCCGCCGGCCTCGTGCACGGCCTGGGTGACGCGCTTCCAGCCGTCGAGCTGCTCGGTGCCGTACAGGCCGGGCACGTTGGCATAGCCCTGGCCCTGGTGGCTGATGGCGGTGGCCTCGGTGATCAGCAGGCCGGCGCTGGCGCGCTGTGCGTAGTAGGTGGCGGTGATCGCCGGCGGGATGGCCTGGGGCGAGCGGTTGCGCGTCAGCGGCGCCATCACGATGCGGTTGGCCAGTTGCAGGCTGCCGGCCTGGAGGGTATCGAAGAGAGTCGTCATGGAGGGGGCTTTCCTGGGTGGTTCGGGTCAGACGGCGCGGGGCCGGAGGCCGGAAGTTAACGCCATTCCGCAATTGCTGCAGTGCGTTGGCGTAACCGGGGATTTGCCGTCTGTGCTATGCGGCCCGGCTTGGCAGGTTTTCCGGATATCGATGCGTAAAACGGGCGCATGCGGCGGGGGCCGTGCTTCCTAGAATTTTTGACCCGTTCATCTACCCAGGAATCGCGCATGCACCCCATTCTTCCCGCCACCCGCCGGGCCGCCATTCGCGGCCTGTCTGTCCTGCTTGGCGCCAGCTTGCTCACCAGCGCCGCGATGGCGCAAACCAGGAAAGAAGTGGTGATCGGCTACCAGGACATGGTGGTGCCGTGGCGTTACGCGCAAGAGACAAAAGAGCTGGAGCAGCGCACCGGCTACCAGGTCAGCTACCGCAAGCTCGGCAGCGGCGCCGAGGTGGTGCGCGCGCTGGCCTCGGGCGCGATCCAGATCGGCGAGGCCGGCTCTTCGCCCTTTGCCTCGGCGCTGTCGCAGGGCGTGCCGATAGAAGTGTTCTGGGTGCTGGACGACATCCACGAAGCCGAGGCGCTGGTGGCCCGCAATGGCTCGGGCGTGAACCAGCTGTCTGACCTGAAGGGCAAGAAGATCGGCCTGCCGTTTGTATCGACCACGCACTTCCATACGCTGGTGGCGCTGCAGGCCGCAGGCGTGGACCCGCGCAGCGTGAAGATCGTCAACCTGCGCCCGCCCGAGATCCTGGCGGCCTGGGAGCGCGGCGACATCGACGCCACCTTTGTCTGGGACCCGGTGCTGGCCAAGGCCAAGCAAAGCGGCAAGGTCATCATCACCTCGGGCCAGATCGCGGCCAGCACCGGCAAGGCCACCTTCGACGGGCTGGCGGTGTCCAAGGCCTTTGCGAAGGAGCACGACGCCTTCCTGACGCAGTTCGTGCAGGTGCTGGCGGACGCCGACCGCGCCTACACCGCCAACAAGGCGGCCTGGACGGCCGATTCGCCCCAGGTGAAGGCGGTGGCCAAGTGGACCGGCGCAGAGGCCGCGACCGTGCCTGCCAGCCTGGCGCTGTACGCCTTCGTGCCGCCGGCCGAGCAGGCCTCGCCCAAGTGGCTGGGCGGCGGCACCAATTCTGTGGCGGCGCAATCGCTGGCCGCCACCGCCGCCTTCCTGAAAGAGCAGGGCACCATCCAGGCGGTGCTGCCCGACTACTCGGTGGGCGTGAACCCCACCTGGGTCCAGCGTGCCGTACAGCGTGCGCAGTAGCCTGCCAGCCACCGGCGAGGCGCCTGCACCTGCTCCCCACGGCGGCGCGGACGACCTGCAGATTCGCGGCCTGAGCGTGCGCTATGCCGGCGCGAAGGGTGCCGAGCCCACGCTGGCACTGGCCGGGGTAGACCTGGACATCGCCGCCGGCGAGTTGGTGGTGGCCCTGGGCGCCTCGGGCTGCGGCAAGACCACGCTGCTCAACTGCATTGCCGGCTTTACGCAGGCCTCTGCCGGGCACATTGCCTTGGGCGGCCGCCTGGTGCGCGGGCCGGGCGCCGAGCGCGGCGTGGTGTTCCAGAAGCACGCGCTGATGCCCTGGCTCAATGTGATCGACAACGTGGCGCTGGGCCTGCGCCTGCGCGGCGTGCCGCGCGCAGAGCGCCGCGCCCTGGCGGCAGAGAAGCTGGCCCTGGTGGGGCTGGAGGCCTTTGCGCAGGCGCCGGTGTGGCAGCTGTCGGGTGGCATGCAGCAGCGCGTAGGCATTGCCCGCGTGCTGGCCAGCGACCCGGACGTACTGCTGATGGATGAGCCATTGGGCGCGCTCGACGCCTTCACGCGCGAATCCCTGCAAGAGCTGGTGCTGCGCCTGTGGCAGCGCACCGGCAAGACCATTTTCTTCATCACCCACGACGTGGAAGAGGCTTTGTTTTTGGCCTCGCGCCTGGTGGTGATGTCGCCACGCCCGGGGCGCATCGTGCGCGAGCACGGGCTGGCCTTCAACCGCGCCTACCTGGGCGGCGAGGCTGCGCGCGCCGTCAAGTCCAGCCCCGACTTCATCGCCTGGCGCGAGCAGGTGCTGGACTGGGTCGGGCCGCAGGCCGAGCCCGTGAGGGCAGGGGCATGACCACACAGCAGACCACGACGCCGCCAGCGGCCGGCGAGCTGCTGCAGGCGCCAGCGGTGGACGCTGCCGCGCTGCCGCCGGTGGCCCCGTTTCGCCTGCCCGGCGCCGGCAGCAGCCGCGCCATCAGCGTGCTGTGCATCCTGGCGCTGCTCGGCCTGTGGTGGGCGGCCACGCACTGGCGCTGGGTGCCGCCGCTGTTCCTGCCCGGCCCTGAAGCGGTGGCGCGCGCTTTTGCCGACGCCTGGCGCGGCAATATCCAGGGCGGCGAGCCGCTGTGGCTGCACCTGCAGTGGAGCGCGCTGCGCGTGTTTGGCGCCTTTGCGCTGGCCGTGGTGACGGCCGTGCCGGTGGGCATTGCCATGGGCGTGAGTCGCATCGCGCGCGGCGTGTTCGATCCGCCCATCGAGTTCTACCGCCCGCTGCCGCCACTGGCCTATCTGCCGCTGATCGTGATCTGGCTGGGCATAGACGAGGCCTCGAAGATCCTGCTGATCTACCTGGCCTGCTTTGCACCCATCGCGCTGGCCGCCAAGGCCGGCGTGCGCAGCGCCAGCACCGAGCAGCTCAATGCCGCGGCGTCGCTCGGCGCCAGCCGCGCGCAGGTGGTCTGGCATGTGGTGGTGCCCGCCGCGCTGCCCGAGATCCTGGTGGGCCTGCGCATCGCCATCGGCTTTGGCTGGACGACGCTGGTGGCGGCCGAGATGGTGGCCGCCACCGTGGGCGTAGGGCAGATGGTGCTCAACGCCTCGAACTTCCTGCGCACCGACGTGGTGGTGATGGGCATCCTGGTGATCGGCCTGGTGGCCTGGGCCTTCGATCTGCTGATGCGCTGGGCCGAGGCCCGCCTGGTGCCCTGGAAGGGGCGGGCCTGATCGGGCCTGCCGCTGCTTACTTGAGCAGGCCTTCGGCCTTCAGCGCGGCCTGCACTGCCGGGCGCGCCGCCACGCGCGCATGGTGGGCCACGACATGGGGCAGGGCCGACAGGTCGACGCCCATCTTGCCGCTCCAGTTGACCACGGTGAACAGGTAGCCATCGGCCACGGAGAAGCTGTCGCCGGCCAGGTAGTCCTTGCCTTCGAGTGCGCTGTTGACGAAGCCCAGGCGGCCGGTGATCTTGCTGCGCGTGGCCAGCTTCACGTCTTCCGGGATGGCCGGGTTGAACAGCGGGCTGAAGCCCTTGTGCAGCTCGGTGCCGATGAAGTTGAGCCACTCCTGCAGGCGGTAGCGCGCCAGCGTGCCGTTGGCGGGCGCCAGGTTCTTGGTGGGCACCTGGTCGGCGATGTATTGCACGATCACCGCGCCTTCGCGCAGGCGCGTGCCGTCGTCCAGCTCCAGCAGCGGCACATAGCCCAGCGGGTTGATGGCGTAGTAGTCGCTGCCGTCGGGCAACTGGTGCGTCTTGGTGGACGCGGGCACGGCCTGGAAGGCCAGGCCGGCTTCCAGCAGCGCGATGTGGGGTGACAGGGAGCAGGCGCCGGGGCTGTAGTAGAGCTTCATTGGAGTGTGTTGGATGTGAGAAGTGTCTGCTTACGCGCCGGAGGGCCCGCGAGCGCCGCCATGCTAGTCGTTTGCCCGCTGTCGTGCGGCGCCTGCCGGGCCATGTCCTACAAACCAACGCGGGTGCGCCCCACCCGGCGGCGCAGGGGCCCCCACCTAGGATGGAACGCAATGCTTTCGCAACAAAAGGACACACCATGATCAAGTACGCCATCATTTTTGCCCTCATCGCGCTGGTGGCCGGCGCGCTCGGTTTCACCGGCGTGGCCGCGGGCTCGGCGGCCATTGCCAAGATCCTGTTCGGCCTGTTCCTGGTGCTGGCCGTCATCTTCCTGGTGCTGGCGGCGCTGGGTGTGGGGGCGGCCCGCAAGATGCTCAAGTAAGGCCGCAGCGGCAGCGTGGACAACATCACCGCACTTCGCTGCGACCTGGAATATTCCATCAGCGCAGATACCCACTTTTGCTTCAACCTGCAGGCGGTGCGCGGCTACGGGCAGCAGGTGCTGCAAGAGAGCCTGCAGCTCACGCCCGAGGTCCCGCTGCAGAGCTTCGAGGACGCGCGCAGCGGCAACCGCTTCTTCCGCTGTGACGCGCTGCCGGGCCGGCTGCGGGTGCGCTACGACGCGCGCGTGGCCCTGCTGCGCGAGGCGCCCGACACCAGCTTGCCCGAGTGCCCGGTAAAGGCCTTGCCGCACGAGGTGCTGCACTACCTGATGCCCAGCCGCTACTGCCAGTCAGATGTGATGGCGCGCGCCGCGCAGCACCTGTTTGGCCAGGTGGCGCCGGGCTACCAGCGGGTGGCGCACATCTGCGAATGGATTCGCCAGAACACCGCCTACCAGATAGGAGTGAGCACGCCGCTCACCACCGCGCAAGAGGTCTACCTGCAGCGCGCCGGCGTGTGCCGTGACTTTGCCCACCTGGGCATTACCTTTTGCCGCGCGCTCAACATACCGGCGCGGCTGGTGGTGGGCTATGTGCACTTCGATGAGCCGCCGCAGGACTTCCACGCGATCTTCGAAGCCTGGCTGGGCGACCGCTGGGTGATGTTCGACCCGACCGGCCTGGTGCAGGCGCACCGCATCGTGCGCGTAAGCACCGGGCGCGATGCCAAGGACACGGCCTTTGCCACCCTCTTTGGCGCGGTGGTGATGACGCGCATGGAGCTGCAGGTGAACGAGGACGACTCGCCGCCGGTGGACGTGCCCGACCCGGTGCAGGCGACGGTGCTGCTGGCGGCCTAGACAATTCCACCTCTCCGTCCGGGCTGAGCTTGTCGACGCCTTGGGCCCACGGCTGCCAGCCCTTCGGCAGGGTCAGGGCGAACGAAATCGACTCAACAGCATCAGGTCCAGATCAGGCGTAGCTCGGCTCCAGCCGCGGTGCTGCGAGCTGCGGCTCGTGCTGCTGACCCGCCGGCGCCTGCAGCAGCAGCGCGTCGTGGATCAGGAAGTTCTGCACCGACTCCTGCAGGCGGCCGGTCTGGCTCTCCAGCGACTGCGCGGCGGCGGCGGCCTCTTCCACCAAGGCGGCGTTCTGCTGCGTCACCTCTTCCATCTTCTGCAGCGCGTGGCCGATCTCTTCGATGCCGCGCGTCTGCTCGCCCGAGGCATTGGCGATTTCGCCCAGGATCTGCGACAGCGTGCCCACCGAACCCACGATCGCCTTCATGCGCTCGCCGGCCTGGCCAACCAATGCGGCGCCGCTCTGCACGCTTTGCACCGAGTGCTCGACGATGCCGCGGATGTCCTTGGCCGCGCTGTCGGTGCGCTGCGCCAGCTCGCGCACCTCGGCCGCCACCACGGCAAAGCCGCGGCCATGCTCGCCGGCGCGCGCCGCCTCTACCGCGGCGTTGAGCGCCAGCAGGTTGATCTGGAAGGTGATGGTGTTGATGACGCCCACGATGTCGGCGATCTTCTGCGAGCTGCCCTGGATCGTGCCCATGGTGTTGACCACATCGCCCATCACGCGCTCGCCCTCGCTCGCCTCGCGCGAGGTGCCCAGCGCCAGCGTGCTGGCGCGCTGCGCGCCCTGGCTGTTGTGCTGCACGGTGGCGGTGATCTGCTCCATGCTGGCAGCGGTCTGCTGCAGCGAGGCGGCCTGTTCTTCGGTGCGGCTGGCCAGGTCGGCATTGCCCCGGGCGATCTCCTGCACACCGAGGTTGATGGCTTCAGAGCGCACGCGCACGGCGGCCACGGTGCGTGCCAGGCCCTGCTGCATCTGGTGCGCGGCATCCATCAGGCGGCCGATCTCGTTGCGGCCCAGCGGCGCGGCGATGCTTGCGCGCAGGTCGCCGGTCTGCATGGTGCGGAAGTGCTCCACCACCTGGTCCAGCGGGCGCACGATGGTGCGTGTGAGCAGCAGGCGCGTCAGTACCGCCAGCACCACGGCCAGGGCGATGCCGGCGGCAAGCGTGGCCAGCATCTGCGTGCGCCGCGTCTGCGCGGCCTCGTAGGTGGCGTCCATGGCCTGGGCATCAAAGGCCAGCAGCTTCTTCACCTCGGCCTCGTAGCCGCCGTAGAGCGCGGTGGATTTGCCGGCGATCTGCCGGTAGGCGTCGATATCGCCCTTGCCCAGGGCCGCCAGCGCGGGCTCGATCAGCTGCTGCACCAGCGCCTGGCGCTGCACGGAGGCGGCGGCCACCAGCGCCTTCTTGGCCGGGTCGCCGCCGGCCAGCTTCAGGTAATCGTCCCAGCGCCGCTCGGCGTTGGCGAACTTGTCCTGCGCACGCGCCAGCGCCTTGGCGGCGGCGTCGGCCTTGTCTTCGCCCAGCAGCGACTCATGCAGCCGCAGATCCAGCCGCGCACGCAACTGCCACTCCGCGCTCTCGTCCAGCGCGCGCAGGCTGGGCACCAGGTTCTTCTGCACGGTGGAGAAGCTGTTGTTGCTTTCATCGATGGACCACAGGCTCAGCAGGCCGATGGCGGCCATGAGCAGGGTCAGCGCGGTGAGGACGATGGTGAGGGTGGTGCGTATGGAGAGGTGGCGTAGAGACATGGCAGTTGGATGGAATGGCTTGGACTTATGGACCCAGGGTTGTCACTTATTGTTTGAATTGTTGTCCATGCGTTCCATCCGCGCGGGGCCGCGCACACGCCTCCCTGCCAGGGACTTGTCTGTCCGCTGCAGGTTTTTTGAATGAAAAGTGCCTCTAGCCCTTATGGCATCTGGGCTGCTAGCTATCTATTTGAGAGCTATGCGCTGACAAAGCAAGCTCAGGATGCGGCCGTGCACCCTTCGGGCTTGAACACCCGCGTGTTCGAACCCGGGTACTTATCAAGCTTGGCCGCCGGCCGCGATGGGCGCGGCAGCAATTCCCCGCCGCAGTTGGGGCATGTCCCGGCGAGGCGCTGGTTGGAGCAGTCGCTGCAGAACGTGCACTCGAAGGAGCAGATGCGGGCATCGGCTGAATCCGGCGGCAAATCCCGGTTGCAGCACTCACAACCGGGGCGCATTTGAAGCATGGCGAAACCTTGGAAAGCTTGGTTGCCAAAGCTTAAGCGAAGGCGAACTGGACGATGGCCGCGATCTCAGGCCTTGGGCGACTGCAGGCTGACGCTGATGCCATAAAGCGCAAGCAGGCCCAGCATATGCCCCACCGACACGCCCGGCTCGCCGGACTCGATGCGGGCAATGGTCTGCACGTGCACGCCCAGGCGGGCCGCTGCAGCGGCTTGCCCCTCGCCTGCGGCCAGGCGGGCCTGCTTGGCCGCAGCGCCCATGTCCTTGATGGCCTGCACTGCATCGCTATCGATGTCGGAAGAGATTCGCTTGCCTTGGGTCATGGGTGGATTGTTTGTGCACGGTGGCTGGTGGATGTGCCCAATCGATGGCGCTGGGTTTGGTGTCGCGCGCGGTCTTTCGGAGGGCTGCTTCGGGCCTAAAGCAGCCTTTTCTCAACGTTTGACTTAAGCGGCATGCTGTTGTGTGTCCGCTCGATGGAAGGGTTAGGCGTCAGGTTGCCAACTGTGAACGGTCTTTCCATTGCATCGCAAGAACGCAGAGCGCACGCGATTGAGTGCGCGAAGTTCCGCAAAGAGCTTGAAGTAGGCCTTCTCCATAGTGCTCCAATCCTCGAACTCTTCATAAGCTCCACCGTCCGCGCTGCACTCGATGTGGCCTTTGCGGCCGTGCGAAGGAACATCTTGCCAGATGGCTATCAAAGGAGCTCGCCAAGCTGACCTGCGGGAAGATTGCAGCACTTGCTGGACTTCACCCTCTGGCACAAAGCAAACGAGTTGACTGTTCGGACCTTCGAGATATAGGCGTCCGCACGCCGAGCATTGATAGCAGGTGCGAACGACAGAGTGGTCGAAGCGCCAGGGTTCCCTGTACGACTCGTGAAAGTCTTCCCAATCTTGATCTGCGATCAAGTGCCCCTTGTAGGGCAGGAAATCTGTCTGATCGGGAATAACGTTGTCGCACTGACAGCGGAACTTCATCTGATGCCTAACGTTTGACTTAAGCGGACCGCCGTAGGCGGGTCCGCTTGAAGGAAGGGTTAGGCGGTACTTTCGAAATGATTTGGTCCCAGGCGCCTGACGTACAACCAGAGATTGTCAGGGGGCTCGGGAAGTAGCTCAGTGATGGCGGTTTGGCTCCAGAGGTCAGCTTCTTCATATCGCTCGTAGGAGAAATCAAAGTCGTGGCTTCTTGATACCGTATAGGTGGGACGATTGTCAGGAAATTTGAAATTGATGGAGTAGGCGTCCAAACGTGGGCCCGGCTTACCACTGCTATCGTGGATCTTCCAGAACTCCGGCATGAGCGGCCTGGATAGTTGCTCCGCAAATGCCACAGCGTTCTTGATGTCTCGCCATGCATCTTGTACCTGCAGTTGAGCAGCCTGGATGTATGTGATTGGCCGCTCATTCTTGGGGTATTGGACGTAGATTATTCGCGAGCCAAACTGGTACTCGCACTGCGAGACCGAGTTGGTGACATCCCAATGCCCAAGCATGGGCTCACTGGTTAGATCAATGTTCATTGCCATCGACATCCGTGATCGTGCCGCCTAACGTTTAACTTCAGCGGCCGCCGAAGGAAGGGTTAGACGTGGTTCTTGACATAGTGCTCGACCAGTTCCCTTAGGCCGTATCTCTCAGCGGGCACGGGGGATATTTCGAAAGCAGTCTTTGTTTGCCAATGAATCAAACCACTCCGCTCATCTGGCTGACGAAAGTTGACGCTTCTCGACCAAACGATTGTCGGCTTTAAGGCATGCCGTTCAAGGACTCTTCCCACGGCGTGAATCTTTGCCTGTTCACCAAAAAGCTCTGCAATTACAACTCCGTCACCTGTGCGTAGGCGACCCAATATCTCTCGATCAGTGGTTTTCAATCCGGGAATTGGCACAACCACCATTGGAGCCTTCCGTTCGCGCATGCAGTTTTCAACAGAATCCTCCCCAAGGTACTGAAACTTCCAGAATTTCATCCGAATTTCCATTTCTGTGTTTGTGACCTTGCTGGTATGCGGCCTAGCGTTTGACTTAAGCGGACTGCCGAAGGCCAGTCCGCTTGAAGGACGGGTTAGGCGACACGGCGAGTGACCAGACCGATGTTGGACGATGCACTGAAGGGCTGGGTGAAGCGGACACCGTTGAATGTATGGGTGCAGCACTTGCACTGCGGCGCGAGACTTTCCGGCCCTAGTGATGGATTCACAACCTGTAGCCGACCATTCTCGTCTACTCGAAGACCGCTGAAATAGCTCGCCTCGCCCGTGCGGACAAGGTCTTGCTCATCCGCCGGATGAAGCGCGACGAGCCAAGAGATCGGCTCCGGCCGATCGAGCCGCGACACTGCCTCGGCGTGCACTTCGTTCCAGTTCGAGCCGACCTTCGAGAGAAGAAACTTGAACAGCGGTGTGTAGTCGAGCCCTCGACGCGCTTTGCCATGCATCGGCAGATGCGTGCCCTCATGCTTGCCGATTGCAGCACTGCTTCGCTCCTCTGAGAATGCGCCGCCAAAGCGATGGTGAACGCCATGTGCCGTTGTGTTTACTTTGCGAAAGAGCGGGTGCTTCTGCATTTGTGTCGCCTAACGTGTGACCAAGGGCGCCCCTAGCTCCCCCGCCGAAACTCCCCCGGACTCATCCCCGTATGCGCCCTGAACGCCCGGCTGAAATGCGCGCTGCTGTTGAAGCCCCAGGCAAAGGCGATGTCGGTCACCGTGCGCTGCGCCTGCGCGGGGTGGCGCAGGTCGCGCATGCAGGCGTTCAGGCGCTGCTGCTGGATGTAGCCGGCGAGGGTGTCACTGCCGCCGGCAAAGGCCTGGTGCAGCAGGCGCTTGCTGCAGCCCAGCGCCTGGGCGATGTGGGCGATGCTCAGGCGCGGGTCGTGCAGCTGCTGCTGCACCAGGGCGCGCACGCGGTCTTGCAGGGCGGCGCGCTGGGCTTGCGGGTCGGGGCGGCCGGCCAGTTCTTCCAGCGTGAGGCGCACCAGTTGCAGGATCAGCTCGCCCGCGCCGCGCGCTGCGGCTTCGCCCATCTGGGGCAGCTCCTGGTAGGTGGTGCGCATGGTCTCCAGCGCCACGCGCGAGATGCCGGCGGCGCCGCCCGCGTGCTGCGCCATCAGCGCGCGTGTGGGCAGGCCGCCGCCGCAGAGGCGCGCCACGGGCAGCATGACGATCAGGTGATCCGAGCGGTCCGGGTTGGCCACGGTGTAGGGCTGCGTGGTGTCGTACAGGGTCCAGCCGCCGTCTTGCACCCAGGTCTCGCGGCCTTGTTGCACCACGCCGGCGCGGCCGCGCCAGGGCGCCACGATCTTGAGGTAGCCGGCCTCGCTGGTGCGCGCCATGTCGGCGCTGCGCAGCACGCGGTGGCGGTTGGCTTCGAGCCGGGTCAGCACCACTTCGCCGGCATGCGAGGCCTGCAGGTGGCCGTCGAATTCGGTGTCGCCGTAGAGGTCGGATTCGAGCCCGCCAAAGTGCTGCCAGACCCATTCGCGCCACAGCGGTGCCCGCTCGCGCGGGGCGACGAGGTCGGTGGAGAAGGCAGCAGCGCGGGCCATGGTTCGCCGAATTATGGGTGGCCTGTTGCTGGCAGGGTCATGGGCGGCGTTGGGGGTTAACCCTGGGCAGGTTGCGCGCGGCGTCAAGCCGGGCTGCGCTGGCGGGCATGCGTGGTGCGGTGCCGTGGCCTAGCATGCTGCAGTGCCCTGGCACCCGCCGGCGGCCCCCGCAGAGGAGACATGCCATGACCGAATCCACCCGCCGCCACTGGCTGCAGGGCGCTGCAGCACTGGGCGCCGCGGCCGCCGCGCCGCAGCTGCTTGCCCAGGGCGCGCCGATCCGCATCGGCTACGCCATAGCCCGCACCGGCCCCTGGGCCGCAGGCGCGCAGGTGAGCCAGGAGCCCAACTACCTGCTGTGGGCCGAGCAGGTGAATGCCGCGGGCGGCCTGGTGGTCAAGGGCGGGGCGAAGCGGCCGGTGGAGCTGATCGGCTATGACGACCGCAGCGAGACCGAGACCTGCGTGCGCACCTACCAGAAGCTGATGGGCAGCGACAAGGTCGACCTGGTGCTGCCGCCCTGGGGCTCGGGCGCCAACTTTGCGATTGCGCCGCTGGCCAACCGCATGGGCTACCCGCTGCTGGCGCCGACCGCGCTGTCGCGCAAGCTGATCGATATGCACCTGCCGTATTTCTTCTCGCTGCTGCAGCAGCCCGACAAGATGATGGGCGCGCTGGTGGACCTGCTGGTGGCGCAGGGCGTGAAGTCGATTGCCGTCGTCTACATGGACGACCTGTTTGGCCTGGAGAACTTTGCGGCGCTCAACGCGGCGCTGAAGAAGACCCAGATCCAGGTGCTGGAGCGCAAGAGCTACCCGCTGGGCGTGAAGGACCTGGCGCCGGTGTTGCGCGGCATCAAGGACCAGAACCCGGATGCGTTCATTGGCATCACCTACCCGCCCGACACCATCCTGGCCAGCCGCCAGGCGCGCGAGGTGGGCTTTAACCCCAAGTACTTCTACGCCTCGGTGGGCACGGCCTTCCAGCTCTACCGCAACGTGATGGCGGCGAATGCCGAGGGCGTGATCGGCATGGGCTCGTGGAACGCCAAGACCAGCGCGGGCGCCAAGGCCTACTTCGACGCGCACACGCAGAAGTTCGGCAAGGAGCCAGACCGCTGGGCCAGCGGCCACGCCTGGGCCGGGCTGGAGGTTTTGCAGCAGTCGGTGGCCAGCGTGGGCCTGGACCGCAAGGCGCTGCGCGAGCACATTGCGCGCAGCAGCTTCACGACCATCCTCGGCCCCATCCGCTTCGACGGCAGCGAGAACGCATCCATCCCCGGCACGGTGGGCCAGTGGCAGAACGGCGAGTTCGAGGTGGTGTGGCCGCAGGACCGCGCGACAGCAAAACTGGTCGCGCCCAAACCGGCGTGGAAGTGAGCGCATGTCCTTAATCGGTTGGGCCGAGCTGCTGGCGGGCGGACTCATCACCGGCGGCATCTATGCGCTGGTAGCCATTGGCCTGAACCTGCAGTACGGGCTGATGCGCATCATGAACATCTCGCACGGCGAGTTTCTGATGCTGGGCGCCTTCCTGACCTGGTGGGCGCACACCACCTGGGGCTGGTCGCCGCTGGCCTTTTTGCCTGTGGCGTTTCTGGCGCTGCTGTTGCTGGGCGTGGCGGTGCACTGGCTGTGCTTTCGGCCGGTGGCGGCGCGTGCGCCCAATGTGGACGTGTTCGAGGCGCGCAGCCTGATGGTGGGCTTTGGCCTGATGTTCCTGGTGCAGAACGCGGCGCTGCTGGTCTGGGGCGGCGACCTGCGCGGCTATGACTACCTGGCCGATCCTGTGCAATTGGCTGGCATGCGCTTCACGCCCAACAAGCTGCTGCTGTTTGGCGTGGCGCTGCTGCTGTCGTTGGCGCTGATCGTGCTGCTCAAGGCCACCTTGCTGGGCAAGGCGGTGCGCGCGCTGATGCAGTCGCCCACGGGCGCGCAGCTGGTCGGCATCGACACCAAACGGCTGCATCCGCTGATGTTTGGCATGGGCCTGGGGCTGTCGGGGGTGGCCGGCGGACTGCTGTCGATGGCCTATGAGATCTCGCCCTCGATGGGCGAGCCCTATACGGTGACGGCGCTGATCGTCATCACGCTGGGCGGCTTTGGCAGCATCGCGGGCAGCCTGGCCGGTGGCCTGCTGCTGGGCGTGGTCGAGGCGCTGGGCATGTACTTTGGCAGTCCCTCGCTCAAGATGCTGCTGTCGTATGCGGTGTTTATCGGCGTGCTGGTGTGGCGGCCCAACGGATTGTTTGCGCGATGAATGCTTCTGTCTTTTCCTCGCGGCCCTGGCTGTGGCTTGCGGCCGGCACGGTGCTGGCGGCGGCGGTGCCGTGGATTGCGTCCGAGTTCATCGCCTCGGTGGTGTTGAGCTGCCTGATGTACATCGCGCTGGCGGTGAGCTGGTCTACCTTCTGCGGCGCCACGCGCTATCTGTCGCTGGCCACCTCCGCCTTCTTTGGCCTGGGCGCCTATGCCACGGCCATGCTGGTCGAGGTGCTGCCCTGGCCGCTGGTAGTGCTGGCCGGCGCCGCCATTGCCACCGTGGTGGCAGTGGCCATGGGCGCGGCGGTGCTGCACCTGCGCGGCACCTACTTTGCGGTGCTGACCTTTGGCATGACCGAGCTGATCCGCCATGCCGTCACCTTTGTTGAAAAGCAGGTGTCGGGCACGGTCGGGCGGGTGCTGATGGTGGTGCCGTCGGAGGCCACGGTGTACCTCACGGTGCTGCTGATCGCGGCCGCCGCTATTGGCTGCGCCTTGCTGGTGCGCAAGAGCCGCTTAGGCCTGGCGCTGGCCGGCATTGGCGCAGACGAGCAGCGCGCGCAGACGCTGGGTGTGCACACGCGCAATGCCAAGCTGGCGGGCTTTGCGTTGACTGCGGCCTTTGCCGGCGCCACCGGCGCGGCCATGGCGGTGCGCTGGACTTACATCGAGCCAGCGGCGGTGTTCAGCCCCTTCATTGGCTTCCAGACGGTGCTGATCGCGCTGATAGGCGGCGCGGCCAGCATTGGCGGGCCGGTGGCCGCGGCGGTGGTGTTCAGCCTGCTGGCAGAGACGCTGCGGCTGCAGCTGCCCTATGCCTACATGATGGTGCTGGGCCTGTTGCTGATCGCCTGCGTGATCTGGCTGCCGGATGGGCTGGCCTCGCTGGCCAAACGCAAGGGGAGGGCGCGGCCATGAGCGGGGCACTGCTGGAAGCCCGCGAGGTCACGGTGCGCTTTGGCGGGCTGACGGCGGTCGATGGCGTCAGCGCCACGCTGCACGCGGGCGAGTTGGTCGGCATCATCGGCCCCAACGGCGCGGGAAAGACCACCTTCTTCAACGCGATATCGGGCGTGCAGCCGACCACCTCGGGCCGCATATTCGCGGGCGACGTGGAGCTGACCGGCCGACTGCCGCAGCTCTTTGCCGCGCATGGCGTGGCCCGCACCTTCCAGACGCCGCGCGTGTTTGCCGGCATGACGGTGCGCGACAACGTGCGCTTTGGCATGGCCTTTGCCGGCCGGGGCCGCACGGGCGCGCCGGGCCTGGGCAGCGAGGCCGAGATCCTGGCCATGCTGGGCCTGCAAGGCCTGGCCGACCGGCTGGCGGCCGAGATCACGCCCTCGCAGCAGCGCCTGCTGGAGATCGGCATGGCGCTGGGCACGCGGCCGCGCGTGCTGCTGCTGGACGAGGTGGCGGCTGGCCTGACCGAAGCCGAGGTGGACGCCATGGCGCAGCGCATCCGCCGCCTGCGCGACGAGGCCGGCCTGACCGTCGTCTGGATCGAGCATGCCGTGACCACGCTGCTGCGCTACGTGGAGCGCGTGCTGGTGCTGCACCAGGGCCGCAAGATCGCCGACGGCACGCCGGCCGAGGTGGTGCGCGATGCCAGGGTGATAGAGGCCTATCTAGGCGATGAAATGGATGAGCCGGCATGACCCCCTCAAATCTTCAGATAAAGGCCTTGGCGGCCGGCTACGCCGGCTTCCAGGTGCTGCGTGACCTTGACTTGGCGGTGGCACCCGGCCTGACCGTGATCGTCGGCCCCAACGGCGCGGGCAAGACCACGCTGCTCAAAGCCCTGGCTGGCCTGCTGCCGCGCCAGGGGCAGGTGCTGCTGGATGGCCATGAGTTGCCCTCGGGCAACGCCACCGCCTGCGTGCGCCAGGGCCTGGCGCTGGTGGCCGAGGGCCGGCAACTGTTCCCGCAGATGACGGTGCGCGAGAACCTCGAGCTTGGCGGCTGGCTGGTGCCGGCGGCCGAGCGCATGCGGCGGCTGCAGCAGGCCTTTGCCGACTTCCCGCGCCTGGCCGAGCGCACGGCGCAACTGGCCGGCACCATGAGCGGCGGCGAGCAACAGATGGTGGCCGTGGCGCGCGCCATGATGAGCGCGCCGCGCCTGCTGCTGCTGGACGAGCCTTCGCTGGGCCTGGCGCCGCGCATGGTGGCCGAGCTGCTGGCCATCGTGCGCCGCATTGCCGACCAGGGCACGACGGTGCTCATGGTCGAGCAGAACGTGCGCAAGGCGCTGGCCGTGGCCGACCATGGCCATGTGCTGGAGCGCGGCCGCATCGTGGCGAGCGGAGCCGCAACCGAACTTCTTCAATCCGACGCGATCCGCAGTGCCTACCTGGGCGCTGTGTGAGCTTTTCATCCCACTTTTCTCAAGGAGCAACCATGCCCACCATTTCCATGCTGATCGGCGGCCAGGCCCTGGCCGCGTCCAATGGCGCTACCTTCACGCGCAAGAACCCGCTCGACGGCCAGGTCGCCACCACCGCACCCGCCGCCACGGCCGATGACGCGCGCGCCGCTGTCGATGCCGCCGCCAAGGCCTTCCCGGCCTGGGCCGCGCTGGGCCCCAATGCACGCCGCGCGCTGCTGATGAAGGCCGCCGCCGCGCTGGAGGCCAAGGGCGAGGCCATTGCCGCCGCCATGGCCGCGGAAACCGGCGCATCCGGCATGTGGGCCGGCTTTAACGTGCACCTGGCGGCAGGCATGCTGCTGGAGGCGGCAGCTATCACCACGCAAGTAAGTGGCGAGCAGATCCCCTCCGACGTGCCCGGCAGCCTGGCGCTGGCGGTGCGCCAGCCGGCCGGTGTGGTGCTGGGCATCGCGCCCTGGAATGCGCCGGTGATTCTGGGCGTGCGCGCCATCGCCACGCCGCTGGCCTGCGGCAATACCGTGGTGCTGAAGGGCTCCGAGCTGTGCCCGCAGACCCACGGCCTGATCATCGAGGCGCTGCAGGATGCCGGCTTGCCGCCGGGCGTGGTCAATTTCGTCACCAACGCCCCGGCCGATGCGGGCGCGGTGGTCGAGGCCATGGTGGCCCACCCGGCGGTGCGGCGCGTGAACTTCACCGGCTCGACCAAGGTCGGCCGCATCATTGCGCAGACCTGCGCCAGGTACCTGAAGCCCGTGGTGCTGGAGCTGGGCGGCAAGGCGCCGCTGCTGGTGCTGGACGACGCCGACCTGGACGCGGCGGTGAACGGCGCGGCCTTTGGTTCCTTCGCCAATTCAGGGCAGATCTGCATGTCGACCGAGCGCATCGTGGTCGATGCCAAGGTGGCCGATGCCTTTGTCGCCAAGTTCGTCGCCAAGGCCACCAGCCTGCCGCTGGGCGACCCGCGCAAGGGCCCGGCGGTGCTGGGCTCGGTGGTGGACATGGCCACGGTAGAGCGCTGCAACCGCCTGATCGACGACGCGCTGGCCAAGGGCGCCAAGCTGCTGTGCGGCGGCAAGGCCGACAACACGCTGATGGCGGCCACGCTGCTGGACCACGTCACACGCGACATGGAGATCTACCACGAGGAATCCTTTGGCCCGGTGAAACCCATCGTGCGCGTGGACGGGGTAGAGGCGGCCATTGCCTGCGCCAACGACAACCCCTTTGGCCTGTCGTCTGCCGTGTTTGGCCGCGACGTGGCGCGCGCCTGGCAGGTGGCGCAGCGCATAGAGGCCGGCATCTGCCACGTCAATGGCCCCACGGTGCACGACGAGGCGCAGATGCCCTTTGGCGGCGTGAAGGACTCAGGCTACGGGCGCTTTGGCGGCAAGGCGGGGATTGAGGCTTTTACCGAGTTGCGTTGGATCACCTTGCAGATGGCTGAGCGCCACTATCCGTTCTAAATGAAACACCCCCAGGCTGCGCGCTTCGCGTCTTCGCCAACCCCCTTGCAGGGGGCACATCCAGCGGCCCGGCAAAGCCGGTTCCGCGGATGTCCTGGCATGGCCTGCTCCGCGGCCTTTGGGGCCTTTTCGTTTCATGCCCTGCGGGCCGTGCGTGGCGCGGCCCGTAGCTAAGATGAGACTACAAAATAGATAGCTAATAGCCCAGGCTGCACCTGGGCTAGAGGCCTTTTTTACCCATAAAAGCCCCTGCGGCGCCGCGCGCGCCGCAGGGGCTTTGCCTTTGCCGCCCGCCCACCAAGCTTGCCGCACTTAAAATGTACAAAATTCTGAATTTGTACATATGCAAACCTTGCCCTTGAGTGAGTTCCGCGCCAATGCTTCCGCCATGCTCGACCTGGTGGAGAAGGGCGAGACCGTGCGCATCCTGCGCCACGGCAAGCCGGTGGCCGATCTGGTGCCGGTGCAGGCGACCGAGGCCGAAGCCGAGCGGCAGCCGAGCTGGAAGCGGCCGGTCGAGCCGCTGCGCTATCTGCGGGCGCCCGAGAAGACCGGTGCGCAGCTGATCGTCGAAGAGCGCGACGGCGGGATGTGAAGCCATGAACATCCTCTTTGACAGCTCTGCGCTGTTCAAGCGCTACAGCGGTGAATCGGGCCTGGCCCAGGTGCAGCAGGCACAGCGCCGCGCCACCCGCATCACGGTGGCGGCGCATTGCCGCACCGAGCTGGTGTCGGCGCTTTCGCGGCAGTGGCGCGAAGGCCTGTTCACCCACGACGAATACGACCGCGTGCTGAGCGACATCGACCGGGATTTCGAGGACTTTGCCGTCGTCCCCCTGACCGATGCCGTCGAGCGCCATGCCCTGGCCGCCATGCGCCAGGCCCCGTTGCGGGCCATGGATGCGCTGCACGTGGGCACGGCCCAGGTGGCCGATGTAGACCTTTTTGTGACGGCCGACCGCCGTCAGGCAGAGGGCGCCCGCGTGCTGGGCGTCATCACCGATTTTGTGGAAGCGAGCGCAACATGATCTACCCCGAAACATTCGACGTCATCGTCGTCGGTGGCGGCCACGCCGGCACCGAGGCGGCGCTGGCTGCCGCCCGCATGGGCAGCAAGACGCTGCTGCTGTCGCACAACATAGAGACGCTGGGCCAGATGAGCTGCAACCCGTCCATCGGCGGCATTGGCAAGGGCCACCTGGTGAAAGAGGTGGATGCGCTGGGCGGCGCCATGGGCATTGCCACGGACGAGGGCGGCATCCAGTTCCGCATCCTCAACAGCTCCAAGGGGCCAGCGGTGCGCGCCACCCGGGCCCAGGCCGACCGCATTCTGTACAAGGCGGCGATCCGCCAGCGGCTGGAGAACCAGCCCAATCTGTGGCTGTTCCAGCAGGCGGTGGACGACCTGGTGGTGGAGGGCGACCGCGTGGTGGGCGCCGTGACCCAGGTGGGCATTACCTTCCGCAGCCGCACCGTGGTGCTGACGGCCGGCACCTTCCTGGACGGCAAGATCCACGTGGGGCTGAACAACTACGCCGCCGGCCGCGCGGGCGACCCGCCGGCGGTCAGCCTGTCGGCGCGCCTGAAGGAATTGAAGCTGCCGCAGGGCCGCCTGAAGACCGGCACGCCGCCGCGCCTGGATGGCCGCAGCATCGACTTCAGCCAGTGCACCGAGCAGCCCGGCGACGGCATGCCGGGCGGGGTAGGGGACACGGTGCCCGTATTCAGCTTCATGGGCAATGCGGCCATGCACCCGCGGCAGATGCCGTGCTGGGTCACCCACACCAACGAGCGCACGCACGACATCATCCGCAGCGGCTTTGACCGCAGCCCCATGTTCACCGGCAAGATCGAGGGCGTGGGCCCGCGCTATTGCCCGAGCGTGGAAGACAAGATCAACCGCTTTGCCGACAAGGAAAGCCACCAGATCTTCCTGGAACCCGAAGGCCTGACCACTCACGAGGTCTACCCCAACGGCATCAGCACCAGCCTGCCTTTCGACATCCAGTACCAGCTGGTGCGCTCGATGAAGGGCCTGGCAAACGCACACATCCTGCGCCCGGGCTATGCCATCGAGTACGACTACTTCGACCCGCGCTCGCTCAAAAGCAGCTTTGAGACGCGGCAGATCCAGGGCCTGTTCTTCGCCGGCCAGATCAATGGCACCACCGGCTACGAAGAGGCGGCGGCCCAGGGCTTGTTTGCCGGCATCAATGCCGCGCTGCAGTGCCGGGGTGAAGACGCCTGGCTGCCGCGCCGCGACGAGGCCTACCTGGGTGTGCTGGTGGACGACCTGATCACCAAGGGCGTGACCGAGCCCTACCGCATGTTCACCAGCCGGGCCGAGTTCCGCCTGCAGCTGCGCGAAGACAACGCCGACATGCGCCTGACCGAGGCCGGCCGCAAGCTGGGCCTGGTGGACGACGCCCGCTGGGACGCCTTCAGCCGCAAGCGCGATGCTGTTTCACGTGAAACAGAGCGCCTGAAATCCATCTGGGTGAACCCGCGCAACCTGCCCGCGAGCGAATCCGAGCGGGTGCTGGGCAAGGCCATTGAGCACGAATACAACCTGGCCGACCTGCTGCGCCGGCCGGATGTGAGCTACGAATCGCTGATGTCGCTGGACGGCGGGCGCTTTGCCACGGCCGATGTTTCACGTGAAACCTTGGGCGCCGTGAGCGAAGCCGTGGTCGAGCAGATCGAGATCGCAGCCAAATACTCTGGCTACATCGACCGCCAGAAGGACGAGGTAGAGCGCGCCTCCCACTATGAGAACCTGCGCCTGCCGGCCGACCTGGACTACCTGCAGGTGACGGCCCTGAGCTTTGAGGTGCGGCAAAAGCTGCAAAAGCATAGGCCCGAGACCCTGGGCCAGGCATCGCGCATCTCTGGCGTTACGCCGGCGGCCGTGTCCCTGCTGCTGGTGCATTTGAAGAAACGCGGCGCCAAGGGCTTTGGCGTGGCGGCACAAGAAGAGGCGGTGCCAGGTTGAGCGCCGCACCTGCCATCCTGGACGGGGCTGCCGCGCTGGGGCTGTCCCTCACCCCCGAGCAGGGCGAGAAGCTGGCCGCCTACCTGGCCATGCTGCAGAAGTGGAACAAGGTCTACAACCTGACGGCGGTGCGCAACCCGGCCGACATGCTGACGCACCACCTGCTGGACAGCCTGGCCGTGATCCCGCCGCTGCTGCGCCAGCGCGCCAGCGTGGGGGAGGGCGCTGCGCCCTTCAGCGTGCTGGACGTGGGCTCTGGTGCCGGCCTGCCGGGCGCGGTGATCGCCATCTGCTGCCCGCAGGCCACGGTGACCTGCGTGGATACGGTGGCCAAGAAGGCAGCCTTCCAGCAGCAGGTGGCGCTGGAATTACGCCTGCCCAATCTGCGCGGCCTGCATGCGCGGGTAGAGACGCTGACCCAGCCTTATGACGTAGTCTGCTCGCGCGCCTTTGCCTCGCTGCCGGATTTCACCCGCTGGTCAGGTGCCGCCGTGGCGGCCGATGGCCTCTGGATGGCCATGAAGGGCAAGCACCCGGCAGACGAGTTGGCCGCACTGGACGCAGACATCCGCGTGTTTCACGTGGAACAGTTGCAGGTGCCGGGCCTGGATGCCGAGCGCTGCCTGGTGTGGATGCGCAAGATCGCGCCAAAGGGTGGCAGCGCGGTGGGTGAGGGCGCTTAAACTCGGTCTTCTCCCGCCCGCCTTTCCCTCAGGACTTCCCCATGTTTGGCATCTCTGACTACGGTGCTTTTTGCGCCGCCGTACTGGTATTTCTCATGCTGCCAGGCCCGGGTACGTTCGCCTTGCTCAACTCCACCGGCAAGGGCGGTTTCCGCGCAGGGGTGGCGGCCATGGTGGGCCTGATCGTTGGTGACCAGGTGCTGCTGTGGCTGGCGGTGGCCGGCGTGGCCGCGCTGCTGGCGGCCAACCCGCTGGTCTTCCAGGCCGTGCAGTACGCCGGTGCCGCCTACCTGGGCTGGATCGGCCTGCGCCTGCTCACCGCCAAGGATGGCGCGGCCAGCCCGGTGCATATCAAGCCAGGCCACTACACGCGCCAGGCCTTTTTCATCACCTTGCTCAACCCCAAGGCCATCGTGTTCTACATGGCCTTCTTCCCGCTGTTCGTGAACCCGGCCACGCACCGTGGCATCCCGACCTTCGCCGCCATGGCCGTGACCATTGCGGTCCTCAGCACGCTCTACTGCCTGACGCTGGTGCTGGTGGCCCGCGCGGTCAAGCAGCAGGTGCAGGCGCACCAGCGCTTTCTGCAGGTGCTGCAACGGCTGACGGGTGTCTTCCTGATTGGCTTCGGCCTCCGACTCGCTTTTTCCAAATAAGTCCACATGGCCAAAATCTTCTGCGTTGCCAACCAAAAAGGCGGCGTCGGCAAGACGACCACCTCCGTCAATCTTGCCGCCGGCCTGGCCAAGGTCGGCCAGCGCGTGCTGCTGGTGGATCTTGATCCGCAGGGCAATGCCACCATGGGCTCGGGCGTGGACAAACGCGCGCTGGAGTCCTCGCTGTACGAGGTGCTGGTGGATGGCGTGTCCATTGCCGACGCCCGCGTGCGCGCCGATCGCCTGACCGAGAGCGGCTGCGCCTACGACGTGCTGGGCGCCAACCGCGAGCTGGCCGGCGCCGAGGTCGAGCTGGTCGACCTGGAGCAGCGCGAGCAGCGCCTCAAGACCGCGCTGGCTGCGGTCGCCTCAGACTACGACTTCGTGCTGATCGACTGCCCGCCCTCGCTGTCCATGCTCACGCTGAACGGCCTGTGCGCCGCACATGGCGTGATCGTGCCCATGCAGTGCGAGTACTTCGCGCTCGAAGGCCTGACCGACCTGGTCAACACCATCAAGCAGGTGCACGCCAACCTCAACAAGGACCTGCAGATCATCGGCCTGCTGCGCGTCATGTTCGACCCGCGCATCACGCTGCAGCAGCAGGTCAGCGAGCAGCTCAAGGAACACTTTGGCGACAAGGTGTTCAACACCGTGATCCCGCGCAATGTGCGCCTGGCCGAAGCGCCCAGCTACGGCCTGCCCGGCGTGGTGTTCGACCCCCTGGCCAAGGGCAGCCAGGCGTTCGTGGAGTTCGCCAACGAGATGGTGCAGCGGGTCGGTCGGCGCTAGCACCGCGCCTGCCGGCACAGGTGGCCTGGCCCGCGCGGGCCACTTGCCGTCCCTTTCCCTTTCTGTCTGTGGCCTCGTCGGGGCATCGTGCCATGCCCCCCGCGCTGCGCCTCGGGTTCTTTCTTGGCCTGAGCGCGCCGCCCTGGCCAGATCCCGCCATCAATAAGTGCTTGCGACAGTTCTCCCCAGCAAACGGATTGGCCGCTCCGGGAAAAGCGCCTTTCCTGGCCTCCGCTTAAATTTCTCTGAACGTAATCGAGGTCACAAAGTAGCGACTTTGGCAACTAATTGTTGTCATTTCGCAGTGATTGTGCGTGGCGCTGTCTGCGCCGGGTGAGGCGGTTCCGACAGAACTGCAGCGCACCCGTTGCGAAAACCCGTTCATGAGCCAGCTCCCTCGCTTTCGTCGGTTGTAGCCAGTGGCGACGGCCCCTGCCTTTCAGCGGGGGCTTCGCAAGCTGCGCCTGTCTGGGTCATCCCGGCGGGCGACCTCGTCTTTTCGCCTTCCGCAAGCCCGCCAGGAGTGATTTTCACCATGCTGCAGCGCCTCTCGTCCCGTCTTCCGGCTGTCGCCGGTGCTTTGCGCACCGGCCTTGCGGCGGCCCTGTTGCTGCCCGGCATGGCGATGGCCACGGTCACCATCAACCACCAGTTCACACCGCAGGCCACCATTGCCCAAGGTGACGTGACGACCTATCGCATCACGATCGCGAACAGCTCAAACGTCCAGCTCACCAATGCCGCGGCTACCTCGCTGCTGGGTCCAGACATCACGATCGCCAGCCCCGGCGTGACCAGCACCACCTGTACCGGCGGAACCGTCACGGCGGTGGAGGGCTCCAGTACGGTGCAGTTGACCGGCGGCACCGTTCCGGCCCAGGTTGGCAATACAGCCGGCGAGTGCACCGTGGACGTTTCCGTGACCTCCACCGTGCCGGGCAACCACACCGTCACGATCCCGAAGGACACGGCACCAACACCCACCGTGGCGGGCTTCCAGGCCACAGAGAACGGCACCACGGTCTTCAACAGCACCGATGCCAACGTCACGCTGCTGGTCACGCTGCTGGCGCCACCCACCGGGAGCAAGAGCTACGCGCCCACGCCTGCCTATGTGGGCAAGCCGGTCACGCTGACGATCCAGCTGAGCAACCCGGCCAGCAATACCGGCAAGACCATGCCGTTGACGAGCTTCACGGACAACCTGCCATCGGGGATGTTGGTGGCGCCGGTGCCGAACGCGTCGGCGGTGTGCGCGGGCAGCGGCTTTGCTGCCGGCACGCTGACGGCCACGGCGGGGGCCTCTTCCATCACGCTGGATGGCGGCACGATCGGCGTGGCTGGCACCTGCACCATCACGGTCGACGTGGTGGTGAATTCCATCACAGGCACCAGCCAGACCTTCACCAACAGCCTTCCGGCCGGCGCCATCGGCAACAGCCGCGGCCTGAGCAGCCCCAGCTTTTCCCAGAACCTGGTGGTCAATGCGCCGGTCGCCCTCAACAAGTCGTTCAACCCCATCGTCATTCCGGTAGGCCAGCCCTCGGCCATGACCATCGTGGTGACCAACAATGGCGCGACGGCACTGACCAACGCGGGATTCACCGACAGCTTCCCGGCAGGATTGAAGCTTGCCGCAGCGCCCAACGCCACCGCGTCGTGTACCGGTGGCATCAACGGCACCGTGACCGCCACGGCCGGGGCCAGCAGCCTGCAGCTCTCCGGCGCGACCGTGCCGGCCGGCGGCACCTGCACGGTCACGGCCAACGTGACGGCGGATAGCGAAGGTGCGTACGCCAATGCCATTCCCGCCAATACGGTCACCAACGCCGAAGGCATTGGCAGCCCGGCGGCCAGCGCCACCCTGACGGCCTATGGCGAACTGCGTGTCTCCAAATCGGTGTCACCGACCAGCATCGGTCCTGGCCAGTGGGCGCAGTTCTCCATCACGGTGCAGAACTATTCCGGAGCGGCGGTGACCGGTGCCTCGCTGCGGGACGACTTGCCCCAGGTCCCAGGCAGCCAGATGGTGCTCGACTACTCCGCCGCCCCGAGCGGTTGCAGCTTCGCGTTCGGCAGCTCTTCTGCCTCGCAGAACCAGGACGGCGCGCCGTCGCTGGTGGGCACGGGAGGCACCATCCCTGCAGGCACTGGCACCACGCCGGGCTCCTGTACCGTCACGTTCCGCGCCCGCGTACCGGAAAACACAGCAAAGGTGAATTTCATCAACAGCCTGCCTATCGGCGCTGTGGGCATCGGCCCGGGCATGCAGAACACCAACACAGCGAGCAGCACCGTGGCCATCGTGGATGCCGTGGTGCTTGGCAAGGCGTTCAACCCCAGCTCCATTGCGCAGGGCCAGACCTCGGTACTGACGCTGACCCTGGCCAACCGCTACGTGTCCGCGCTGGGCGTCAATTCCCTCACGGACAACCTGCCCGCCGGGGTGGTTCTGGCCGCCAACCCCGCCGCCACCAACACCTGCGGCGGCGCGCTGCAGGCCGCGCCCGGCGATAACAAGATCGTGCTGACCGGGGCCGCCGTGGCCGCCCGCCCGGACGCCGCGGTGGACAGCAGTTGCACGGTGACGGCCCGGGTCACGGGCAGCGCGCTGGGGACCTATACCAACACGATCACGCCGGCGCAGCTCGTGACCGCTTCTACCGCGCAGATCGCCGCCGACGTGAGCGCCAACCTGACGATCACCGCGGGCCTCAGTGCGACCAAGAGCTTCAACCCGACGTCTGCGGCGCAGGGCGGCCTCTCGCGAGCGACCGTGCGCGTCACCAACCAGACCAATGCACAGTTGACCGGCGTGTCGATCAACGACAGCGGCCTGGGCGGCGGCCTCTCGCTGGCCAACCCGGCCAATGCGGCCAGTTCCTGCGGTGGCGCCACGGTGCTGACGGCCAACCCGGGCAGCACAGGTGCGCGCCTTGATGGCGTGGTCCTGCCTGCGGGCGCGAGCTGCGACTTGTCGTTCGACGTGGTGGCCAACGGCGCAGGCCCCTGGACCAACACCATTCCCGTGAACCAGATCACCAGCGCGGAAGGGGCCTACAACAGCGTTGCGGTCACGGCCACCCTGGGCCAGCAGAGCGCCCAACTGGCGCTCAACAAGTCGTTCAACCCGGTGATCGTGACCGGCAACCAGCCCTCGCTGCTGACCATCGACGTGGTCAATACCTCCTCCACGGCGATTGCGGGCACGTCCTTCACCGACGCGTTTCCGAAGGGGATCGTGGTGTATTCGGTGCCGGATGCGCAGACCACCTGCGTCGGCGGCACCGTGGCCGCTACGCCAGGCGGCGGCCTGGTTTCGCTGACAGGCGCCACGCTGGCGCCCAATGCCTCCTGCCAGGTCAAGGTCACGGTCACGTCCGTGGAATTCCTCAACCTGACCAACACCATTCCGGCCAGCGCTGTGAAGAGCCAGGGCGGCTACACGAACGCCCAGCCTACGTCTGCCACGCTGTCCACGCTGGAAGGCTTGGGCGTGTCCAAGGGCTTCGAGCCGGCCTACATCACGCCGGGCCAGACCTCGCGCCTGAAGATCCGCCTGGCCAATACCTACAACCCCAATGTGAGCAGTGCGCTGACCGGGGTGAGCTTTACCGACGTACTGCCTGCGGGGCTGAACTTCGCCAACAACCCCAACGCCACCACCACTTGCTCCAGCGGCACGATCACGGTGGCGGGGAATGCGCTGACCCTGTCGGGTGCAACGCTGGTGCCGAACGGCACTTGCGAGCTGTTGGCAGACGTCACCACCACCGTTCCCGGCTTCTACCTCAACCAGCTTGAGGCGGGCGCAGTGACCACCGACCAGAAGGTCACCAACCTGGTGCCGGCCGAGTCGACACTCAACGCCGTGACCGCGCCGACGATTGCCAAGCAGTTCGCGCCGACCACGGTGACCGTGGGCCAGTCGTCGCTGCTGACCGTGACCATCACCAACCCTGCGTCGGTGGCGCTGACGGGCGTCTCGCTGACCGACAACCTGCCGCCCGGCCTGGCGGTGTTCAATCCCGCCAACACCAGCACAAGCTGTGTCGGCGGCGCGGTGACCGCCTTGCCTGGCAGCGCCAAGGTGACGCTCAACGGCGCCAGCGTGCCCGCCAATGGCAATTGCCAGTTCCGCGTAGCGGTGGTGGCCTCCGAGCCGGGCGTGCTGACCAATACCATTGCGGCGAACGCCATCCAGAGCAATGAAGGGCTCACCAACGGCAACCCGACCGATGCGCCGCTCACCGTGCTGGCTCCGCCCACGGTCAGCAAGGCCTTCTCGCCTGCGCAGATCGCCGCCAATGGCACCAGCACGCTGCGCATCCGGCTGGAGAACAGCAATGCCGCAGCCATCACGCTGACGGCGGCGCTGGTCGACGCCCTGCCGGGCAATGTGCTGGTGGCCAGCCCGCCCAACATCAACGGGAGCGTGCCAGGCGGGGAAACCGCTTGCACGGCGGCATCCATCACGGCCGTCGCCGAGGCGATCAACCTGGCCTATGCGAATGGCGCAGCGATCCCGCCGGGCGGTTGCACGATCACCGTGGACGTCACGTCGGCCATGAACGGCGCCTACCTGAACACCATTGCCGCAGGCCAGCTCAAGACCACCGCAGGCGACAACCCCGAGCCAGCCATCGCCACGCTGGGCGTCGGCCAGCCGGCTGCGCCGACGCTCGTGAAGTCGTTCAGCCCCACCACCATCGACGTCGGCGGCGCCTCGGTGCTGACCATCGTGCTGGGCAACCCGAACGCGACCGCCGTGACGCTGACCAGCCCGCTGACAGACACGCTACCCGCCAACGTGCTGGTGGCGACGCCCGCCAACATCGGCGGCACCTGCACCGTGGCCCAGGTCACGGCATCGGGCTCGGCCGTCACCTACGCCAGCGGTGCCACCATCCCGGCAAACGGCTGCAGCATCTCGGTCCGTGTGACCTCGGCCACCGCGGGCTCCTACACCAACACGATCGCGGCCGGGGCCCTGGTGACGGATGCCGGCACCAATCCCACGCCAACCCAGGCCGCGCTGGTGGTCAAGGCTGCCACTGAGCCCTCGGTACTCAAGGCCTTTGCCCCGAGCACCATCAACCCCGGCAGCATCTCGCGCCTGACCATCACGCTGAGCAACGGCAACCCGGGCCCCGCGACCCTGACAGCGGCCCTGGTGGACACCTTGCCGGCCAACGTGCTGGTGGCGACGCCTGCCAACATCGGCGGCACCTGTACCGTGGCACAGGTCTCGGCAGCGGGCTCGGCCGTCACCTACGCCAGCGGCGCCACCATCCCGGCGAACGGTTGCACCATCCAGGTCGATGTCACCTCCAGCGTATCGGGCGGCCCGTATGTCAACACCATCCCGGCCGGTGCCCTGCAGACCGACCTGGGCAACAACGGTGCACCCGCCGTGGCTGAGCTGCTGGTCAATCCTGGCCAGCCGCCCAGCGTCAGCAAGGCCTTCGTGCCGGCGTCCATTGCAGCCGGCGGTATCTCCACGCTGACGATTTCGCTGGGCAACGGCAACGCGGGTTCCGCGACCCTGACGGCGGCCCTGGTGGACAACCTGCCTGCGCCCGTGGTCGTGGCCCCGACGCCGATGCTGGTGGTGAGCGGCGGCTGCAGCGTGGCTGACGTGGTCGCCGTGGCGGGTGCAAGCTCGGTCACCGTCCGCTCGGGCACCATCATCCCCGCCGGCGGCTGCGCCATCTCGGTAAGGGTGACGGCCAGTACGGCCGGCACCTACACCAACACCATTCCGGCGGGCAGCCTGCAAACTGACCTGGGCAACAACGCAACGCCTGCACAGGCCACGCTGACCGTACCCGGGGCTGGCGGTGTTGCGGCCCTGTCCGGCAACGTGTACCACGACCGCAATGACAACGGCGCCATCGACGCTGGCGAGGAAGGCATTGCTGGCGTGGAGCTGCGGCTGAGCCTGCTGACCGGCAACGGCCTGGTCGTGGTGGGCACGACGACGACGGACGCCAATGGCCACTACAGCTTCACCAACCTGGTGCCGGGCACCTATACCGTCACCGAAGTCCAGCCCGCTGGCTGGAACGATGGCAAGGACACAGCGGGCAGCAAGGGCGGCAGCACATCCGTGAACGACGTCATCAGCGGCATCGCGCTGGTGGCCGGTGACAACGCGACGGACTACAACTTCGGCGAGCGGCGCCCCACGAACGTGGCAGGCATCCCGACGCTCAATCCCTGGGCCCTGCTGCTGCTTTCCCTGGCGCTGGGCTGGATGGCAGTGCGGACCCGCGGAGTCCGCCTGCGCTGAACCCACAGCCGCCGGAAAACCGGCGGCTGGTTTCCCCGGCAACCCGCTGGCGCCTTGCGCCAGCGGGTTGCTTGCTTTGGGCGGATGCGTCGGCCCTGTGCGCCAAGGTAGTATCGCTGCCACATCTACCACCCCGGGGCGCCCAGTGCCTTGCGGCGGCATGGGCACCCCATCATTTGCAGCGTGAAACAAATCTCCATCCTCACCCTTCCCGGCTGGCAAGGCAGCGGCCCCGATCACTGGCAGAGCCGCTGGGAGGCGCTGCACGGCTACCAGCGCGTGGAGCAGCACGACTGGCAGCGCCCGCTGCGCGGCGACTGGAGCGCACGCCTGGAAGAAGTTCTGCTGGGCTGCAGCGGCCCGGTCGTGCTGGCCGCCCATAGCCTGGGCTGCCTGCTGGTGGCGGCCTGGGCCGCGCACTCGCGCAACACCGACCGCGTGCAGGGCGCGCTGCTGGTGGCCCCGCCCGACATCGAAC
This sequence comes from Xylophilus sp. GW821-FHT01B05, assembly GCA_038961845.1. Lineage (NCBI taxonomy): Bacteria > Pseudomonadati > Pseudomonadota > Betaproteobacteria > Burkholderiales > Xylophilus > Xylophilus sp. GW821-FHT01B05. The sequence continues at coordinate 145,220 of CP152408.1, forward strand.
GCGAAGACATCCGCCCGCTGCTGCCCGGCTGGGCGCCCGCCGTGCGCCAGCCGTTGCCCTTTGCCAGCGTGCTGGTGGCCAGCGAAAACGATCCCTACGGCAGCGCCGCATCGGCCCAGGCGCTTGCCCAGGCCTGGGGCTCCCGCTATGTGAGCGCTGGCTCCGTGGGCCACATCAATGCGGAATCCGGCCTGGGCGACTGGCCCGCGGGGCTGGCACTGCTGCAGGGCCTTGGCCGTCCGGCCGCATGACCATGTCACACACCAATCTGCTGGCGCTTGCGCAAGCCAACCCCCAGGCCTGGACATCGCGCATCTGCGGCCAGGCCGCGGGCGCCAACCTCAAGGTGCTGCGCATGGACGCAGCGGCCTACCCCGACGAATCCCACGACTTTGACGAGGCCCTGCTGGTGCTCGACGGCTGCATGAACCTGGATATCCACGGCGAAGTCGTGGCGGTCCGATCGGGCGAAGTCTTCATCGTGCCTGCCGGGGTGCCGCACGCGGTGGCGCCCGGCAGCCACGGCACCCTCGTCATCATCGATCAGTCATAAGAAAGTATTTCCATGGCCACCAAGAAACCCAAGGGCCTGGGCCGCGGCCTGGAGGCCCTGCTCGGCCCCAAGGCCAGCGAAGCCCCGGCCGACACCGCCGCCGCAGAAACCGGCGTGCCCAGCACCCTGGCCCTGGCCGAGATGGTGCCCGGCATCTACCAGCCGCGCACCCGCATGGACGAAGGCGCGCTCTACGAGCTGGCCGAGTCGATCAAGGCCCAGGGCATCATGCAGCCGATCCTGGTGCGCCGGCTGCAGAGCGGCGACCACGCCGGCAAGTACGAAATCATCGCCGGCGAGCGCCGCTTCCGTGCCGCCCGCCTGGCCGGCCTGGACAGCGTGCCGGTGCTGGTGCGCGACGTGCCGGACGAGTCGGCCGCCGCCATGGCGCTGATCGAGAACATGCAGCGCGAAGACCTCAACCCGCTGGAAGAGGCGCAGGGCCTGCAGCGGCTGGTGAAGGAATTCGGTCACACGCACGAGCAGGCGGCCCAGGCCGTGGGCCGCTCGCGCAGCGCCGCCAGCAACCTGCTGCGCCTGCTGAACCTGGCCGACCCGGTGCAGACCATGCTCATGGCCGGCGACCTGGACATGGGCCACGCCCGCGCCCTGCTGTCGCTGGACCGCGCCGCCCAGATCACCGCCGCCCACCAGATCGCCGCGCGCAAGCTATCGGTGCGCGAGGCCGAAGGCCTGGTGAAGAAGATCGGCGCCGAGTTCAGCCTGGCCGGCCAAAAACCGCCGGCTTCGCGCAAGGAGAAATCCAGCGACCTGCGCCAGGTGGAAGAAGAGCTGGCCGACCTGCTCATGGCCGAGGTCGAGGTGCGCGTGAAGAAGCGCGTCAAGCGCCACGGCCGCACAGAAGAAATAGGCGAGCTGGCAATACAGTTCGGCTCCCTGGAGGCGCTGAACGGGCTGATCGAGCGGCTGCGGGGTTAAGCAGGCGCCCCTGCGCGCGATTAAGCGTGCCTATTCATAGTCAAATATGCCTCTAGCCCAGGCACCACCTGGGCTGTTAGCTATCAATTTGATATGGCTTTGCGGCCCGCTCCAGTGCCGCAGCGGCCACGAAGCCGCACAGCACGGCAAACCACAGCGTGGCCACGCGGATGCCCACCGCTGCCAAGGCGGCCAACCCCAAGGGCACGGCGTGCAGCGCCAGCAGGGCGACGATGGTGGCCTCGGTGGTGCCGATGCCCGCCGGCAGCATGGACGCAGCCCCCGCCAGCATGGCTGTGGGGTAGATGGCGGCGGCATCGCGCCATGGCAGCGCAATGCCCAGGCCGTCCAGTAGCCACGCGAAGGACAGGGCGACGACGCCCCAGGCCGCCAGCCCCAGTCCCAGCGACGCCAGCAGGTCCGCAGGGCGCAGCCAGGCCCTGCAACCCGCCAGTCCGAGCGCGAGCGTTCGCCCTGCGCGCGCCAGGCGCGGCCATCCCTGGCGGCGCAGCCAGGCAGCGCTGCGCAACAGCCAACCGGGCCGCGCTGCGGTCAGCGCCACCATGCCGGTCATTCCCGCCACGAAGGCCAGCAGCAGGGCAAACAGCGGCCGCGCCGGAATGGCCAGCGCCGCCAGCAGCACGACCGACAGCAGATCGAACGCGCGCTCGTAGATGAAGGCCGAGATGGTGCGCGCCGCCGGCACACCAAGGCGCGCAAAGTAGCGCACGCGCACCAGTTCGCCCACCTTGCCGGGCGTGGCGGTGAAGGCAAAGCCCGCGAGATAGCAGAGAAAGCCCGTGCCCCAGGGCGTGCGGTACCCGGCGCGGCCCAGCAGCCAGCGCCAGCGCGTGTAGCGCAGCACATAAGAGGCAAAGGCCAGCGTGAGCATGGCCGGCATCCAGGCGAGCACCTGCGGCAGCTGCTGGAAGACCTGGTTGCGCGCGTCGGCCCAGACCAGCGCGGCCACGTAGGCCGCGGTGCAGGCCCCGGCCGCAGCGACGGCGTGGGCCGGCTTCATGGCCGGTCGGCGAAGGACCAGCGCTTGTGGCCCAGATAGCTGGTGAACACCGGCACCGCCACGCCCACGGCATGGGCGATCTCGGGCACGAGATGCGTCACGCCCAGGGCCGGCAGCACCAGGCGCGCCAGCAGCATGCTCACGGCCCAGGTCTGCACCACGGCGACGAGGTTGACCAGCACGAAGAAGCCGGCGGATTTATGCGCCGACTGCTGGCTGCTCTTGAACACGAAGGCGCGCGCCAGCACAAAGGCCGTGACCATGCCCACGCCGTAGGCCAGCACCACGGCATACGAGAACGGCATCCACTGGTTGAGCACGATGCGCGCGATGAAATTGGCGAGCGCGGCCACGCCGCCTGTGACCAGGAAGGCCACGAACTGCCGGGAGCGGAACTGCGCAAGCATGGCGCGCCTACGACCGCGCCGCGGCGGCCTGCCGGGCCATCTGGCGGCCGAAGCCGATGCTCTCGGAAATGCCCCGGTCCTCGGGGTAGTAATACGAGGTGTCGGCTACCCACAGGCCCTGCACGGGCAACTGCACGGGCGGCAGGCTGTCCAGGTAGTTGGGCGGGCAGATGGGCTGGGCGTAGCGGTAGCGGCTGGCGCGCAGGGCCAGAAAGTCGCTGTCCTGCAGTTGCGGGTTGATGGTCTTCAGGTAGCTGCGCACCTTGTCGAGGAAGGCGGAATCGGGCTCGGCGAACTTCGGGTGCTCGCCCGGCATGTAGAAGGGCACGTAGACCACCGACTGCTCCAGCGGGCGCAGGTTGCTGTATTCGACCAGGCCCGGGATGTCCATGTCCGGGTCGTTCACGTTGAGCCAGAAGTTGCCGGTGACGGGCCGGCGCAGCTTGGCGATCACGCAGACCACGGCGATGTTCTTCAGCGCGCCGTACTGCGCCAGCAGCGCGGGCGGCAGGTCGGGCATGGTGCGCGGCACATAGGGCAGGGGAATGGTGCTCACCACCTTGTCGAAGGCCTCGAACCCCTGCGCGGTCTCCACCCCTTGCACGCGCGCTTCGTCCATGCGCACGCGCGTGACGGGGGTAGACAGGCGGATCTCGCCGCCGTGCTGGCGGATGTCGGCGGCCATGCCGTCGAGCAGCGTGGCCGAGCCGCCCTCCAGGTGGCCCAGCTTTTCGCGCATGAGGCTGTAGCGCGAGCGGCCGATGCGGCGGATGCGGCTCCAGATCCACGCGGCCGAGAGGTTGCTGGAATAGTCGTAGAACTTGTAGTCGAACAGGCGGCGCCAGAGCACCTCGTAGGCCTCCTTGCCCACCCAGCGGCGGATCCAGCCCGTGGCCTCTTCGCCATCCAGTGGCTGCCAGTTGGTGCGCTTGGTCGACAGGAAGGCGTGCAGGCCGTAGCGGAACTTGGCGACCAGGCCCAACCCTTGAAAGCGCAGCAGTGCCATCGGGTTGCCCCAGGGCTGCAGGCGCTTCTGGAACCAGTAGCCCATGCGCGTCTCGCGCCAGCGCATCTGCCCCGCCAGGCCCAGCTCGTCCAGCACCTGGAGAAAGGCATGGTCGGAGGTGCAATGGAAGTGGTAATAGCGCTCGATGGGCAGGCCATCAAAGTCGAACATCGCGGTCATGCCGCCCACGCGATCGTCGGCCTCGAAGACCACGGGCCGGTGGCCGTCGCGGGCCAACTGGTAGGCCACGGCCAGGCCCATCGGGCCGGCGCCGAGCACGGCGATGCGCTGGCCCGGCATGGCGGGGGAGCTTGCGGGTGCGCTCATCAGAACTCCAGCACCACGCGGCTGTACTCCGGGTGGTTGAAGGTTTCGTGGATGGCCTCGGCGAAGGGCGTGGCGCGCACGCCAAAGATGCCGGGCCAGTCGATCACCTCGAACTCGTCATGCGCCACCAGCGCCTTGAGCTGGTCGGCGGTGAAGGGCGGGTCTTTGTCGAACAGCGCCCACAGTTTGAGCAGCAGGTAGAAGAGGCCGTAGGGAATCTTCACGATCCACGCGCCTGCGCCCGTGGCGGACTTGATCTGGCGAATGATGTCGATGTAATCCACCTTCTCCAGGCCCGTGATGTTGAACACGCCGCCCACGCGGCGCTCCTTGATGCAGCGCACGATGATGCGGCTGAAGTCCGCCGCATAGAGCGGCTGGCGCATGTAGCGGCCATTGCCGGGAATGGGGAACACCGGCACCTTGCGCATGAAGCGCGACAGCCAGCCCAGGTGCTTGCGGTCGAACCAGCCGAACATCAGTGTGGGCCGCAGCACGACGCAGGGGATGCCGCTGGCGAGCACCATCTCTTCCTGCCTGCGCTTGGTGTCGGTGTAATGGTCCTTGGCGACCGACTCGACCACGGAGGAGCTGATGTGCACGGTGTAGGGCACCTGGTGGCGCTGGATCAGCGCGAGGATGCGCTCGGTGGAGGTGAGGTTGTTGCGCACGAAGGGCTCGGCCTGCGGCGCGCCGATCTGCGCCTGCAGCATCACCACCGCGTCGGCGCCCTCGAAGTGGCGCTCCCAGTCGCCGGGCTCGGCGAGGTCGGCGTATTCGGCCGTGATGTCCGGGTGCATCTGCCGCAGGATGGCCAGGTTCGCGGCGTGCTTGTCGAGCACCACGAGGTTGCGGTAGCCCTGCAGCTTGAAGTGCGCGACGAGGTTCTGGCCCACGAGGCCGGCGCCTCCTGGCAGGATGATCCTGGAGTTCTTCATGGAGTGTTCAGAAGGTGTGTAGGCATCACTGGGTCGCCGATACGGAAACGGGGACCGAGCAGGCCGTCCCGGGCGCGATGAGCGTTACGGTCGTGGACATTGCCTCGGAGCGCAGGTAGGCCGTGAAAGTCAGCTTGTGCGCCGGTGCCTGGTCCTTGTCTGTGGCGGCGACCTTTCGCCAGCGATCCGGAATTCCGTATCCCACGATGGTCCCGTCGGGCGCAGCCAGACGCACCGATGGTGGCTCGGTTTGCGAATCGGGGAACAGGGTCCCTGAAACGGCCACGAACCGAGGGTCCTCGGGCAGCGTGCGTACTGCATCGATCGATCCGGCGCATCGGGCCGGCAAGGGTTCGGCGTGCGAGCCCAGGGCGCCAACGGCATCCACCAGCATGGGCTGGCCAAATACTCCTGCGCCATCCCGCAGTCCCTTGTCCACCAGGTTTTTTGCGTAGTTGAAGTCCCACACCAGCATGCCGACGCGCTGGCCGTCCTTCACGCCCAGTGTCAGCGCGAGCGCGCCAGTCAGGCGCAGGTGCCCGATGTTGTTGCGCTTCAAGTCGGATGCCTGGACGGCAAGCATGGCCGCCAGCAGCCCAATGAGCACTGCCGCTGCCACGGCCTTCCCACGCGAGCGCAAAGCCAGAAGCTGAGGTGTGTACAGCACGCCCAGTGCAGCCCAGGCCATGAGCGTGGGTGTGGTGTATCTGCTTGCCAGGGCGGTGCCCATTCCAAGGGGCAGGCGCCCCCCGCTCGTGGCGAATGCGATGCCAGCGATGTAGATGATGAAGGCAAGCAACGAGAGGTCCAGCGCATGGGAGCGAGGGGCCCTCAGCGCCGGCACCAGCTTGACCAGGAACAGCGCCACGAACAGCACTCCGAAGCACTGGCCGATCCACAAATGCGCATACAGCTGCTGCGTGAAGAACTGAAATGGCCCGCCCAGGTACTGCAGCGTGTACTGCACCATGCCCAATGGCTGCTGCCGCAGCGTGTCGAGCATGCGGGGATGGCCGGGCGGGGTGGCATAGCCCTGCATATAGACGGTGACGCAAACAGCCGCCAGCACAGCCAGCATGGCCACGCGGCGCCAGCCCATGCGCATCACGGCGGCGTAGAGCACCATCATCGGCAGCGCCATGACGCCGTTGATCATGGTGCCCACGCTCAGAACCCCTAGTGCACAGGCGGCAGCAAACCAGCGACCGATACCGTCCTCGCTGGTTGCGCGAAACAGGCAGTACAGCCCAAGCAGCGGCAGCAGTTGGGAAAGGAAGAACTGGCTCTGGAAGGGCCACGACAGGTTCTCCTTCTGCACCCAGGACAACAGCCAGATACAAAGGCAGGCCGTCGCACCAAGGAGTTGTGCCCGGGAAAGGGGCTCCGCACGCGCCTTCAGAAAAGCCCAGAACGCGGCAACGTTGCACAGCGCGAGCAGGTAGTTCACCACGAGCAGGAAGGCGAACTTGCCACCGAACCAGACGTAGTCCATCCAGAACAATGCCCGGGAGAGCACGATGCGGTGTTCATTGCTCTGCTGCCACCAGGCAGACCAACCGGCCCCCTCGTGCAAAGCGGTGTAGAAATCGAGCGATCCCCACATGTCCCATACGGGAACGGAGGTGTGGGCGCGCCACCCGGCCACTGCGCCCAGCAGCACAAAGAGAGCCGCCAGACCGATCAGGCCATGGGTGACAAGGGAGCGGGGAGGCGTTGCCATTCGTTGCATCGCTCAGATATCCATCTTGTGAAAAACCACGCGCGGCAGGTTGCGGATCACCGCCATGATCAATGCCCATTTCGCGGGCGCATACACCACCGGCGTGCCGCGCGCCATGCCGCGCACCACGGCCTGGGCAACCTGCTCCACGCTGGCCAGCTTGGCGCCGCGTGCCTTCAGGTGCGCCGTCATGGGCGTGTCCGTGGGGCCGGGCTTGACCAGTACCACCTGCACGCCCGTGCCCGCGAGCCGGTGCTGCAGGCCTTCGGCGTAGCGCTCCACCAGCCCCTTGGCGGCACCGTAGACATAGTTGGATTTGCGCCCTCGGTCGCCGGCCACGGAGCCGATGATGCCGATCGTGCCGCGCCCGAGCGGCTGCATCAGGCCCGCGAAGGCTTCGGCGCACAGCGCAGGCGACAGGCCGTTGACGGCCATGGCCTCTTCGGCGCTGGCCAGGTCGGTCTGGCACTGCGGCTGGTCGGGCAGGCTGCCGTGGGCGATCAGCACCACGTCGGGCACGCCTTGTGCGGCCAGGCGCTGCACCAGTGCGGCGATGGAAGCGGCCTGCGTGACGTCGCCGGCCAGCACCTCGACGCGGGCCTGGGGCTGGCGCACCTGCAGGTCGTCGGCCACGCCCTGCAGCCGGGCCGCGTCGCGGCCCACGAGCACCATGCGGCCAATGCCGCCAACGGCCAGCCATTGCCGCGCGCAGTGCTGCGCTATCAGCGAGGTGGCGCCCACGATGACGACCGTCTTGGATTGGTTGAGTGTGTCTTGCATTCTGGTTGGATTCGCGGGATGTCAGTCGCCCATCAGGCGCAGCGACATGGCTGAGCGGATGTTCGGGTCGCGGTAGGGAAGGAACTGCGCCAGGCGCGGGTAGCCGGCCTCGAACAGCGCGCGCGGCATGCGGGCGTCCTTGGCGGGGTACAGGCGCCCGCCGGCTTCGGCCACCACGGCATCGAGCTGCTCGAACAGCCGCAGCGTGCGCTCGCCCAGGTTGGGAAAGTCCAGCGCCAGCGTGACGCCCGGTTGCGGAAAGCTCAGCAGGCCCACGGACTCGCGGTTGCCGAAGGTCTTGAGCACGCCGAGGAAAGAGCCCTGGCCCGAGGCGGTGATCTGGTGCAGCAGCGCAGCCACCGCGTCCGGGCCATGCGGGCGCGGCACCACGCACTGGTACTGGTAGAAGCCGCGGCGGCCATAGATGCGGTTCCACTCCTGCAGGTTGTCCAGCGGGTAGGAAAAGGGTTCGTAGTGCTGCAGCGCGCGCCCGGCGCGGCGCCGGTTCAGGTGGTAGTAGGCCGCGTTGAAGGGGCGCAGGCTCAGGCGGTTGACCAGCGACACCGGTGGCGCGAACGGCACGGTACGCTGGTGATCGCGGGGCGGCTGCGCGCCGGGCGGGGCATCGGGGGCCGCGTTGGCACGCAGAAAGATGCCACGCGTGCGGCCTGGGTCGCCGCCCGAGAGGCAGTCGATCCATGAGACCGTGTGTTCCCACCCGGCCTCGGAGGCATCGGCCAGCGCGAAGAATTCGTTCAGCGATCCGTAGGGAAGGGTCTCCGTGTCCAGCCAGGCGCTGGGCACGGGCCGCAGCCGCAATGTGGCCTGCGTGACCACGCCCGTCAGGCCCAGGCCGCCCACGGTGGCGGCGAACCAATCCGGGTGTAGCTGCGGGCCGCAGCGGATCAGGGTCCCGTCGGTGCGCAGCAGCCGCAGCTCTTGCACATGGTCGCCAAAGGAGCCGTGCACGTGGTGGTTCTTGCCGTGCACGTCGTTGGCGATGGCGCCGCCCACGGTAGCCAGTTGGGTGCCGGGCGTCACGGGCAGCATCCAGCCGCGCGGCGCAAAGCTGCGCTGGATGTCGCGCAGCAGCATGCCGCCTTCGCAGGTCAGCTCGCCGGTAGCCTCGTCCCAGGCAATGAAGCGGTCCAGGCCGCGCATGGACCACAGCGCGCCGCCGGGGTTCAGGCACACGTCGCCGTAGCTGCGTCCCATGCCGAAGGCCAGGCCGTGCTGGCCCGGATCGCGCGGCAGGTGCGTCAGCGGCCTTTCCGAGAGGACGCGCAGGTCGTGGTCCTCGGCCGAAAGCCGGCCCCAGGAGCGCACGGCTACCACGGGTATCCCACGCTTGCCGCGACCAGGGTCAGGCCGAAGAGCAGGCCCGTTGCGAGGCTGGCCTTGTCCTTGAAGGCAAATACCAGCGGGTCGTCATGCATCTCTCCGCGCACCGTACGCAGCCACATCCAGCTGACCCAGAACACCATGAGGGGAACGGTGGCCCAGATCAGCTCGGGCGTGCTGTACATCACCAGCACGGCTTCGCTGTTGAGGTACAGCGCCAGCACCACGACGGCCGTGTAGCCCGCCGTGATGCCCAGGTTCTGCACGATGGGCGCGTCCGACGTGAGGTAGCCACGCCCGTGGGCCTGCGTCTTGCCGGCAGCCTGCTGCACCATCAGCTCGGCATAGCGCTTGACGAAGGCCAGCGACAGGAAGAGAAAGCCCGAGAACGCCAGCAGCCAGAACGACATGGGCAGTGCGATGGCGGCCGCTCCGGCGACGATGCGCAGCGTGTAGAGCACCGCCAGCGCAATGCAATCCACCAGCACCAAGCGCTTGAGCGCCAGCGAATAGGCCCAGGTGATCGTGAAATACACCAGCAGCCACGCGAAGAAACCCGCGCCCACCTGCCAGGCCAATGCAAGGCTGGCCACCGTGAGCACCGGGACCACAGCCACGCCCTGCCACGCTGCGAGCGCACCCGAGGCAAAGGGGCGCCGGCGCTTGCGCGGGTGCCGCCGGTCGCTTTCCAGGTCGAGCAGGTCGTTGGCCACATAAACCGACGAGGCGCACAGGCTGAACGCCAGGAACGCCACCAGCAGATCGCCCCAGGCTGCCCCGTCCGCAATGCGGTGCGCGGCCAGCAGCGGCACGAACAACAACAGGTTCTTGAGCCACTGGTGCAGGCGCAGTGCCTTGCGCCAGGGCGTGAGTCCGGCCGGCGCGCGCGCGAAGCGGTCGGCCACGTTGCCCAGGGACTCGGCGCGGCGGGTGACGGCGTCCGAGGCGTTGACCACAATGGCCGAGCGCGCGGCCTGCCACACCGCCACATCCGCCTGCGAATTGCCGGCGTAGTCGAAGCCGCGCTCGCCGAACGCCTGCACCAGCGCGGCCGCCTTGGCTGACCCGGCGAGGTTGGTACTGCCGTCGCTGGCCATTACCTGGTCGAAGCACCCGAGGTGGCGTGCGATGGCGTCTGCAACCGTGCGGTCCGAGGCCGTGCACAACACGATCTGCCGCCCGCCCGCGTGCTGCGCGCGCAGCCACTGCAGGAAGGGCTCGTTGTAAGGCAGTGTGGCGGCGTCCATCTGCACGCGCTGCCCGATCTCTTGCTTGAGCACGGCCTTGCCCCGGGAGAGCCACAGCGGCATGGCCAGCACACGCCACGGCGCATCCCGCAGCAGCTGCAGCGACGACTCGTGCAGCATGTCCGTCAGGATGAGCGTGCCGTCCAGATCAACCACCAGGGGGAGCGCTGGCAACGGATCGTGGGCAGAAAGCGGCGGACCGGACGGTGAGAGCAAAAGAGGCCTTTTTGAAACGGAAAGACGCAGCGACACGGATGATCAGTAGCGCTGTGGGGTGAGGGCGCAGGGCAGGGGCGCATTGTAGAAGCGGTGATGGCGCGACACTAGGCACTTTGGACCCGTCTCCCATGATGTCGCGCCTGCCCTGGCCCTTGCCTGCCCTGATCGTCTGGTCCCTGGCGTGGCTGGTATTCGTCGGCCTGCAGCAGCAGGCTTCGCCGCTCGTGGCGCTGGTCGCCGGCTGTGCGGTGGGCACTGCAGCCAGCCTGCTCGGCGCCAGTTGGTGGCGGCGCATGCTGATTGCGGCGGGCTTCCCGCTCTCGGTGGCCCTGGCCGGTGCCGCCGTCTTGCCCGCATGGGCCTGGCTGCTGCCACTGTCGCTGCTGTTGCTGGTCTACCCGCTCAACGCCTGGCGTGATGCGCCGGTGTTCCCCACGCCGCGCAAGGCGCTGGACGGACTGATGGCGGCTGCGCCGCTGCCTGCTGGCGCGGCCGTGCTGGACGCCGGCTGCGGCCTGGGCGACGGCCTGCGCGCGCTGCGCCGGGCTTATCCACAGGCCCAGCTGCATGGCATCGAATGGAGCTGGCTGCTGCGGCTGGTGTGCGCGCTGCGTTGCCCCTGGGCGCGCGTGCGGCGCGGCGACATCTGGCGCGCCGACTGGAGCGGCTACGCGCTGGTCTACCTGTTCCAGCGGCCCGAGAGCATGCCCCGCGCCTGGGCCAAGGCCTGCGCCGAGCTGCCGGCGGGCGCCTGGGTGGTCAGCCTGGACTTTGAGGTGCCGGGGGTGGCCGCTAACAACTGCTTGCATCTATCAACCGGCCGGCTGCTCTACTTGTACCGCCTGTCGAAAAAAGCCGCTTGCTGAGAAAAATTACCGGCGCCACCGGTTGCCAGCGGCTTGGCGTGCCACTTATCCTCGCCGCTTCGCTTTTTTACAGGCCCGTAACATGGGCCGCGTTTTCGGGGACCTCCATGCACTCCATCCAGAAATTGCCCTTGGCCTGCGTGGCCGCCGCCGCCCTCCTGTTGACGGGCTGTGAAACCACCGACATGAAGATGGGCAGCGCCGACGCCAAGACCATGGCCACCGGCTCTGCCGCTGGTGGTGCCACCGACGGCGCCAGCAGCCAGCTCGAGCGCTGCGAGTCGCCCCTGGGCACCGTGTCGCTGAACGAGAACCAGAGTGCCGGCTGGTACACCATCCTGCGCAACGAATACAAGCTGCCGCCCACGGCCAACCTGCTGCGTCTGCTGGTGCAGCAGTCCAACTGCTTCGTCGTGGTCGAGCGCAGCGCCGCCGGCATGAACGCCATGAGCCGCGAGCGTGCACTGATGCAGTCCGGCGAAATGCGCCAGGGCAGCAATATGGGCGCTGGCCAACTGGTTGCCTCCGACTACGCGTTGACGCCAGAAGTTGTCTTCAACAACAACAACGCCGGCGGCGTTGGCGCCAACCTGAGCAGCGCCATCGGCGGTCGCTACAGCGGCCTGGTCGGCGCGCTCAGCGGCAGCTTGAACACCAAGGAAGCCAGCACCATGCTGACCCTGGTCGACAACCGCTCGGGCGTGCAGGTGGCGGCCTCGGAAGGCAGCGCCTCCAAGACCGACTTTGGTGCCATGGGCCGGCTGCTTGGCAACTCCGGCGGTGCCGGACTGAGCGGCTACAGCAACACCGCCGAAGGCAAGGTGATCTCTGCCGCCTTCATGGACGCCTTCAACCAGATGGTGCGCGCGCTGCGCAACTACAAGGCGCAAAGCGTGCGCGGCCAGGGCCTGGGCGGCGGCGGCCGACTGGGCGTGGACGGCGCGGCAGCCCCGTCGCAAACCTCGGCACCGCGCGCCGGTGCTGGCGGCGGCGGTGTCGGCATGTCGGTGCGCGACGCGCAGGCCAAGCTCAACGAGCTGGGCTACAACACCGGCACGCCCGACGGCGGCATGGGCCCACGCACCGCAAACGCGCTGCGCGCCTTCCAGAAGGACCGCGGCATTGCGCAGACGGGCCGCCTGGATGCGGCTACGGCCGGTGAGTTGTCCAAGTAAATTCCGGCTCTCGTGAAAAAGGCGCTGCCAGTGATGGCAGCGCCTTTTTTCATGGGCCAGGCTGCTCAGCCCGCACCCGTCAGGTGTTGCAGATGGGACTTGGTGTACGCCTCCTGAAAAATCTGGTGGATGAGTTCCCGGAACCATCGGTGACCCGCATCGTGGTCATTGCGCGGATGCCAGACGGCATCAATGGACAGTCCCAATTCGGGCAGAGGCATGGGAAGCGCCACGCAATCCGAGCCGGAGAGGACGCTGTCCATCCAGTGCGCGGGCATGGCGGCAATCAGGTCTGTGGATTCGATCACGGGAATCATCCCGAGCCAGGTCGGGACCTGGATCATGACCCGCCGTGCCAGCCCGCGCTCGGCCAGAAGTTCATCGAGGATGCTGCTTCCCACGCCTGAGACCTTCAGGTGTCCAAGCTCCAGGTATTTCTCCAGGGTCAGGGGGCCTGATGCCGCCGGGTGGCCCTTTCGCATCAGCACCATCCATTGGTCATCCAGTATGCGGCGGGAGGCGGAGAGAACCGACTGCCCCCGCGAGACGGACAGCCTGATCTCCACGCCTTCGTATTCCACGCGATCCAAAGGCTGGCGTACGTCGAAGGACTGGACGGACAGGCTGATGCCGGGCGCCACGGCACGCAGGTGAATGCACAGCTGGGGGAGCAGCAGAACGCCCACGTAGTCGGACAGCCGCAGAAGAAAGCTGCGCCGGGCCTTGGCGGGATCAAACTCGCCGCTGACTTCTATGGCTTTCTCGATTTCGCTGAAGGCCTTGCGGAAGCTCATGGCCAGGCGGGCGGCTTCGGGCGTGGGGGCCATGCCTTCTGCGGTTCGAAGCAGCAGCGGATCCTTGAACTGGGTTCTCAGGCGCCGCAGTGCATGGCTGACGGCAGAAGGTGTGAGGTCTAGCCTTGCGGCGGCCTTGGCCACGCTGCGCTCTTCGAAGAGTGCTTCAAAGATGACCAGGAGGTTGAGGTCGATGTTGCGGAGGTTCACGGACGCCTGATGAATGCGATTCACTATGAAGATGACAAAGATGATCTTGACTAAGGTCTGGCCATCTTAAAACAATAGGTTCGGCTTTCAAATAACTCCAAATGGAACCGCTTCAAATGAATGGCCGGATCGACACCGCTGAAAAATCGGCGGGCGGATGCAAGGAAAGAATATTTCCGCAGGGTTCTTGCGATACGCATTTCCATGTTTTTGGGCATCCGCATGAATTCCCATTCATCACGGAGCGCTCTTATACGCCGGCCCCGGCATCTATTGCCGATTATTGGGCGTCTTTTCGACCGGTGGGCGTGGATAGATGCATTCTGGTGCAGCCCAGCGTATATGGCCGTAACCATGAATTGCTCAAGCTGACGCTCAAAAATGCCGTCCCCGGCAGCATGCGGGGCGTGGCGGTGATTTTTGAAGACACGCCGGACAGTGAAATCGAAAGCCTGCACCGGCTGGGCGTGCGGGGCGCCAGGTGCAACGCGCTGTTCTCGGGTGGTGTTTCGGTATCCAGCCTGCAATCCATTGCGGATCGCATCAAGAGCCTGGGGTGGCATATCCAGTTGCTGGTGGACGTAGACTGGGCTCCTGATCTGCCAAAGCTAGTAGCCGAAATGGGTTTGCCGGTAGTGGTCGATCACTTCGGGCATCCGTCGGTCCATAAGAACGTGGGTGGCCGCGGCCTCCGGAATCTTCACAGCCTGCTCGAAGAGGGGCGCGCATGGGTCAAGTTTTCTGGCGCCTATCGGCTGTCGGAAACAGCGTCGGCCGTCGACCCTTCCCTGATTCCGCTCGCTCACTCACTCGTCCAAGCCAATCCGGATCGTATTTTGTGGGGGTCGGACTGGCCACATCCCGGGATCAATGCGCATTCGACTTCCAGTAGCGAGCTGGCGGGAGCCGTATTTGACTGGTTGCCTGCCGGGAATATTCAAAAAGTCATGGTGGATAACCCCACGCAGCTGTACTGGAATAACTAATCCATCACGAGGAGGCATCAATTGTCAAAGAAAAAAATCGGCCGCAGAGGCTTTATTCAAAGAGGCGTGTCGGTCGCTGCGTTTGCGGCGGCTTTCCCCGCCATATCACAGACCCGCGTCTTTCCGTCGAAGCCGATTACCCTGATCGTGCCTTTTGCGCCAGGGGGGAATGTGGATATCGTGGCCCGCACGCTGGGCCTGCCTCTGGCCCGGTATGCCGGGCAGCCCGTGGTTGTCGACAACCGGGCGGGCGGTGGCGGCGCCGTGGGGACGGGCTGGGCGGCGCGGGCCGAGCCCGAAGGGCATTCGCTGCTGGTGGCCACGCCAGGTCAGCTGGGAACGCTGCCGGAGATGATCAAAGTCCCCTACCGGGCCGACAGCTTCGTGCCGGTTGCCGTGGTCAGCCGTACGCCGGTGGTCGTGGTGGTGCGCGCCAACGATCCGCGCTTCAAGACCGCGGCGGACTTCCTCAAGGCGATCAAGGCCCAGGGCGAGAACGTGACGGTGGGGCATGCCGGCCCGGGATCGCCGAACCACCTCGCGCTGCTGCAGCTGGAGGACGCCGCCAAGACCCGCGTCAACACCGTGCCCTACAAGGGTTCGGGGCCGGCCCTGCTTGACCTGATTGGCGGCCAGATCGACGCGGTGGTGGACCAGATCACCAGCTCCACGCCGCACATCAAGGGCGGCGCTCTGCGCGCGCTGTTCGTGCTGGGCCCCCAGGCCGGCGGCATGCTTGCCAACGTGCCGAACCTGGCCCAGCTCGGTCTGCCGACCTTCGACGCCACCACCTTCGTGGGGGTGTTCGCCCCGAAGGGCGCGCCGCCTGCCAACGTGAAAAGCCTCTACGGCTGGATATCGAAGTCGGTGGCCGAGCCGGAGTTTTCCAATGTGATCCGCGAACTGGGAAGCGAGCCCTTCCTTGAAGGCGCGGGCGTCCTGCAGCGCCTGGTCAATGAAGAGGCGGTGCTGGCGGCTGGCCTGGTCAAGCAGGGCCGCCTCAAGGTGGAGTAGCGGCGCCTGTCACCGCGCCCGCCACCGCGCCCATGTGCGCATCAGCGGCTCAGCGCACAAACGTCCCCTCGCGCGTGACCTGCACCAGCTCCACAAAGTTGGAGCCGGTGTGGCCGCCGCTGCTGAAGTCGATGTCCATGCCGCCGATGCGGAACTTCAGGGCGCGCATGGTGGCCGCCAGGCGGGCGCGGGTGGGGTCGCGGCCGGTGCGCTTCAGGGCTTCGATCAGCATCTGGCCGGTGAGGTAGCCCTCGAAGCTGTAGTAGTCGACCGGCGCCTGGGCCTGCTTGGCCAGCTCGCGGAACTCTTTGGCCGTGGTGTCGACCTGGCTCCAGGGGTAGGGCACGACCTGGGCGATGACCAGGCCGCGTGCCTTGTCGCCGGCGATCTTGGCGGTGAGCTCACCCGCCACGATGGACATGCCGTAGAACATCGGGCGGCTGTCGGTGCTGCTGGTGGCCTTGATGAACTCACCGGGCAGCGGGCCGCCCAGGTACATGATGACCACCTGGGGCGGCGTGGCGGCCAGCGCCTTGGCGGCTTCGCCCACGTTGCTGCCGTCGCCCTTGACGGCGGCAATCGCCACCGGTTTGAGCTGGCGCGCGTCCATCGCGGCCTTGAGCAGGTTCAGCGCCTCCACGCCGCCCGGGTTGTCCAGATAGGCGATGGAGATGCGCGTGGTGCCGACGGTGGCCAGGTGCTGCACCAGCACCTCGGCCTCGCGCTTGCCGGTGGCGCGCAGAAAGTAGGCCGATCCGGTGACCTTGTCGCGCGCGCCGTCGGCCACGGCAAAGCCGCCGACCAGGGGCGCGCCGCTGCGCTGCAGGATGTCGGCCGCTGCCGCCGTGGTGGCCGAGCCGCCGCAGCCAAAGAAGCCAATCACGCCATCGTTCAGCAGCCGCTCGTAGTTGGCCAGCGCGCGCTCGGGCTTGAGCTCATCGTCGATCGACTGGATGCGGATGTTGCGGCCATAGATGCCGCCCTGGCGCCGCGCCTGCGCAAAGGCCAGCTCGGCGCCGACCATGCGGCCCTTTACCGGCACGCCCAGCGGGCCGCTGAGGATGGCGGTCTGGCCGAAGACGATTTCCTTGTCGGTCACACCGGGCTCGGCCCGGGCGGCGCCCGCCAGGCACAGGCCTGCGGTCGCCAGCATCATGCTTCTGCGCTGCATACGAGGGTTTCTTTCAGGGGAAGGCCCGGCGCGCGCGGCGCCGGGCTGGGGGCGTTTTACGGAGCAGGCGCGCGCGCGGGCACCGTGGCCAGGAAGTCCTGCAGCTGCTGGCGCCAGAGCTTGGCGATCACGGCGGTGCCGTGGCCGCGCGTGTCTTCGCTGCCCGGGATCATGTACAGGCGCGCGTTCTTCACCTGCTTCAGGTCGCGCTCCATGGTGCCCAGCTCGGGCGGGTTGCGCTCGTCGTCCAGCGCGTTAATGGCCAGCACCGGCGCGGCGATGGCGGCCAGGGCCGGCACCGCGTTGTAGTCGCGCGAGGATTCCCATTGGTAGAGCACGTCGTTGGCGTCGGCGGTGTAGGGCGCGGCCAGGCGCTCGGCCAGCAATTGGTCGGCCTTTTCGCGCGTGGGCGCGGCCTTGTAGAAGGCCTGCGAGCCGCCAGTGGTGGCGATGTTGAAGTAGACGTTGGCGGCCTTCATGCCGCGTGGCTGGGCCGTGTAGTTGCCGCCGTTCCAGTCGGGGTCGTTGCGGATCGCGTCGATCAGGAAGCGGCGCATCAGCCAGTTGCGGCCCGACATCTCGCTGGGCTGCGAGGCCAGCGGCACCAGTGCATCCATGAAGCCGGGGTACTTCTCGCCCCACAGCCAGGTGTGCATGCCGCCCATCGAGTAGCCCAGCACCACGCGCAGGTGGCGGATGCCCAGGCCTTCGGTCAGCAGGCGGTACTGCGCCTGCACCATGTCGTCGTAGTTGTAGGCCGGGAACTTGGTGCGCAGGCCGTCGGAGGGCTTGGCGGATTTACCGGCGCCGATCGAGTCCGGCAGGATGATGAAGTACTTGCTGGCGTCCAGCGGCTGGCCGGGGCCGAACAGCTCGCCGGCGAAGGCCGGGGTCAGCATGCCCGCGCCTGACGCGGTAGTGCCATGCAGCACCAGCACCGGCTCGCCGGTGGGTGCGCCCACGGTGCGGTAGTGCAGGCGCAGTTCGGGCATGACTTCGCCGGTGTGGAAGCGGAAGTCACGCGCCGTCCAACTGGCCTCTTTGGCGGCCGGATAGTCGGCTGCCCAGGACGTTGCGGCCAGCAGGCCAAGAGCCGCGCCCGTTAGCGCGGAGAACAGTCGACTAGGGGTTTTCATACTGGCTCTTTGATGTAACGAGGCGTAGTATGCCGCGCTCTTTTTTCAAGAGCCATGGCGGCAGCGGCAGATTCAGCGTTGGCGCCACACCCGCAGCAGCTCCTGCGAATCCATCACCAGCCCCAGGTGCAGCGACACCATGCTGAGCGCCGCCGCCTCCAGCTGCGGATCGGTGCCGCGCACCAGGTCGCGCAGCACGATCACGCGGTAGTTGTGGTTGTTGGCATCGAACGCGGTGCTGAGCACGCAGCAATCGGTAAAGCCGCCGTCCAGCACCACGGTCTCGATGCGCTGGTTGCGCAGCAGAAAGTCCAGGTCGCTGGGGTAGAAGGCGGAGAGGCGCCGTTTGGTATCCACGCGCATGTCGCCGGGCTCCACGCGGGTGCACCACTCGGTCCAGCGGCTGCCTTCTATGGCGTGCGCATCGGCATTCGGTATGGGGCCCACATGCAGCGGGAAGGTGCGCCGCCACGCGGCCGGGATGCCGCGCGTGTCGTCTTCGCCGCCGGGGCGCAGCGTGGAGCGCACATGGATCAGGCGCACGCCTTGCGCGCGCACCTGGTCGTGGAAGCTATCGAGCGGCGCCACCAGATCGCGCGCACGCGGCGCCGGGCAGGGGCAGTCGGGCGAGTCGTCCAGGTGGCCGCGGTGCATGTCGATAGAGATGACGGCGGTGGTGGCGGGGTTCAGGTAGTCGGCGAACTCGGCATCGTCGAGTTGGCGCGGCTGCTCGTAGACATAGGCTTGCATGGGTTCGGGGCAGAAAGCAGGGACGTAGGTGAGCCCCAGCAACGCATGCTTCGTGCCCGCGCACGCCTGTACGGTAAAATGCCGTACAAAATGGAGCCCGCCATGACGACCACTACCGCCCGCCTCGACCTGCGCCTGGAATCCCGCGACAAGGAGCGCATTGCCAAGGCCGCTGCGCTGCGGGGCATGGCGGTGTCGGCCTTTGTGCGTGATGCGGTGCTGCGCGAAGCCGATACCGCGATTGCGGCGGATGCCGTTGTCACGCTGTCTGAGCAGGAGTCGCGCCGCTTCCTGGCCGCGCTGGACGAGCCCTTCCAGCCCAATGCGCGCCTGAAGAAGGCCATGGCCGCCGCCGCTCGCTTGGCTCAACGCTGAAGGAATGGCGCTCGCCTTCACCGTCCTCGACGGCCGGCATCACGACCGCGATGGTTTCAGCTGCGGTGTCGCCGCGCTGGACGACTACCTGCGCCAGCGCGCCGGGCAGCACCAGCGCGAGGGCATTGCCACCACCCATGTGCTGATAGACGACGCGCAGCCGGCGCGCATCCTGGGCTATTGCTCGCTGTCTGCGGCGCAGCTCTACCTGCACGATCTGCGCGAGCAAGACCGCAAGCGCCTGCCCGCCTACCCCGTGCCCGCGATACGCGTAGGGCGGCTGGCGGTCTCTCAGGCCGAGCGGGGCAAAGGCCATGGCCCCTTGCTGCTGGGCCATGCCGTCAATTTGGCGCTGTCTGTGCGGCAATCGATGGGCGTGCGCGTGCTGGTGGTGGATGCCAAGGACGCGCAGGCGGCTGCCTTCTACGAAGGCTTTGGCTTTCGCCGCACGGCCAGTGCCGCGCTGACGCTGTATCTGCCGATTGCAGGGGCGTGACGGCTGCTGCCTTGGACGGGCATCCGGTTTAGCGCCAATGTTGCTCGGTTGAATGAATATCTCCGTTCGGGCTGAGCTTGTCGAAGCCTGGGCCCGCAGCTAGTGTTCTGATCGAGAAGTTCGCGGAACTATCGCGTGCACTACGAGTCCAGTCGTGTACCTTGGACATGATGAGACTGGTATGCGCGGAAGACCCAAAGCAGAGCTGGTGTTGACCGATGCCGAGCGCGGCGATCTGCAGGCGCTGGCTGCTCGCACGACCTCGTTTTCATGTGCACTTCACACCCACATCGGCGTCTTGGCTCAACCAGGTCGAGCGCTGGTTCGCCACGCTCACCGAGCGCTGTATCCGCCGCGGCACGTATCACTCCACGCGAGCGCTGGAGAAGGCCATCCGCACTTATGTCGATCTGAACAACCAAGAGCCGCGTCCGTTCTGCTGGGCCAAAACCGCTGACGAGATCCTCGCCAGCATCGAACGCTTTTGTCTCCGAACTTCTCGATCAGAACACTAGTATTTGTACGCCCTGTACTTTTTGAAGCGCGCGGCAAGGCCGCTTTCGAAGGAGAATCCGATGAGTCTTGAAAACTCGATGCGTCGTGTCGCCCACTACAGCTTCGGCAGCCCCCAGGAGGTTCTGCGGGCTGAAAAGGATATTCCGCTGCCGCCACTCGCGGCCGACAAGGTGCGGGTGCGGCTGACGCGCAGCATGATCCATCCCGCTGATCTCCAGGTCGTGGCCGCGCATTATGTCTCGAGCCACGACGACATTCCCGAGGGACGCGTCCCCGGCATGGAAGGGGTCGGCATCGTCGAGGAAGCCAGTCCAGAGGCATTGGTCGGAACAGGCATCACCATCGGCACGCGGGTGGCCTTCATGGGCGACGGCACCTGGCAGACATCGGTCGATCTCCCGGCCCGCTCGCTGGTCGCGGTTCCTGACGACATCACCGATGATGTGGCAACTCAGATGCTGCTCAACACGATCACCGCGCTTCATGTGCTCCGCGTCGCAAAGCAGACCGTTGGCAAGCGTCCTACGCGTATCGTGCTGACAGCCGCCTCATCGCATGTAGGTAAGCTCATTGCGGTGCTGGCGCTACGGGAAGGCCTCCCCTTGATTTGTCTTGTCCGTTCGGAGGACAGCGCGAGGCGGCTCGCCGAACTGCTCCCGGGCGGCGAGATTGTCGCGACCGAAACCGATGGTTGGCAGGATGCCGTTCGCAAGGCGGCAAGTGACGATGTCCCGCTCATTATCGACGGCGTTGGCGGCAAGATGGTCACCGAAAGCGGTTGGCTGCTCAACGAGGGCGGCACGCTGGTCTCGTTCGGTCTGCTCGCCAAAGGCCCATCCGACATGACCATGTTCCTGCCGAAGGCATTGACGCTGCGCGGTGCGACCATCGGCACGTGGCATTCGGAAACCAGTGCGCAAGACCAGGCGCGCGATTACGACACCGCGATCGATATCGCGCGCACCTCACCCAAGCTTTTCGACAGTGGTTCGACCTTCGACCTATCCGACATCACCGCCGCGGTCGACGCCGCCACATCGCCGAAGAAGCAGGGCAACGTTCTCATATCGTTCTGAGCAAACACCATCCCTCAGCGCGCCGTTAGTGTGATCCGCCCGTAGGCACCCACCGTGCGGGCGGGTCAGATGGATCGTCGCACTCAGGAGGACGATTCGCTCCTGCTGGATCGGCAGGTAGTCGACGCAGGACTAAACCGCTCGCGCGGTAGGCGCTCCGCGCGGCACTTCGGCGTCTGATCCCCGCGTTGGTGCCACCGTCGATGGCGAGGCAATCCCGCCTCGCTCATCGACGGAGCTGCAACCATGGACACGATCATCCCGGCGGTCACGCCACTGCGTCAGCGCATGCTCGAAGACATGCGCATGCGCAAACTGGAGCCACGCACGCAGGTAGCCCACATCCGCGCAGTGCGCAAGCTGGCCGCCTATCTGCACCGCTCGCCGGACACAGCCAGCGTGGAGGACCTGCGCAACTTCCAGCTCCACCTGGTCGATACGGGCGTCTCGCCCATAACGCTGAACGCCACGTTGACCGGCCTGCGGTTCTTCTTCGACGTGACGCTGCAGCGCCTGGACCTGATTGCCCGAATGCATCCGGTCAAGCTGCCGCACAAGGTACCGGTAGTTCTCAGCCCGCCAGTGACCGCTCTCGGGTCGCCTACCTGTCAGCGCTTCACGAACCGATAGGCAAAGCGATCCGTCTCGCCCTTGATCGAGTGCGGATCGGCACTTCTTGCTTACTACGAACTTCTCGATCAGAACACTAGCAGCCCTTCGACAAGCTCAGGGCGAACGGGGCTAACTGAGCAGCATTCGACTCAGCGGCGTTCCTCGCGCAGGTAGGGCTCGCCCAGCGCGCCAGGCGTTTCATCACTGCCGCGCCTTGCCAGCGCCACCCAGACCATCACGCCCAGGGTGACGACGTAGGGCGTCATCAGCACGAAGTACTGCGGCAGGCTGATGCCGGCGGCGGCCAGTTGGGGAATCAGGGCTTCGATGCCGCCGAACAGCAGGGCGCCGACCAAGGCGCGCCAGGGCGACCAGCGCGCGAAGATCACCAGGCCCACGGCGATCCAGCCGCGCCCGCCGGTCATGCCGGCGATCCACAGCTTGGTGCTGAGCACGGCGATGTAGCCGCCGGCCAAACCGATCAGCGCCGAGCCGGCCAGGATCGCCAGGAAGCGCGTGCGCAGCACCGGGATGCCGGCGGCGTCTGCGGCCTGCGGGTTCTCGCCCACGGCGCGCAGGCGCAGGCCGGACACGGTGCGGTTCAGGTACCAGACCACCAGCGCAAAGATGAGCGGCGTGAGGTAGACGACCACGTTCTGCCGGAACAGCCCGCCGATCAGCGGCAGCTGCGCCAGCGGGCCCAGCGGCAGCACGTCCAGGCCGGTGACCGGCTGATTCGTCCAGCCCAGCACCGTGCCCAGCAGGCCCGTGAGGCCCTGGCAGAAGAACACCAGCGCCAGCCCGGCGATGACCTGGTTCACGCGCAGCCAGACCACCATCACCGCGAACAGGATGGAGACGGTGGCGGCCGCCAGCATGGAGCCGAGCAGCGCAATGCCGGGCTCGTGCACGGCGAGCTGCACGCCCACGCCGGCCAGCGCGCCGACCAGCATCAGGCCTTCGGCGCCGAGCGAGAGCACGCCCGCGCGCTCGCTGATGATGAGCCCGAGCGCGGCCAGCGCAAAGGGCACGGCAAAGTCCGGCATGTTGCCAAGCCAGTGGGTGATCAGGTCCATGGCTCAGGCGCCTTTCTGGCCGACGGCACGAATGCGGTGGCGGATGAAGAAATCGGAAGACGCCACGCACACCACCAGAATCGCCTGGATCAGCTGCACCATCGAGAACGGGATTTGGTAGAACACCTGCAGGCTGCGGCCGGCGACGAAGAGCGTGGCCACCAGCACCGCGACCACGCTGGCGGCCAGCGGGTTGTTGCGCGCCAGGAAGGCGATCAGGATGCCCGAGAAGCCATAGCCGTTGTAGAAGGCCTGGGTCAGCCGCCCCTCTTGCCCGGCGGCCACCATGAAGCCCGCCAGCCCGGCCAGCGCACCCGATAGCAGCACAGAGCCCAGCACCAGCCGGCGCACCGGCACGCCCACGGCATCGGCCACGCGCGTGCTGGCGTGCACAAAGCGCAGGTACAGGCCGGCGCGGCTCTTGTCCACAAACCACCAGGCCGCAACCGCCACCACAGCCGCCAGCACGATGGCGCTGCTGAAGCCGCCGGCAATGTCGGGCAGGCGCTCGAAGGCCTGGAACTTGGGGCTGTAGGGGAAGGAATCCTTAGGGTCCTTCCAGCTGCCGTAGAGCAGGTGCAGCAGGAAGTTGGCGGCCACGTAGTTGAGCATCAGGCTGGAGATGATTTCGTTGATGCCCAGCCGCATCTTGAACAGCGCCGGCAGTACCACCCAGGCCAGGCCGCACAGCAGCGCGGCGGCGGCCATCAGCCACAGGCGCAGCGCGGGTGGGCCGACTTCATGGATGGAGACAAAGGTGGCGCCAATCGCGCCCCACACCATCTGGCCTTCGAGCCCCAGGTTCCAGAAGCGCGCCCGAAAAGCCATGGCCGCGGCCAGGCCCACCATGACCATAGGCGCAGCCTGGAACAGCACGGCGCGCAGGTTCTGCGGGTCGGTGAAGGTCTGCACCACGAACTCGTTGAGCAGGTCTTCTGGCGACACCCCGGCCGCCACCAGGATGGCGCCGCAGATGAACAAGCCCAGCGCAACGGCCAGTGCCAGGATGGCGGCCTGCTTGGGCCAGCTGAGTTGCTGGCGCAGCTCCAGCGTGTAGCGGCGCTCCAGCAGGGGGACAAAGCGGCGGCGCGGCGGTGGTGCTGCAGGTGCAGTGGGTTCAGTCATGGGCGTTGCGGCGGGGGCCTGTGCATGGCCGGAAAGGGGAAGAGTGAGTTCAGCCATGCGCGACCATCGCTTGTCCAACGGCTTGGCGATCCACCGGGGTGTTGAATTCACCGACGATGCGCCCGCGCACGATCACGCCCACGCGGTCGGCCAGCGCCAGCACCTCGTCCAGGTCTTCGCTGATCAGCAGCACGGCGGCGCCGGCATCGCGGGCGGCGCGCAGGCGCTCGTGCACTTGGGCGCCGGCGCGCACGTCCAGGCCACGGCTGGGGCTGTGCGCCAGCACCAGGCGCGGGTTGCGACTGAACTCGCGCGCGATCACCAGCTTTTGCGCATTGCCGCCCGACAGCAGCGCGGCCTTTTGCCGGATTGAGCGCACGCCCAATACGTCGAAGGCCTTCACCGCAGCCGTGGCCTCGGCCTCCATGCGGCGGCGGTCCAGGCGCGCCGCGCGGCCATAGCGGCCGGCGTGCACCTGGCCGATGCCAAAGTTCTCTGCCACCGACAAAGCACCGGCCAGCGCCAGCCCATAACGGTCGGCCGGTATCGCGGCAATGCCCAGCTCGCGGCGCTGCACCGTGGTGGCGGCGCGCAGGTCGCCAAAGCCTTCCAGCGTCATGCTGCCGCCCTGCGTGGCGAGCAGGCCCATGATGGCCTGGGCCAGCTCGCTCTGGCCGTTGCCACCGACGCCGGCCAGGCCATAGATCTCGCCCGCGTGCACGGTGAGGCTGATGCCGTCGAGCGCGGGCGGGCCGCCTGCGTTGGCGCTGTACAGATCCTTCAACACCAGCCGCGCGGCGCCGCGTGTGGTCTGTGCGCGCGCGGGTGGCGGCAGTGCCTCGCCCACGGTCAGGCGCACCAGCTCGGCCTCGGGCGTTTCGCGTGGGTCCAGCGTGGCGATGGTGCGGCCGCCGCGCATCACGGTGACGCGGTCGGCGTAGCGTTTTACGTCCGCCATCTTGTGCGTGACCAGCACCACGGCCGTGCCCTGGCGCCGGGCCAGCGCCTGCACGGTTTGCAGCAGGCGCGCGGCCTCGGTGTCGGTGAGTACGGCAGTGGGCTCGTCCAGGATCAGGATGCGCGCGCCGGCCAGCAGCACCTTGAGGATTTCCACGCGCTGCTGCTCGGCGACAGACAGCCGGTCTACACGCTGATCGGGGTCGATCTCAAAGCCCAGCGCATGCGCCTGCGTGAGGATGGCCGCGCGTATGCGCGCCAGGCGCTGGCGGTAGCTGCTCACGTCCTCGTCGTCCACCGGCACGCTGAGCAGAATGTTTTCGGCCACGCTGAAGGGCGCGACCAGTTTGAAGTGCTGGTGCACCATGCCGATGCGGTGGCGCGCCGCATCGCTGGGGCCGGCCAGGCGCACCGGGTTGTCGTCTACCAGCAGCGTGCCGGCCTCGGGCGCGTAGAGGCCGGCCGCGATGTTCATCAGCGAGGACTTGCCCGCGCCGTTCTCGCCCAGCAGCGCATGCACCTCGCCCCAGCGCGCGGCAAAGTGCGCGTCGGCCAGCGCCACGAAGCCGTCAAAGGATTTGTGGATGCCTTGAAGCAGCAGCGCATCGGTCATGGCGAAAATGGTCTGAAATTGATGGGTAAATTTGCGGCATGGGCTTGATGCCCAGGGGCTGCCTGGGCAAGATCATTCAGATAAAAAAGTAAAAACGTCCCAAAATGATCTTCCCCAGTGCCGGCTACTTCTGCGTGACCACGCCCTTGACGTACCAGTCCATCTTCCACAGGTCGGCGTCCGACAGCACGGCGCCGGCGGCCACGCGCTCCTTGCCGTCGCGGTCTTTCAGCGGGCCGGCGTAGATCTGCTTGCCCTTCAGCAATGCGTCGCGCTCGGCCATGATGGCGGTGGCCTTGTCCTTGGGCACGGCCGGGCCAAAGCCGGCGATGTCGGTGCCGCCGTCCTTCATTTCGATAAAGGCGCCGTAGGGCGCGGGCTTCCAGTTGCCGGCCTCGATCTTCTTCAGCTCGGGGATCAGGAACTTGTCCCAGATCCACACCGATGAGCACAGCGTGGCCTTGGGCGCGAACTGGCGCAGATCCCGGTGGTGGCCGGTGCCGTACACGCCGCGCTCTTGCGCCACCAGTTGCGGCGTGGGGCTGTCCACGTGCTGGCCAATCACGTCAGCACCCTGGTCGATCAGGGCGACGGCGGCGGCGCGTTCTTTGACCGGGTCGTTCCAGGCGCCGGTGTAGATCACGGTGACGGTGGCGTTGGGGTTCATCTTCTGCGCGCCCAGCGCAAAGGCGTTGACCGTCCAGTTCACCACGCCAAAGGGGTTGGCCGCGACAAAGCCGAGCTTGCCGCTTTTGCTGGCCGCGCCGGCCGCCATGCCGCACAGGTACTGGCTCTCATAAGTGCGGCCGTAGAAGGATTCAAGGTTGGCGCCGTTGGTGGTGCCCGAGCCGTTCAGGAAGGCCACGTTGGGGTATTTGTCGGCCAGCTCCTTGAACGCATCAGAGTAGCCAAAGGCGGTGCCGATGACGATGTTGGCGCCGCGCTGGATAAAGCGCTCTACCGCCGGCTTGATGGCCGAGGCGTCTTCCGGCACGCCTTCCACGAACTGGATCTTCTGGCCCAGCGCGGCCTCGATCTTCACGCGCGCCTCATCAAAGGCCTGGGTCCAGCCGCCGTCGTTCTTGGGGCCGAAATAGATCATGGCGATCTTGGGCTTGTCCTTGAGGGTGAAGCCATCGGCCAGCGCGGGGCCCGACAGCACCGCACAGAACACCAGCGCCGCAGCGGCGCCCAGCATGGATTTACGCAACATGGGAAGACCTTTCGTTGAAGAGGAGAGAGATGCGGGGATGCGGAAAACAGAGCGGCTCAGCCCACCAGCCGCAGCGTCGCGCCATAGCGCGGGCCCAGCTCGCAGCTGTGGTGGTCGACCTGGTTGGTGTCGGCCAGCTCAAGGTTGAAGAAGCAGGCCTCGGGCGTATCGAACAGCGGGCCGGCATGCCAGGTGCCACGGTGCAGCATCACCGCCACGTCACCCGGAATGCGAAAGGCGCGGATGTCGGCCAGCGCCGGCTCGGCGTCCGGCACATCGACCTGCAGCGGCGGTGCCACCGCCATCACCCAGTCATGCCCGCCGGCCGAGGCCAGCGCCTGCGTGACTGCGCGGTGGCGCGTGATGCGGCGCACCGTCATGTCGGCATCGGTGTGGCGCCTGTGCAGGCGCATGGTGTAGAAGCGCGGCGTGCCGCGCGACAGCTCCAGCTGCGCGTCCTGCGGGCCAAAGGCGATGCCGTCTTCCAGCGCGGCCATCACCGTGCCAAAGGGGGCAAAGGCCTGCGGCGTGAGCGGCTGGATCGGCAGGTCTATCAGGGCAAAGCTTGTGGACTTCATGCGGGTTCCCGCAGCGGCGCGGCAGGTTCGGTTGGGGCGGAATGTGCGGCTTCGAAGTCGTCGGGCAGCTCCAGCTCCACCTCGGCGTAGCGCCGCAGGCCTTCCAGCAGCGTGCCTTCCTGGTCCAGGAACAGGCGCTGCGTCAGGCCGCGCACCAGGCGCGGCAGCGCGTGCTTGTGGCCGCTGATGGAGGTCGAGTGCGGCCCGTGGCTGACGTAGCTCGCGCTGTTGAAGGCGAACACGCGCGTGACCCAGTCGTCTGCCGCCTGCTGCGGCAGAAACTCGTAGTGCTCGCCCAGGTAGGGGTGTGCGCCCAGCGTCTCGCTGGCCTGCGCCGGCGGCGGCGCATAGCGCTGGTGCCAGCGCGCCACGCGCGGCGCCAGCGTCTGCAGCTCGGGCCGGGCCGACAGGTCAAAGGCCTGGCCGGTGGCGCAGATCACGTGGTCAAAGCGCAGCTCGCCCTGCGGCGTGTCGATGGCGATGTCCTGCCCCGACCAGCGCACCTGCTGCCAGCCGCAGGCCGCGCGCAGCCGCAAGCCGGGCAGCGCCAGCGCACGCCGGAAGCTGCCGCGCGGCGGCGGCTGGTCCACGCTGCGGAAGTGCTGCGCCACCTGCCAGCGCGTGGCGTCGCCCAGCCGCGCGTAGTGCGTCATCAGGCCGGCGGTTTCGATGTGGCGGTGCGGGTTGATGCGCGGCAGGCGGTCGCGCCGGAAGCACAGGTCCACCGACTGCGCGCCCGCCTCCAGCGCCGCCACCGCGTTGTCGAAGGCCGATGCGCCGTGGCCCAGCACGCCCACGCGCTGGCCGCGCAGCGCGCTGAAGTCGATCGCATCGCTGGAGTGGTGGCAGCGCCCGGCCGGCAAGGGCGCGGCGATGAAGGCCGGCACGCGCCAGGCGCCGGCGCCATCGCTGCCGGTGGCCAGCACCACCAGGCGCGCCAGGCGGGTGCGCGTGTGGCCGTGGCTGCGGGTGTCCACCGCCAGCAGGCCGGGCTGCGGCGCGGGGCGCAGGTCCAGCACCTCGACCTCGTTCTCTACCGGCAGCGCCAGCGTGGCGCGGTACCAGCGCAGGTAGTCCATCCACAGCGTGCGCGGGATGCGGTCCATGCCCTGCCAGGCCGCAGCGCCAAAGCGGGTGGCGTACCAGCGCTGCACACCCAGCGCGGGCAGGCCCAGCTCCATGCCGTTGAGCTGCTTGGGCGTGCGCAGCTCGGGCATGCGGGCAAAGCTTTCCCACACGCCTTCGCTGCCGGCGCGTGCGCGGTCCAGCACCACCACGTTGGCCACGCCCTGCGCCCGCAGCATGGCGCAGGCGGTCAGCCCGCTCTGGCCGCCGCCGACGATCAGCACGTCATGCACGTGCGCGCCGTCGGCACGGGCCGGTTGCACCCAGGCGCGCTCCGGGTAGGCCAGGGCGGCCAGCTCCGCGCGCGCCTGCGCCGCCAAGGCCGCCAGCGCCTGCTCGGCGCCGTGTACTTCGGTGGGCAGCAAGGTGGGTGGATGGCCCATCACATCATGAAGTTGATGCGGAACACGTTGCCTTCCGGGTCCAGCAGCACCGCCTGGTACCAGTGGTAGTAGGTCTCGTAGGGCGCCTTCACCAGCGTGGCACCGGCCGCCAGCGCCACCGGCACCATGCGGTCGACATCGGCCTGGCTGTCGACGTCAATGTTGAGCAGAAACTTCACGCCGCGCGTGTCTGAGTGCTCGGATAAATGCAGCAGCTCGTAGGCCTCGAGCGCGTTGAAGCCAAGGCTTGATTTGCCGGTATCCAGGCCGCGGAAGATGGGCGAGCGGATCGCCTCTATCTCTGCAAATCCAAATACCCGTTGGTAGAAGCCGCTGAGTGCGACTACGTCTTTGGCGAAGACGTTGACGTAGGAGAGGTGGGGCATGTCGGGTGTCTGTTTGCGGGTTTTTTCAGTACGTGTGCCCAGGCCACCGGGTACTCCCCTCCGCGAATGTCCCCCGGCCTGCGGCCTCCTCCTTGATTTCGCTGCGGGGAGCACCCGGCGCCCTGTGCACAGGGCACGCTGTGCTTTTGCGGCCCAAACAACAAACTGCCATCTCAAGCCACAACCTTCGTCCCACCAAAAGTCGTCTGCTTGACGAACTTCGACGTGAGGTGGTCGCCCGATGTCACAGGCGCGTACTTCGGCTGCTCACCCGGCGCCAGGCAGCTTGGCAAACACTCCACCATCGCGTCGTAATTGGGCTGGTGGAAAAACACCAGCGACTGCCGCCGGTTGGTGCTGGCCACCTCGAACGGCGGGTTGCTTACGCGGTGCAGGGTGGACACCCACTGGTCGTTGGTCCACTGCATCATCAGGTCGGCGATGTTCACCACCAGCCCGCCTTCCACCATGGGCACGTCCACCCACTGGCCGGCCTTGTTGAACACCTGCAGGCCCTTGTCGTCGGGCAGCACGATGGTCAGGCTGCCGTAGTCGCTGTGCGCACCGGCGCGCAACTGGCCGGGCAGCGGCGCCTCTTTCTGGGGCGGGTAGCTCAGCACGCGGAACATGCTGATGTGCTGGTCGATCTTGTCGTCGAAGTAGTGCTCATCCAACTTCAACGCCAGCGCAAAGATGCGCATCAGCGAGCGCGACAGCGCGCTCATGGCATCGAAGTACTCGGTGTACGCCTCTTGAAAGCCCGCGATGCTGGGCCAGCTGTTGGGCTCGAAGTGCGCGCCCGCCGCGGGGCCGCGGTGGTAGTCGTCATTGGGCACATTGCTGGGCCCGATCGAGAAGGACTCCTTCAGGTCGCCCGGCGCCTGCTCTTCCAGGCTGTACGACAAGCCTTCTTCGCCCACCGCGCTGAAGCCGCGCACGGCATCGTCGCGCGGGCGGTCTACCCGGCGCTTGTCGGCCAGCGGCAGCGCAAAGAAGGCGCGCGACGCGGCCGATACGCGGGCAATCAGCCCGGGCGCAATGCCGTGGTGCGTGATCACCAGAAAGCCGATGCTGCGGCAGGCCTCGTCCACCTCGCGCGCCACGGCGGCCTTGCCCTCAGGCGTGCCGGCGAAGTAGGGCGCCAGATCGATGATCGGTACGGACAACAGAGTCATGACTCGAATCTCCACGCACGCCGCGTGCACGGGGAATCCGTGGCGGGCTGCATGGGCAGGGCGGTATGCAACGTCCATGCCAGTTGGACCAAATGGACAAACCGCTTCGCTTGGTGGCCGTGGGCTTTACAGTGGTGCGCCGCGCCGGGTACGGCCTGTGCAAGGCAAGCTGGGCAGAGCACACATCAACGAATTCAAGGAGGCGGGCACACATGCCAAAGACCAAAGGACTGGCGCTGGCCGAAGCCAAGAGCGCACGCGGCACCGCGCCCGCCAAGCGAGTTGTGGCCAAACGCGCACCCGCCGCGCGCAGCCCCACCGCCGTGAACCGCCGCCAGCGCCAGATCGAGGACAAGCGCAGCACCATCCTGAGCGCCGCCTTGGGGCTTTTCTCGCGTTTTGGCTTGCATGGCACCAGCGTGGATCAGGTCGCTGCACGCGCGGATGTGTCCAAAAGCAACCTGCTCTACTACTTCGCCAACAAGGAAGAGCTGTACGTCTCGGTGCTGCGCAACCTGCTGGACGTATGGCTGGAGCCCCTGCGCGGCTTCAGCGCAGAGCAGGACCCGCGCCAGGCCATTGGCGACTACATCCGCCGCAAGCTCGCCGTATCGCGCGACAGCCCCGAGGCCTCACGCCTGTACTGCCTGGAGATGGTGCAGGGCGCACCGCTGCTGCGCGACGAACTGGGGCGCGAGCTGCGCGACCTGGTCGAGCGCAAGTCAGAGGTGATCCGCAGCTGGGTCGCCGACGGCAAGCTTGCCCCGGTCGATCCGCACCACCTGATCTTCGCGCTATGGGCCACCACACAGCACTACGCCGACTTTGGCGTGCAGGTGCAGGCGCTGACCGGGCGCACGCTGGATGATCCGGAGTTTTTTGAGGAAGCCGTCACGAACGTGACGCGCATCGTGCTTGAAGGCATTGCACCGGTGGCCCGCTGATCAAGCCCTACGCCCGACATATTCGATCAAGGCCTTGAGCTTGGTCGGCTGGTCGTGCCGGCTGGGGTAGTACAGGTAGAAGCCGGGGAAGGTCGGCGCAAACGGCGCCAGCACGCGCTTGAGCCGCTTGGCCTTGATGTGGGGCTCTGCCAGTTGCTCATAGGTGTAGGCCAGCCCGACGCCCTCCAGCGCGGCATCCAGGCCGAACAGCGAATCGCTGATGGTCAGGCTGCCGCGCACCTCGTATTCGACCGGGCGGCCTTCGATCTCGAACTCCCATTTGTAGATGGCCCCCGTGCCGGCAAAGCGAAAGCGGATGCAGTTGTGCCCCGCCAGATCATCGGGGTGGCGCAGCGCGGGCGCCCGCTTGAGGTAATCCGGTGAGGCCACCACCACCATGGTGACGGGCCCGCCCAGCGGCACGGCCACCATGTCCTGGTGCACGCTTTCGCCCATGCGGATGCCGGCGTCGAAGCCCCGCTCCACGATGTCGACAAAGCCCTCGTCATTGGCCAGCTCCAGCTGCACCAGCGGGTGCTCGCGCAAGAAGCCCGCGAGCAGGGGCTGCAGCACCATGGCAATCGACACCCGCGCCGCGTTAAGCCGCAGCAGCCCGGCCGGGCGGCCTTGCATGACGTTCAGCTCTTCGCCCGCATCGATCACCTGCGCCAGCGCCGGGCCGACCCGGTCCAGGTAGGCGCGGCCAGCCTCGGTCAGGCTGACGCTGCGGGTGGTGCGGTTCAGCAGGCGCACGCCCAGGCGCGTCTCCAGGCTGCGTATGGCCTGGCTCAGCGCAGAGGGCGATACCTCCAGCTCGGCGGCGGCCGCACTGAAGCCATTGCGCTGCGCCACCTTCCAGAACGCCATCAGGCCGTCGAGTTGCTTGAGTTTCATATTGAAGATTATCTTCAAAAGACATGCGGCATTTGCTACTTTTTCTATTGCACCGGGAATCCTAAAGTGCCCTGAACCCGCCTTCTCTCCCCTGAAAGCAAGCATGACCAACGACTTTCACGGCCCCATCGGCCGCCGCGACTACCTGCGCATGGCCTCGCTGGCCGGCGCCGCGCTGGCCGCCAGCCCCTTGTCATGGGGCGCCTCTGGCAACGCACAGCACACAGGAGCACACAGCATGCAGACACGCAAACTCGGCGCACTCAGCGTCTCGGAAATCGGCGCGGGCTGCATGAGCATCAGCGCCAACTACGGGCCGCCCGCAGACATCAACCAAGGCATTGCCATCCTCCGCAGCGCGCACGATCAAGGTGTCACCTTCTTCGACACCGCCGAGGTCTATGGCCCCTACACCAACGAAGAACTGGTGGGCAAGGCGCTCGCACCCATCCGCAACAAAGTGGCCATCGCCACCAAGTTCGGCTTCGAGCTGGAGCAGCCCGAAGGCGGCCTCAACAGCCGCCCTGAGCGCATCCGCAAGGTCGTCGAAGCCTCGCTCAAGCGGCTGCAAACCGACCGCATCGACCTGTACTACCAGCACCGCGTCGACCCCAGCGTGCCCATCGAAGACGTAGCCGGCGCGGTCAAGGACCTCATCCAGCAAGGCAAGGTGCTGCACTTTGGCCTGTCAGAAGCCAACGCCCAAACCATCCGCCGCGCGCATGCCGTGCAAGCCGTCGCCGCCGTGCAGACCGAGTACTCCTTCATGGAGCGCAGCCCCGAGCGCAATGGCGTGCTGGCCATCTGCGAAGAGCTGGGCATAGGCTTCGTCCCCTGGGGCCCGGTGGGCATGGGCTACCTCACCGGCAAGATCAACGCGCAGACCAGGCTCGACCCGGCCACCGACCTGCGCTCAGGCTTCGACCGCTTCAAGCCCGATGCGGTCGCGGCCAACCAGCCCATCGCCGATCTGCTCCGGCAGTTTGCCGCGTCGAAAAATGCCACGCCCGCCCAGATCTCGCTGGCCTGGCTGCTGGCCAGAAAGCCCTTCATCGTGCCCATCCCCGGCACGCGCAACCCCGCCCACCTGAAGGAGAACCTGGGCGCTATCCATGTCCAACTGACGGTGGCTGACGTCGCCCGGCTCGATGCCGCTTTCGCGCAGCTCACGGTGCACGGTGGGCGCATGAATGAGATGCAGATGAAGGTGGTTGACTAGAAAGTGGCCGGGTGAGAATCACCCGCTCCCCGCGTCGCGTGATGGAGAAGCTGGGCATGTCGCATGACCCGGCGGATGATTTTGATCATCCCTTGGTGCCCGTGAATAGCCCGCTGCGCAGGCCTGCGCCCTTGCTACATTCACCCAAAGACTTTGGAGAAACCACCTTGCCTGGACATGTATACGCCGTGCTTGTCTTCATCGCCGTCGCCGTGCTCGTCGGCAACCTGATCGCAAGCTTTGTGGTGCTGCGCAGCGACTTCTATTCGCCGCTGCAGCGTGGGTTGCAACTGCTGCTGGTGTGGCTGGTCCCGGTGATCGGGGCGGTCTGCTGCGCCAGCTTCGCGTCCATCCACAGGCGCGAAATCCCCAGGCCCGGCGAAGGATTCCCGGGGGCCGACTCTGCCCATCTGCCCGGCGGGGAAGCCAACAGTCTTTGACGCGGGCGGTGCGCGGCGAGGGCCAGCGCGCACCGACAGATCAAACCGGCCTGGTGCCGACCAATATGGGCTGGTAGTACGGGCTCTTGGCTTGCTTCGCGTTCTTGAAGCCCCCCTCATGCGTTGCTGGCATTGGCTGCCCGGTCTGAGTGCTCAAGTGCCAGCGGTGTCGCGGATTGTCTGCCGAACCAGCGATGCAGCAAGTTCTCCAGGTCATCTACGTAAGTGAACGCCACGGGGACGACCAGCAGGCTCAGCGCGGTTGACGTGATGAGTCCACCGATAACGGCGATGGCCATGGGCTGGCGGAAGCTGGCATCCGCGCCCAGGCCCAGTGCGATGGGCAGCATGCCGGCGATCATTGCCAGGGTGGTCATGACGATGGGGCGCACGCGCATATGGCACGCGTTGATCAAGGACTGGCCGACGGATAGGCCTTGTTGCTTGATCCCCATCACGGCGTACTCCACGAGCAGGATGGAGTTTTTGGTGACGATGCCCATCAGCATCACGAGGCCGATCATCGACGGCAGGCTCAGCATGCCGCGGCTGACGAGCAAAGCGACGAAGGCGCCCCCGACCGACAACGGGATGGCGGACAGGATGGTCAGCGGCTGGAAGAAGTCCTGGAACAGCAGCACCAAGACGCAGTAGACGCACAGCACGCCGATGACGATGGCCATGCCGAAGCCCTGCTGCAGTTCCGTCATGACTTCTGCGTCGCCGGTTTCGATCAGCTTGACGCTGGAGGGCATGGCCTGGATCGCCGGCAAGGCCTTGGCGATGGCCAGGGCCTGGCCCAGGGGCATGCCGCCGAGGTCGGCGGAGACGTTGACATATCTGCGCCGGTCGAAGCGGTCGATCTGGCTGGGGCCGCTCTCCACCGTCAAGGTCGCGACGCTCGACAAGGGAATCAGGCCGTTGCGGCCATGGATCCGCAGGTTCGACACCGTCTCCAGGTCCTGCCGTGCAAGGTCCGGGATTCGAACCTGGATCGCGACCTGGCGGTTGTCGAGATTGAGCTTGGCCATCTGCGCGGCGAAATCGCCGTTGGTGGCGATGCGCACCATCTCTCCGATGGCAGACGTTGCGACGCCTTGTTCCGCCGCTTGCTGCGCGTCGGGGCGCACGGTGATCTCGGGACGTTCCAGACTCGCGGTCGACGTGATGTTGGCCAGGCCGGGGACATCGCGCAACTGCCGCTCCAGTGCCTGCGCTGAGGCCTTCAGCGCGACCTTGTCGTCGCTAGCGAGAATCAGGGATACCTTCTCTCCCAGGCCACCGCTCCCCATGGAGAACCGTGCCCCCGGCACTTCGCGCAACACACCACGCACCTGGTTTTCGATGCTGATTTGGCTAGGCCGGGCGCCGCGCTCTGAGAAGACCAGCGTCATCGTGGCGCGGCGCACCTCTGCCGCCTGGGACTGTCCGCGGCCCGCCGGCTGGGACACGCCCACCGTGGTCATGACATGTTCAATACCCGCAATCTTCTGGATGGCGCGGCTCACCGCCTCAGCGGATGCCCGGGTCGACTCCAGGCTGCTGCCCGGGGGCAACTCGATGTTGATGTTGCTGTAGCCCTTGTCGGAGGCGGGTATCAGGCCCGTCTCGAGAAGCGGCACCGCCGCCACGGAAGCAGCGAAGACCAGTATCGTGCCGATCAACGTGATCTTGCGATGGCTGAGGCACCAGCGTACCCAACCCAGGTAGCGGGTCATCAGTACGCCGTCCTTGGTCTCCACGTGGGTGGTGTGGGTCTTGAGCAGGTACGCGGCCATCATCGGTGTCAGTACCCGCGCCACGAGTAACGAGGAAAGCACCGCGACCACGGCCGTCCAGCCGAACTGCTTGAAGAACAGGCCTGGTACGCCACTCATCATGGCCGTCGGCAGGAACACCACCACCAGGGCCATGGTGGTGGCGAGGACTGCGAGCGCGATCTCGTTGACCGCGTCGCCAGCGGCCTGCTTGATGGGCTTGCCCATGCGGCTGTGGCGCTCGATGTTCTCGATCTCGACAATCGCATCATCGACCAAGATCCCCACGATCACGGCCAGTGCCAGCAGCGTCAGGGTGTTGAGCGAGTAGCCGAGCCAGTTCATGACGGCGAACGTCGGGAGGATCGACAGCGGCAAGGCCGAGGCGGAGATCAGGGTGGCGCGCCAGTCGCGCAGGAACCACCAGACGACGATGACCGCCAGCAATGCTCCCTCGTAGAGCATGTGCATGGAGCCCTCGTACTGCTCGCGCGTGTAGTCGACCGTGCCCGACACCTTGGTGAAGCTCAGGCTCGCATCTGCGGCGTGCAGCTTCCCAAGCGCGTCCATAACGCTCGCGGCGACGCGCGTCTCGTCGAACCCCTTCGCCCGCGTGATTCGGAAGCCAACGACGGGCTTGCCGTCCAACGTGGCGAGCTGGGTGCGGTCTGCGTAGGTGTCCCTGACGGTGGCGACCTGGTCCAGATTGATGCGTCGCCCGTTGTCCAGGACGACCGGGAGGCTGTTGAGTTCATTGGCCTGGCGCACGGTGGCGATGGTGCGCACCGCTTGCTCGTTGCCGTCTAACTGCCCGCGGCCGCCCGACGATTCCTGCTCCACGCTCTTCAATGCGCGGGAAACGTCGGCGGCCGTTGCCCCCTGCGCGGCCAGCCGCGACGGATCCACTTCCACCCGCACCTGCCGCTGGACGCCTCCGACGCGTTCGAACTTTCCGATGCCGGGCACGCCCAGGATGGTCTTGTTGACGATGTCGTCCACGAACCAGGACAGGGCCTCTTCGTTCATTCGCGAGGACGCCACCGCGTAGACCAGGGTTGCCTCACCGCTGCCGACCCGGACTGCGCTGATGGAGGGCTGCTGCAGGTCCGTGGGCAAATCGGAACGGACCTTGTCGACGGCATCCTTTGTCTCGATCAACGCGTCGGACAGCTTCTTCTCGAGGATGAACTCGACGTTGATCGTGACCTGGCCATCGACGATGGAAGTGCTGATGTGCTTGATGCCGGACAGCGTGGCCAGCGAGTCCTCCACCTTGCGGGCCACCTCCGTCTCCATCTGGGCCGGAGCGGCACCGGGCTGGGTCAGCATGACCACCACCGTTGGCAGATCGAGATCGGGCATGTCGGCGATCGGCAGAGCACGAAAGCCGAGGATGCCAGCGAGAGAAAGCAGGATGAAAAGCAGTACCGCGGGGATCGGGTTGCGGATTGACCAGGTTGCAAAGTTCATGGGCTACTCCTTCGCGGAAAGAGGCGCCGTAGCAACGTGCACCAGGTCGCCATCATTGAGGAACCCAGCTCCTTGCACGGCAACCTTCTCCCCAACGCGAAGGCCGGAGACGATCTCCAGCCGGTCTTTCTGGCGGCGGCCCACGGTCACGGCCTGCAGGCCGATTCGGTCGCCATCCAGCAGTTTGGGCACGTAGCTGCGGCCGTCGCGGATCACCACGCTGGCGGCGGGCACGAAGACGGCGCGGCTGTCAGGCAGCGCAACCTGGCCCCTGACGTACATGCCGGCGCGAGCCGCGCTGCCTGGGCCGATGTCGGCATAGGCAATCCCGAGCCGCGTCTGGCCGTCCAGGCTGGGCGCTATCTGGCGCACCTTGGCGATGGCGGAGCTGCCATCGGGTAGAGCGAGCTCGACGCGCTGGCCAGGTTGGACCTGGGCCAGTTGCACGGCGGTCATCTCGCCGCGCCATTCCAGGCGACTTTGGCGAATCATGCGGAACAACTCCTGGCCCGTGCCATAGACGGCTCCGACGGTGGCCGTGCGCGCGCTGATGACTCCGTCGTCCATGGCCGTCACCTCGGCATAGCGCAGTTGCAACCGGGTGCTCTGGAGCTGTGCCTTGGCCACGTCGGCTTGGGTCGTGTACTGGAGCACTTCCTGCTCGCTGATGCCCCCCGAGCCCTTGAGTTGCAGGGCGCGCTTGCCGTTGGCCTCCGCCTGCTGGGAGAGCGCCTGGAGGCGGGCCTCATCGGCGCGCAGCAGATCGACGTCGAACACCGCCAACACCTGCCCACGCTTGACATGGTCGCCCACGTTCACTCGAATGTCGGTCAGCCGCAGGCCCGACACCTGCGAGCCGATCACCGCGTCCTGCCAAGGCGCAATGGACCCGCTGGCTTCGAGGGTGGTCGGCCATCGGGCCTCGGTCGTCGCCGTGACGGTGACCGTCAAGGCGGTTGACGGTTGAGCGGGAACTTGCGGGCTGGCGGCGGAGCGAGCGGTCAGGAGCAGCATGCCCCCGACAAGCAGGAGGGAACACGCGGCGACAGCGATCATTGGCTTGCTGCTGAACATTGCTGGCACACGAGATGGCGTCTTATTCATGGGAAATGGTCTCCGGATGGGAGGCGATGGCACCCCCCGTGGCTTTGACGAGGGCGACCCATGCTTGAGCCTGGTCGCGGCGAGCGGATATCTCGGCGTCTTGTGCCGAGGCGAACAGGCGGCGGCTGTCCTCGAGTTCGAACAGGCTGGTGGCACCGGCCCGCCATTGCGCTTCGGTGGCCTCGAACGTGGTGCGCGCGGCGACGGTTCCCTCCGCCGTGGACGCGACCCGGGACTTGGCCGAGGCTTGCGCGGCAAGTGCGTTTTCCACGTCCTGGACGGTAGTGCGCAGCGTGGCTTGGAGGGTCGCCACAGCGCGGCGATAGCGGGCATCCGCGATTCGCACGTTGGCCGCGCCGGCGCCGCCGTCGAAGAGCGTGCCCGCCAGGCTGGGGCCGAGGGACCACGTGGTGAAATCCAGGCTCGAGCCGGCGGCGCGGATCCACTGGCCCGCCAAGGCGGAGGCCAGGTCCAGGCGTGGGAGGCGATTGGCCCGGGCGACAGCGATCTCCGCCCAGGCGGCC
Source organism: Xylophilus sp. GW821-FHT01B05 (assembly GCA_038961845.1). NCBI lineage: Bacteria > Pseudomonadati > Pseudomonadota > Betaproteobacteria > Burkholderiales > Xylophilus > Xylophilus sp. GW821-FHT01B05. The sequence goes on from CP152408.1 coordinate 183,878, forward strand.
GCGGCTTCCCGTTCGGCCGAAATCACGTCGGGGTGGCCCGCCAGCACCGCGGCCGGCAACTCGGGCGCGGCGTCCGGCGCCTGCGGCATGAACACCGGGCCCGGCTCGGATCCTCGCTGGACGATGCCGACGAGTGAACGAACCGTGTTGGCATCCTTGCCGGTCAAGGCCACCAGCGCATTCACCTGTCGCGCACACTGCTCGCCCTCGGATGCGAGATTGGTGCGCGAAGTGGCGATGCCCGAGACGGCGCGCGCTTCGTCGACCGGGGCCGAGAACCCCGACGCCAGGCGCAAACGGGTCAAGTCGAGCGTCTTCTGCCTGGACTCAATGTCCTCTGCGTAAACCCGCCGCGTGTTCTCGCAGCCACGCAGTGTCAGCACGCCGTTCGCAACCCCGGCGGCCAGCGCCAGACGTGTCGACACGGCGTCCGCAGTGCGGGCATCGACACGGCTTTGGGCGGCGTCCACCGATTGGCGCACTCGGCCGAAGAGGTCGAACTCCCAGCTGAAACTGGGTCCCACCGATGCCGACGTGCTCCGCATGGTGGTTGGAGATGGAGTCGACGTATTGCGACTTTGCGCGCGCGCCAGGCTCGCATCGACGCCGACAGTGGGCAGCATGGATGCGGAATTCACACCCAGGGTCGCGTTGGCTTCGTCGATGCGCGTCAAAGCTTCGAGCAAGGTCGGGTTGTCGGCCAATGCGGCTTCGGTCAGGCGGTCGATGGCGGGGTCGCCCAAAGGGCGCCACCACGCGTCCACCACGGCGAGAGGCGGCGCCTTCACACCCTCCGAAGGGACAGACCAGGCTATTGCTGAGGCCATGTTCGGTTTGACATACGCGGGCTGCAATGCACACCCACCCAGCGCAAGTACGGCGACAGCCAAAGCGTGCGCCTCCAGGAATCGGCGCGACACAGCAGGCTGGGCGTCGCGTTGACCGCCGCTATCGCGCGTCTTGATCATTGAAGTCATTTCGGTGAGCCGGGAAAATTGCAGGTTGAGCCGCTGTCAGCGGCAAGAGCGGTCATGGCGACCACAGGCCAGCGCCCTTCGCGGTGGCGCATCGAGAAGCTGTGTGCGCTGGCGGGTGACGATTGCTGCCTCGAGCCTCACGCCGGTGCCTTCAGCCGAGACGCATTGGTCTAGCGTCCGTTCGTCGGAGTTGTTGACTAGTGCGAAACGACGATGTCCGTCATCGGCCGACGCCACCGCTCTTCGATCCGCGCATCTTCGGCGCGGTAGCCCAGCGCGACGACAAGCGGAATCACGGTGCCGCGCGGCAGCGCCAGCAGCTTGGCAACCTGGGGTGCCGAGAAGCCTTCCATGGGACACGAGTCGATGCCCTTGGCCGCGGCACCCAGCATGAGCGTCTGAGCGGCAAAGATGGCGTTGCGTGCAGCCCACTGTCGGCTGCCGATGTGACCGATCGGAAGCAGGGACAACGTGGGGCGGATCAGGGCCGCGAGCAAGATGATGGGCGACCAGAACGCGGAGGACCCGACGCCGAGAATCTTCTGGAACATACCCAGGTGCTTGCGGTGATAGGCCTTGGATGCAGAGCCCATCGCGGCGGACTCCTCCACATGGATGAGCTGTGCGAGTGCTGTGTGGCGCCCAAGTGCGGGGCTGGCGGCAACGACGATGAACTCGGCGGCCGTCTCGGCCGCCCGCTGTCCATTGCAGGCCAGTGCGACGCTGGCTTTCAGGGCTGGCGTGCGGATCCAGTGGAACTCGTACGGCTGCAGATTCCCGCTTGAGGGCGCGAATGCCGCCTCGGCCAGCAATTCGCGGACATCGTCCTCCGGGATGGGCGTCGGGTTGAATTTACGAATCGCCCGGCGAAAGCGGTTCGCGGCTTGGAAGGCGTCCCAGGGACGCAAGAGGTCTTGTGTTTTCATGGCTCAAATCGTAAGCTAATGCTTAAATCTTAGAAACTCACATTCCTCCAGCGATCCATGCCAAGAAGCCGTACCGCCTCCAGCCCTCGGAAACTCCCGTCTCAAGCGCGCTCCCGCGCGACGGTTGACGCCATTATTCAAGCAGCAACTTACATTTTGACCAAGGTCGGATGGGAAGGCCTGACGACCAACGCAATCGCAGAGCGCGCGGGCGTCAACATCGGATCGCTGTATCAGTTCTTCCCGAACAAGGAGGCGGTCGTCGCCGAGCTGCAGCGCCGGCACGCCGCCGATTCACGAGGCTATTTGCGGAGCGCGCTGCAGGTTCTACCGGACCAGCCATCACTCCGGCAGGCGCTGACCCTGATCGTGGAGATGATCGTCAAGGAACACCGCGTCGCGCCCGCCGTACACAAGGCCATCTATGAGGAGCTGCCAGGCACGGTGCGCCATGATGACGACGATCGGGAGCAGCTTCGCGGACAGTTCGCAACCGCGCTGAGGCCTTTCATGAGAGGCGTGCCCGACGCGGACCTGGCGATCTACATGATGGCGGTGGCCGCGCACGGCATCATCCACACTGTCACCGCCGAACGGCCCAAGCTGCTCGATCATCCGAGCTTTGTCGCGGAACTCGTCACGTTGCTCGAACGCTATCTCTGCAGAGACTGACCGACCATCTTCCGCAGTCTGTTCCAGATCGCTCGCAAACCGCGTTAGCAGGCGCGCCAACGATGCCACATCACGCTCGCTCTGCTCTTCGAGAATGACGCGCCCGATCCGTGCGCCCCTGGCGCGACAGCGATCGCGCGCCCTTCGCCGCCATGTCTGCAGATGCCGAGGTCATGGCTCATCTGCCTGCCCTGGCCTCGCCCGAGGCTGGCGTTTGGTGCCGCGTCAAGCGTGATCTGCCGGCGTGCACTTGCCCTCGCCGCGCATCGCTGCGTTGCAGCCCTTGCCCAGGCGTAAAGCCTGGGCGGCGGCCCGCGCCTTGCGCTACACGCCGATGGCTGCGCGCACTTCCGTCACCTCACACTTGGCGCGGCACTGGCCCGCTCGTTCTGGGGCCAGGGCTACGCGCCGGAGGCCGCAGGCGCGGCGCTGCGTTTTCGCTTTGAGCAACTGGGGCTGCAAGAGATCGTGGCCAACACCGTGCCGGCCAACCGCAACTCGCGCTGCGTGATGGAGAAGACTCTGCGAGGGTAGGTGCTGCATCGGCTGTCATTGCACGCGCTTGACCAAGAGCTCAACCGTAGCTATGAATGGCTCCAAATACGGAGCTATTGATGAAAGCCATCCTTGCCGAAGTCACCGTGAGCATGTCCAAGTTCAAGAAGAACCCGGCCGCTGTGCTCAGGGAGGCCAACAATCGTCCCGTGGCGGTGCTCAATCACCAGCGCGCCGTGTTCTACATGGTCGAGCCGCGCCTCTTCGAGGCCATGATGGAAGAGCTGGCCGACCAGGACCTGTACGGCAGGGCCGTAGCCCGCTTGACTGAGAAGTCGCGCGCCGTCGAGGTGGATATTGGCGAGCTCTAAAGGCAAGACTAAGCAGCAGCACAAGTACAAGCTGCGCTTCATGCCAGAGGCGCTGGACGAGTGGCGCAAGCTCGATGGCTCCGTCCAGGCCAACCTCAAGAAGCTGCTCGCCAAGCGACTCGACAATCCCCATGTGCCCGGCAGGCAACTGCATGGAGCGCTTGCGGGCTGCTACAAGATCAAGCCGCGGCAGCAAGGCGTGCGCCTGGTCTATTCGGTCGAGGATGACCACCTGCTGGTCACCGTCATAGCCGTCGACAAACGGGAAGACGGCGTGGTCTACGAGTCCGCGCTTGCGCGACTTTCTGTTGCCGCAGCGGCGCTGTCGCAGGCGCTGCGGGACAAGCTGAAGAAGTAGCTGGCAAGCATGCTCACCTTCACGCTACTTGGCCCCGGCGGGCTTGAAGCGCACGGTCACCTGATGGCCGTTGCTGTTGGGGCGCCAGTCGGTGCGCTTGACCTCGATAGCCCAGGTCTTCACCCGCCATCGACGCGTTCCGCCGTTCGTGACCGCCGTCTCTAGGTCAGCGGGAACGGCATTCTTCCCCAGCAACTTGGCCGCGAGTTCCGATGCGGCGTGTTGCAGGTGCGGATAGGCCGTCTTCGCCTCGCTCGGCGTATTCACGTTGAGCATCAGCGTGATGTCGTCGAGACGCTCAGGCTTATCGAAATTGCCCAGAGCATAGAAAGCCAGCGTGTTTCGCAGGCCGACCGTGTTGGCGGTCGGTGTGACGGGCTTGGGCGGACTCGAACAGCCCGGTATGTCATTGACGGAGTACACCCCAGTGGGCAATCCGATCTCTGCCCCGAGGGGGCAAAAAGATCGGCCAGGAGCGGACGAACTCAGGCCTTGCGCGATTGCGCTGCAAGCCGTCAGATGGGCCACCGCAAATGTGAACAAGCGCCTCATGGATGAAAGTCTCTTGGGGCAATCTGCCTGTCAGCCAAGTGCGCCGGCCCGCTTCGTGAAGCGAACCTGCCCGTCTTCCTGCATGCCGGCGTCCTGCCATCCAAGATACCGATAGAAGCCGTTGGCACGGACGGCGCGGTCGCTGTCGGTGACGAGCCAGATCTCTTCGCAGCCGCGCGAGAAAAGCTACTGCTCGGCCTGCGCCATGAGTTGCCGGCCAAGCCCCCGGCCTTCGCTGCTGCTGCGCACGAACATCGCGAAAACCGTTGCGTCCGCCGCATCGGCCATTGCAAACGCCATGACCTCGCCTTGCTCTTGCGCCACCCAGCCGCGCCCGTCGCCGCTCAGCATTGCGGCCAGGGTGTCTGGCGTGACACCGATGGCGGCGAGCTCTGCCATGGACATGTGGTTCTCTCGAACGCTGGTGCGAACGTCGAACACGGCGGTGATGTCGGCGGGCGTGGCGATGCGAATCTTCATGGCGTGGTGTACAGGTCCCTGCGTGCGGTGGTTCTGGTGGCTATAGCCACCCATTGTTCACCAACAGGAAACTCTCAACTGCCGCCAGGCCCCTTGGTCGCACAAGGCTGCGCCTTCACACTCGCCGTCCCATAGTTAGTGTCGTATCAAGCGTGATCTGCCGGCGTGCACTGGCCCTCGCCGCGCATCGCCGCGTTGCAGTCCTTGCCCAGGCTTTAGCCTGGGCTGCGGCCTACGCCTTGCGCTGCACGCCGATGGCTGCGCGCACTTCCGTCACCTCACACTTGACACGACACTGGTGTCGGCACGCACGCGCGTAGCCGGCGCTTTTCATTCAGGACTTTCTTTCGATGATGAACGCACCCAGCAGCAACCCCTGCGCCGACGAGCTGGCGGCCGGGCCGGCCGAGACTTCCCGCTCTGCCTGGCTGGCGGTGGGCTCGATGGCGGTGGGCTCTTTTGCCACGGTGACGACCGAATTCATGCCCATCGGCCTGCTGACCGATATCGCCAGCGGCCTGGGCGTGTCCAACGGCACGGCGGGGCTGATGGTGACGGTGCCGGGCGTGCTGGCGGCGTTTGCCGGGCCGGGGCTGATCGTGGCCTCGGGGCGGCTGGACCGGCGCACGGTGCTGATCGCGCTCACCGTGCTGTTGATCGGCTCCAACCTGCTGGCCGCGTTTGCGCCCAACTTCGCCACCATGCTGGTGGCGCGCATGCTGCTGGGCCTGTGCGTGGGCGGCTTCTGGACTTTTGCGCCCGCAGCGGCCATGCAACTGGTGCCGCAGGCGTCCAAGGCACGCGCCATGTCGCTGGTGCTGGCGGGCGTGTCGGCGGCCACGGTGCTGGGTGTGCCGGCCGGTGCCTACCTGGGCACGCTGGCCGGCTGGCGCGCCACCTTTGCGGTGATGGGCGCGCTGGCCACGGTGGTGCTGCTGGTGCAACTGTGGCTGCTGCCCGCGCTGCCGCCAGCGCGCGCCATCAGGCCGCGCGACTTGCTCACGCCGCTCACGCGCCGCATGGCCCAGGTCGGGCTGCTGGCGGTGCTGTTCTTTGTGGCCGGGCACTTTGGCGCCTACACCTACCTCAAGCCGCTGCTGCAGCAGGTGTTTGAGCTGGAGCCCAACGCGGTGACCACGCTGCTGCTGGTCTATGGCGCGGTGGGCTTTGTCGGCACCTTCGTCGGTGGCAGCCTGGTGGCGCGCAGCGTGCGCGGCACCACCTTGCTGGCGGCGCTGCTGCTGGCGTCTGCGCTGCTGCTGTCGACCCTGGTCGGCAAGGGCATGCTGGCCGGCGCGGTGGTGGTGCTGATCTGGGGCCTGGCCTTTGGCCTGATCCCGGTGGCCCTGACCGGCTGGATGATGGAGGCTGTGCCCGACGCCCCCGAGGCCGGCCAGGCGCTGCTGGTGAGCGGCTTCCAGGTGGCGATTGCATCCGGTGCGCTGCTGGGCGGCCTGGTGGTGGATGGCTACGGCATCAGCAGCACCATGCTGGTGAGCGGGGCGCTGGTGCTGGTGGCCGCGCTGATCGTCGGCACGCTGGGCCGTGCGCCAGCCCTGCAGCGCGCCTGACGGTCAGGTATTGCGGCTACAAAATATATAGCTAATAGTCCAGGCGGGGACTGGGCTAAAGGCATATTTCTTCAGAATTCTTGTGGCTACTCCCCCCGTTCGCCCTGAGCCGGTCGTTGGGCTTGGCGATGGGGGGCAGGGCTTCGACAAGCTCAGCCCGTATGGCTGTCCCGGGCCCCCTCGGGATGCGCCGAGGAGCGCAGCGGCAGGCGGATCAGGGATCGCCCTTGTTTGAGCCGAAGGCGAGTTTGGGCGAGACCCCGCCTGACGCGAGTACCGCAGGTTGCCCCGCAGCGAAGCGCAGGGGACGCAGCACGTGGGGTCGCCTTTTCTTCGGTTACCTTCTTTTGGCGAAGCAAAAGAAGGTGACTGCGCCGCCGGGCGCACATCCCGGCACCCGCCGCCTGCAAGGCACACAGCGCAGGGATACCTCAAAGACCTTGCAAGGGATGGCACTAAAAGCGCCAGTCCACGCTGGCATAGACAGCCCGGCCGTCGCCCGGCGAATAGCCGGACGAGCCGCTGTCATACCAGGCATAGACATAGCGGCGGTTGCTGGCGTTCTTCAGCTGCAGCTGCACATCCGTCGTGGGCGTGAGGCGGTAGCGGGCGCCCAGGTTCAGCAGCGCGTACTGGCCGGTGCGGCCCTGGGTGTTGCTGCGCTCCAGGTAGTAGGCGCCCTGCGCCGTGGCCGAGGCCGACAGGCGCAGGCGCTCGGTGGCCTGGTAGTCGATGCCGGCCGATGCCAGGTAGTGCGGCACGTTCTCGATCTCTTTGCCCAAAGTCGCTGGCGCGCTCGGGTCTGGCGCGGTGATGCGCGCGACCTGGTGTGAATAGGCCAGCCAGGCCGAGGTGCGTGCGTTGGGCTTCGCATTGAGCTGGATGTCATAGCCCTTGCGCAGCGTCTTGCCGACATTGCCCAGGCCGCCCGGGTCTGGCAGGCCGTCCACGCCCAGCACGCGCGCCACCTCGCCCGAGGCGCGCTGCTCCCAATAGGCCACGCGGCCATCCAGCCAGGGCGCGGGGCTGAACTTGACGCCGGCCTCCCAGCCGTCGTTGATGGAGGGTTTGAGGTTGCGCGCCTGCGTGCGGTAGGCGTCGATGCCGCTGCCGATCTGGAAGCTGCGGCCCCAGTTGCCGTACACGCTGGCGCCCGGGCCCAGGGCATAGGCCGCGCTCAGCTTGGGCTGCCTGATGAGCCCGTAGTCATGCACGGGCGACGTGCTGCCGCCCAGGCGGTCGGTGAAGCTGCCGCTGATGTGGTCCACGCGCAGCGCCGGGATGATCTTCAGCGCGGCCACGGGCCGCAGCACGGCCTGCAGGTACGCGCCCTGGGTGTCAAGGTCGAAGTCCCAGTCGCGGAACTGCGAAGTGCGCACGCGGTCTGCCGTGCGGTAGCGCTGCGCCTGGTTGGACTGGCGCTGCGCATCAAGCCCGCCCTCCAGTGTGAACTCATGTGCCCAGCGCACCTGGGGCCGCCAGGTCAGCGTGGTCAGCGCGCCGGTGTGGGTCTCGTCGTTGTCGCGCTCTTGCTGCACGCCCTCTGCAGAGAAGCGCACCCAGCGCTGGTTCTCGAAGCGGTTCACATAGGCCTTGCTGGACCACGACAGCCCGCCGCCCAGCTCGCCGTCCAGGTGCAGGCTGAACTGCGCCGTCTCGCGCGTGCTGCGGTCGGCCGCGGCATAGGCGGGCGAGCTGCGCGGCGCGTCCATGGCCTGGGCGTAGCTGAGGTAGCCTGATTCAAGCGCCCGGTTGCGGTAGTAGCGCGCGATCGCGCCGGCGCGCCAGCGGCCGTCGTCGCTGGTGTAGAACCACTTGCCGGCCAGCGACAGCTTGCGCGCGTCGGCATGCTCGCGGTAGCCGTCCGAGTCGCGCCAGGCCAGCACATAGTTCTGGCTCCAGTTGCCGCTCTCGATGCCCTTGGCCAGCTGTACTTCCCGCGTGCCAAAGCTGCCCACGGTGGCGCTGGCGCGCGTGTCGTTGCCACCGATGCGCGTCAGCACATTGGCGTTGCCGGCAATGTTGAAGAGGCCATAGCGTGGGTCGCTGGTGCCGCGCACGATCTCTATGGCCTCGATGTCCTGCGGGAACACCGCGTCCAGATAGGGCATACCGCCCGCGTTGTCGTTGCTGGGAATGCCGTCGATCAGCAGCTTGACCGCGTTGACGCGGCCCTCGCCGTTGAAGCCGCGAAACGAGAAACGGCCAGCATCCGTGCCCTGCTTGAACTGGGTCACCTGCACCCCTGGCGCGCGCGACAGCAGCTCCCAGCTGTAGTCCACATGCTGGTCTTCGAGCACGCTCGCGCCCAGGATGTCGACCGAGCTGAACACGCCGCGCGCAGACAGCGGCCCGCCGGCCGGGGCGGTGATGTTGACGGTGCCCAGCGTCAGCGCCGAGTCGGCACTGGCGCCGTCCTGCGCGGCCAGCGGCCCGGCAAAGCCCAGCGCGAGCAGGGCCAGGGGAGAAAGTGGAAACGAAAACGGAAATGGGAGCCGGGATGGGAAACGGGATGCAAGCATGGTCTTCTCTGAAGTCGGTCACGGGCTGGCGCACGGCCGTGCAGCCGTGCGCCCGGGCGCGCACAGGCGCCCGGTGGGTGGCGTGGGTTCAGGAGAAGAAGGGCGGCCCGCGCGGCGGCAGCGGCGCGCCCACCAGCGCGGCAATATGGGCCGCCACCGTAGGCAAGAGCGCATGCGCCAGCGGCTGGGGCAGCACGGGCGGGGTGTGCGTGCGCGGCGGCGGCACATGCGCGGCCAGGCACAGCGCGCAGTCCAGGCTGTGCTGGCCGGCCTCCATGGCCTGGCCGTCGTCGCCCATCACCACCAGCTTCAGGTTGCCGCTGGCCGAGCAGGCCAGCTCCATGGCCTGCGGATGGACGATGGGCGATGCCGCCGCCACGCCCAGCACGCAGGCGAACCACAGCAGCACCAGACGGGCCAGAAGTGAGGACGTGCGCAGGACATGCATGGGTGCGCGATTATCGTTGGCGCGGCGGCGTGCTGTGAGATCGCAAACACGTTCTTAGAACCATCCCTTCCAAGGTTCTGTGATCTGTTCGGTGGTTCGGGTGTCTTGCTAGGGGCGGGTGCCGGGACTCGCCCCGGCAGGCAAAGAGAAGGCGAGCCGGAGCCAGGGGCCCTTCGGGCTTCCCTGCGCTGCTCGCGCCGGGCGGGGTATCGCCCAAACTCGCTGCGCTCAGACAAGGGCGATCCCTGATCCGCCCGTCGCTGCGCTGCTCGGCCCTGCCAACGGCGGTGGACAGCCTGAACATCCAACAGCCGGCCCCCACCCCAACCCTCCCCCAGCGGGGGAGGGAGTAATACCGAATGGCCCAACTTCCTAACTCCCTCCCCCTTTGGGGGAGGGCAGGGGTGGGGGCGCAAGAGGCCGAGCGCAGCGATGGCCCGTGTGGCTGTCCCGGGTCCCCTCTGTGGCGTCGAGGAGCGGAGGAGTCGGCAGGTTGCCCGTAGCGCAGCGAAGGGACGGCGAGGACTGTTTGAGCGAAGCGAGTTCCGCAGCCGCCTGCCGACTTCGAGCACCGCAGAGCAGTCCGGCAAAGCCGGACCGCCACAGCGGGGTCGCCTTCTCTTTGGTGACTTTCTCTTGGCGACACAAGAGAAAGTTACTCGCCCGCCGGGGCGAACTCCCGGCACCCGCCGCCCGCAAGGCACACATCGCAGGGATATCTCAAAGACCTTGCAATGCATGGTTCTCACGCCCACACGTGTCGCATCGATATTCGCGTGGCCCGCGCCCCTGGCTGTCAATGCGTCGCACTGATCCCGTGATAGCCCCGATCAAAGTAGATCAAGCCATGCGCCGCATCACCCACGGCAATGGCCACGGCCTCGCAGAACAGCACGTCGTGCGTGCCCACGCTGGTGCTGCGTACTACGCGGCAATCAAAGGACACGGCCGCGCCCTGCAGCAGCGGCGCGCCGGTGGCCTTGCGTGACCACTGCGCGGCGGCAAAGCGCTCGGCCATGGGGGTCTTGCCGCCGAACAGGTTGGACAGCGCCTGCTGGTCCGGCGCCAGCGTGTTCACGCACAGCACGCCGTTGCTGCTGAAGGCCTGGTAGACCGAGGCCGAGCGGTTGAGGCAGACCAGCAGCGTGGGCGGCTCGTCGGTCACGCTGCAGACGGCGGAGGCGGTAAAGCCGGCGCAGCCGCCGGGGCCGTCGGTGGTGATGATGTTGACCGCCGCACCCAGCCGCGCCATGGCGTTGCGGTAGTCGCTCTTGGGCAGCATGCCGGTGAGGGCGCTTGCAACGATGGGGGCGGGGTTCAGCATCAGGGCTCCGTCAGGCCAGCGTGCAGGCGTCGCTGAAATCGAGGCGCGGCAAGCGGCCAAAGACCTTGCTGGCGTCGCCATGGCCCAGGTTGATGAGGAAGTTGGTGGTCCACGTGGTGCCGGCGAAGAATTCGGCATCGACCAGGGGCTTCTCGAAGCCCGACATTGCCCCGGTATCCAGCCCCAGCGCGCGCGCGGCCAGGATCAGGTAGCCGGCTTGCAGCGTGGCGTTGCGGAAGGCGGTCTCGTGTGCCTTCTCTGCGCTGCCGGTGAACCAGCTCTTGGCGTCGGCATGCGGGAACAGCTGCGGCAGCTTGTCGTAGAAGGCGGTGTCCCAGGCAGCGATCACGGTCACCGGTGCGGCCATGGTCTTGTCCAGGTTGCCCTTGGACAGCGCAGGCGCCAGGCGTTGCTTGCCTTCTGGCGTGCGCACAAACACAAAGCGCGCGGGCGAGCAGTTGGCCGAGGTCGGGGCCATCTTCACCAGGTCATAGAGCTGCTGCAGCAGCGCGTCGGATACGGGCTCGGCCGTCCAGCCGTTGTGGGTGCGGGCGTCGGTGAAAAGCGTTGCCAGGGCGGCAGTGTCGAGAGTGGTCATGAAGCGGTGACGGATTGGCTTGCGCGGGCGAGGAAAGTGCGCACGCAGTCGTTGAAGGCGGCGGCCGTGGTGGCGCTGTGGGCGTGGCCGCCGTGCGGTACCAGGTCCAGCGTGGCGTGCGGCAGGCCTTCGGCCAGGCGGCGCGAGCAGGTCCAGGGCACGAGAGTGTCGTCCATGGCGCCCATGACCAGCGTGGGCACGTCGATTGCCCCCAGGCGCGCGTCGACATCAAAGGCGCGCAGTGCGGCAATGCGCGCGCGCATGGTGGCTTCGCCGGGGAAGTGGGCAAAGGCGTGGTCGACTTCGGCCTGCACCTTGTCGGCGTGGGCGGCGGCCCAGGCGGCGGGGTAGAGGAAGATGGGCTGCGCTTCGACATAGGCGCGCGCACCAAGCGCGCCCAGCAGCGCCAGGCGCGCATCAAAGCAGCGCGCCGAATGCGGGTTGGGCTGCGACCAGGCGTTGACCAGCACCAGGCTGGCGATGCGCTCGGGCGCGTCCAGCGCCAGCTGCAGGCCGACCAGGCCGCCCAGCGCGTGGCCCATGAGGTGGCAGCGCGCGGTGCCGGTGGCGTCCATCACCTCGACCACGTCTTGTGCCATGTGGGCGATGGAGTAGGGCGCGGGCAGGGCGCCAGGGCTGCGGCCGGTGCCGCGCTGGTCGTAGCCGACCACGCGGTAGCCGGCCTCGACCAGCGCCGGGATCTGCGGCTGCCAGAAGGCGGCCGAGCCGCCCAGGCCGGAGGACAGCAGCACGGTCTCGCCATCGGCGGGGCCATGCACCTCGTGGTACAGCGCCATATCAGGCCTTCTTGCCGACGTGGGCGATGGACGCAATCTCTACCAAGGCGTCGGGCTTTACCAAGCCGGCCTGTATGCAATAGCGCGCCGGCTTCACGCCGGGGAAGAACTCCGCGTAGACCTCATTGACCTTGGCGTAGTCGGCCCAGTCGCGCACAAAGATGTGGTTGAAGGTGACATCGTCCATGGTGCCGCCGGCGGCCTCGACCACGCCCTTGATGATCTCCAGCACGTGGCGCGTCTGCGCCGTGGCGTCGCCCACGTGGACCACGTTGTTGTCCTTGTCGAAGGGCAGCGTGCCCGACACGTAGAGGATGCCGTCGGCCAGCGTGCCGGGCACGTAGGGAGCGAGCGGCTTGCCGGTGCCGGCGGGGATGATGGCTTGCTTGGGCATGGAAAGGTCCTTCTGGGAAAAAGATCAGACAGTGGCCGCTTCGGCCGGGATGGGTTGGGTGGCGGCTTGCGGCGCCACGGTCTTGCAAAACTCTTCCACGGTCGATACCCAACCGAAGAAGGTCATCACGTTGTAGACCGCTGCGGCCTGGATGGCGGCGCCGCCCAGTTCATGCGTGGCGTCTTCCAGCATGACGCTGAAGTACTCCAGGTGGAAGGCGTCGCGCAACGTCGATTCCACACACACGTTGGTGGCAATGCCGGTGAACACCAGGTTGCGGATGCCGCGTGCGCGCAGCGTGCTGTCCAGCGTGCTGTTGAAGAAGCCGCTGTAGCGCGTCTTGGGCACGACGATGTCGCCGGCTTGCGGCTGGAGCGCGTCGACCATCTCGTAATCCCAGCCGCCCTTGGCCAAAAACTGGCCTTGCAGCTCGGGCTTTTTGCGCATGGTCTTGAGCGCGTTGGACTTGTGCCAGTTGGGCGAGCCGGGGCCGCCGGCCTCGACATATTGCTTGTCCCAGCCGTTCTGCAAGAACACCACCAGGATGCCGGCGGCGCGTGCGGCTGCTATGGCTTGGCCGACCTTGGCGATCACGCCCTGCGCGCCGGATATGTCAAAGCCGGCCGAATCCACATAGCCGCCCACCGAGGCATAGGCGTTCTGCATATCGACCACGATCAGCGCGGTCTGCCCGGCGTGGAAGGCCAGCGGCTCGGGCCGCGCCGGCAGCACGTGGGCGCCGCTGCCGGGGCGCAGCGCATCGGGTGCGCCTGCGGGCGTGGTGGAAGTCAGCGTGGCGTTGGTCTTGGGGCTTGTCATGTGCTGCTCCTTCAGGCCGCGAGGCGCTCTTGCACTTGCGAAGGCACGGGGCTGTCGGCACCCACGCGGCTTTGCATCAGCGGCTGGATGCGCTCGCCAAAGTTCTTCACGCCGGCCACGAAATCGTCAAAGGTCAGCAGCACGCCTTCGGTGCCGGGCACCTCGGCCATCTCGTCGAGCATGCGCGCCACGTTGGCGTAAGAGCCCACCAGCGTGCCCATGTTGATGTTGACGGCCGAGGTCGGGTCGGCCATCTGGCGCACGTTGGTGTCGGTGCCGGACTTGGTGTCTGCCGCGGCCTGGCCGCCGAGCCAGGCGATGGCCTCGTGGTCGGCGCCGGCCTTGTAGTGTTCCCACTTGGCGCGGGCGGCTTCGTCGGTCTCGTCGGCGATGACCATCATCAGCACGTAGGTCGATACGTCGCGGCCGGTTTTGGCGGTGGCCTCGATCAGGCGGTCTGCGGCGGGCGCAAAGGCCTTGGGCGTGTTCACGCCCTTGCCAAAGCAGAAGTTGTAGTCGGCGTACTTGGCCGAGAACTCCATGCCGGCGTCGCTGGAGCCGGCGCAGATCACCTTCATGTCGGCCTGCGGCTGCGGGCTCAGGCGGCAGTCGTCCATCTTGAAGTGCTCGCCCTTGAAGTCAGACTGGCCCTTGCCCCACAGGTCGCGCAGCACCTGGATGTATTCAGACAGGTACTCGTAGCGCGTGCTGAAGAACTGGTCGCCGGGCCAGGCGCCCATCTGCGAATACTCGGGCCGCTGCCAGCCGGTGACCAGGTTCAGGCCAAAGCGCCCGCCCGAGATGGAGTCGATGGTGGACGACATGCGCGCCACGATGGCCGGCGGCATCACCAGCGAGGCGGCGGTGGCAAACAGCTTGATCTTGCTGGTGACGGCGGCCAGGCCGGCCATCAGCGTGAAGGATTCGAGGTTGTGGTCCCAGAACTCGGTCTTGCCGCCAAAACCGCGCAGCTTGATCATGGACAACACAAAGTCCAGGCCGTAGTGCTCGGCGCTCAGGGTGATCTGCTTGTTCAGCTCAAAGGTCGGCTTGTACTGCGGAGCGTTCTCCGACAGCAGCCAGCCGTTATTGCCGATGGGGATGAAGATGCCGACTTTCATGGGGAGGCCTCGCTGGGTAGACAAAGGGCGCCGGCATGCCGGCATGCGAGGCCACGAATGCATCTACCGTGCCAGAAGAAAATCTTCTTTCATATCAAGGGCTTGTGATTCTTTTCTGGATTTGTTTTGACCAAATGGTCCATGTTGGAGCATGTGGTTCTGCACGCGCTCACGGAAACGGTGCAGGCACCGGCGATTGCGGTGCACGCGCCGTGGCGCGGCGTGGAAGTGGCGCTACTTAATTAATAGCTGCAAGCCGGCGTATATTCTGCACTTCAGGTACTTTTGTATCTGAAGCGAAGGATATGCAACGGCATAGCGCTATGTTTTTTGATTTCCCGCATGCGGCACGTGTTCACGATTTGCATGCAAGGCCGGCCAGAACGCCCCACCGCCACCGTGCCGGCCAGGCAGCGGCCTACCTAGTTTCGGGGATGTACAGCTTGTTGCAAGCTGGGCAGCATCGGCGGCATTGGCGTGTCCATCCCGGGCGCGCGCGCAGGACCGTCCCATGCCCGCCTTGCACCGCCTCCTTATCCCCCCGGCCCTGCTGCTGGGCAATGCCAGCTGCGATGAGATCTGGGTCAAGCAGGGCCTGTGTTGTACGACCCACCCCAGCAGACCTTCACGGTCCAGGATGAGTACTTCACGCCGTTCCCGCCGCCGGCTATCGGCATGGCGACCGAATGCTTCAGCGCCACCTTCATCACCGACAGTGGCTGGCGTGGTCATGGCTGCTTTAGCTACGGCTACCAGTACGTCGAAACGTCCCCGTCGCGCCGGCCGCATAACACCCGTCTAAGGAGAGGTATGTCATGAACATGAATGGATGGGACACCGTCTACGCGCTCAACATCGTCAACGCCAACCAGGCGCTGGCATCGAGCCTGAGCCAGCTAGTCCCGGGGGTGCAAGGCGAGATCAGCGGCGTCCTCGGCAATTACACCGTTTCGGTCGAGTTCGGCGCCTGGCAGATCGCCTTGGGCGGCTCTAGCCAACTGATCAATCTTCAGGTGCCGATCATCGGCGGCAGTATCACCTCGACCGGCGGCCAGTCGATCTCGCTGAAGGGCTATACGGCCTTATTCAGCGTCTCGCTCAAGCTACTGACCAGCGCGCCCCAGCAGCAAGCGCTACGCTTCGATTTCACCCAAGCAGGCACGCTCGGCCAA
The DNA here is from genome assembly GCA_038961845.1 of Xylophilus sp. GW821-FHT01B05. Lineage (NCBI taxonomy): Bacteria > Pseudomonadati > Pseudomonadota > Betaproteobacteria > Burkholderiales > Xylophilus > Xylophilus sp. GW821-FHT01B05. Next base: position 199,475 of record CP152408.1, read on the forward strand.
TCGCCGGCGCCCGGCGTGGTGGTGCCGCTGGGCTTCGTCGGCGCCGCGCCCGACCCGACGGTCGGCACGCTGGCTCTGAACGCCATCGCCACCGGCCTCGTGGCCCAAGCCGCCAAGCTGCATTTCGCCTTCGCCCAGATCAACTTAGTGCCGTCGGGGGCTAATAGCTGGCTGGCGCCGCATCAGTTGGCCTACGCGTTCTTCGCCAACCTGCAAAACCAGGGCTTCCTGGCGATCCTGTCCACTACCGGCGACCCGACCAGGCTGCCAGTTACGGTCGATCCCCAACTGACCGCGGGTGGTACGGCCGGCTTCGCGTTCTCATTGCCGCTGTTCTTCAGGAACTGCGTGATTCCGCAGATGGCGGCCACGCTGCCGAGCAACCCGGTCAACAAGTTTGTCGTCAACAACAACGTGCCGCCCCAAGTGGTGTTGACCTCGGGCACTGGTCTGGGCCACGTCAAAGTCGGCGCGATCACCTATCACCCGTCGATGGACGGTTTCTGCGCCACCCCGGGTGTGAACCAGATGCGGATCAACGTCAACGGTGGCTGCAATGTCCGTGCCGGCCTGTCGATGAGCTGGAGCGGCAACGTCACCAACAGCTTCCAGTTCAACGCCCAGAAGCAGACCATCGACTTCGTGGCTGGCTCACCCTCGCTCAGACACAACATCCGTATCCCTTGGTACTACTGGCTACTCTCCCCCATCATCACCGCGATCGCCAAAGGCGTTGCCAGTCTGATCGGCAACAGCATCGCTTCCTTCATAAAAGGCAAAGTGGGCGCCGGCCTGATGAGCGCGGCGCCGCCGACATCGGTGCAGTTCGCCGGCATGAAACAGTTTCACGTCACTGGTGCTGTGTTCGACGGCGCCGTCATCCTCACTGGTCAACCCGGCCAGTAATCGTCTCAGAGCAAGAAAGGAAATCGACATGAGCGCTACCGCCAACGCCATCGCCCTCGACCACCCGATGCGCTTCCAGTTCCCGCTGCCCGAAGCGCGCAACGCTCCAATCGACATTGCTCTGCCACCGCTCAGACAAGGCATCGTGCTGCCACCTCTGCCGCTCAACGACACGCCCATCCATAACACTCTCGGTTGGGATACCGTGTTCGCGGTCCCAGTCGTCGAAGTGAACAAGCATTTCTCCCGGCCGGACCTGTATCCGCTCGATTTCGAAGGCACCCTGTCCGGCGCCCTGTTCACCGTGAATGTGAGTGGCGTGTTCAGGCCGTGGAGCATCGCTCTGAACGGTTCGGGCGCCATCCTCAACCTGTCAATCCCGATCGCCAGCGGCCGCATGACTGGCGGACAAACCGGCACCGCTGTTGTCCTGGCTGGCGGCAGTATCTCTGTCGAGGTCAAGCTCAACTATCTGCCCCAGCCGGCTCAGGGCCCGGCCGGCACGCCGAACCAACTGCAGGTCTCCACCAAGGCGATTAACGCCACTGGCAACATCGCCCAGGTGACCAACGTGGCGGTACCAGGCCAGACCGACCAAACCCTGCTTGGGGCCATCCAAGGGGCGTTTCAGGACTTCTTCAACAAGCACTTGGACCGCATCACCTACGTGTTCAACACTGTCAACCTGGGCGCGGTAGCCGACCAGGACGCCTTCACGTGGCTGCAGCCGACCTATACGTCCTACGCGTACTACGACGCCCCGACCCTCGACAGGGCAGTGTTTGGCGTGCTGTGCATGGTCAGCGGCAATTCACCGGGACAGAATTCGAACCAGATTGGCCCCGGCTCGATCCCCAGCGGCGCTCAGTCCGGCTTCAATATCTCCGACCAGTTGTTTATGAAGCGGATGGTGCTGCCGGTGATGGCGAATTCGTTTAACGCCGGCAACTCGGCCACCATCGACCAGACCTACTTCAAGATCACCAACAACGACACGGTTATCTCGAACGCCAAGACCATCCCGATGCCCAAGGTGCGCCACGGGTCGATCAACTACCATCCAAAGTGCACCGATTTCAAAGTCACTCTGCAGGCGACGCAGATCATTGTCTACAGCAAGGTACACATCGAAATTTCACCGGGCATCGATGCCTATGTCGAAAGCACGAACTACTTTGACCTCAAGCTGCAGACCGACGACAAGGGCAACCAGTACCTAGCCTACGAAATAGCAGCCCCGGCCAGGACCCATCACTGGGTAGATGTGGCCACCGGCATCGTCATTGCCGGGATTGTCATCGGCATCGTCGGCGCCGTGGCCGCGGGTGTGGCTGCCAAAATCCTGGAGGGTGCAATGCGTGTCGTCGTGGGCATCATCATCGTCGTTGTGGCGGGCGTGGCGGCGGCTGTCCCGCAGCTGATCGCCAAGATCACTTCCAGTGGCGTGATCGGCCACCTGCCTAGCATCGGCGCGCTGGTCACCGCCGCCACCAACAAGATCAAGTGGAGCGGCGGCCAAGACTTCGACATCAAGCTGGTCCAGCTGAACGGCTCGCTCCAGATGGGCGGGCTAGCCTTCCCGACGAACTGAGCCTGCTATGGCCCGCCTCCGCGTTTGCACAGTTTGAGGAGGCGGCTGGAATGACGTGTCATCCTGTCCTGAGGTCGGTATGACGTCAGCCTGGACACCGCCAGCCTGCGCACGGGGGCATCAACTCGTAGGCACCCCTCGACGGATCTCAGAGCAAGCCTGCCGGCTTGGCTTGGCGGCACCAGTTGCTGCTGCGCCTGGTTAGTGGTACCGCCCGACGGTGACTGTTCGGCCGTCATGCCCATGGCGCTGCATACTTGGAATGGAGCACATCAAAGAAAGGCCCAGCCATCCGAAGATGAACTGGGCCTTTGAGGTTTGAACTTAGTACTACAGCCGCCCCTTAAATCATCTGGATGCCAAGGCATATAGCTTTGTAATCAATAGCGATAGAAGGCGATTCTCACAGCACCGGCACCTGCCGCGGCAGCGCCTGCTGCTGCAGCCAGGCCAGCAGGCACTCGGCGGTGTCGTCGGCAAAGCGCTGGAACACTGGCTCGCTGACAAAGCCCATGTGCGGTGTCAGCAGCAGGTTGGGGGCCTGGCGCAGTGGGTCGTCTGCGGCCAGGGGCTCGGCGTCGAACACATCGAGCGCGGCGGCGCCGGGGCGGCCCCAGGCCAGCGCTTCGGCCAGCGCGGCATGGTTGACCAGGGCCGAGCGCGAGGTGTTCACCAGCAGGCTGCCCGGGCGCATCAGCGCCAGGCGCTCGGCGTTCAGCAGATTGCGTGTTTGCGGTGTGGGCACCAGGTGCAGGCTGACCACTTGCGAGGTCTCCAGCAGTTCCTCCAGCGGCAAAAACTGCGCACCGTGCTCGGCCGCGCGCTCGGCCGTCATGCGCGGGCTCCAGGCCACCACTTCCATGCCAAAGGCCTTGCCGATGCGCGCCACGCGCCCACCGATCTCGCCCAGGCCGATCAGGCCCAGGCGCTGGCCGTGCAGCACGCCCGGCAGCGGGCCGCCGGCCGGGTCGCGCCAGTGGCCGGCGCGCAGGCGTGCCGATTGCGCCTCCAGCTGCCGCGTGGCGGCCAGGATCAGCGCCCAGGCCATTTCGCAGGTGCTGTCCTTGGACGGGCCCCAGCCGGTGTGGCTGACCGGGATGTTGCGCGCCTGCAGCGCGGCCAGGTCGAGCCGGGTGTTGCGCGTGCCGGTAAAGACCAGGTAGCGCAGCTGCGGCAGGCGCGCCAGCAGCGCGGCGTCGAAGGGCGTGCGGTCGCGCATCAGCACCACGGCGTCGGCGTACTGCAGCGCGCGCTGCAAGGCATCGCCCTGCAGCGGCGCGTGGTGCACGGTGACGTCGGCCAGTGCCTCGATCTGGCTCCAGTCGGCCAGGCGTTGCAGTGCGCGCTCCCAGTCGTCCAGGACGACGATGCGCGCGCGTGCCGTGGCGCTCATGGCCGCGTCAGCGCTGCCAGGCCGCGCACATCGGCCGCGCTGCCCAGTTGCCAGCAGGCGTCTATCAACTGCGCCGTGCGCTCGGTGCCCAGGATGGCATCGGACATGCCGCTGAACTTGGCCACCAGGTCGGCGTCGCTCATGGGCCGCTGCAGCGAGCCAATGGCGTGCTTGATAAAGACCTGCACGCGCCGGCCGTTGGTGAGCACGGCGGTGACGTCGGCGCTGGCCTCGTCGATGCCGTCGTTGACCGTGGCCACGACCTTGCGGCGCAGCGCGACCACGTCGGCGCGGGTGACGATGTCGTCGGCGTATTCGTCTTCGGTGGCCTTGCCAAACAGCAGGCCGGCGGCGCAGCCGTGGTAGACGCTGAACTTGGCGGCCAGGCCGTCGGCGGGCTCCTTCTTGCCGGTGAGTTCAAGCACCAGCGAATGCACTTTCAGCTCGATGCGCTCGACCTGCTCGGCCGTCACGCCCTGTTCGCGCAGCTGCACGCAGGCGTCGATGCTGGGGTGGATCACGATGCCGCAGGCAAAGGGCTTGTAGCTGTTGAAGGAGATCTCGAAGCGCTGGCCCAGCTCGTCGGTGATCTCGTTCCACGCGTGCTTGGTGGAGACCACCTGGGCAAAGCCGCGTGGCGCCTCCAGTGCGCGCAGGCTGGCGGTAAAGCCCTGCTGCGCCAGCAAGGCCGACATCAGGCCCGCACGCGCCGCCGCGCCCGGGTGGAAGGGCTTGGTCATGGTGCCGAACTGCTCGCGCAAGCCCACCGGCTGCGAGGCCGCAATGCCCAGCGCCATCTGCGTCTGGTCGGCGTTCAGGCCCAGCAGGCGCGCGCAGCCGGCGGCCGCGCCCAGCACGCCGGTGGTGCCGGTGATGTGCCAGCCACGGTCGTAGTGCTCGGGGTAGACCATGTTGCCGGCGCGGCAGGCCACGTCTATGCCCAGCACCAGCGCGTCTATCACTTGCCGGCCCGAGGCGCCGGTGTGCTCGGCCAGCGCCAGCAGCGCAGACGCCACCGGCCCGGCCGGGTGGATGATGGTTTTGAGGTGCGTGTCGTCGAAATCAAAGGTGTGCGAGGTAATGCCGTTGATCAGCGCCGCGCTGGCGATGTCGACCTTCTCTGCGCGCCCGGCAATGCTGGCCTGCGGCGCCGGCTGCAGCACCTGGACGGCGGCCAGCGCGGCGTTGGCCGCCTCGTGGTGCGCCGCGCCCACGGCGCAGCCCAGCCAGTTGAGGAAGGTGCGGTGCGCCTCGTGGTCCACCGCATCGCTCCAGCCGCGCGAAGGGTGGTTCGCGACGTACTCGGCCAGGATGCGGGTGATGGGCGGGGCGTTGTGGTCGGCGTCGACCTGGGTGTTGCGTGCCATGGTGAAAAAATCAGTCCAGAGAAATGTTTTGGGCGCGCGCCAGTTGCGTCCAGCGCGCGATGTCTTTTTGGATGTACACGCCGAACTCGGCTGCGCTCATGGGCATGGGCTCTACCGCTTCGGTGGACAGCTTCTCGCGCATGTCGGGCGCCTTCAGCACGCTGTTCAAGCTGCTGTTGAGCTTTTGCACGATGTCGGCCGGGATGCCGGCCGGGCCGACCACGCCGTACCACTGCATGGCGTCGAAATTTTTCAGGCCCAGCTCATCCAGCGTGGGCACGTCCTTGATCTGCGCCGCGCGCACATTGCCGGTCACGGCCAAGGCGCGCACGCGGCCGGCGCGGATGTGCTGCAGGGCCGCCGCCAGGCCGGGGAACACCGCCTGCGTCTGGCCGCCCATGGCATCGGTCAAGGCCGGGGCAATGCCACGGTAGGGGATGTGGACCATGGGCGTGCCCAACTGCTGCGCCAGCAGCTCCATGGTCAGGTGGGTGAGCGAGCCGGCGCCGGCCGAGCCGTAGCTGACCTTGCCCTTGTTGGCCTGCAGGTAGGCGACAAATTCCTTGAAGTTCTGCACCGGCAGCTTGGGGTCGATCACCAGCACGTTGGGCGTGGCGCCGATCATGCCGATCGGGGTGAAGTCCTTCACCGCGTCATAGGGAACCTTGCGCGTGGCCGGGCTGGTGCCGTGGGTGGCGACGTAGCCCTGCATCAGCGTGTAGCCGTCGGGCGCGGATTTGGCCGTGTTCTGGCTGGCAATGATGCCGCCGCCACCGCCCTGGTTCTCCACCACGAAGCCCTGGCCCAGCGCGCGGCCCCAGCGCTCGGTCACCGTGCGGCCGACCAGGTCGCTGCCGCCGCCGGCCGATACCGGCACGATGTAGCGCAGCATCTTGTCGGGGAAGGCGCTTTGCGCCTCGGCCAGGCCGGGCAGGCCCGCCAGCGCCGGGGACAGCAAGGCCGGTGCGGCCTGGAGCAGGGTACGTCGTTGCATGAGTCTCTCCTTGGGTGATGAACTGGATGCGGAACGAGCGCAGGGCACGGCGCCTGCGCGGGGGGGCCGGCGCTCAGCCAGCGCGGGGCAGTCTTTCGTGGGCGCCCCGGACGTGGGCGGCCAGCAGCGTCTCGCACAGCGCGTCGTCGCCGGCGCGCAGCGCCGCGGCAATGGCGCGGTGCTCGGCAATCGAGGCCTGCATGCCCATGTCCTGCGACAGGTTCTTGAGCCGCGTGAGGTGCAGCTTCTGCACCACGCCACGGTAGGTGTCGGCCAGCGGCGCGTTGCCTGCGGCCTCCACCATCAGCCAGTGAAAGCGCAGGTTCTCGGCGTAGTAGCGCGGCACGTCGGGCGCGTCGGCGGCGTCCTGCATCAGCGCGATGGATGCATCCAGCGTGTCGGCCAGCGCCGTGCGGCGGGCCGGCTCCAGTTGCGCGGCGCGGCGCCCGGCATAGCCGTCGAGCAGCGCGCGCAATTCATACAGCCCGCGGATCTCGGCCGCGGGCAGCTCGCGCACGAACACGCCCGAATGCTTGCGCGCCACCACCAGGCCCGAGCTCTCCAGCTCGCGCAGCGCCTCGCGCACGGGCACCCGCGAAATCCCCAGCCGCGCCGCCACATCGGGCTCGTTGATGCGCGCCCCCGCCGGCAGTTCACCCCGCAGGATCAGCCCCAGCACGTCTTCCCGCACCAGCTTGGCCAGCGAGGTATCGCGCACGGCCGCCAGTTGGCTGGGTGCGGTGGTGAGGGATTGCCAGGGGAGCATGCGGTGGTTTCAGGAGGTGTTTCGAATATCGTATACGAATAAAAACAAATTGACACGTGTTTTGTGGGAGGGCGCCCGGCCTCTACCGGGCGCGCGGGCCGGCAAGACAGAGCCCATGTGGGTCTACGCCGGCGCCGAGCATTGAACGGGCCATCATGGAGGGCCCGGCACACCCGCCCTACAGCGAAAAGATCTTCCCCGGATTGAGGATGTTCTTCGGGTCCATCGCGCGCTTGATGGTGCGCATCATGTCGATGGCACCCGCGCCGGCTTCGTCCACCAGAAAGCCCATCTTGTGCAGGCCCACGCCGTGTTCGCCGGTGCAGGTGCCTTCCAGGCGCAGCGCGCGCTCGACCAGGGTGTGGTTCAGGCGCTCGGCGGTGGCGCGTTCTTCGGCGCTGTCGGGGTCGATCAAGTAGCCGAAGTGGAAGTTGCCGTCGCCCACGTGGCCGACCAAAAAGTAGGGGATGCCGCTGGCGTCGGCCTCGGCCACGGAATCCAGCAGGCAATCGGCCAGGCGCGAGATCGGCACGCAGGTGTCGGTGGAGATGGCGCGGCAGCCCGGGCGCGACTGGATCGCCGCAAAGTAGGCGTTGTGGCGCGCGGTCCAGAGGCGGGTGCGTTCCTCGGGCGTGCTGGCCCATTCAAAGGCGTTGCCGCCGAATTCACCGGCGATGTCTTGCACCGTCTCGGCCTGCTCCTTCACGCTGGCGGGCGTGCCGTGGAATTCCATCAGCAGCATGGGCTCTTCGCGCAGCGTGGTCTTGGAATGCGTGTTGACCATGCGCACGGTGTTGGCGTCGATCAGCTCCACCCGCGCGATCGGCACGCCGATCTGGATGGTCTGGATGGTGGCGCGCACGGCGGCCTCGATGCTGGGGAAGGAACAGATCGCGGCCGACACCGCTTCAGGCAGCGGGTACAGGCGCAGCGTGACCTCGGTGATGATGCCCAGCGTGCCTTCGCTGCCCACGAACAGGCGCGTGAGGTCATAGCCTGCGGCCGACTTGCGTGCGCGCGTGCCGGTGCGCAGTACCTCGCCGCTGGCGCTCACCACCTCCAGCGCCAGCACGTTCTCGCGCATGGTGCCGTAGCGCACGGCGTTGGTGCCGCTGGCGCGCGTGGCAGCCATGCCGCCCAGCGAGGCGTCGGCGCCCGGGTCTATCGGGAAGAACAGGCCGCTGTCCTTGATCTGCTCGTTGAGCTGCTTGCGCGTGATGCCGGGCTGCACCGTCACCGTGAGGTCGTCTGCATCGAGCCGCAGGATGCGGTTCATGCGCGATACGTCCACGCTGATGCCGCCCTGCACCGCCAGCAGATGGCCTTCCAGCGACGAGCCGCTGCCAAAGGCGATCACTGGCACCGCGTGCGCGTCGGCAATGCGCAGCGCATCGGCCACGTCCTGCGTGCTTTCGGCAAACACCACGGCGGCGGGCGGCGGCGCCTGGAAGGAGGATTCGTCGCGGCCGTGCTGCTCGCGCACGGCCTGGGCCGTGGAGCATTGCGCGCCAAAGCGCGCGGCCAGGGCATCGAGCATGGCGGCGGGCACCGCGCGCTGGGCGATGGTGGGCAACAGGTGGGTAGCGGTGGTGGGGGCGTTCATGTGGGGTCTCCGGGGGAGGGAAAGATAGCACTCCACTGCGCTGGCGCAGCCAGCGGCAGGGCGATGTCCGCGCTGCCGGCGGTGGCTCCGAGTCGTTCGGTGTGGCGCTGGCCGGCCTGGAAGGGCGCCCAGCCCGGCGTGCCTTCACGCACGAAGCGGCCCCAGGCGGCGTGCATTTGCTGCGCCAGCGCCGCAGGCGGCGCGCTGCCGGCCAGGCCGCGTGCGGTGTTGCTGGCCAGGGTGTTGAAGACAAAGGGCGCCTCCAGCGCATGGGCCGCGCCCATGCGGCCGCCGCAGGCGTCCGAGCGCCAGCCAAAGCGGTAGTGGAAGCTGCGCAGGCCGGCGCTGGCGCACAGCTCGGCTATGCGCAGCGCGGGCAGGCGGTAGTAGTAATCAGACTGCAGCGCGCACAGCCGCTCGCCGGCACTGCCGGGGTAGGCGGCGGCCAGCGCGGGCGGCAGGCCGGTGGCGCGGCAGAAGCTATCCAGCGCGGCCTCGCTGACCTGGGCCATGCGGTTGTCTGGCGCCAGGTAGAAGCGCATTTCTTCGTCGTTCGAGCCGACCAGTACATCCATGCCCTGCAGTTGTGGCGCGGCCTGCGCCAGTTGCTGCAGCACCGGCGCGCGCAGCAGCGTGCCGTCCACCGTGGGGCGAAAGGGCGAGGCCATGCAAAAGGCCGCGCAGTCGCGCTCGGGCATGCCGCGCGCCAACAGTTGCTCCACGCCGCGCAGCAGCTCGGCCAGCGGCAGGGCGGCAAAGGCGGCGCGCGTGGCCGGCACGCCCAGCAGCGCGGCCAGCTCGGCGCCCAGGCGCCCGGCCTGGGCCGTGTCCAGCGTGGCCACGCTGGGGCTTTGCAATATGGCGCGGCGAAACAGCCCGCGCGCCTGCGGCAGGCCCAGCAGGCAGGCCACCGAGCCCGCGCCGGCCGAATGCCCGGCCAGCGTGACCTGCGCCGGGTCGCCGCCAAAGTGCTGGATGTGGCGCTGCACCCATTGCAGCGCGGCGATCTGGTCCAGCAGGCCACGGTTGGCGGGCGCGCCGTCCAGCGCGGCAAAACCGTCCACGCCGACGCGGTAGTTGACCGACACAAACACGATGCCCTGGCGCGCAAAGCCCGCGCCCTCGTACCAGTCCTGGCCGGCATCGGCACGCACAAAGCCGCCGCCGGGCAGCCACAGCAGCACCGGCAGGCCGCGCGCGGCGGGGTCGGGCGTCCAGATATTGAGGTTCAGGCAGTTGCCAATGCTCGCTTGCGCGCTGCGGGCGCCGCCGGGGCGCGGCGGCTGTGGCGGGATTGGGCCAAAGGCCCGCGCGTCGTGCGCGCCTTCAGGCAGGCCCGCCGGCTCGGGCGCGGCAAAGCGGCGCGCGCCGGTCGGTGCCTGGGCATAGGGAATGCCGCGAAACACCGCCACGCCGCCTTCGCGCCGGCCGCGCAGGCCATGCAAGAGAAGCGTGTCGTCTGCCAGCGCCACGCTCACTGCGTGACCAGCCCGAGCTTCTCGATCAGCGGGCGCCAGACCTGCGTGTCGCGCGCGGCCCAGAGCTTCACGTCTTCGGGGGTCGAGGTGACGGTGCTGATGTTCATGCCGGCAAAGCGCTCGCGCAGGGCCGGGTCGGCCATGCATTGCTGGGTGACGGCGTTGAGGCGGTCGATCACCGGGCGCGGCGTGCCGGCGGCGGCCACCAGCGCGCCCCAGGCCGGGCGCTCCAGGTCCTTGAAGTCCATCAGCTCGGCCAGCGCCGGCACATCCGGCAGCAGCGCCGAGCGTTGCGGCGCCAGCACCGCCAGCGGCACGATCTTGCCGGCCTTGACCTGCGGGATGGCGGTGCCCAGCACCAGCGTCATCAGCTGCACCTGGTTGCCCATCAGGCTGGTCATGCCGGCGGCCTCGCCAACGAAGGGCACGTGGGTCATGGGCGCGCCCAGCTTGTCGGCCAGCGCCGTGGTCAGCAGGTGCGCCGGGCTGCCGTTGCCGGGCGAGGCGAAGTTGAGCTGGCCCTTGGTCTCGCGCGCCACGCGGGCCAGGTCGGCCAGGCTGCGAATGCCCGAGCCGGGGCTGGCCGTGAGGATCATCGGGGTGCTGCTCAGCAGCGCGATGCCGTCGAAGTCCTTCAGCGGGTCGTACGGCGGCTTCTTGAAGATGTAGGGCGTGATGGCCATCTGCGACATGCCTATGAACATCACCGTGTAGCCGTCGCGCGGCTGGCTCTCCAGGTAGCGCACCGCCAGCACGCCGTTGGCGCCGGGCTTGTTCTGCACGGTCACCGGCTGCCCCAGTTGCCGCGCCGCGCATTCCGCCCAGCTGCGCGCCATGGTCTCGGAAGAGCTGCCGGGCGGCTGCATGGCGATGATCTGGATGATCTTGTGCGGGTCGGGGTAAGGCGGTGTCTGGGCCGATGCGCTCAGGGCTGCAAGGGCGCAGGCCGCGGCGATTCCGCCGCGCCGCAGGGCGGTTAATGTCGTCATCGTTTGTCTCCGTTGGTGGAATCTCAGTCGGCCTGGCAACGCTGCACGATGGTCTGTGCCAGGGCGGCGAGTTGCGCCTCGCATTCCGCAGCCTGCGGGCCAAACAGCCGCAGCAGGCCCAGGCCGCGCAGCGTGGTGAAGACCATGTCGATGAAGGCGTCGGCGTCGGGGCGGCCGGCCAGTTCGGGGAAGCTGGCGTGAAAGCGCGTGCGCAGGCCCTGCTGCAGCGCCAGGCGCTTGTCGGCGATGTAGTCGCGCACGGCCTCGTCGGTGCTGCAGCCGAAGTACACGTTCCACGCGGCCAGAAAGCGCGGCGGCTCGTAGATGCGCTCCCAGGCGGTGCGCACCAGGGCCTGGGCGCGTTCGGCCAACGGGCCGCTGGCGTCGGGCCAGATGCCGCCGCTGGCCGCGCCGAGCTCGGTCAGGCGGTCTACCACCCGCATCATCAGCACCGCCTTGGAGCTGAAGTGGTGCTGCAGCGCGCCGGGCGTCATGCCGGCGGACTTGGCAATCTCAAAAATCGTCGCGCCCTGGAAGCTCTTGTCCTGGATCACGCCGATGGCGGTGTCTATCAGGTGGTCTTGGGTTTCACGGCTGCGCTCGGCGTGGCTGCGCCGGGCGCGTTGTGGAGCAGGGCTTGGCATTGGAAAAATTTACCATACAGGCATATTCCAAATGACAGGGTTTGCCCTGGGAGCGCCGCCCCGCGCGGCGCTTGGCCGGTCAATTGCCGGTGGCGGAGCGCAGCTCGGCCAGGGAGATCGAGCCGTCGTGGTTGCTGTCGACGCGGTCGAAGTTGCGTGCCACGTCGGGCAGGCGCTCGGCCTCGATGCGGCTCAGCTGGCCGTCGTGGTTGGCGTCGGCGCGGGCAAAGATGGCGGGCACGTCGGGTTTGCCGGCTGCGGCCGCCGACACGGCCGGCGGGGCTGCGGCCGGGCTGCCATCGGGCGTGGCCTGGGCATGGGCGGCCAGCGCGGCGCCCAGCGCCAGGCCGGCAAACAGCATCACGCTGCGGGTGTCGAAGCCGGCCGGGGTGTAGCGGCGGCGGGCAGCGCGGGCGGGAACTTGCGTTGGCACAGAGATCATGTAGCGGTCTTTCAAGAGTGGATGCAAGCTGCATTCGACCCTGCATGGCCGGCCAGGGCCAGCCCTTTTGCCGGGTGTTGCCGCGCTGACATTTGGCTTGCCTTGGAAACATCCACGTGCCCGGGGTAACGCCAGTCCCGCTACAGTCAGCCGCTCACCTTTTCTCTTCCTCCGCGACACAGACCATGGGCAACCGACTCACCCAGATCGCCACCCGCACCGGCGACGACGGCACCACCGGCCTCGGCGACAACAGCCGTGTGCCCAAGGACCACTTGCGCGTGCAGGCCATGGGCGATGTGGACGAGCTCAATTCCCACATCGGCCTGCTGCTGTGCGAGCCGCTGCCGGAGGCCGTGCGCACGCTGCTGGTGGATGTGCAGCACCACCTGTTCGACCTGGGCGGCGAGCTGTCCATCCCCGGCTTCGAGCTGCTGAAAGATGCCGCACTGCTGCAGCTGGACGAGGCCCTGGCCGCGCACAACGCTGCGCTGCCACGGCTGGCCGAATTCATCCTGCCTGCGGGCACGCGCGCCGCATCGCAGGCCCATGTCTGCCGCACCGTGGCGCGGCGTGCCGAGCGCGCCGTGGTGGCGCTGGGCCATGTGGATGCGGTGCGCGATGCGCCGCGCCGCTACCTCAATCGCCTGTCGGATCTGCTGTTTGTGCTGGCACGCGTGCTCAACCGCGTGGATGGCGGTGATGACGTGTATTGGAAGAGCGAGCGCATGAAACGCGACGCGTCCTGAGCCATGCGCCTGCGCCACATCGAAGTCTTCAACGCCATCATGCTGACGGGCAGCGTCAGCGCGGCGGCGCGGCTCATCAACGTTACCCAGCCGGCGGTCAGCCGCACCTTGCAGCATGCCGAGCTGCAGCTGGGCTTCCCGCTGTTCCAGCGCACGCGCGGGCGTCTGGTGCCGACCACCGAGGCGCTCACGCTCTACCCGCACATCGAGCGCCTGTTTGCCCAACTGGACGAGGTGCAGCGCCTGGCCGAGAACCTGCGCACCGCGCAGGACGCGGGCGAGCTGCGCATCCTCACCGTGCTGGCGCTGAGCTACGAGGTACTGCCGCGCGCGCTGCACCTGTTCCGCCAGCAGCATGCGGGCATCGCCATCCGGGTCGAGGCGCTGCACTCGCCGCAGATCATGTCGGCGCTGCTGCTGCGCGAGGCCGATGTCGGCTTTGTCTTCAGCCCGGCCGCGCACCCATCGCTCACGCAAGAGGCCCTGGCCGAGAGCCGCATCGTCTGCATCGCGCCCAAGGGCATGCTGCCAGCGCGCCTGGTGCGGCGCGGCTGGGTGGCGCTGGACGACATCGCCGAGCTGCCCGCCGTGGCGCTGGACGCGCGCGACCCGGTCGGCATCAGCCTGAACCAGGCCTGCCGCGACGCCGGCGTGGGCCTACAGGCCGTGGTAACCGTGCAGACCTACCACGCCGCGCTGTCGATGGCCCACCACGGCCTGGGCGTGGCGCTGGTGGACGGCTGCACCGCCTGCTCGGCCGACCGCGAGAAGGTCGACGTGCTGCGCCTGGAGCCCCACATCCCCGTGCCCATCCGCGTGCTGCGCCAGGCCGACAAGCCGGACTCGGTCGCGGTGCGGGCGATTGCCCGGGCCATGCAGCAGGCGCTGAAGGATGTGGCTTAGTGTCCTTCAAAATGTATAGCTAGAAGCCCAGGTCGGTATTGGGCTAGAGCCACTTTTTACCTGATTAGGTACCTGCCTCAGACATGCGGAGGATGAGCAGAGGCTGGGGCTTGGTAGTAACAGCGGCGCGCAGCAAGCGAGCAGGCATGGAGGAGAGATCAAAGCGGCGGTTGAATCGATACGCAAACTCCGCCAGATAGCGCGCCGCATACTTGGCATGATCAAACGAGTGGTAGGTACCCGCCAGCGCGGTCTTCAGATTGCCTAGCATCGTGTTGACCCAGCGCAGTTCGGGCTTCTTAGCCGCCTCCCGTCCGCCACCGGTCACGTAGCGCTCGTGGGTAGCGCCGATCTGGCGCACCTGCGCAAAGCTGCGCAAGCCATCGGAGACCACGTGGGCCGTGGGAGCCAGGCTCTCTGTGGCCCAGACCTTGAGCGCCTCGTTCGTGAAGGCTGCAACGGGACTCAGGCGCATAAACCTCGGATGGCCTTCGGTATCGGTCTGCACCGCTGCCACAAAGGCTGACTTGCGCCAGGCCCCGCGCCCGCCGTGGATATGGCCGGCACGCTCGCCGCCCAGATAGGCGTCATCAATCTCCACCCGCTCATCCAGACGCCGCGGCGCCTCGCGCAACAGCATGGTCTGCATGAGCTTGTGCTTGACCAGCCAGGCCGTCTTGTAACTCACGCCCAGTTGGCGCCCCAAGGCCAGCGCGCTGATGGAGTTCTTGTGCTGGGTCATCAGATACATCGCCAGAAACCACACCCGCAGAGGCAGCTTGGTGTGCTCAAACACCGTGCCGACGATGCTGGAGGACTGGTAGCCACAGATCAGGCACTCCCACAGCTGGCGCCCATGGCCATTGCGCGTTTAAAACGAGCGTGAACATCCGCAGTGCGCGCAACGCCAGCCCTGGGGCCAGCGGGAGGCAAAGAGAGCGCTCTCGCACTGCTCCTCGTTGCCATAGCGCTCGTGGAACTGCAGCAGCGACAGGCCGGGCTGGAACTGGATGAGGTTCATGGACATGGGATGCCTCGCAGATAACTGGACATAAATCCAGTATCAAACATCCCAGCCAGAATTCAAGTCAGTCTGAGGCAGGTACCTAATCAGGACTTTTTATTCAAATTTCCACGGCGGCAATTTATCGCCGGCAGCGCCCGCGCCACAAGACACCAAAGGCCGCGGAGCAGGCCATGCCAGGACATTCGCGGAACCGGCTTTGCCGGGCAGGGGGTTGGCGAAGGCGCGCAGCCTGGGGGTCACAACATCTTGGCTAGCCGCTCCGCACTGCCAAACGCCAGCGTAAAGCCCAAAGCCCCGTGCCCGGTGTTGAACAGCAGCCCCTCAGGCGCGCCCGGCAGGCGGCCCAGCAGGGGGCGGCCGGTGGGGGTGGCCGGGCGCATGCCGGTCCAGTGCTGCAGCTCGGCCGTGCCGGCCAGTTGCGGGAACACGGCCTGCGTGGCCTGCCGCAGCGTGGCGATGCGCGCCGGCGGAATGCCGGCGTCGTGGCCAATGATCTCGGCCATGCCGGCCACGCGCAGGCGCGAGCCGATGCGGGCGAACACCACCTTGCGCGGGCTGTCGGTCACGCTGACCTGCGGGCCGGCCGGGCCCTGCGCGCCCAGCTCCAGCGTCAGGCTGTAGCCCTTGAGCGGGTAGACCGGCACGCGCACGCCCAGCGGCCGTGCCAGGCGGGCCGAGGCGCTGCCCAGCGCCAGCACAAAGCGGTCGGCCTGCAACGGGCCTTGCGCCGTGCGTACCGCTACGGCGCGGCCGCCGCGTACTTCCAGGCCCAGCACCTCGGTGTTGGTGAGCAGCTTTGCGCCGCGCTGCTGCAAGGCGGCGGCCAGCGCCTGGCACACCTTCAGGCAATCGGCCGCGCATTCGCTGGGCGTGTAGACCGCGCCGGCGATGCCGTGGCGGTAGCCTTCCAGCGCCGGCTCTATCGCCAGGCATTCGGCCGGCGTGACGATGCGCTGCGGCGCGCTGCCCAGCGTCTGCTGCAGCGCCAGTTGGCGCTCGGCGCCGGCCAGTGCAGCCGCGCTGTTGTAGAGCACCAGCTTGCCCTGGGCGCTGAAGTCGCAATCGGGCTGCAGGTCGGCGCGCATGGCCTCGAAGCCGGCGCGGCTCTGGGCCGCCAGCGCCAGCAACTGCGCCGTGGTCTCGCGCGAATCGGCGCTGTTGCAGGCGGCCAGAAACTGCAGCGCCCAGCGCCACTGCTGCGGGTCTAGCCGGGGGCGCAGCTTGAGCGGTGAATCGGCCGCCAGCAGCAGCTTGGGCAGTTGGCGCCACAGGCCCGGGTCGGCCAGCGGCTGCACGTAGGAATAGCTCAGCTGCGCGCCGTTGCCGCCGCTGGCGCCCTGGCCGGGTGCGGCGCGGTCCAGCAGCGTGACCTGGTGGCCCTGGCGTTGCAAGGTGTAGGCGGTGGCCAGGCCGGCAATGCCGGCGCCGAGCACGCAGATGTGCATGGGTTGGGAGGGCATGCGGCCACTGTAGGCGCGCTGTGCCGGGCGGCGCATGCCACTGCGGCGCCGGCCCATGCCGCCCGGTTATGGCCGGCCGCTGGCCTGTGTCGGGCGGTCCATGGCGGTGGAAAACCCATGACTTTTCGGCATGGCCTTGCACAAGGAAAGCATGCGTCGGCAGGGTTCCGGCTTTCTAAACTGCCCCGGAACTTGCTAGTTCCTTCTTTTCATTCCGAAAGGTTCCCATGAAGCTCTCCGCATCGATGGCCGCTGTACTGCTGCTGGCCGCAGGCGTGGCCCAGGCCGACACGCTCTCCAAGATCGCCGAGTCCGGCAAGATCACGTTGGCCTACCGCGAATCGTCGGTGCCCTTCAGCTACGTGCAGGGGCAGGGCCAGCCGATCGGCTTCGCGGTCGATATCTCCAACGCCGTGGTCGACGCGGTGCGCAAGCAGCTCGGCAAGCCCGACATCAAGGTCGAATGGCAGCCGGTGACCTCGCAGAACCGCATCCCGCTGGTGCAGAACGGCACGGTCGACCTGGAATGCGGCTCCACCACCAACAACGCGGCGCGCGGCAAGGAAGTGGGCTTTGCCACCAATTACTTCTATACCGGCACGCGCCTGCTGACCAAGAAATCCTCTGGCGTGAAGAACTACGCCGACCTGGCCGGCAAGCCCATCTCCACCACCACCGGCACCACCAACCTGCAGGTGCTGCGCAAGTACGACGCCGAGAAAAAGCTGGGCATGCAGTTCGTCTATGGCAAGGACCACGCAGACGCCTTCCTGCTGGTGGAAACCGGCCGCGCGCTGGCCTTTGGCATGGACGACATCCTGCTCTACGGCCTGAAGGCCAACGCCAAGAGCCCGGACGACTACGAAGTCACCGGCGACGCGCTGCAGGTCGAGCCCTACGCCTGCATGCTGCGCCTGGACGACGCACCCTTCAAGGCGGTGGTCGATGGCGTCATCAACGGCATGATGAAGTCGGGCAGCTTCGAGAAGCTCTACGACAAGTGGTTCCTGCAACCCATACCGCCGCGCAACGTGGCGCTGAAGGTGCCCATGAGCGCCGAGCTGCGCGCCAACCTCAGCGCCAACAGCGATAAACCCGCGCAGTGAAGAAGTTCACCCCCAGGCTTGCCCACTGCGTGTGGCCGCCCACCCCCTCGCCGGGGGCACATCCTGCGGACCGGCGGAGCCGGTTCCGCGGATGTCCGCGCTTGGCCTGCCCCGCGGCCGCCTGTGTCTTGGTGCCGCGTGCGTTGCTGGCGGAGCATTGAGGTGAGCGCCATACAGACAGTTCATCCTGAGGTCGTGGGCATCCTGGGCGGCATGGGCCCGGCGGCGGGCGCGGACTTTGCGCGCCTGTTTGTGCTGGCCTGCACCCGGCGCATGGAGCAGTTGGGCCTGCCGGTCAACGACCAGGGCTTTCCCGAGCACTGGCTGGCCCAGGTGCCGGTGCCGGACCGCAGCCGCGCGCTGGCTGACACCACGCCCGGCGCGCACCAGCCACTGGACCCGATGCTGATGGCCCTGGGCCGCCTGGCCGCGCTGGGCGCGCGCGCCGTCGCCATTGCCTGCAACACCGCGCATGCCTGGCATGCGCCGCTGCAGGCGCGCTTCCCACAAATAGAACTGCTGCACATCGCCAACGAAACCGCCGCCCACCTGGCAGCGCGCGGCGTGCGCGAGGCCGTGTTGCTGGCCACTGAAGGCACCTACGGCACGGGCCTGTACGACGCCGCCTTGCAGCACGCCGGCGTGACCTGCCACCGCCCCACGCCGGACGAGCGCGCCACGGTGATGCGCGGCATCTACGACGGCGTGAAGGCCGGCGACCTGGCGCTGGCGCGCGAGTGCTTCACCAGCGTGGCCCTTGCCACCGCCAGCCGCCACCCCGGCAGCGCCATCATCATGGGCTGCACCGAGATCCCGCTGGCCCTGCCCGGCCACGTCACAGACCTGGTATTGGTAGACCCCGCAGAAGTGCTGGCCGCAGCCCTGGCGGCCAGGGCCTACGCATAGCACGACCCAAACCCAAGAACACCGTGGATCTGGCTCCGCCAGTCCACAGGTGTTGCCCCCGGAAGGGGGTTGGCGAAGACGCGAAGCGCGTAGCCTGGGGGAGAGCTAAATTTCATATTGCGCACCAGGCGCATCGTCCGCCAGCGCACGCTCCACCACGCTGCGCGCCAGGGTTGGCGCGAAGGATTCGATGAAGGCGTAGACATAGCCGCGCAGGTAGGCGCCGCGCCGTACCGCGAGCTTGGTCAGGTTGATGCCAAACAGCCGGCCCGCGTCCAGCGCCGCCAGGCCGGTGTCGCGCTCTTCCTCGTAGGCGATGGAGGCGACGATGCCCACGCCCAGGCCCAGCGCCACATAGGTCTTGATCACGTCGGCGTCCATGGCCGACAGCACGATCTCCGGCGTCAGGCCCTGGTGGGCAAAAGCGTCGTCGATGCGGGTGCGGCCGGTAAAGCCGGCGTCATAGGTGATCAGCGGGAACTGCGTCAGCCGCTCCAGCGTGAGCGGGCCCTGCTCCAGCGCATGGCCGCGCGGCACGATCACCGAGTGGGTCCAGCGGTAGCAGGGCAGGGCCACCAGCATCTCGTAGCCGTCCAGCGCCTCGGTGGCAATGCCGACGTCGGCCTCGCCGGCCAGCAGCATCTCGGCCACCTGGCGCGGCGAGCCCTGGTGCAGGTTCAGCCGCACCTCGGGGAAGCGGGCACGGAACTCCTGCACAGCCGTAGGCAGCGCATAGCGCGCCTGCGAGTGGGTGGCCGCAATCGACAACTGGCCGCGCTGCTGCGCCACGAACTCCTGGCTCGCGGTGCGCAGGTTGCGGCTGTCTTGCAGGATGCGTTCGACGATGGGCAGCACATGCGCGCCGGGCTCGGTCAGGCCGGTCAGGCGCTTGCCGGCGCGGACGAACAGGGTGATGCCCAACTCCTCTTCCAGCTCACGGATCTGGCGGCTGACGCCGGGCTGCGAGGTGTGCAGCGCCAGCGCCACCTCGGTCAGGTTGAAGCCGCAGCGCACGGTTTCGCGCACGGAGCGCAGTTGCTGGAAGTTCATGAGGAAGAAGGATCGTCGTCCGGTGCGGCTATTCGGAAAACGATTATTCGGCGCGCAGCTTATTCCTCCAACAAATAAATTGTTGTTTTCTTATGCGAAAAACGTTGCTTGATGCTTGGGCCGCGCATGAAGCGGAATGGGGCTGTTAACCCAGGAACACCGTGGAACCGGCTTTGCCGGGCCACTGGTGTTGCCCCCTACAGGGGGGAGGCGGCTACACGAAGTGAGCAAGCAACGGGGGTCACTTCAAAGATATTCCAGCTGTGAGGATGGCTTTGCTGTAACGCGGCCGCTCATTGCGCAGGCTGGCGGCCAGGTCGGCCGGGCTGCCGCCGGCCACCTTGAAGCCCATGTCTTCCAGCCGGGCGCGTATCTCGGGCTGCTGCAGCACGGTCTGGATGCTGCGGTTGATCTTGTCCACCACCGCGGGCGGCGTGCCGGCCGGCGCGAAGAAGCCCTGCCAGCTCTCTACCGAGAAGCCCGGCAGGCCGGCCTCGGCCATGGTCGGCACGTCGGGCAGGGCGGGCGAGCGGTAGGGCGTGGTCACGGCCAGCGCGCGCAGCTTGCCGGCACGCACGTACTCGGTCACGGCGGCCAGGGTGATCAGTGTGGCATTGGTGTGGCCGGCCAGCACGTCGATGGTGGCCGGGCCGCCGCCGGGGTAGGGGATGTAGTTGACCTTGGCGCCGGTCTGCTGCGCGATCAGCTCGTGTGCCACGTGGGCGATGCCGCCATTGCCGGGCAGGCCCAGGCTGATGCTTTCGGGCTGGGCCTTGGCGCGCGCCAGGTAGTCGGCAAAGCTGCGCAGGTCGGTCTGCGGGTTGACCACCAGGATCTGCGGGTTGACCACGGCCTTGATCACCGGCACGAAGGCGGTGTCGGTATCGAAAGACAGGTGGCGGTAGAGGATGGCGTTGAGCGTCAGGCCCTCGCCCTGCTCCATCAGCGTGTAGCCGTCGGCCGGGGCCTTGGCCACACGCGCCGCGCCAATGGTGCCGCTGGCGCCGGCCACGTTCTCGACCACCACCGGCTGCTTCCACAAGATGCCAAGCTGGTCGGCCACCAGCCGCGTGAGCTTGTCCGCGCTGCCGCCAGCGGCGACCGGCACGATGATGCGCACCGGCTTGGACGGATAGGCGGCGGCATCGTCCGCCGGCGCGGCGGTGGCGTGCAGCGCGCACGCGGCCAGCAAGGCGACAAAGGAACGGAGCGGGAAAGAGAAACGCATGAACAAGGCAATCGTGGGTCGCTGCAGAAGCAGCCATGGGCCCGGATGCTGCTGCGCCGGCCGCGCACGGCCAAGGAATGGCTTCGGATATGCATAGGAGAAAAGATTCCTTGTTTGCCTGCCCGGTGCTGCCTACGCTGTGCCCCAGCCCCGCCACCCCAATGATTCGCGCCATGAGCCATACCGACCTCTCCCCCGACACCACCGGCAACGACATCGCCAGCCGCCGCAGCCATGCGGTGGAGTCCTTCCTGCGCGAGGCGCGCACGCTGCTGGCCTCGCGCGGGGCCGACGGCCTGCAGAAGGTGTCGCAGGCGCTGGTGCGCCTGGGCCAGCGCAGCGAGCTGTTCCCGGCCGCACACTTCCCGGTGTCGGCGGATCGCCCGGCCCAGGTCTACCGCCTGGCGGAAGAGGGCGATGGCCGCTTTGCGCTTTATGTGTCCGCCGGCCTGCCGGGCAAGGCCCAGCCGCCGCACGACCACACCACCTGGGCCATCATCGCGGGCATTGCCGGCAACGAGCGCAACGTGGTCTACCAGCGCGAGGCCACGGCCGACCCGCTGCGCGACCGGCTGGTGGAGCAGCGCACGGTAGACGTTGCATCCGGCAGCGCCATCGTGCTGTCGCCCACCGACGTGCACACCATCGAATTGATTGGCGACCAGCCCGGCCTGCACCTGCACTTCTACGGTCTGGCGCTGGAGCGCCTCACGCAGCGCGTGGTGTTTGAGGGGCGCGAGGGCGGCAGCTACCGGCACTTCGCGCCACCGGCCCACATCCGCCATGCCGCGCTCACGCCGCAGGCCCTCAAAACCGCGCTGGCCGATGGCGAGGAAATCGCCGTGCTCGACGTGCGCGAAACCGGTGTCTTCGTGCACCGCCACATCCTGTTTGCGACATCGGCGCCGCTGTGGCGGCTGGAGCTGCTGATCGACCGGCTGGTGCCGCGCCGTGGTACGCGCGTGGTGCTGGTCGACCATGACGAATCCCTGGCGCACCAGGCGGCCGCCAAGCTGGTGCGCCTGGGCTGGCGCAATGTCTCGGTGCTGGCCGGCGGCACCGATGGCTGGGAGGCTGCGGGCTTCGAGATCTTCAGCGGCAGCAACGTACCCAGCAAGGCCTTTGGCGAAGTGATCGAGGTCGAGAAGCACACGCCCTGGATCGACACCGAAGAGCTGCAGCAGCGCGTGGAGCGCGGCGACAACATCGTCGTGGTCGACAGCCGCACACCTGAAGAGTTTGCTGACTTCAGCCTGCCCTTTGCGCACAGCCTGCCGGGCGCTGAACTGGTCTACCGCATTGGCGAGATCGCACCCGATCCCGAGACCTTCGTGGTCGTCAACTGCGCCGGCCGCACCCGCAGCATCGTCGGCGCGCAGACCTTGATCGACGCCGGCATCCCCAACCGCGTGGCCTCGCTCAAGGACGGCACCATGGCCTGGCTGCTGGCCGGCCGCGCGCTGGCGCATGGCCGCGTCGTGCCGCCGCCCGAGCCCGGCGCGCAAGCCCTGGCCAGCGCCCGCGAACGCGCAGAGGCGGTGGCCGCGCGTGCCGGCGTGCGCCGCATCGACGCCGTGGAGCTGGCGCTGTTCGAAGAAGCCAGCACTGGCGAGCGCACGCTCTACAAGTTCGACGTGCGCACCCGCGCCGAATACGAAGGCGGCCACCTCGAAGGCTGGCGCTGGGCGCCTGGCGGCCAGTTGGTGCAGGCCACCGACGAATACGCCGCCAGCCGCCGCGCCCGCATCGTGCTGGCCGACTGGGACGGCGTGCGCGCCCTGACCACCGGCGCCTGGCTGGCGCAACTGGGCGGGCACGAGGTCTTTGTCTACGCGCCGCCCGCGTTGCACGTGCTGGCCACCGGCCCGGAGCCGGTGCGTGTGCTGCAGTCGCATGCGCCGGCAGCGGTCGTTTCGCCGCAGCAGGCCGCCGCGCTGCTGCAGGCCGGCAGCGCCGTCGCCTTTGATGTGGATCGCCGCGCCGCCTACGAGCGCCGCCACGTGGCCGGCGCCCGCTTTGCCGTGCCCGATCGCCTGCAGGCCTTCACCGCCGACCTGCCCGCCGCGCAGACCGTGCTGCTGACCTCGCCCGACGGTGTGCTGGCGCGCAGCGTCGCGGCAGAACTGGCAGCCCGCACTGGCCGCGATGTGCGCGCCATTGCCGGCGGCACGCAGGCCTGGGTGGCCGCGGGTCTGGCCACCGGCAGCGGCGCCGAAGGCGTGCTGACCGGCGACGACGACTACTGGTTCAGCCCCTACCACCACGCCGACCTGGCCGCGCGTGATGCGGGCTTCAAGACCTATCTGGACTGGGAGCTGGGGCTGGTGGAGCAGCTGCAGCGCGAAGGCGATGTGGGCATCCGCCTGGTGGCAGCGGCGTAATGCCTGCGCTGCCCGAATCGAATCTCTCCAGCTTCACCACCTCGCCGCAAGATGCAGTAGCGCTGCATCTGCTCGGCCCGGCCGATCTGGATCGCTGGCTGGCGCAATCGCCGCCGGTGCAGGCGCGCTGGGCGCGGGCCAGCGGCTTCGACGCTCAGGCCGGCAGCCACGTACTGCTGCCGGATGCACAAGGCGCCCTGGTGGGCGTGCTGGTGGGCGCAGACCCGGAGCAGCCGCTGTGGCAGCTTGCCGGCCTGCCCGCCGCGCTGCCGCCCGGCCGCTATGCCTGGCCCGGGCTGGCCGATGCCAGCCCGCAGGCACTGCTGTCTGCGCTTGGCTGGGCGCTGGGATCGCCGCCGGCGGCCACCGCCCAACTGGTGCTGCCGCAGCCCGTGCTGGACCAGGTGCAGCCGTTGGTGGCGGCAGTAGGGCTGGTGCGCCGGCTGGTCGATGCCCCGGCCAACCTGCTGGGCCCGACCCAACTGGCAGCCGAGGTGCAGGCGCTGGCGCAGCGCCACGGCGCGAGCTTTCGTGAATGGGTGGGCGATGCATTGCCTGATGCCGGCTTCCCGCTGGTGCATGCCGTAGGGCGCGCCGCCGCCGATGCGCCGCGCGTGGCCGAGCTGCAGTGGGGCGACCCGGCCGCGCCGCGTGTGGTGCTGGTCGGCAAGGGTGTCTGCTTTGACTCGGGCGGGCTGGATTTGAAGCCGCCGGCCGGCATGCGCTGGATGAAGAAGGACATGGGCGGCGCGGCGCATGCCATCGCACTGGCCGGCCTGGTCATGCAGGCGCGCCTGCCGCTGCACCTGACGCTGGTGGTGCCTGCCGTGGAGAACGCCGTGGGCGCCGGTGCGCTGCGCCCGGGCGACGTGCTGCGCGCCGGCAACGGCAGCACGGTGGAGATCGAGAACACCGACGCCGAAGGCCGGCTGGTGCTGGCCGACGCGCTGCACCACGCGCTGGCGGCGGTGAGCGGCCCGGTGGCAATCGCCATCGACCTGGCAACGCTCACCGGCGCGGCCCGCGTGGCGCTGGGGCCGGACCTGCCGGCCTTCTTCAGCAACGACGAGGCGCTGGCCGCCGAGCTGGCCGGCCATGCCCGGCAAGAGGCCGACCCGCTCTGGCGCCTGCCCTTGTGGCAGCCCTATCGCAGCATGCTGAAGTCGTCCAGCGCCGACACCCTCAACGCGGCCACCGCGCCGCTGGCGGGCGCCATCACGGCGGCATTGTTCCTGGAGCGCTTCGTGCCCGCCGGCACGCCCTGGCTGCATGTGGATCTGTTCGCCTGGAACCAGGAGGCGCGCCCGGGCCGGCCCAAGGGTGGTGAAGCGCAATCCTTGCGGGCCTTGTTTGCATTGCTGTCGAGCCGCTTTTCGTCAGGCCAGGCAAGCGCGCAAACCGCAATTGCTTAGACGCTTTTCTGCGTTGCTGCGGCGCAGGCCGCTCTCAATAATGGGCCGCATCGCAGCGATGCGGCGCTCTTCTGTGGTCCTGTCCTTCTCGCACTCCCCGTGCTGGCAGCTGTCATGCGGGGCGCTGCGTGGCCCCTCCGGCACGACGAAGAGAAAGCCCCCCATGATTCGACAATTGGTACTGGCCGCCGCCCTGGCTGCCGCAGCCTTGGCCGCCCCTGGCCTGCAGGCCGAGACCCTGCGCTGGGCCCGCTCCACCGATGCCTCCACGCTGGACCCGCACGCGCTCAACAACGGCCCCAACCACAACCTGCTGCACCAGGTCTACGAGCCGCTGATCATCCGCACCGCCGACGGCCGGCTGCTGCCCACGCTGGCCACCTCCTGGAAGATCACGGCCGACCCGACCGTCTGGGAGTTCCAACTGCGCAAGGGCGTGAAGTTCCATGACGGCAGCCTGTTCACCGCAGACGACGTGCTGTTCTCGCTGCAGCGCGCCAAGTCGCCGCACTCGGACATGAAAGCGCTGCTGGTCTCGATTGCCGAGGTGACCAAGGTCGACCCGTTCACGATCCGCATCCGTACCACCGGCGCCAACCCGCTGTTGCCCGACAGCCTGATCAACATCCAGATCCTGAGCGCGGCCTGGGCCAAGGCCCATGGCGTGGAGCAGCCGCAGAACGCCACGGCCAAGGAAGAGACCTACGCCACGCGCAACGTCAATGGCACCGGCCCCTACACGCTGGTGTCGCGGGAGCAAGACACGCGCACCGTGTTCAAGCTGTTCCCGGGCTACTGGGGCCGGGGCGAGTTCCCGCTGCCGATCGACGAGCTGGTCTACCTGCCGATCAAGTCGCCCGCCACGCGCGTGGCCGCGCTGCTGTCGGGCGAGGTGGATTTTGTGCAAGACCTGCCGATCCAGGACATCGCCCGCCTGCGCGCAGACCCCAAGCTGCGCGTCAACCAGGCGGCGGAAAACCGCGTGATCTTTTTGGGCCTGAACGTGGGGCCGGAGCCGCTCAAGTACTCCGACGTGAAGGACAAGAACCCGCTGGCCGACCCGCGCGTGCGCCAGGCCTTCCAACTGGCCATTGACCGCCTGGCGATCCAGTCGGCTGTGATGCGCGGCCTGTCGGTGCCGACCAACATCATCTCGCCGCCCTTCGTGCACGGCTACGACAAGGCCTTTGACGTGGTCGGCAAGGCCGATGCCGCGCAGGCCAAGAAGCTGCTGGCCGAGGCCGGCTACCCCAATGGCTTTGGCATCACCCTGCATTGCACCAACGACCGCTACCTGAACGACGAGGCGATCTGCCAGGCGGTGGCAGGGTTCCTGGGCCGCATCGGCGTGAAGACGGCGGTGGCCGCGCGCCCGCTGGCCATCCAGACGGCGGCCATCAACAACCAGGACACCGACTTCTACCTGTATGGCTGGGGCGTGCCGACCTATGACTCGGCCTACATCTTTGACTACCTGGTGCACACGCGTGGCAAGAATTCACGTGGCGCCACCAATGCCACGCGCTACAGCAACCCGGAGCTGGACGCCAAGATCGTCTCGCTCGCAGGTGAAGGCGACGAGAAGAAGCGCGACGCCACCATCAAGGATATCTGGACCACGGTACAGAAAGAGCGCATCTACCTGCCGCTGCACGACCAGATCCAGACCTATGCCATGGTGCGCAAGTTCGACATTCCGGTGAACCCGTCGAACACGCCGTACTTCAAGCTGTTCAAGCTCGCAAAGTGAGCACCATGCTGATCCGAAAACTCCTGGCCGCCGGCCTGCTGGCATCTGCCCTTTTGCCGCTGTCTGCGCTGCAGGCCGAGACCGTGCGCTGGGCGCGCTCCTCTGACCCGGCCACGCTGGACCCGCATGCGGTCAACCTCAACACCAATGTCACGCTGCTGCACCAGGTCTATGAGCCGCTGGTGCTGCGCGGCGCCGACGGCAAGCTGCAGCCAGCGCTGGCCACCGCATGGAAGATCACCGCTGACCCGAGCGTGTGGGAATTCACGCTGCGGCCCGGCGTGAAGTTCCACGACGGCGCCTTGCTGACCGCCGATGACGTGGTGTTCTCGATCCAGCGCGCCAAGGCGCCCACATCCGCCTGGAAGACGCTGCTGGCGCCGGTGGTCGAGGTGCGCGCGCGCGGCCCGCTGACGGTGCAGATCAAGACCGCCGGCCCCAACCTGGTGCTGCCGCAGACGCTGACCAACCTGTTCATCGTCAACGCCGCCTGGTCGCGCGCCAACCAGTCCGAGCAGCCGCAGGACGTGTCGGGCAAGGAAGAGAACTTTGCCACCCGCCACGAGAAC
Organism: Xylophilus sp. GW821-FHT01B05; assembly: GCA_038961845.1. Lineage (NCBI taxonomy): Bacteria > Pseudomonadati > Pseudomonadota > Betaproteobacteria > Burkholderiales > Xylophilus > Xylophilus sp. GW821-FHT01B05. Next base: position 226,189 of record CP152408.1, read on the forward strand.
GGCACCGGCCCCTACCAACTGGTGTCGCGCGAGCAGGACACGCGCACCGTCTTCAAGCAGTTCGCCGGCTACTGGGGCCGGGGCGAGTTCCCGCTGCAGGTGGATGAGATCGTCTTCTTGCCGATCAAGTCGGCCGCCACGCGCGTGGCCGCGCTGCTGTCGGGCGAGGTCGACTTTGTGCAGGACGTGCCGGCGCAAGATGTGGCGCGTCTCAAGACCGAGCCCAAGCTGCGCGTCACCGAGGGCCTGGAGAACCGCACCATCTACCTGGGCCTGAACGTGGGCGCCAAGGAGCTGAAGTACTCCGACGTGAAGGGCAAGAACCCGCTGGCCGATGCACGCGTGCGCGAGGCCTTCCACCTGGCGATTGACCGCGAGGCCCTCAAGACCGCCGTGATGCGCGGGCTGTCGGTGCCGGCCGGCGTCATCACGCCGCACTTCGTGCATGGCTACGAGAAGGGCTTTGATACCTGGCCCAAGCCCGACACCGCGCGCGCCAAGCAATTGCTGGCCGATGCCGGCTACCCCAACGGCTTTGGCATCACGCTGCACTGCCCCAACAACCGCTATGTGAACGACGAGGCCATCTGCACCGCCACGGCGGGTTTCCTGGCGCGCATAGGCGTGAAGGTGTCGGTGGTGGCGCGGCCGATTGCGCTGCACGCCACGGCCATCAACCAGGCCGACACCGACTTCTACCTGTACGGCTGGGCCGCGCCCACCTTTGATTCGGCCTACATCTTTGATTACCTGGTGCACACCCGCGGCACGGACGGGCGCGGCTCGGCCAATGCGATTGGCTACAGCAACCCGGAGATCGACAGCAGAATAGTGGCGCTGGCTTCCGAGGGCGACGCCAAGAAGCGCGACGCCGCCATCCACGACATCTGGCAGACGGTGCAGCAGCAGGGCTTCTACATCGCGCTGCACCACCAGGTGCTGGACTACGCGATGCAGCGCCGGCTGGATATTCCGGTCAATCCAGAGGACGCAATCTTCTTCAAGTACGTGAGAATAGGCGCAGCCCCGGCCGCGCACTGATACCTACTCCAACAAGCAACAACCGTACGGCAAGCGCCGTGGCAAACACCGGTCGGCCTGCATCTTGCAGGCCGATTTCTTTCCCCCGTGCAGATGGATCTGCACGACCCGATCAAGGAACTGGACATGATGCGAAAACTACTGGTGACTTCCCTGCTGGCCGCCGGCATGCTGCAGGGCGCTGCCCTCCAGGCCGAGACCGTGCGCTGGTCGCGCTCCAGCGACGCCGCCACGCTGGACCCGCATTCGGTCAACACCGGCACCAACATCAATATCTCGCACCAGCTCTATGAGCCGCTGGTGCTGCGCGACATCGCCGGCAAGCTGATCCCGGCGCTGGCCACTTCCTGGGCCATGACGTCTGACCCAACGGTGTGGGAGTTCAAGCTGCGCCGTGGGGTGAAGTTCCACGACGGCTCGCTGCTGACGGCTGATGACGTGGTGTTCTCGCTGGAGCGCGCCCGCGCGCCGTCCTCGGGCATGAAGTCGCTGCTGGCTTCGGTGGTGGAGGTGCGCAAGGCCGACCCGTTCACCGTGCACGTCAAGACCAAGGGCCCGAACCTGATCTTCCCGGACAACCTGGTCAACGTCTTTGTCGTCAACGCCGCCTGGGCCAAGGCCAACAAGTCCGAGGCGCCGCAAGACGAGAAGGGCAAGGAAGAAAACTACTTCACCCGCAACGAGAACGGCACGGGCCCGTTCCAGCTGGTGTCGCGCGAGCAGGACAGCCGCACCGTCTTCAAGCAGTTCCCCGGCTACTGGGGCCGTGGCGAGTTCCCGCTGCAGGTGACCGAGCTGGTGTTTGTGCCGATCAAGTCGCCCGCCACGCGCGTGGCCGCGCTGCTGTCGGGCGAGGTCGACTTCCTGCAGGACGTGCCGGTGCCTGATGTTGCGCGCCTGAAGGAAGACAAAAAACTGCGCGTCAACCAGGGCCCTGAGAACCGCACCATCTTCCTGGGCCTGAACGTGGGCCCCGACCCGCTCAAGTACTCCGACGTGCAGGGCAAGAACCCGCTGGCCGACCCCAAGGTGCGCGAGGCCTTCAACCTGGCGATCGACCGCGACGCGATCCAGAAGGCCGTCATGCGCGGCCTGTCGGAGCCCACCGGCATCATCGCGCCGCCCTTTGTGCACGGCTACGAGAAGGCCTTCGACACCTATCCCAAGGCCAACGCGGCGCAGGCCAAGAAGCTGCTGGCCGAGGCCGGCTACCCGAACGGCTTTGGCATCACCCTGCATTGCCCCAACGACCGCTACGTGAACGACGAGGCGATCTGCACCGCACTGTCGAGCTTCCTCGGCCGCATCGGTGTGAAGGCGACGGTGGCGGCGCGCCCGATCGCGCTGCACAGCGCAGCCATCAACGCAGCCGACACCGACTTCTACCTGTTCGGCTGGGGCGTGCCCACGTTTGATTCGGCCTACGTGTTTGATTACCTGGTGCACACGCGCGGCAAGGACGGCCGTGGCCCGACCAATGCCACGCGCTACAGCAACCCGGCGCTGGACGCGAAGATCGTCGGCCTGTCTTCCGAGAGCGACAAGGCCAAGCGCGACAAGGCCATCCACGACATCTGGGCCACGGTGCAGAAAGAGCGCATCTACATCCCGCTGCACAACCAGGTGCTGGACTACGCCATGGCGCGCAAGCTCGACATTCCGGTGGACCCGATGAACTACACCTTCTTCAAGAACGTCACGGTCGGCAACAAGTAAGACGGGGGCTCGGTTCGCATGTTTGCCCATCTTTTGCGCCGCCTGGGCCAGTCCGTGCTGGTGCTGCTGGCGGTGTCGCTGGTGTCCTTCATGGTGTTTCGCCATATCGGAGACCCGACCATCAGCCTGCTGGGCGAAGACGCCTCGCTGGAAGACCGCCAGGCGCTGGTGAGCCGGCTTGGCTTTGACCAGCCGGTGCCGGTGCAGTACCTGCACTACGTGGGCAATGTGCTGCACGGGGACTTCGGCATCTCCTACCGCTTGAAGCGGCCGGTGACCGAAGTCCTGGCCGAGCGCCTGCCCGCCACGCTGGAGCTGGCGCTGGTGGCGTCTTTGGTGGCGGTGCTGGGCGGCGTGGCGCTGGGCGTGTACACCGCGATCCGGCGCGACGGCTTGCTCAGCCGCGCGCTCATGACGGTGTCGTTGATTGGGATCTCGCTGCCCACCTTTTTGATCGGCATCGGCCTGATCTACCTGTTTGCGGTGGAGCTGCGCTGGCTGCCGTCCTTTGGCCGTGGCGACACGGTCAAGATCGGCGGCTGGACGACAGGGCTGCTCACCGCATCAGGCTGGGCATCGCTGGTGCTGCCGGTGTGCACGCTGGCGCTGTTCAAGCTCACGCTGATCATGCGGCTGGTGCGCGCCGAGATGCTGGAGACACTGCGCACCGACTACGTGCGCTTTGCCCGTGCACGCGGCCTGCCCGAGCGGCGCATCCACTACGGCCACGCGCTGCGCAACACGCTGATCCCGGTGGTCACCATCACCGGCCTGCAGATCGGCTCGCTGATCGCCTTTGCCATCGTCACCGAGACGGTGTTCCAGTGGCCCGGCGTGGGCCTGCTGTTCATCTCCTCGATCCAGGCGGTGGACGTGCCCATCATTGCCGCCTACCTGCTGCTGATCGCGGTGCTCTACGTGTGCATCAACTTCGTGGTCGATCTGGTCTATCTGCTGGTCGACCCACGGCTGCGCCGCGCTTGAGACAGCTTTGGGTAATTACTCAGGTTTCCGCACCGTTCGGGCTGAGCTTGTCGAAGCCGTGCCACTTATCGGCAAGCCCTTCGACAGGCTCAGGGCGAACGGGGTGAGTAGTTGCGGATTTTCGTGAAAAGTGGCTGAAGTCCTTTGTATGCCTGGACTACTAGCTATTGTTTAAGTAGCAAACACCTTCTGTCTTGCCCATGACCAAACCTACTTCCGTAGCCGCGCCGCGCCCAGTTCGGCGGCGCTGGCGCGAATCCGATTCGCCGGTGCTGCGCTCCTTTGCCCGTTCGCGCATGGTGCAGGCTGCCGTCCTGGTGCTGGCGCTGCTGGTGCTGGCGGCGCTGTTTGCGCCGTGGCTGGCGCGGCAGAACCCGTTCGATCCGGCGGCGCTCGATTTGCTCGACGCCTTCACGCGTCCGGGCCAGGCGGGCTCATCCGGCGTGCTCTACCCGCTGGGCAGTGACGACCAGGGCCGCGACGTGTTCTCGGCCATCCTCTACGGGCTGCGCATGTCGCTGCTGGTGGGCGTGTCGGCGGTGGCGCTGTCGCTGGCCATTGGCGTGCCGCTGGGGCTGGTGGCCGGCTATGCCGGCGGCTGGTTCGACACGCTGGTGATGCGCATAGCCGACATCCAGCTCACCTTCCCGGTGCTGCTGGTGGCGCTGCTGGTGTTTGGCATTGCGCGCGGCCTCCTGCCCGACGGCTACCGCGACGACATGGCGCTGTACGTGATCGTGCTGGCCATCGGCCTGTCGGAGTGGGTGCAGTACGCCCGCACCGTGCGCGGCGCGGTCATGGTCGAGAAGCACAAGGACTACGTGCTGGCGGCCCAGGTCATTGGCCGCTCGCGCAGCGGCATCCTGGTGCGCCACATCCTGCCCAATCTGCTGGCCCCCGTGCTGGTGATTGCCACCATCAGCTTTGCGCTGGCCATCGTGGCCGAATCCACGCTGTCCTACCTGGGCGTGGGCCTGCCGCCCACCGAGCCCTCGCTGGGCACGCTGATCCGCATTGGCCAGGGCTTTCTGTTCTCGGGCGAGTGGTGGATTCTGTTGTTCCCCTCCGTCGTGCTGCTGGCGCTGGCGCTGTCGGTGAACCTCGTCGGCGACTGGCTGCGCGACGCACTCAACCCGAGGTTGCAATGAACACGACGCAAGACATCCCCACCCTGCGCGTGCGCGACCTGGGCGTGGCCTTTGACACCTACCGTGGCACGGTGCAGGTGCTGGACGGCGTCTCCTTTGACATCGCCCCGGGCGAAATCCTGGGCGTGGTCGGTGAATCCGGCGCGGGCAAGTCCATGACCGGCAATGCCGTGATCGGCCTGATCGACTCGCCCGGGCGCCTCAGCGCCGGCACGGTGGAGCTGCGCGGCGAGCGCATCGACACCTTGCGTGGCGAAGACATGCGCCGCATCCGCGGCAAGCACATCGGCATGGTGTTCCAAGACCCGCTGACCAGCCTGAACCCGGTGCTCACCATTGGCCGCCACCTGGTCGAAACCATCCGCCTGCACCTGCCGCTGTCACCGGCCCAGGCACGCGAGCGCGCGCTGGCGCTGCTGGCCGAGGTCGAGATCCCAGACCCCGCCACCCGCATCGACCAGTACCCGCACCAGTTCTCTGGCGGCATGCGCCAGCGCGTGGCGATTGCGCTGGCCCTGTGCGCCGAGCCCGAGCTGCTGATTGCCGACGAGCCCACCACCGCGCTCGACGTGTCGGTGCAGGCGCAGGTGATCCGCGTGCTGCGCCGCGTCTGCCGCGAGCGCGGCACGGCGGCCATGCTCATCACCCACGACATGGGCGTGATCGCCGAGGCCGCCGACCGCGTCATGGTCATGTACCGTGGCCGTGTGCTGGAAACCGGCCCGGTGCGCGACGTGCTCGACCATCCGCAAGAGCCCTACACCCGCGCGCTGATGGCCGCCATCCCCTCGGTGCAGCAGCGCCTGCACCGGCTGCCGGTGCCCGAGGTGGGCGCCGACATTGCCGCGCCCGTGCCGCTGCCGCCTGCGCAGGCTGAGACCGCAAAAGTGCCCGACGCCCCACCGCTGCTGCAGGTGCAAGGCCTGTCGCGCGACTTCGATCTGTCGGCCGGCTGGTGGGTGCGCACGCTCACGCGCCAGCCCAAGAAAGTGCTGCACGCGGTGCAAGAGGTGAGCTTCGAGATCCCGCGCGGCGCCACCTTCGGGCTGGTGGGTGAATCGGGCTCGGGCAAGTCCACCGTGGCGCGCATGATCGCCGGGCTCACGCCGCCCACGGCCGGGCGCATCGTCATCGACGGCATAGACCGCTGGGCCGACCCGCAAGGCGCGGTGGCGCTGCGCCGGCGCTTCCAGATAATCTTCCAGGACCCGTACGCCAGCCTGAACCCGCGCTGGCGGGTAGACCGCCTGATAGCAGAGCCACTCGAAGTGCTGGGCCTCACCAGCAGCCGCGCCGAGACCGAAGAGCGCGTGGCCGACGCGCTGCGCCGCGTGCGCATGTCACCCGACGACGGCCGGCGCTACCCGCACCAGTTCTCGGGTGGCCAGCGCCAGCGCATCGCCATCGCGCGCGCCCTGGCCAGCCGGCCCGAGTTCATCGTCTGCGACGAGCCCACGTCTTCGCTCGACGTCTCGGTGCAGGCGCAGGTGCTCAACCTGATGCGTGATCTGCAGGACGAATTTGGTTTGACCTACCTGCTCATCAGCCACAACCTGGCCGTGATCCGCCACATGTGCGACCAGGTCGGCGTGATGCGGCGCGGCCAACTGGTAGAGCTGGGCTCGGCCGAGGCCGTGTTTGCCGCGCCACAACACGCCTATACGCGCGAGCTGATGGCGGCCGTGCCGGATGTGAAGGCGCGGCGGGCGCCCGTGCTGGCGGCGGCATGACGCATAAGAACGTGTTTGCGATCCCCATACAGATCGCAAATACGTTCTAAGCAAAACCGGTAAGCGTCGTTCCCGCCTCGGGCTGGGCTGGGCATAGTGGGCGCCTGATACGGCCCCACGATTCCCATGTCCCACACCCCCGACATCACCCTTCCCCTGTCCCTGCGCTTTCGCCCGGTGTTCGAGCGCATCGCGCAAGGCGCCGTCCAGCGCGAAAGCGAGCGCGAGCTGCTGCACGAGGCCGTTGGCTGGCTGCGTGACGCCGGCTTTGGCGCCTTGCGCGTCCCGCAGGAGCAGGGCGGTCTGGGCGCGTCGGTGGAGGAGTTGTTCGACCTCGTGATCGACCTGGCCGAGGCCGACTCCAACCTGCCGCAGGCCCTGCGTTCGCATTTCGGCTTCATCGAGCGCGCACGTTCAGAGCTGCAGCCGGAGCAAGCCGCCCCATGGCTGGCGCTGGCCGGGCAGGGCGGCATCTTTGGCAATGGCACGACCGAGGTTGGTGATGGCACGGTCGGTGTCCTGCAGACCGTGTTGACGCCGGATGCCAAGGACTGGCGGCTGAGCGGCGACAAGTACTACAGCACCGGTAGCCTGTACGCCGACTGGATCGCCATCACGGCGCGCCGCCAGGGCGCTGATACGGACGACCGTGTCATCGCCATGGTGCGCGCCACCGCGCCTGGTGTTGAGCGCAGCGACGACTGGCGGGGGTTTGGCCAGCGCCTCACCGCATCGGGCACCACCCGGCTGCGCAACGTCGCGGTGCCGGACGAGCACATCTTCGTCTTCGACCGCAGCCAGCCTTCATCGATCACGGCGCTGTTCCAGCTGTTCCACATCGCCACGCTGGCCGGCGTGGCCCGCGCCATCCTGCGCGACGCCGTGGCCTATGTGCAGGCGCGCCAGCGGGTCTACAGCCAGGGCAGCGCGCCGCGCACGCGGGACGATCCGTTGGTGCAGCAGGTGGTGGGACATCTGTCGGCCGTGGCGTTTTCTGCCACGGCTGCCGCGCGCGAGGTGGCGCGTGGCCTGGGCGATATCGACCGCTTGCGCGCAGCCGGCCACGCCGTTCCCGAGGCCTTGGTGGTCGATGTAGAGCTGCGTGCGGCACAGGCGCAGGTAAGCGTCAGCGAAGCGGTACTGGGCGCGGCCACGCGGCTCTTTGATGTGGGTGGCGCCTCGGCGCTGGACGAGGACCGGCGGCTGGATCGCCATTGGCGCAACGCCCGCACCCTCGCATCGCACAACCCGGCGATCTACAAGGCCCGCGCCCTTGGCGACCACGCCTTGAACGGCACGCGGCCCACCTTCTACTGGTCCGTGGGCGTCGCGCCAGCCTGAGTGCTGTCAAGCGCGCGATCCGCATAGCCATATCGGCAAAGCTTCGTTCCCTGTTTGAAGGGGCGTTCCTAGCATGGGCTCTTTGGCAGAGAGCCTTTGCGATGGATTTGCAGACCCCCACACGCCGCCAGGCGCTATACCGTGCCGCAGCTTTGGTAGCGGCACCCTGGATTACTGGCGCGGCGCGCGCCTCGGCGCTGGGCACACGGCCGGTGCGCCTGGTGCTGCCGCTGGCCCCCGGCGGCGCCATGGACGTGCTGGGCCGTGGCCTGGCGCAGCAGCTCGGCGTGCGGCTGAGCAGCTCGGTCATCGTCGAGAACCGCGCCGGTGCCGGCGGCAACATCGCCACCGAGCTGGTCGCCGCTGAAAAACCCGACGGCCACACACTACTGCTGACCAGCAACGCGCTGGTGGCCAACGTCACGCTCTACGCCGGCCGGGTGCGCTACGACCCGCTGCGCAGCTTTGCCCCGGTCAGCATCGTCGCCACCACGCCCGCCGTGATCGTGGTGCGCAATGACGCCCCTGCGCCCGACCTGGCCACGCTGCTGCGCCAGGCAAAGACGCGCGGCCTCACCATCGGCACGCCTGGCTACGGCAATGGCAACCACCTGGCGCTGGTGAAGCTGCAGGCCGTGGTCGATGGCGAGCTGCGCCACATTCCCTACAAGGGCGCAGGCCCGGCTGTCGTTGCCCTGCTGGGCGGCGAGACCGATGCCGCCATCGTCGCCCTGCCGGCCGCCGCCGCGCAGATCGAGGCCGGCAAGTTGCGCGCGCTGGCCGTGCTGCAAGAGCGGCGCAGCAGCATCGCGCCCCAGGTGCCGACGCTGGCGGAAGCCGGTGTGCGCATCCCGCTGGACGACGGCTGGTTTGGCCTGCTCGCACCCGCCGGCACGGCGCCGGCCACGGTGGCGCGCCTGCAGCAGGCCGTGACCGATGCGCTGGCCGACGCGCCCTTTCGCCGCCTGCTCGCGCAGCAGGGCTTCGAGCCCGTGGGCAGCAGCACGCAGGCCTTTGCCACGCAGTTGCGCAGTGATGTCGAGCGCTTCCCTTCACTGCTCAAGGGCATTGGCGCAAGCCTTGAATGAAACACCCCCAGGCTGCGCGCTTCGCGTCTTCGCCAACCCCCTTGCAGGGGGCACTGCCTGCGGCCTGGCAAAGCCAGTTCCGCGGCAGTTCGCGCATGGCCTGCTCCGCGGCCTTCGGTGGCCTTGCGTGCAATTTCGAATGAGCCCCTCGTTCCATTCCGCCTGATAGAGAGTTCCCATGCCCATCGCTTCCCTGCCGCACGCCGACATCCACTATGAGTTGTATGGCCCGCCCGACGGCGTGCCCTTGCTGCTGCTCGCGCCCGGCGGCCTGCGCTCGCATATCGGCCTGTGGCGCCACACGCATGAAGGCCTGCCGCGCCCCTGGCCAGACCCGACGGTGGAGTTCGCCCGCGACTACCGAGTGATCGCGGTCGACCAGCGCAACGCCGGCCGCTCGCGCGCCGTGGTCGGCCCGGACGACGGCTGGCACAGCTATGCCGCAGATCATTTGGGCGTGCTCGACCATCTGGGTGTGCAGCGCTTTCATGTGATCGGCGCCTGCATAGGCACCTCGTTCGCACTCAAGCTGGCCGAAGTGGCGCCCGAGCGCGTGCTGTCGGCCGTGCTGCAGGCGCCCATCGGCCACACAGCGCAGAACGCTGCGGTGCGCGGCGACTCCTTTGAGAGCTGGGCGAGCGGCCTGCGCCAGCGCGCGCCGGAAACCCCAGAGGCGAACCTGCAGGCGCTGCAGCGCAATCTGTACGGCGGCAATGACTTCGTCTTCAGCGTCAGCCGCGACTCCGTGCGCCAGACCGCCACGCCCCTGCTGGTACTGGCCGGCAATGACCTGCAGCACCCGACCGAGATCGCAGAAGAAATTGTGCAGCTCGCGCCCAATGCCACCCTGGTGCGCGAGTGGAAGGGGCCGGCGCAGCGCGCGACCTATATCGAGGGCATTCTGGGGTTCTTGCGCGCGCCGCCCGTGCCTGCGCCGGCCGAGCTCCTCGTGGTCTAGGTCGGAGCGCCGGCAAGCCTCGATGTGCCTACCGTGAGCAAAGGGCTCGGGGAAATGCTTACAGAGCAGCGCTTTTGCATTGAAACGAATTCCTCTGCATAAAAACGCTTCGATTGCCGGGCGATTGCATCAAAACGAATTCAGCGCCGAGCCCGGCAGGCCCACCTCACACCGGCGCCGGATTGCGCTCCGCAAACATCCCGTTCCAGTACGGGGTGTAGGGGTAGGGCACGCTGGTCGCGCTGGCAGCGTCAAGGCGGGCGATTTGCTCTGCGCTCAGCTTCCAGCCGGCCGCGCCCAGGTTCTGGCGCAGTTGGGCTTCGTCGCGTGCGCCAATCAGCACGCTGGCTACCGTGGGGCGCTGCAGCAGCCAGTTGAGCGCTACCTGCGGCACGGTCTTTTCGACCTCGGTGGCGATGGCGTCCAGCGCATCGACCACGCGGTACAGGCGCTCTTCCTCCACCGGCAGCGCAAAGCCGGCGGTGTCGTGCAGGCGGCTGCCGGCGGGCAGGGGCTGGCCGCGGCGCAGCTTGCCGGTGAGGCGGCCCCAGCCCAGCGGGCTCCAGACGATGGCGCCCAGGCCCTGGTCTTGTGCGAGCGGCATCAGCTCGAACTCGTAGTCGCGGCCGATCAGCGAGTAATAGACCTGGTGCGCGACGAAGCGCGTGCGCCCGTGCCGGTCTGCCGCTGCCAGTGACTTCATGAGCTGCCAGCCGGCGTAGTTGGACACACCCACCTGCCGCAGCTTGCCGGCGCGCACCAGGTCGTCCAGCGTGGCCACTACTTGCTCCACCGGCGTCTTGGCGTCGAAGGCGTGCAACTGCAGCAGGTCGATGTAGTCGGTGCCCAGGCGCTTGACGCGACACTAGGCCGGTACCTGGAAGCCGGAGTTGCCGAGAAAACGGGTTTCCATGGAGAAGTCCTTCAAACAGAAAATATGAGTCAAATCGACCTCTAGCCCTTGTCCTATCTGGGCTAGTAGCTATGGTTTTTGTAGTTTCAGCCCGCAGCCGCGGTGGCCAGCGCACCACTGCCGCGCCGCTCCAGCAGCACGCTGCCGGCGGCAATCGCCAGGCCTGCCAGCGTGACCGCCGTGGCCACCCAGGTCAGCGCGCCCAGCCCCAGGCCGTGGGCGATCACCATGCTGCCCAACCAGGCGCCCAGCGCGTTGCCCAGGTTGAAGGCGGCGATGTTCAGGCTCGACGCCAGGTTCTGGCCTGCGCCGTGCGCCTTCTCCAGCACCCAGAGCTGCAGCGGCGCTACCGTCAAGAACGAGGCCACACCCAGCAGGCCGATGGCTGCTACCGCTGCAATGGGGGAATGCAGCGCAAAGCCCATGGCGCCCAGCACCAGCGTCAGCACCACCAACGAGCCCAGCAGCGCGCCGGCCGGTGCCCGGTCGGCCCAGCGGCCGCCCAGCAGATTGCCAACAAAAATGCCGCCGCCAAACACCAGCAGGATGGGCGACACGGCGGCTTCGCTGAAACCCGCGATCTGCGTCAGCAGCGGCTGCACATAGGTGTAGACCGTAAGCACGCCGGCAAAGCCGACCACCGTCATGCCCAGGCCCAGCAGCACCTGCGGCCGGGCCAGCACCGCCAGCTCTTCGCGCAGCGCGCCGGTGGGCGCGCTGCCCTGGCTGCGCGGCACAAAGGCCGCCAGCACCGCGAAGGCCAGCACGCCGATCACGGCCACGGCCCAGAAGGTGGCACGCCAGCCAAAATGCAGCCCCAGCCAGGCACCGGCCGGCACGCCCAGCAGCGTGGCCACCGACAGGCCGGTAAACATGGTGGCAATGGCCGAGGCACGCTTCTCTGGCGCCACCAGGCCGGTCGCCACCACCGCGCCCACACCAAAGAAGGTGCCGTGCGCCAGGGCGGTGATAACGCGCGCGGCCATCAGCAGCTCGTAGTTGGGCGCCAGCGCGCAGGCCAGGTTGCCCAGCGTGAAGATGGCCATCAGCGCCAGCAGCACGGTCTTGCGTGGCAGCTTGCGCGTGGCAATCGTCAACACCGGCGCGCCGATAGCCACCCCGAGCGCATAGCCCGAGATCAGCAGGCCGGCAGCCGCGATGCTGACGTGCAAGTCCGCCGAAACCTGCAGCAGCAGGCCCATGATGACGAACTCGGTAGTGCCGATGCCAAAGGCGCCGGCGGTAAGGGCAAGAAGAGCGATAGGCATGGGGGCAATGCTCCGGGATAAGCCTTGCTGTGACTAGCCAGCCGTGAGGAAGTAGATTCGTGAATTGAATTCACAACCTGGAGGCGTCCCATGCCCCGTCCCGACATCAACCGCTCTGGTGAGATGGAAGTCTTTGTGCAGATCGTCGAGCGCGGCGGCTTCTCGGCCGCGGCGCGCGCGCTGGAGATGACGCCCTCGGCCGTCAGCAAGCTGGTCGGGCGCCTGGAGGCGCGGCTGGCCACGCAGCTAGTGCACCGTTCCACGCGCAAGCTGCAGCTCACGCCCGAGGGCCAGCAGTTCTTCGAGCACAGCGTGCGCGTGCTGGCCGACATGGACGAGGCTGAGCGCTGCGTGACCGCCAGCGCCGCGCCGCGTGGCCGGGTCAGCATCAACTCCAGCGTGTCCTTTGGCCACCGCCTGCTGCTGCCGCTGCTGCCGCGCTTTCTGGCGCTGTACCCGCAGGTGGCGCTGGACATCGCCCTGACCGACCGCGTGGTCGACCTGATGGACGAGCGCACCGACATCGCCATCCGCTGGGGCGCGCTGCCGGCCTCGGACCTGGTGGCGCGGCGACTGGGCGACACGGCGCTGTCCATCGTCGGCGCGCCCGCCTACCTGGCGCGCCACGGCACGCCGCGCAATCTGCAAGAGCTGCTGGCGCACCAGCGCCTGGGCTCCAGCTACCGCCGCAACATGCCCGACTGGCCGCTGCGCATCGCCGGCCGCATCGAGGCCATCCCCATCGAAGGCAGCGTGCGCGCCGCCGACGGCGAAACCCTGCGCCGCCTGGCGCTGGAAGGCGTGGGGCTGGCGCGCCTGTCGCACTACCACGTGCGCCCCGACATGGACGAGGGCCGCCTGGTCCCCGTGCTGGAAGACCTCAACCCCGGCGTGCGGGAACCGATCCACGCCGTCTACCTGGGCAAGCCCGGGCGGCTACCGGCGCGGGTGCGGGCGGTGCTGGATTTTCTGGCGGCGGAGGTGACGCAAGAGGTGCTGGATGCGGGTCGGGTGATGAATAGGGTGGAAATTGGCCTTTAGACCTTATGCAGTCTGGGCTTTTAGCTATATTTTTAATAGTTATCGCGTTCATGGCTGTGGCTTGAAAGTCTGAATGACTTTAAATTCATACTTTTTAAAAGTCTGATTTCATGCCATAAAGACTCTTATGGAAGAGCAATACCGCCCCCTGATCCGGCAAAAGATCATCGACAGCCTGGCCAGCGCCCCGCCCGCGCTCACGCGCCGCGATGTCTGGCTGCCGGCCGTGCCTGGCAAGGCGCTGGCGGTCATCGGCATGCGGCGGGCGGGCAAGACCAGCTTGTTGTGGCAGATCCTGGCGGACCGCCTGGCCGCGGGCATGCCGCGCGAAGGGCTGCTGTACTTCAGCTTCGAGGACGAGCGGCTGGCGGGTATGCCAACAGCCGGTTTGGATGTGCTGGTGGACGAATACTTCCGCCTGCAACCCGAATGGCGGCGCAGCGGCCGGCGCGCCAGTTTCTTTCTGGACGAAATCCAGCTGGTGCCTGGCTGGGAGGTGTTTGCGCGCCGCCTGCTGGAGACCGAGCAGATCGATCTATTCCTCTCGGGCTCCTCCGCGCGGCTGTTGTCGCGTGAGGTGGCCAGCAGCATGCGCGGCCGTGCCATGGAGGCCGTCGTGCGGCCCTTCAGCTTTCGTGAAAGCCTGCGCCACGCGGGGCAGGAGCCTGACCGGCCGGTGGAGCGCCTGGACAAGGGCGCGCGCTCGGCCCTGGACAAGGCATTGCAGGGCTACCTGACGCAGGGCGGTTTCCCCGAGGCGCAAGGCCTTGATGCCCGCAACCGCACCGCGCTGCTGAATGGCTATGTAGACGTGGTGCTGTTGCGCGACGTGGTCGAGCGCCACGCGGTGTCGCAGCCGTTGGTGCTGCGCTGGATGGTGCGCCAGTTGCTGGGCAACGCGGGCGGCAGCTTCAGCATCAACAAGTTCCACGCAGACCTCAAGTCGCAGAACATCGCGGTCGGCAAGGAGACCTTGCACGCCTACCTGGCGCACCTGGAGGACGCCTTCCTGCTGCGCAGCATCGGCATTGCCACCGAATCCGAGCAGCGCCGCCGCGTCAACCCGCGCAAGGCCTATCCGGTGGACATGGGCCTGATCCCTGTGTTCGACCGCTCGGGCCGGGCCCACACCGGCCATGCGCTGGAAACCGCCGTGGCCCTGGAACTGGAGCGCCGTGGCGCCGAGCTGGCCTATGTACACACTGCCAGCGGCTTTGAGGTCGATTTTTTGGCCCGCTTTGCCGACGGCCGCCAGCAACTGGTGCAGGTCTGCGCCAGCCTGGACAGTGCCGACACCCGCGCCCGTGAACTGCGCGCATTGGGCGACGCACACGCCGAGTACCCACAGGCCGAGCGGCTGTTGATCGCGCTCGACATGCCGCCGGTGCTGGAGCTGCCAGCGGGCGTAGTGCTGGCTTCCGCGCGCGACTGGTTGCTGGCTGGCTAGCTGGCCGGCCTGCCAGGCCGAGGGGCGTGAAGGCGCATGCCGTGCCGGCGGGTGGCGAACTCAGAGCGCCCAGCCAAACGAGATGCCAAGAATGGTTTCCTTCAGCCGCACGTTTGCGTTGCCGCCGCCAAAGCCACCGGGTGGGTTGCCCGCCGGAATGGAGCCATTGCCGTTCACCGAGCGGCCGAAGGCATGGGCGAGGAAGCCGTTCACCTCCAGGCCGCTGGCCGTCTTCCAGCTCGCGCCCAGCGTCAGGTGGTTTTGCACCACGCCCGGCGCCAGGATGTTGAGGAAGGTCTGGCTCGACGGCACCGGCTGGCCCGAGTGGCTGATGCCGCCGCGCAGCGTGAGCGCGGACGAGACCTGGTAGGCCGCGCCGAGCTTGAGCACGGTGATGTCGCGCCAGCCAAAGCCCGGGCCGCCCGCCGCGCCCAGCGGCACGCCCTGCAGCAGCGGGCCCAGCGGGTTGCCCACGGCGGCCACCTGGCCGTAGCGAATGCGCTGCACATCGGCGCCCAGCGTCCAGGCGCTGCTGGGGCGCCAGGCCGCGCCCACGCCGTAGTTCTCGGGCACGTCGAAGCGGCCGCCGTTGGCGAAAAGGCCCCGGTAGTCGTCAAACTTGCCGCGCACCTTGGAGGCCCAGGTGGCGCCCAGCGTGACGTCGGGCGCTACCTTGCCCGTCCAGCCCAGGCGGATACCCGCGCCCAGGCTGGAGTCCGTGCCTTGGTCGCTCACGTGCGCCGGGTCGGAGGAAAAGCCAGAGAACACGCCCAGGCCCTTGGCGGAGAAGCGCTGGTAGGCCAGGTTCAAGCCCACGCCGAAGCTGTGGTTCTCGTTCGCCTTCCAGGCCACCGAGGGCGTGATGAAGAGCTGCTCCAGGTTCACGCCGGCCTCGCCCGTGGCGCCAAAGCGCGCGTAGGGGTTGCGGCCGTAGTCGGTGTTCAGGCCGCCGTTGCCGTAAGCGGCCAGGCCCACGGCCCAGCGGCCATCGAGTTGGCGTGTGACACCGAACTCGGGGATGAAGAAATTCTTCTTGCCGTCGCCGCTGTAGTGTTCATCGGGGCCAAAGGCGTTGCCCTGGATATCAGCGCTGCGGCGCGGCACGAACCAGTTCAGCCCCACGTCGAGGCGGTCGCCCACGAGCGCGGTATTGGCGGGGTTGGTGGCGGCGGCCAGCGCGTCCTGCCCCCAGGCGATGCCCACGCCGGCCTGGCCCTGGCTCTTGGCGCCGTAGCCGTGTGAGAAATAGCCGTTGGTGGCGTGGGCGGCCAGCGGGCAAAGAGCCGCTCCCAGCAGGGCGCAGAGAGCGGTCAGACGAGGCTGGTACATGGCGTTTGCAGGTGAGTGACGATGCCCCATGCTGGGGCCGCCGCCTGGGTGCCGCCACGAAGAAGCGCGCATATCCTTATGCGGCTGCCAGCCGCTCGGGTGCCTGCACGCGCGCAAACGCCTGCTCCAGGTCCGCAATCAGATCCACCGGATCTTCCAGCCCGATATGCAGGCGCACCACCGGCGCGCTGCTGCTCCAGTAGCTGTGCTCTTGCAGCCGCGCCGGCGCGGCGATCAGCGCCAGGCTTTCGTAGCCGCCCCAGGAGGCGCCAATGCCGAAGTACTGCAGCGCATCGACAAAGGCGTGCGCGGCGGCCACGTCGTCGTCTTCGAAGGCAAAGGACACCAGGCCGCTGGCGCCGCTGAAGTCGCGTTTCCACAACGCATGGCCAGGGTCCTCGGGCAGCGCGGGGTAGAACACGCGCTGCACCTGGGCGTGGCGCTGCAGGTACTGCGCCACCTGCGTGGCGTGGCGCTGGTGCTGGGCCAGGCGCACCGGCAGCGTGCGCACGCCGCGCAGCGCCAGGTAGGCGTCGTCTGCACCGATGGACAGGCCCAGCGCCTCGTAGGCAGTGGACAGCTTGGCCGCCAGCGCCGGGCTGTCGACCACGACGATGCCCTGCATCAGGTCCGAGTGGCCGGAGATGTACTTGGTCGCGGCCTGGATCGAGATGTTGGCGCCCAGCGCCAGCGGTTGGTAGAACCAGCCGCCGCTCCAGGTGTTGTCAGCCGCCACCGGCACGCCGTGTGCGCGGGCAATGGCGCTGAGCTTGGGCAGGTCAAGTACCTCGTACAGCAGCGAGCTGGGCGATTCGAGGTAGACCAGCTTGGTCTGCGGCCGGATCCTGGCGGCCAGGTCGTCTTGCGTGGGTGAGAAGTATTCGAGCGTGATGCCCAGGCGCTGCAGCAAGGTCTGGTCCACGCGCCGCACCGGCGAGTAGACGCTGTCGGCCACCAGCGCGTGATCGCCCGGGGACAGCAGCGCGATCAACACCAGCGTGATCGCCGCCAGGCCCGAGGGCGCGAGGAAGGCGCGGTGGCCGCCTTCGAGCCCGGTAATGGCGTCTTCCAGCGCGCGGTGCGTGTCCAGGCCGTGGCGGCCGTAAGAGGCCACGCGCTCGCCGGCCACGCGGCGATGGTGGTAGTCGTCATAGGTCTGCATGTCGGCAAAGCGCACCGTGCTGGTACGCACCACGGGCACGTTGACCGGGCCCGAGCCATCGCGCAGAGCCGGGCTGCCGGCATGCAGCAAACGTGTTGCTGCGCCCGTCATGCCGCCACCTTGCTCGGCTTGAACTGCGTGGCGTTGTAGTTCACCACCTCGCCGGTTTCCAGGTTCACGCCGATGCGGCCGGTGAGTGTCTCCAGCGGGCGGCCATAGAGGTGAAAGTGCAGCGTGGGCTCGCTGCCCACCACGTGGATGCTGTGCAGGTCATCGGGCAGGAAGGCGATCGAGGTGCCGGGCTGCACGGTGAGTTCACGCGCCACTTCCAGTTGCGCCACGGCCGGGTTGCTGCCGTCGTCGGTGCGGCGGTAGACGCGGTTCTCTTCCTGCCCTTCCACCGCCACGATCACGGCCCAGGTGTCATGGTTGTGCGGGATGGTGGTCTTGCCCGGGTTGATCGAGTTCAGGTAGAGCGCGATGTCGGTGTCGGCGTCATCCGGGTTGAGCCGGTAGCGGGTGGATGCGCCCACGCCCGCGTTCTCTGCCGGCGGCGGGAAGTCGGCGCGGGTGAACAGCGCGCGCTCGGTGGCGAGCTGCTCCAGCCGCGCGGTGATGGCGGCCAGTACGGCGCGGTCGGGGGTGCCGGCGGCCAGTTGGCGGATGTCGGCGAGGGCGGTGGTGACGGCGGCGCGGCGGGTGTCTGCGGTGGTGGTCATGGTGGGTCTCGTGAGGGTTGTTGTCATACCAAGTTGCGGGCGTTCGGAATAATCCGTTCGGGCTGAGCTTGGCCTGTCCTGAGCCTGTCGAAGGATCGAAGCCAGGGCTCCTTCGACAGGCTCAGGAGAGCCTTTCGACAAGCTCAAGGCGAACGGTTTCCATCTTTGATTGCAGAGCCGTATCCATCAATAGGAAAAACGGTTGAGCTCCAAGGGGACGGGGCCGAAGGTCGGCGTGGCACGCGCAGCCCGCCCGCCATCGCCCAGCGCACGCTGCAAAAATTCGCGCGTGCGCTCGCTTTGCGGTGCGCCAAAGATGTGCGCTGGCGGCCCGTGCTCGACGATGCGGCCGGCCTCGGTGAAGTACACGCTGTCGCTCACCTCTTCGGCAAAGCGCATCTCGTGCGTGACCAGCACGCAGGTCATGCCGTCCTTCACCAGGTCGCGGATAACGGTCAGCACCTCGCCCACGGTTTCTGGGTCGAGCGCGGAGGTCACCTCGTCGAACAGGATCAGCTCGGGCCGCATGGCCAGCGCGCGGGCAATCGCCACGCGCTGCTGCTGGCCGCCAGACAGCTCGCCCGGGTAAGCCTTTTCTTTATGCGACAGGCGCACCTTGTCGAGCAGCGCGCGCGCCTCGCGCTCGGCTTCGGCGCGCGGGCGGCCCACCACGCGGGTGGGGGCGATCACCAGGTTCTCCAGCACCGTCAGGTGCGGGAACAGGTTGTACTGCTGGAACACAAAACCCACGCGCTTGCGCAGGGCGATCAGCTCGGCTTCGGTGCGCAGCGCATCGACCCTTGTGTCGCCCACACGGATCTCGCCGCGCTGCGGCCGCAGCAGGCCGGTGATGCAGCGCAGGATGGTGGACTTGCCCGAGCCCGAGGGCCCGATGATGGACACGGCCTGGCCGCGCCGCACCTCTACGTCTATGCCCTTCAACACGGCGTTGGCGCCAAAGGACAGATGCACGTCGCGCAGTTGCACCAGCGGTGCTTCGATGGCGGCGGCGGGGGGCGCGGTGCGCAGAAAGGATTCAGTGGCGTTCATGGCGTCGCTCCAGGGCGCGGGTGGCGCGGGCGATGGGGTAGCAGTAGGCGAAGAAGAGCGCCAGCAGCGTGAAGTAGACAAGGATGGTGAAGTCGGTGCGCGCCACGGTGTTGCTGGCGATCTGCGCGGTATCGACCACGTCGTGCACGCCCACCAGCGAGGCCAGCGAGGTGCTCATGGTGATGCTGGCGTACAGGTTCATCCACGGCGGCAGCATGCGCCGCACGCACTGCGGCAGCACGATCAGCCGGAAGATCTGCGTGCGGCGGAACGCCAGCGACTGCGAGGCTTCCCACTGCGCGCTGGGGATGGACTGGATCGCGCCGCGAAAGATCTCGGCCACGTTGGCGCTGGTGGGCAGGGCCAGGCCCAGCACCACCTTGATCCAGTCGGGGAACGGGAAGGTCCAGGACACCAGGTGCACCTCGAACGGGAAGACGTAGGTGGTGAAGTAGATCAGCACCAGGATGGGCGCATTGCGAAACGCCTGCACATACCAGCGCGTGGCATTGCGCAGCGCGCGCGAGGGCGAAAGCGACAGCGCGCCCACCACCAGGCCCACGACCGTGCCCAGCGCCACGGCCAGCACGCTGATCTCGATATTGGCCAGCAGGCCGCGCAGCAGAGCGGGCGTCCAGGTCCAGAGGTAGACAAAGGCCGCAGGCGTGCTGCCGGTGCTGGTCCAGAAGACCAGCAGCGCCAGCACGGCCAACGCGCCCAGGCTCCAGGGGTTGCGCAGCGCGCGCAGCAGGCCGGCGCCTGGCGCTGTGCGCGGCGGTGCGGCAAGAAGGGCATCACTGGCCATAGCCGGGCATCCTCAAACGGGTTTCCAGCCAGCGTCCGGCCCAGCTCACAAGCCAGGTCAGCAGGCCGAAGTACAGCAGGATCAGCAGCAGCAGCTCCAGCACGTTGTCGCGCTGCGTCCAGATCATGATGGATTCATAGGTCACGTCGCCCACCGCAATGGCCGAGGCCACGGCGGTCATCTTCACCAGGTCCACCACGTTGTTGACCAGCGAGGGCAGGGCAAAGCGCAGCGCCAGCGGCAGCTCCACGCGCCACAGCAACTGGCGGCGCGAGAAGCCGAGCGAGCGCGCCGCCTCCAGCGTCACCTGCGGCACGGCCTCGATGCCGGCACGCAATGCCTCGGCATGGAACACGCCTTTGTGCAGCGACACCACGATCACCACCCACACAAAAGGCGTGAGCGGGTTGCCGCCGCCGTGCGTCTGCAGTTGCTGGGTGATCAGCATGTTCAGCACTAGGAAGGCGCAGTAGAGCTGCACCAGCGTGGGCGTGTTGCGCGTGACCTCGACAAAGGCGCGCGCCGGCTGCGCCAGCCAGGGCCGGCCCGAGGTCAGCAGCCCGGCCAACAGCACGCCAGCGGCCAGGCTGCCGGGAATCGTCAGCAGGCACAGTTGCAGCGTCACGAGCAAGCCATGCGCAAAGGCCTGGCGCTCGGAGATGTCGAGCACGAAGGCGTAGTTCAGCCCCACATGCTTGAACGCCGCCACCAGTTGCGGCAGAACACCCTCGCTCATCCAGCGGCCTCCAGCGCCGGCTCGGCCACCGCCACGGCGGGCCGCAGCGCCGCGACCGCGCGGGCAATACGGGTGGCGGCATCGGCCAGCACGGCGTCGCTCGCGGCAATCGAGATGCGGAAGTAGGGCGACAGCCCGTAAGAAGGCCCGTCCACTGCGGCCACGCCTTCGGCTTCGAGCAGCCAGTCGACCACATCGGTGTCCGACGCAATCACCTGGCCGTCTGGCCGCACGCGGCCGATCAGCGCGCCGCAGTTGGCATAGGCAAAGAAGGCGCCTTCCGGCGGCAGCAGCGTGATGCCGGGGATGGCGTTGAAAGCCTCGGTAATGAAGCTGGCGCGTCGCGCATAGGCGGCGCGTGCCTGGGCCACAAAGGACTGGTCGGGCGCATTCAGCGCCGCCGTCACGGCGGCCTGGCCGATCGAGTTGGCACCCGAGGACACCTGCGACTGGATCACCGTCATGGCCTGCACCAGCGCTGCCGGCCCCACGCCGTAGCCAATGCGCCAGCCGGTCATGGCATAGGTTTTGGAGGCGCCGTTGACCAGCAGCGTGCGCTCTTTCAGATCAGGCGCCACGTGCAGCCAGTGCGCGGGCGCTTCGGGCGTGAACCAGATGTGCTCGTACAGCTCGTCCAGCAGCACCAGCACCTGCGGGTGGCGGCGCAGCACGGCGGCCAGCGCGGCCAGTTCGTCGCGCGAATACACGGCGCCGGTGGGGTTGCTGGGCGTGTTCAGCACCAGCCAGCGCGTGCGCGGCGTGATGGCTGCCTCCAGCGCTGCGGCGGTGAGCTTGAAGCCCGTGGCCTCGGTGCAGGGCAGGATCACCGGCGTGCCGTCGTTGACCGCGACCGCATCCGGGAACGAGGGCCAGTAGGGCGCGGGCAGCAGCACCTCGTCGCCCGCATCCAGCGTGGCGGCGAAGGCATTGAAGATCACCTGCTTGCCGCCGTTGGAGACGATGACCTGCGCGGGCGTGTAGTCCAACTGGTTCTCGCGTGCGTACTTGGCGCTGATGGCGCGGCGCAGCTCGGCCGTGCCGGGCGTGCCGGTGTACTTGGTCTCGCCGCGCGCCAGGGCCGCGATGGCGGCCTGCTTGATGGCCTCGGGCGTGTCGAAGTCGGGCTCGCCCGAGGTCAGCGTGAGCACGTCGCGGCCCTGCGCGGCAAGCGCGGCCGCGCGTGCGCTGGCGGCGGCATTGGGCGAGAGCTTGACGCGGCGCACGCGCTGCGAGAGCGGGAATGCGGCGGGTGGCGTGGCCTGGGTCATGGGAAATCCTTCCAGCGCAGCGGGTGCTGCAATACCTTGTCGGGGTTGAGCAGGTCCAGCGGGTCCAGCGCCTGCTTGATGCGCTGCATCAGGCCCAGCGCCACCGGGCTCTTGTAGCGCGGCAGCAGGTCGCGCTTGGTCTGGCCTATGCCGTGCTCGGCGCTGATCGAGCCGCCATGCAGTTGCACGCTGTCGTAGACCACTTCGTGGATCGCGTCCTCTACCGCAAACACCGCGCTTGGCGTCTGGCCCACGGGGTGCGATACGTTGTAGTGCAGGTTGCCGTCGCCCAGGTGGCCAAAGGCCACTGGCCGCACACCGGGAAAGCGCGCCTCCAGCGCCGCCGCCGTGGCGCGCAGAAAATCTGGAATGCGCGATATCGGCACCGAGATGTCGTGCTTCACATTGCGGCCGTCGCGCCGCTGTGCCTCGCCCAGCGCTTCGTCGCGCAGGCGCCAGAGCGCCTGGCTTTGCTGCAGGCTCTCGGCAATCGCGGCATCGGCCACCAGGCCGTCTTCAAAGGCGCTGCCCACCACGGCCTCGAAGCGTTCGCGCGCATGGGCTTCGCCTTCGCTGTCAGACAGCTCTATCAGCGCATACCAGGGGTAGTTCAGCTCTTTCAGCGGAATGGGTTGCTCTGGCACGTGCTGCGCGATCAGGCCCAGCGCGGTATCGGACAGCAGCTCGAAGGCCGTCAGCCCCGCGCCAAAGCCGGTGCGCGCCTGCGACAAGAAGGCAATCGCATCGCGTATGCAGCCAAAGGCCAGCAGCGCCGTGTGCTGCACCGCAGGCAGCGGGTAGAGCTTGAGCGTGGCCGCGGTGATGATGCCCAGCGTGCCTTCGCTGCCGATGTAGAGGTCGCGCAGCGCATAGCCGGTGTTGTCCTTGCGCAGGCCGCTCAGGGATTCCCAGACTTCGCCCTCGGCCGTGACCACTTCCAGGCCCAGCGTCAGCTCGCGTGCATTGCCGTAGCGCAGCACCTGCGTGCCGCCGGCGTTGGTGCCCAGGTTGCCGCCTATGGTGCAACTGCCTTCAGAGCCCAGGCTCAAGGGAAACAGCCGCCCGGCATCGCGCGCGGCCTGCTGCACATGGGCCAGCACGCTGCCGGCCTCGACCGTGATGGTGTCGTTGTCGGTATCGATGGCGCGCACCCGGTTCAGCCGTGTCAGCGACAGCAGCAGCGCTTGCCCGCTGGCATCGGGCGTGGCTGCGCCGGCCAGGCCGGTGTTGCCGCCCTGCGGCACGATGGGCACGCGATGCTCGCGGCACAGGCGCACCACCTGCGCCACCTGCGCGGTGTCGGCCGGGCGCGCCACGGCCAGCGCGCGGCCGGTCAGGCGGCGGTGCTGGTCGGTGAGGTAGCCCGCCGCATCGTCGCCGGTCAGCACATGGGCTGCGCCCAGGATGGCGCGCAGCTGCTCCAGAAAAGGCGCGGCGTGTGCGTGCTGCTGTGCCGGCAGCGATGCGGTGGCGGTGTTCATGCCGGGCTCTTCTTGAACTTGTCGTGCAACTGGTGCAGCAGCGGCGTGGGCGTCATGCCGTTCTTTTTCTCGACCTCGATCAGCCAGCCGGTGCGGTGCCAGTTCTGCACGATCTTGTCGATTGCGGCCTGGGTGTCGGCCTCGCCCTTGCGCACCCAGATCACCGAAGGCGATGGGATCAGGTCGGTGGGCGAGACGATCTCGTAGTCCTTCCAGTCGGCGTTCTCGGCCACCAGCTCGCGCAGCGTGGGGCTCACGTGCACGGCGGCCACGCAGTTGCTGCCCTTCAGGGCCAGCAGCGACTCGGGCTGGCCACGGAAGGCCTTGATCTGCGCGCCGTATTGCTCGGCCAGCGGCCGCGTGAAGTTGCTGCCCTGCGATACGCAGACGGCCTTGCCCTTCACGTCTTCCCACTTGCTGATGCCGCTGCCTTTGCGGGCGATGGCCGCACCGCCAACTTCTTCAAACGGCGTGGGCACGAAGGACAGGATCTCGCTGCGCTCCTGCGTCCACTGCATGTTGGCGATCAGGATGTCGACCTTGCCCTGCTGCAGAAACTGCACGCGGTTGGAGGGCTGCACCTGGATGGTTTCCAGCGCCACGCCCAGGCCCTTGGCCACGCCTTCGGACAGCTCCACGTTGTAGCCAATGTGCTTCTGCGTGACCGGGTCGATGGTGCCAAAGGGCGGGCCCGACAGGATCACGCCGACGATGAGCTTGCCGCGCTGCTGGATCTTGTCCAGCGTGGCGTCGGCATGGGCGCTGGCGCCGGCCAGCGCCAGGCCGGCAAGCAGCAGAGCGCGTACAGAGGCGCGGGACATGAGGGTGGGCTTTGTGGTCATGGCTTGTCTTGCTCGAAGGGCGCGCGGTCAAACTGGCCTTGCTGCGCCTTCTGGTTGCCGGATTGGATGTAGGCGTCCGGGATGCCGTACTTGCGCGCGGCGGCCAGCAGCAGGCCGGAGCGGTGCCAGTCCTGGATCGCCTTGTCGACGAAGGCCACGGTGTCGGCCTCGCCACGGCGCGTCCAGACCACGGTGGGTGAGGGGATCAACTGGTCT
Organism: Xylophilus sp. GW821-FHT01B05; assembly: GCA_038961845.1. Taxonomy (NCBI): domain Bacteria; kingdom Pseudomonadati; phylum Pseudomonadota; class Betaproteobacteria; order Burkholderiales; genus Xylophilus; species Xylophilus sp. GW821-FHT01B05. The sequence goes on from CP152408.1 coordinate 250,472, forward strand.
TGCGTGGCCAAGGCGTAGTCCTTCCACTCGCCGGCGCTTGGGCCGTGCAGCGTCTGGTAGAGCGCGGGCTGGATGTGCACCGAGGCGGCGCAGGTGCCGCCCTTGAGCGCCAGCAGCGATTCGGGGATGCCGCGCAGGCCCTTGACGATGGCGCCATAGGTCTCCTGCAGCGGCCGCGCAAAGTTGCTGCCCTGCGACACGCAGGCCACCTTGCCGCGCAGGTCTTCCCACTTGGTGATGCCGCTGGATTTGGCGACCATGGCTGCGCCGCCAATCAGGTCATAGGGCGTGGGCGCAAAGCTCAGGATCTCGCTGCGCTCTTGTGTCCACTGGATGTTGGCGATCAGCAGATCGACCTTGCCGGCCTGCAGAAACTGCACGCGCGTGGCGGCGGTGACGGGCACCGTCTCCAGCTGCACGCCCAGGCGCTTGGCGATGTCGCTGGCCAGGTCGGTCTGGTAGCCCGCGGTCTTGCCGGTGGCAGTGTCCAGGTAGCCAAAGGGCGGGTTGGGCCCGTCGATGCCAACGGCGATCTTGCCGCGCTGCTTGATCTTGTCGAGCGTGGCGTCGGCATGGGCGGCACCGGCGGCCAGCAAGGCCAGGGCCGACAGCAGCGGTATGAAGGAACGGAATCTCATGGCAAAAGCACTCCCCGGCCACGCACGGGCGGCCTTTGAGAACAAAAAGAAAAGGGCGCAGCGCGCCCTGTCAGCGGATCAGGACGCTGCGGCCTTGAACTTGGCTTGCAGCTCAGGCAGCAGCGGCTGCGCCGGCGTGATGCCCAGGCGCTTCTCGGTGTCGATCAGCCAGCCGCTGCGGTGCCATTGCTGCACCACCTTGTCCACTGCGGCGATGGTGTCGGCCTCGCCCTTGCGGGCCCAGACCACCGAGGGCGCGGGTGCGATCTCGTCCGCAATCGGTGCCGCGTAGGCCGCCCATTCCGCATTGCCGCGCAGCAGCGGGTGGATCAGCGTGGCGTCATGCACGGCGGCCACGCAGTTGTTGCCGCGCAGCGCCAGCAGCGATTCGGCCGAGGTCTTGAAGCCGCGCACCTGCGCGCCGTACTGCTCCTGCAAGGGCTTCACAAAGCTGCTGCCCTGCGAGGCGCACACCGTCTTGCCACGCAGGTCTTCCCACTTGGTGATGCCGCTGGTCTTCAGCACGGCCGCCGTGCCGCCCACGCGGTAGAAGGGCGTGGGCGCATAGCCCAGGATCTCGCCGCGGTCGGCGTTGTATTCCATCGATGCGATCAGCAGATCGACCTTGCCCGACTGCAGAAACTGCACGCGGTTGGCCGGCTGCACCTGCACCAGCTCGGCCTCCACGCCCAGGCGCTTGGCCAGGTCGCGCGCCAGCTCGGGGTTCCAACCCACCAGTTGCTGCGTGGCCGGGTCTATCGAGCCGAACGGGCCACCATTGGCGAGCACGCCAATGACTACCTTGCTGCGTTGGTGGATGCGCTCCAGCGTGGCGTCGGCATGGGCGGTACCGCCTGCCAGGCACAACGCGGCTGCGAGTGCGGCGGCAATACGGTGGGCGGGGCGAAAGAGGTGCGCTGGCTGCATGGAATCAGACTGAAACGAAGAAAGGGGCGCATCTTCCCGCGCCCCCTACACCCCTACAAGGAAGGCTTTCAGATATCGATATGTGCTGCGGCGGGCAGGCGGAACACCGCCAGTTCCTCTGGCGCGCACTGGGCCAGCAGGCCGGTTTCCCATTCCAGATAGCGGCGCGCCGCGTCCAGGTTGCCGTCGTGCCGGTCGTGCACAAAGAACAGGTAGTCGATCGCGTCGTGGTCGGTGGGCAGGTTCGGTGTCGACTCTTGTGGCCAGCCGGCGGGCTCGGTGGCGGCGGCCGGGGCCCAGGCCAGCGACTGCCAGCCGGCCTCGCGCAGGTCTTGCGCGGCCAGGCGGGCCACGGCTTCTTCCGTGGCCAGCAACAGCACCGGGCGCAGGTGGTCACCCTGCGTGGCGGCGCGCACGTCGGCCACCAGGCGCGGGCGGATCGACCAGGCGGCGCCGCGCGCATGGCGGTGGCGGTAGAGCTGGGACGGCCGCAGGTCTATCACCAGCGGCTGGCGGCCCGGCGCCTGGCGCAGCGTGGACAACTCTTCAGCCGTGCGCTCAGGCACGGCCGGCGGCAGCGGCAATGCGGGCGTGCGGGGCACGCGCAGCGCAGCCCGGGTGCCGCCTTCGACCACGGCGGCCTCCAGCCCCAGGCGCTGCAGCCAGGCGGCCACCACGGGCGCGCGGATGCCCTCGTCGTCCAGCAGCAGCACGCGCGCGCCGCGCACGGCCAACTGCAGGTCGGCCGCCTGCAGCAGCTGGCCGCCGGGCGCATGGCGCGCGCCGGGCAGGCTGCCGGCGGTGAATTCACCAGCGGTGCGCACGTCGAAGACAAAGGTATTGCGTGCGGCGTCATCCAGCCAGGCCTGCGCGGCGGCAACGCTCAGCACTGGCACGCCGCTGCGCTGGGCAAAGGCCTGGGCGTCGGCGCGGGCCGTGTCTTGTTGCGCGGCGTCGGGGGCGGCGGGCAGCGTGCGTTTGCTGCCGCGCTCCAGCGCCAGGCCGGCCAGGGCCCAGCCCTGGGTGCCGTTCTCCAGTGCCAGCACCGGGTTGGGCAGGCCCAGGTCACGCAGGATCTGCGCGCCGATGATGCTGCGCGTGCGGCCGGCGCAGTGCACCACCACGGGCGTGGTGGCGTCAGGCACCAGCGCACGCCAGCGCAGGGCCAGCTCGCCGTTGGGCACGGGGATCGCGCCCGGGATGGTCATCTTGTGGTGCTCTTCCAGCGTGCGGCCATCCAGCAGCACCAGCGGCTCGCCGCTTTGCAGGCGCGCGGCCAGCTCCTGGGCACTGATGTGGGGTACGTCGAAGGCGTGCTCCACCTGCTCGCCAAAGGTCTTGCTTGGCAGGTTCACGCCCTGGAACAGCGCGCGCCCGGTGGCGGCCCAGGCCTCTGCGCCGCCGGCCAGCACCGACACCTGGCTGTAGCCGAGCGCGGCCAGCCGCGCTGCCGCGCGCGCCGCCACGCCGGGCGAGGCCGCATCGTCGAACACCACGGTGCGCGTGCTGGCACGCGGCACCAGGCGCGGCGCTTCCAGCTCCAGCCGGCTGTAGGGCAGATGCACCGCGAAGAAGGGGTGGCCTTCACCGTACTGGCCATGCTCGCGCACGTCCAGCAGGGCGATCTCGCCGCCGTCCTGCAGCCACTGCTGCAGGGTGCTGGCGTTGATGGCGGGGGCAGCCACGGTGGGTTGGGTGGCAAGCGGTTCGGCGACGGCGGTATCGGACATGGCGAGGCGATCAAGGGGCAATAAGCGCGCGACCATATCGGCCGCAGGCTGCTGCGGGCTACGAAGATTTGCGCATAAGCATGCGCGTTCCGTGGCTTGCTTGGCGCCTGCATGAACTCATGCGGCCTTCTTCGTTGCCGGCGGTGGCGCTGCTTCCCAGAATGGGCCGCACCATGATCCACCATCGCAGCCGCCGCCGTTTTCTCTTCACCGTGGGCGCGGCCGGCGGCGCCATCGCCGCAAGCCCCTGGGGCGCGGCCCACGCCCAGGCCTATCCAGAGCGCGCGCTGCACCTGGTGTCGCCCTACCCGCCCGGTGGCACCAACGACCTGGTGGCCCGCGTGGCCGGCCGCAGGCTGTCGGCCTTGCTGGGCCAGCCGGTGGTGGTGGACAACCGCGGCGGTGCCGGCGGCACGCTGGGCACGGCGGCCGTGGCGCAGGGCGCGGCCGACGGCTACACGCTGCTCAACGCCTCCAGCGGCAACCTCACCTCGGCGCCACAGGTGCTGGGGGCTTCCTATGACCCGCTGGCTGACCTGGTGCCGGTGGGCTTCCTGGGCCATATCCGCTTCGTGTTGGCGGTACACCCTTCGGTGCCGGCCACCACGCTGGCAGAGTTTCTGGACTACGCGCGCCGCAACCCGGGCCGCATCAACTACGGCACGGCGGGCAATGGCACCGGCGGCCATATCGCGGGCGAGTACCTGCGGCTGCGCACCGGCATTGACATCGTGCACGTGCCCTACCGTGGCTCGGCACCCGCGCTCAACGATGCGGTGGCCGGCCACGTGCAACTGGTGCTGGACCCTTTGGCCGCGCCCTATGTGCGCGCCGGCAAGCTGCGCGGCCTGGCCTATTCGGGTGCCAGCTCGGCGCCTGACCTGCCCGGCGTGCCGGCCATCGACGCGGCCGGCGTGCCGCGCTGGGAGGCCACCAATTTCTTCCTGGCCGCCGTGCCGGCGCACACGCCGCCGGCCGTGGTGCAAGCGCTGCTGCAGGCCTACGACGCGCTGGCACGCGATGCGGCGGTGGTGGCTGAGCTGAAGGCGCTGGGCGTGGAGATCGCGCCTCTATCCCAGGCGCAGATCACGCAGTTGCTCAAGTCCGAGATCGCGGTGAACAACCAGGTGATCGCGCGTGCCGGCATCCAGGCCTGACTTTCTCCGCAAGGTACATCCATGACGCTATCGCTCTTCGGCACGCTCTACCCCCGGCTGTTCTCCGAGACCATTCCGGCCGAGGGCCCGGCCTTTGACATTGCCCACATCGAGCGCGTGGCCCGTGCCCATGAAGCGGCCGGCTTCGATGGCGTGCTGCTGCCGCACAACGCGGGCTGGGCCGACAACTTTCTGACCGCCGCGCGCGCCGCAGGCGTTACCGAGCGGCTCAAGTTTCTGCTGGCGCACCGGCCCGGCTTTGTTGCGCCGACACTGGCCGCGCGCAAGCTCGCCACGTTGGACCACTTCACCGGCGGGCGCCTGCTACTGCACGTGGTTACTGGCGGCCGCGATGCCGAGCAGCAGCGCGACGGCGATTTTTTAGACCACGACCAGCGCTACGAGCGCACGGATGAGTTTTTGGACATCGTGCGCCGCATCTGGCGCAGCCCGGCGCCTATCGACTACCAGGGGCAGCATTACCGCGTGGCCGGCGCGTTCTCTGAGCTAAAGCCGCTGCAGCAGCCGGCCATCCCGATCAGCTTTGGCGGCGCGTCGGATGCCGCCATCCGCGTGGCGGCGCGGCATGCCGATCTGTACGCGCTGTGGGGCGAGACGCTGGAGGGCACGCGCGAGCTGATCGCCCGCGTGCGCGCCGCCGCCGTGCCCCGGGGCCGCGACCCGGGCTTCAGCATCTCGATCCGCGTCATCGTCGACGACACCGAGGCGCTGGCCTGGCAGCGCGCCCGCGAGATCGCCGAGCGCACGCGCGAGGTCGGCCTGTGGAGCGCCAAGTCGCCCGTGTTTGGCGGCCACGTGCCACCGCCGCAGGCAGAGAACGAGGGCTCGCGCCGCCTGCTGGCCTTGGTCAAGAAGGGCGAGGTGCTGGACGAGCGCCTATTCATGGGCGTGGCCAGCGCCACCAATGCACCGGGCAACACCACCGCCATCGTCGGCACGCCCGAGCAGGTGAGCGCGGCGCTATTGGCCTATTACGACCTGGGCGTGCACAACTTCCTGTTCCGCGGCTTTGACCCGCGCACCGACGCCGATGACTATGGCCGCGCGCTGGTGCCGCTGCTGCGCGCTGGTGCGGCCGAGCGCGATGCGCGTGGGGCGCGGCGCTTGGCTTGATTCGCCCCCCGTTCGGGCTGAGCTTGTCGAAGCCTGGGCCCGTACCTAGCAGCCCAACGACCGGCTCAGGGCGAACGGAGCTACTGGAACAGTACGGCCCTCAGCGAGGAGCCAATACCGCCATCGTGATGCGCGACACGCAGGTCAACTGCCCCGCGTCATTCACCATGTCGATCTGCCAGACCTGCGTGGTGCGGCCAATGTGCACCGGCCGCGCGGTACCGGTCACCCAGCCCTCGCTGGCGGAGCGGATGTGGTTGGCGTTGATGTCCAGGCCCACGGCGCGGTGGCCTTCCGGGCTGCTGTAGGCCGCGCCGCAAGAGCCCAGCGTTTCCGCCAGCACCACCGACACGCCGCCGTGCAGGATGCCGTAGGGCTGGCGCGTGCGCTTGTCCACCGGTACGCGGCCACGGATGAAGTCATCGCCCACCTCCAGAAACTCCATGCCCAGCAGTTCGGGCGCGGTGTCGGCGTGGTGGGCGCGCAGGATCTCGAGGCTCAGGGGTTTTTGCCAGATGGCCATCGCAAGTTTCTCCAGGTTGTATGGGTCAAATATGGCTTCAGCCCAATAGCTGCCTGGGCTGATAGCTATTAATAGCATAGCTTGACGGGCACGGCAAGCGCAGCCGGCAGTCTAGGGCGAGCACCTTGTGGTGGCCGTCCGGCAGGGACGCCTGTGCGTCAGGAATTTTGAAGAAATATGCCTTTTGCCAAGGCCCTGCCTGGGCTATTAGCTACTAATTAGATAGCAAGCAGCTCGCATCCAGTGCCGCGACATCGGCCAGGCCCAGCATGGCCAGGTCGCGGTCCACCTCGGCGCGCAGCAGGTCCATGGCGTGGTCTACGCCGGCGCGGCCGCCCACGGCGGCGGCGTACATGAAGGGCCGGCCCACAAACACGCAGGCCGCGCCCAGCGCCAGCGCCTTGAGCACATCGCCGCCACGGCGCACGCCGCTGTCGAGCATCACCGGCATGCGCGCGCCCACCGCATCGACGATGGACGGCAGCACGCGCAGCGGCGCGGCGGCACCGTCCAGCTGGCGCCCGCCGTGGTTGGAGACGATCACGCCGTCGGCGCCGTGCTGCAGCGCCAGCCGCGCGTCGTCCGGGTGCAGGATGCCCTTGATGACCAGCGGGCCCTGCCAGCGTTTGCGGATGGCGGCCACGTCGCTCCAGTCGAGGTGGTCGCGGCCGGTGGTGTCGCGCACCGCGCGTGCCGACACCACTGGTGCGCCGCGCTCGGCAAAGGAGTTTTCGAAGTGCGGCATGCCGTGCGCCAGCAGCGTGCGCGCAAAGGTGCCCAGCAGCCAGCGCGGGTGCGTCAGCCCGTCCCAGGCCAGCCGCAGGCTGGGCCGCAGCGGGGTAGAGAAGCCGGTGCGCACGTTGTTCTCGCGGTTGGCCCAGACGGGGATGTCCACCGTCAGCACCAGCGTCTCGAAGCCGGCCGCAGCCACGCGGTCTATCAGTGCGCTGATGCGCTCGCGCTTGCCTGGCAGGTAGGCCTGGAACCAGGTGCCCGGCGCGGCCTGGGCCACGTCCTCCATGCGGATCAGCGACGAGCCGCTCATGATCGCCGGCACGCCCGCGCCCTGCGCCGCCTGCGCCAGCACCAGGTCGCCGCGATAGGCCGACAGCGCGCTGATGCCCACCGGCGCCACGCCAAAGGGCGAGGCATAGCGCTTGCCAAACAGCGTGACGGCCTGGCTGCGCTGCGACACGTCCACCATCACCCGCGTGCGAAACGCGTGCGCGGCAAAGGCCTGGCGGTTGGCCGTGCGCGCCATGTTGTCCTCGGCCGCGCCGGCGATATAGCCAAACAAGGGCCGCGGCAGGTGGCGCTGCGCGGCGGCCTCGAAATCATGCAGCGACAGCACGCGCCGCAGCCGGCGCGGCAGGCTGCTGGGAGGCGGCGCATAGGCCGCGCGATGGGTGGAAGACTCGGTAGTGGATGGCATGGCGAGGGCAGACGAAACAGGGCGCCATGCTAATGCCGGCTAGCATCGCCGCATGACCAACGCCGGCCTGCCCCGCATCGACGATGACATCAGCTTTCGCAAGCTGGAGGTACTGCTGGCCTTCATGGACACCGGCAACCTGGCCCGCGCCGCCGAGCGCCTGGGCACCAGCGCCGTCAGCGTGCACCGTGCGCTGCATTCGCTGGAAGAGGGCGCGCGCTGCGCGCTGTTTCGCCACCAGGGCCGCAACCTGATCCCGACCGAAGCCGCCCAGGTGCTGGCCGAGGTCGCGCGCGAGGTGCTGGGCAGCATGGCCGAAGGCCTGCGCGCCACCCGCGCCGCCGCCGGCCACGCCGACGGGCGCATCAAGCTCGGCTCGCTCTACTCGCTCACCATCCAGCTCGTGCCCGAGGTCATCGTTGGCCTGCGCCAGCGCCGCCCCAACCTGCAGGCCGAGCTGGTGCTGGGCTCCAACGCCGAGCTGCTGGAGAAACTGCGCCAGGGCACGCTAGACGCCACCCTGATGGCCCTGCCAGACCCCGAGCCCGGCATCGTCTCGCTCCCGCTGCTGGAAGACGACATGTACTTTGCCGCCCCGCTGGGCTCGCCCTATGCGGCGCTGCAGTCCATCGACCTGCGCAACTGCGCCCAAGAGCGCTTTGTGTCCTTGGGCGAAGGCTTTGCCACCCAGCGCGGCTTTCGCGGCGCGTTCGAGGTGGCCGGCTTCGCGCCCGAGGTGGCGATGCAGGTCGGCGACATCTTCTCGCTGGCCAACCTGGTCAGCGGCGGCGTCGGCTACACCCTGCTGCCCGGGCGCGTGCGCAGCATCTTCGGCCACAAGCTGCAGTTCATCGCGCTGGAGGAAAAGTACCGCGCGCGCCAGTCCATCGGCTTGTCCTTCCTGAAGCCACGCGAGCGCGACCCGGATCTGCTGCTGTTGGCCTCGGTCTGCCGGGTGGTGGTGGGGGCGGGGCGCTTGGGATAGATGTAGATTGTCCTGATCGGTAATTTTCATTGACTTGCATCAGAAAATCCAAGTAAAGTTACTGATCGGTAACTTAACGGGGCATCTATGGACACGCAAGTAAATCCATTACCGCTCGGTAATGGGATTGGCCCAGGCCAGCCCGTCCGCTCGGCCATCGATCTGGGTGCGCTGGTGCGCGCGCAGCGCCGGCAGCAGGCGCTTACGCAGCAAGAGGTCGCGGGCCTGGGCAATACCGGCAACCGCTTCATCGTCGAGCTGGAGCGCGGCAAGCCCACGGTGCAGCTGCAGAAGGTGCTGGACCTGATCGATCTGCTGGGGCTGGAGCTGGTGCTGCGGCCCAAGACCCCCCGGGTACCGTGATGGCAGCGCGCCCCACGCAGCTCGACCTGTACCTGGACGCGCAACTGGCTGGCGTCCTCCACGACACATCGCCCTTGGCCTTCGCCTATGCGCCCGGCTGGCTGGCGCAGCCGCGGCCCATGGCCGTGGCTGCCATCGCGCTGCAGCCGGGGCTGCAAAGCGGCCCGGCGGTACTGGCGTTTTTTGAGAACCTGCTGCCCGAGGGCGAGCTGCGGCAGTACCTGGCGCAGCAGAAGAAGGCCTCGACCCTGTTCTCGCTGCTGCTGGAAGTGGCGGGCGATACCGCCGGGGCCTTCGTCATGCTGCCGGCGGGGCAAGCGCCTGCCGCGCCGCGCTACGAGCCGACTACCTGGGAGGCGCTGGCGCAGCGCCTGAATGCGCCCCTGGCCGCCGCGATGGATCTTGCGAGCGAGGGCGCGCGCATCTCCCTGGCCGGCGCGCAGGACAAGGCCAGCCTGGCAATCTTCGGCGACGGCGCGCCGCGCCTGCCGCAGGGCACGGCGCCTTCCACGCACATCTTGAAGCCCGACATCCGGCGGCTGGGCCAGGTCTGGCAATCCGCCGCCAACGAGGCCATCGTGATGCGTGCCGCCGCGCTGTGCGGCCTGCCCACGGCCGAGGTGTTCTACGAACCGGTGACCCAATCCTGCGTGGTGCGCCGCTTTGACCGCACCCTGCGCGCCGATGGCAGCCTGGGCCGGCTGGTGCAGTACGACATGTGCCAGCTGGTCGGCACTGTGTCAGAGCACAAGTACGAGAAGGAAGGCGGCCCCAGCCTGGCCGCCTGCGCCGAGCTGGTCCGCCGCTACAGCAGCCAGCCAGCGCTGGACCTGCGTGAACTGCTGCGCTGGGTGTTCTTCAATCTCTACGTGGGCAACAACGACAGCCACGCCAAGAACCTGTCGGTCTACTACCGACCGGAGCAGGGCGTGCGCCTGACGCCCTTCTACGACCTGATGTGCACGCGCCTGTACCCGGGCCTGTCGCCGGAGTTTGCATTCGCCATCGGCGGCGAGACCCTGCCGGGCGCCATAGGCCGCGCGCAGATCGACGGCATGGCGGTAGCGCTGCGCATGCAGCCGGCCTTTGTGCGCAAGGTGGCCGCAGACATGGCGCAGGTCCTGCCCGGTGCCATTGCACAAGCGGCTGAGGCCATGGCACCCCTGCTGCCCCGTGCGGCGCACAGCCTGTCGGAGCGCCTGCTGGCCTTCGTCGCCACCACGACCCGGAAGACGGCCGCGCGCATTGCAGGCGCCGGTGGTTTATAACCAGCCCCTTTCCGCAACACACCAGACACCGGGCGCCACGTGCGCCAGAACACGAAGGAAGATCACATGGGCGCCCAATGGAAAGCCAAAGGCAAGGCCGCTGCAGCAGACGCGCGCGGCAAGCTCTTTGGCAAGCTTGCCAAGGAAATCATGGTTGCCGCGCGCAGCGGCGCGGACCCGGCCGCCAACTCCAAGCTGCGGCTGGTGGTAGAGCAGGCACGCAAGGTGTCCATGCCCAAGGAGACGCTGGAGCGCGCCATCAAGAAGGGCGCCGGCCTGACCGGCGAGACCGTGAACTTCGAGCACGTGATGTACGAGGGCTACGGCCCGCACCGCGTGCCGGTGATGGTCGAATGCCTGACCGACAACGTGAACCGCACCGCGCCCGAGATGCGCGTGCTGTTCCGCAAGGGCCAGTTGGGCACCTCGGGCTCGGTGGCCTGGGATTTCGACCACCTGGGCCTGATAGAAGCCGAGCCCGCCACGCCGGGCGCTGACCCCGAGCTGGCCGCCATCGAGGCCGGCGCGCAGGATTTCGAGCCGGCAGAGGAAGACGGCTCCACCCTGTTCCTGACCGACCCGACCGACCTGGACCTGGTGAGCCGCGCCCTGCCGGCGCAAGGCTTTACCGTGCTGTCGGCCAAGCTGGGCTACAAGGCCAAGAACCCGGTCGATCCGGCCACGCTGAGCGCCGAGCATTTGGCCGAGGTGGAAGACTTCCTTGCGGCCATCGACGCCAACGACGACGTGCAGAACATGTTCGTCGGCCTGGGCAACTGAGCCCACATCCCGCTCGGGCTGAGCTTGTCGAAGCCCTACCCGCATCTGCCAGCCCAACGACCGGCTAAGGGCGAGCGGGGAGCAATGCGGCTAGCGCCGCCGCTTTTTAAACGGCTTGGGCGGCGCCTTCGGCGCCATGCCCAGCGCCGCACGCGCCAGTGTATCGGCCTCGCCGTTGCGGTGGCGCGGTATCCATTGCAGGCGGGCGTTGTCGAAGCTGTCCAGCAATGCACGCGCTTCGTCAAACAGATCCGCCAGGCGGGCGATGGGGGCAATGGGCGGGCCGGCGCGCGGGCCCAGTTGCTCGACCAGGATGCTGTTGTCGCTGTAGATCTGCAGCGCCGTGGCCTTGTGCTTTCTTAGCTCGATCAAGGCCGCCATCAGCGCCAGCAGCTCGGCCTCGTTGTTGCAGCCGATGGTGTGCGTGGCCCGCGACAGCGTGTGCCGCGTGCCATCGGGCGCCACCAGCACGGCCCCCAGGCCCATGCGCCCGGGGTTGGGCATGGCGCTGCCGTCGCAGTGGATGGTCCAGTGCAGGGAAGAGGTCTCGCTCACGCAAGCACCGTCTGCGCAGGCGCCAAAGTCGCCAGCGCCTCCACTAGAAAGTTGGTGAAGGCGCGCACGCGCCGTGGCATATGGGCGCGGCTGGGGAAGCATGCGTACAGCGCGATCTCGTCGCACCAATGGTCGGCCAGGCACTCTGTCAGCCGGCCCTGTCGCAGGTCGGCCTCTACGTCCCACAACGCCTTGAGGCCGATGCCCATGCTGGCCAGCACCCAGTCGTGCAGCACTTCGCCGCTGGTGCTGGAGAGGGTGCCGCGCACGGTCACCACGCGGCGCTTGCCGTCCTCCAGAAAGGGCCACTCGTCAAACACGCGACGTCCTCTGACGAGCCGGATGCAATCGTGCTGCAGCAGGTCGCCGGGCCGCATCGGCATGCCGTGCCGGGCCAGATAGTCCGGTGTGGCGCAGACGACGCGGCGGCTGGTGAGCAGCTTGCGCACGACTACGGTCGGGTCGTCGGGCATGCCGTTGCGCAGCACCATCTCCAGCTCGTCTTCCACCGGGTCAAGCCCCGCGTCCGACAGCACCAACAGCACTTCGAGCGATGGGCAGCGCTCCCGGAACTGCGCCAGCAAGGGCGCGATCACGCGGCGCCCCAACTCGGTCGGCACGCCTATGCGCAGCAGGCCGCCAACCGCGTCGCCCCTGGCCGATGCCTCGGCCTCTGCCTCGTCCACGTCGCGCAGGATGCGCACCGCGCGTTCGTGCAGCAGCGCCCCCTCTTCCGTCAGCATGAAGCGGCGCGAGTGGCGCTCTATCAGGCGCACGCCCAGCCGCGCCTCCATGGCGGCCAGGCGTCGGCTCATGGCCGGCGGTGAGCTTTCCAGCTCCAACGCTGCCTTGGAGAGGCTGCCGGCAGCCACGAGCCGGGTCAGAAGTTTGAGGTCGTTGATCTGGTCTGCCATAGCCCTAGCTGCCGTATTTTCCGAAAAGTGGAATCTTATGTTGCGCAATCCTGTATTGAACAGTTTGATACGCCGGGATATCTTTCAAAAAGTGAAATGTTGGCAAGAAACTGGATGAACTACATGCTGTCTCTCATCGTCGGGCTGGGCGTTGGCGCACTCTACGGGCTGCTGCAGGTCCGCTCGCCCGCGCCGCCGGTCATCGCACTGATCGGCCTGCTGGGCATGGTGGCTGGCGAGCAGGCGGTCTCGGCGGTCCGCAGCCACCTGCATGCCCCTGCGGCCGCGACGTCCAGTGCTGCCAATGCACCTCCAGCCTCGCCCCCCATGAAAGATGTACACCATGCACCCTGATCTGATCCTCACTCACGGCCGCTTCACCACGCTGGACCGGGCGCAGCCCGACCCCGAGGCGGTGGCGATCACCGGCGGCCGCTTCAGCGCCATTGGCGATGCCAAGGACATCATGCCGACACGCGGCCCGCAAACGCGCGTGATCGATCTGCGCGGCCGACGTGCCATCCCGGGCCTGATCGACAGTCACATCCACGTCATCCGGGGTGGCCTCAACTACAACATGGAACTGCGCTGGGACGGTGTGCCGTCGCTGGCCGATGCGATGGCCATGCTCAAGCGCCAGGCGCAGGCCACGCCCTCACCGCAGTGGGTACGAGTCGTCGGGGGGTTTACCGAGCACCAGTTCGCCGAGAAGCGCCTGCCGACGCTGGACGAACTCAATGCTGCGGCGCCCGACACGCCAGTGTTCATCCTGCACCTGTACGACAGGGCGCTGCTCAACCGCGCTGCCCTGCGCGCCGTGGGTTACACGCGGGATTCGGTCAATCCCCCGGGCGGCGAGATCGTGCGCGATGCGGCCGGCGAGCCCTCCGGGCTGCTGCTGGCGCGGCCCAACGCCACCATCCTGTATGCGACCCTGGCCAAGGGCCCGAAGCTGCCGCCCGAGCTGCAGTTGAATTCCACCCGCCATTTCATGCGTGAGCTCAACCGCCTGGGCGTGACCAGCGTGATAGATGCCGGTGGCGGCTTCCAGAACTACCCGGACGACTACGAGATCATCGAGAAGCTGCACGCCGACAAGCAGCTCACGCTGCGCATTGCGTACAACCTCTTCACACAGAAACCCGGCAGCGAGGCCGAGGATTTCACGCGCTGGGCCGGGCTGGTCAAGCCAGGCCAGGGCGACGACAGCTACCGCGCCAACGGCGCCGGCGAGATGCTGGTGTTCTCCGCTGCCGACTTCGAAGATTTCCGCGAGCCGCGGCCCGAGCTGCCGCAGAACATGGAAGAAGACCTGGAGCGCGTGGTGCGCGTGCTGGTGCAGAACCGCTGGCCCTGGCGCATGCATGCCACGTACAACGAGTCGATTGACCGGGCGCTCGACGTGTTCGAGAAGGTCAATCGCGAGATCCCCTTCGATGGCTTGCACTGGTTCTTCGACCATGCGGAAACCATCAGCGACAAGAACATAGACCGCATCGCGGCGCTCAAGGGCGGCATTGCCATCCAGCACCGCATGGCCTACCAGGGTGAGTATTTCAGCGAGCGCTACGGCGCCCGGCAGGCAGAGGCCACGCCGCCAATCGCGCGCATGCTGGCCGCGGGCGTGCCGGTGGGCGCGGGCACCGATGCCACGCGCGTGGCCAGCTACAACCCGTGGGTGTCCCTGTCATGGCTGGTGACCGGCAAGACCGTGGGCGGCGCCCAGCTCTACCCGCCCGCCAACCGGCTCGACCGTGAGCAGGCGCTCCGGCTGTGGACCCAGGCCAACACCTGGTTCTCCAGCGAAGAAGGCAAGAAGGGCAGCATGGTGGTTGGCCAACTGGCGGACCTGGCGGTGCTGTCGCAGGATTACTTCAAGGTCCCGGAGAGCGACATCGCGCATCTGTCGTCGGTGCTGACCGTGCTGGGCGGTGAAGTCGTGCATGGCGAGGCCGAGTTCAGCGACCTGGCACCACCCCTGCCGCCGGTGCTGCCAGAGTGGTCCCCCGTCAAGCGCTTTGGTGGCTACCAGCAGCGCCGGCTGGGCCAGCCAGGCGCAGCGCGGATGGCGGCGCTGTGCAACTGCAGCACGGCCTGCGGGGTCCACGGCCACCAGCATGCCGCCACGCTCGGCCGCCAGATTCCTGCCAGTGACGCGCAGGGCTTCTGGGGGGCCTTCGGCTGCGGCTGCTGGGCGGTGTGATGGCGCCCGTTCCGCAGCCTATCCGTGCGTTGCTGGCCGCGCCCTTGTTTGCACTGCTGGCGCGTATCGCGCTCACCTGCGCGTTCTGGTGGGGCGGCTTTGGCAAGCTGTTCGACTTCCAGGGCGCGGTAGCGGAGGCGCAGCACTTCGGCCTGGCGCCGGCGTGGGCGGTTGCAGCCCTGACCATTGCCGTTGAACTGGGCGCGTCGGCCCTGCTGATCGTCGGCCGGCTGTCCTGGCTTGCCGCCGGTTCCCTGGGCGTGTTCACCATGCTTGCCACCTTGGTTGCACACAACTTCTGGGCCTTTCATGATCCGGCTGAGCGCTTTCGGGAGTTCAATACCTTTCTTGAACACATCGGCTTGGTAGGCGGCCTCGCGCTGGCGGCCGTGCTGGCCAGTGCAACAGACACAAGGGCAAGCCATGAACCCACAGCCTGAACACGAGGTGCGCGTAGTGAGCACGCTGAAGGCCTTCACATCGGGGTTTGTAGACACCCTGGGCTTTGTTGCGCTGTTTGGCATGTTTACCGCGCATGTCACTGGCAATTTCGTGCTTGTTGGTGCATCGGTGGCAAACGGGCACCCGGGCGTCATCGGCAAGCTGCTGGCCCTGCCGATGTTCGTGCTCGGCGTTGCGGGCACGCGTGCCTATCTGCTGTTGCTGGAGCGCAGGCAGCGCGCCGTCGCCGTGCCGGTGGTGACCGCCGAACTCGTGCTGTTGCTGGCCTTCATGCTGGCCGGCGTCTGGGCGGAACCCTTTGGCAGCGCTGACGCCTGGCCCACCATCATCGTGGGCATGGTTGGGGTGGCCACCATGGCGGTGCAGAACACCGCGTCCCGGCTCACCTTTGCCTATCTGGGGCCGACCACGGTGATGACCGGAAACGTCACCCAGATCGTGATCGACCTGGTCGACCTCATGAGCGGCGCCGCCGCACCTGGGACCCGGGAGCGCATGCGCAAGACCTGGCCGGCGGTGCTTGCCTTTGCCGTGGGGGCGATTGCTGGTGGCCTGGGCTACCGGCTGGCGGGCTTCTGGTCTTTGTGCGCTCCAGCCGTTGCGCTGGTGTTGATCCTGCTCAGGGTGCGCCTGCAGTAGTCATCCACCGCGGCCATGAGGCGTGCGCCAGTACGCAAACTCTTGCTCGTGGATCTCGATGTCCAGCTCCATCACCTGCGCCTGCACGCGCTCCTGCACATCCGTCACGGCGCGGTTGTAGATGGTTGGCCCGATCTCCTTCAGGAAGAACTCCAGCAGTTGGCCGGCGGTGACGTTGCCTATGGGCTCGTCCATGTTCTCGCGGAAGAACCGCTCTATGGAGGACACGGCGGCCTTGCGCGCGTCCTTGCTCAGTTCAATCGTCATCGCATTGATCTTTCATAGGCCCGGTAAGTCTGTTGTTCCGGCACCCGCCAGCCCAGCCTGAGCGTGCAGGCCTGCGGGCTGGCCGCCGTGTCCCCGCAGCACGCCTGGTGCGCGGCCAGTTCGGCCTTTTCCCAGGCGCGTGCCGCATCCAGGAAGGTCGCGGCCGGCAGGGCTTCTTCCGGGTAGCCCAGCGCGCCCCATGAATCGCGGGCAAAGATGGCGCGCGCACCGGCCGCCGGCGATACATTGGCCGCCCGGAACACCTCCAGCGCCGCCGCCACGCCCAGCGCAAGGCTTTGCGCGCTGGCGCCCTCCATGTCGATGCTCAGCTCCATGGCGCTGGGCTCCACCCAGCACAGCTCTTCCATCGAGCGCACGTAGTTGTCTGCGCCCATGCTGGGTTCAAGCTCCCGCCAGTGCGGCTCGGTGGCCAGTCCACGGGCAAGCTCGGTGAGGGATTCCGTCGCCATGCAGGGCCAGCGGCAAGCCGCCTGCGCCGCAAAACCGGTGATCCATTGTTCGTCGTCCATGCTGGCTGCCTGCATGTTCAATGCGCTTTCGAAAACAGGTTGATGACGGCCACGCCCGTAATCACCATGGCCATGCCCAGCATGGTGGGGACATTCAGGCTTTCCTTGTAGTACAGCCAGCCTATGAGCGAGATCAGCACGATGCCCACCCCCGACCATGTGGCGTAGGCCACGCCCGTGGGCAGTGTCTTCAGCGTGAGCGACAGAAAGTAGAAGGCCGTTGCGTAGCCCAGCACCGTGATCACGCTGGGCACGGGCTTGGTAAAGCCCTCGGTCGCCTTCAGGGCGGCAGTGGCAATCACTTCGCTCACGATGGCAATCGCGAGGAAGCCGTAGTTCCAATAGCTCATGCGGGCTCTTCGCTGCAGAGCTTCAAGAGCAGGGCCAGCAGATCGGCCCGCCGCGCGGTGTCCAGCGCGTAGATGTCGAACATCTGCGCCGACCACAACCCATCTGCGGCCAGCCGGCACAGCAAAAGCCGGTTGGCATTGCCCCGATCCCCGCCATCGGCCAGCAAGGCCGCAGCGCAAGCGTCGCGCCAGCGCGCGGCATAGGGCGCCCAGCTCAGGCCCAGCGAAAGAACCGCGCGGTGCGTGGCGACATCGCTTGCATTGTCAAAAACCAGCTTGATGTAGGCGCGCGCATGCCGCCCGGGCGTGTCTTCTTCCGCCTCCAGCATCTGCTGCAGTTGCGCCTCGAAGTCCGCAAACAGCGTATCGAACAAGGTATCGAGCAGCGCCTGCTTGCTGGGAAAGTGGTGCTGCAGCCCGCCCTTGGTGACCTGTGCCCGCTTGGCCACCGCATCCAGCGTCACCGCGTGTGCGCCTTCGGTGGCGACGATCTGCAGGGTGACATCCAGCAGTTGCTGGCGGACGAGTTCGGGTTGCTTGGGGCGGCGATTGGCTAGGGACATAACAATCCAGCTGGATGGATTGTTTGATGTTAGCGTGCTTGTCCGTCGGGTTTGTGAATGGCCTTGGGGTGGTGTGGGGGCATTTGGAGCGGCGCAGCGGGTCCGCAGCGGCCATGCGCTTTTCTCCAAACCTGACCTTCATCCGAAGGTCCCACGTAGGTATTCAAGCCGCGTGGCGACTACTGCCGTGCCTGCCCCGCGGGCGTGCTGCCGCTTCCGGCTTCCGGTGCACATCGAGCTGCTCTCTGAATGCCATCGGCGCAAGCCCCAGTACGCGTTCGAAGACGCGCACCATTTGCTGACGTCCAGAGAAGCCACAGCGCAGGGCGATTTTGTCCATCGACAGATGGCTGCCTGAAAGCAGTTCACGCGCCAAGTCGACCTGCGCCGCGCGGATGTATTCGCTTGGCGAAAGACCAAAGACTTCCTTGAACGTGCGGGACAGCTGGCGCGTACCAAGGCACACGTGCTCGGCCACCTGCTCCACCGTGACGCCGTCCTCCAGATGGGCCAGGATGTAGTCCGTTGCCCGGCTCAGGCGGTCCGATGTGCCACCGTAGGCGTCCAGAGCAGCGCTTCGCTGCCCTTGGCCCGGAGAACGTACCCTGAAGACGACCAGCTCGCGTGCAATAGCCAGCGCAAGCTCGCGGCCAAAATCCTCGTCCACCAGGCTCAGGGCAAGCTCGATGCCCGCCGTTGCTCCAGCCGAGGTAAAGAATTTTGCGTCGCGCGTGAAGAGGGCATCCTCAAGGACGCAAACGTCAGGGTACAGCTGTACGAAACGGGCGACATGCCCCCAATGCGTCGTCGCCCGCTTTCCGGCAAGAAAGCCGGACTCCGCGAGCACATATGCGCCGGTGCACACCGACCCGATCCGTCGCACGCGCGGCTCGACGGCCTGCAGCCAATTGCTCAGGTGGAGGTCATGTTTGGCGTTCATCACACCGGGCCCGCCGGCAATGATCAGCGTGTCGAACGCGCATATCTCTGGGGGCGGTAGCGCGCTGGTTTGAAGACGCAGCCCCGACGAAGTCACGACTTCACCTCCGAACGAAGAGATCGCGGTGAGCCGATAGCGATCGGGCTGGTCCGGGCGGCGCAAATGGTGGTTTGCCCGGCCGAATACATCGGCCGGGCTGCTCGCATCGAGCAGCAGTACGTCGCTGAAAACGACGATGCCGACTTCCCGAGTCCTGCCGTACGGTGTCGCGGATGGACGAGCGTCAGTCCGCAACGAATCCGATGTCTTTGACAATTTGCTTCCATTGGACATATTCGTTCCGCATCGTTGCTGCAAGGAGTGCCGGGTCTCCATCACCGATTTCGAGCCCCGCGGCCAACAGCATGGCACGTAACTCATGGTCCATCACCACCTTGCGCAGGGCGGCGCTGTAGCGGGCCACAGTCTCCGGGCTCGCACTTCGGCTAAGGAAGTACGAGAACCACTCCCTGTTCACCAGGTCCTTGAATCCCGCCTCGGGGAAGGTGGGGACATCGGGAAGCTGCGTTGCACGCGTCTGCCCGGTCACGGCAAGAATCCTCAACTTGCCGGCGCGGTGGTGCTCCAGGATGTCACTGGGTGCCAGGAAAGCAAAAGGAATCTGCCCGGAGAGCACGTCGGCCAGGGCGGGGGCGGAGCCACGGTAAGCGACATGGGTGAACTCGCAGCCCAATGCGCGCGCAAACAGAACGCCCGAGAAATGGAAGACGCTGCCCGAGGCGGGCGAACCATAGAAGCCCAGCTTCTGGTTTTGCCGGATCAAGGCTGCGGCCTCCGCCAGTGTCTTCACCGGCAGGTTCGCCGCGCTGACGAATGCGATCGGCGCGGTCGCAACCGTTCCGAGGGGAACAAAATCGTGAACCGGGTCGTAGCGCAGGTTGCGGTAGGTGTGCGGGTAGATGACCATCGAAGAACCGATGGTTTGCAGCAGCACGCTGCCATCGGATGGCGCACCCCTTGCGTACTCGATCGCCAACTGCCCACCGGCCCCCGCCTTGTTGTCGACGATGACGCTGGCTTGCAGGTTGGTTGCCAGCAGCGGTGCGACTGCTCTTGCGATCCGATCGCCGGTTGCGCCGGCCGGGAAGCCCACCAGGAGCCTCACCATGCTGGGGTGCGAGTCCTGCGACATAGACAGCAACGGCTGCATCAGCGCGAGCGCACCCAGCATTTGAATGGATTCTCGTCGGTTGCTCATGACCCACCTCGTAGCTGCCGAAGGGCAGCTTTGAGTGCAAGTCTTTCTGTGAGGAATCGACAGTGCCGGACTTTGACAACTGATTCCGGGACATCCGCCGCCTTGCTGCTGTTGCGTGTCCACAAACAAGCACTGTTTGTCCAACGCGAACCCGGGCCGCCGGGCAAAGTATTCGGCATGAACTTGAAACATAAAACCCGAATCGGCATGCTTGCGTTCCCGATGATGACCTCGCTGGACATCCTTGGACCCTTTGAAGTGTTGGCGCGTGCGCCGGACTGCCACGCGGAATTGGTTTGGAAGGATCGCAATCCCATCAAGGGCGACACCGGGCTCACGATCATTCCCGACCAAAGCTTCGGTGAGGCCCCGCAGTACGACGTGCTGGTAGTGCCTGGCGGCCCCGGCCAGACCCCGCTGATGGACGACGAGGAGGTGATGCAATTCCTGCGCCAGCAGGCGCTCGGTGCTGGACTGGTGACCTCGGTCTGCACTGGCTCCCTGTTGCTCGCGGCGGCCGGTCTGCTGACAGGACGCAAGGCCACATGCCATTGGCTGTCTATCGACCAACTGGCCCTGTTCGGCGTCGAGATCGTCCCCGACCGGGTCGTCGTGGATGGAAACAGGATCACCGGTGCTGGTGTGACCTCTGGTCTCGATTTCGCCTTCACCGTGCTTGAAGTACTCCGCGGGGCCGAAGCCGCAAAGTCGCTTCAGCTGATGCTCGAATACGATCCGGCCCCGCCGTTTCAGAGCGGCCACCCCCGCGTGGCCGCCCCAGAGCTCGTCGAGAAGGTCCGGCTCTCGGCGCAGGGCATGTTGCGGCAGCGTCGAGAGGTCTCGGCACGCGTCGCCCAGCGGCTGGAAAACCAATGACTGCCGTGACTGACGGATATGGCACTACCCGGACGAGGCTGCAGCCGCGCGTGACGCTCGCGGTTTCGTGCAGGGCATAAGCCTGAAAATGCGCCGATCGTGGCCAATGGACCGACGTTCCGCCGCAGTGCCGCCCCGCCCTCACAGCACGCGCGAGGATCTCTACGGTGTGGCGCTCGGAATATTCTTCTGCGCCGTCGGGATTGGCCTCCTGTACCGAGGCGAGATGATCACAGGCGGGATCGCCGGCCTCTCGCTGCTGCTCTCCCTGTTCGTTCAGCAGCCTGTAGGAGGCTTGGTCTGGATATGGAATGCGCCATTTGTCGCCTTCGCATTCGTCGCCATGGGGCAAGGCTTTGGCGCAAAGACATTGGTCGTGAGCACCGTACTCGGTATCGCGGTTGCGCTGCTCGGCCGTTCACTGATCGTTTCCGAGATTTCCCCTGCTTTCTCAGCCATCGGAGGCGGCACGCTGTTGGGCACGGGCATCCTCTTTCTCGCCCGGCACAACGCATCGTTGGGAGGGACGGGCGCCGTGGTCCTTTGGCTGCAGAGACGGTACGGCCTGAACGCCGGCGTGGGCCAGTTGATGATCGACGCGCTGCTCTTCGTTGTTGCGTCAATGTTCCTCCCTTGGCGAACCATTGCTTGGTCGCTCCTCGGCACCCTCGCCATGAATGCAATGGTCATCGTTTGGCACAAGCCTGGCAGGTACCAGGGCTGAGTTCCCGCCAGTGCATCGCAGGTGCATGTGGCGGCGCTTGACCGAAAGGTGTGCACCCGACGAAAGGCTGGTTCGGCAAACACCCCCGTGAAAACCCCCGCCCATCCATTCCGCAAAGCGTAAGCTTCCGCCTCCTTCCTTGATTGATCCCAAGGTGCGCGCCGACTACCGTCAGCGCCATGGACAACACCCCGCGCTGGAACCTTCGCGCCCAAGCCCGCACCACACGACTTGCCCGCGCCGCCCAGGCCCTTGGCGCGCAACTGCAGGGCAAGGTGGTGGCCACCGATGCCATCGGCCCGCTGCTCGAAGCGGTGATAGAGCCGCACGACCGCGTCTGCCTGGAAGGCAATAACCAGAAGCAGGCCGACTTTCTGGCCGATGCGCTGGTGGGGCTGGATGCGCAGCGGGTGCACCATCTGCACATGGTGCAGTCGGTGCTGGCGCTGCCGCAACATCTGGACGTGTTCGAGAACGGCATTGCCAGCAAGCTGGACTTCAGCTTCTCCGGCCCGCAGGGCGCGCGGCTGGCCAAGCTGGTGTCGGCGGGGCGCATCGAGATTGGCGCCATCCACACCTACCTGGAGCTGTTCGCCCGCTACTTTGTGGACCTGACACCCAACGTGGCGCTGGTCGCGGCGCAGGCGGCGGATGCCGAGGGCAACCTCTACACCGGCCCCAACACCGAAGACACACCGGCCATCGTCGAGGCCACGGCGTTCTCTGGCGGCATCGTGATCGCGCAGGTCAACGAGCTGGTCGATGGCAAGACCACCACGCTGCCGCGCATCGACATCCCGGCTGACTGGGTGAGCTTTGTGGTGCCGGCGCCGCGCCCGCATTTCATCGAGCCGCTGTTCACGCGCGACCCGGCGCAGATCAGTGAGATCCAGGTGCTGATGGCCATGATGGCGATCAAGGGCATCTATGCCGAGTACGGCGTGCAGCGCCTCAACCACGGCATCGGCTTTGACACGGCAGCCATCGAGTTGCTGCTGCCCACCTATGCCGAGTCGCTGGGGCTCAAGGGCAAGATCTGCCAGCACTGGGCGCTCAACCCGCATCCGGCCATGATCCCGGCGATAGAGGCGGGCTGGGTCAAGTCCATCCATTCGTTTGGCTCCGAGCTGGGCATGGAGGACTACATCCGCGCGCGCTCCGACGTGTTCTTTACCGGCCCCGACGGCAGCCTGCGCAGCAACCGCGCCTTCAGCCAGGCGGCGGGCCACTATGCCTGCGACCTGTTCATTGGCTCCACGCTGCAGATGGACCTGGACGGCAACAGCTCCACCGCCACGCTGGGCCGCATCGCCGGCTTTGGCGGCGCACCCAACATGGGCGCCGATGCACGTGGCCGGCGCCATGCCAGCCCGGCCTGGCTCAAGGCCGGCCAGCAGGCGCGCGCGGGCCGCAGCGGCGCGGCCGGCACGCCGCGTGGGCAGAAGCTGGTGGTGCAGATGGTCGAGACCTTCCGCGAGCACATGCAGCCGGCCTTTGTCGAAAACCTCGACGCCTGGACGCTGCAGCAGCAGGCCGGCATGGCCCTGCCGCCCATCATGGTCTACGGCGACGACGTGAGCCATGTGCTGACCGAAGAAGGCATTGCCAACCTGCTGCTGTGCCGCAACGACGAAGAGCGCGCGCAGGCCATCCGCGGCGTGGCCGGCTACACGGCGGTGGGCCTGGCACGCGACCAGCGCATGGTCGAGAACCTGCGTGACCGCAAGATCATCCAGCGCCCGCAAGACCTGGGCATAGACCCGCGCGACGCCACCCGCAATCTGCTGGCCGCGCGCGGCATGCGCGACCTGGTGCGCGCATCCGGCGGGCTGTACCAGCCGCCCCGGCGCTTCCGCAATTGGTAGGACACACAGCATGAGCGACGCGCCGGGCCGCCCCAAGCAAGCTCGCACCGCAGTGCGCAGCACGAAGGTACTTCAATGAGCGACATCACCCCCGGGCTTGAAACCCTGGACTACTCCTTTCCCGGCAGCCACCCGGCCGGCGCGTTTGCGCCGGTGCTGGTCGGCGTGGTCGGCTCCGGCAACCTCGAAGTGCTGCTGGAGCCCGCCGCCGGCAGTGACTGCGCCGTGCGCATAGAGACCTCGGCGCGCGGCTTTGGCCCGATCTGGGACGCCGTGGTGCGCGACTTCCACCAGCGCCACGGGCTGGCTGGCGTGCGCGTGTCGGTCAACGACATGGGCGCCACGCCTGCCGTCGTCAGCCTTCGACTCGACCAAGCAGTTTCGGAGTTGAAGGCATGACGACATCCATCAGCTACGCCGAATGCTCCGCCCGCGAACGCCTCGCGCTGCTGCTGGACAAGGGCAGCTTCCACGAATGGCTGCCGCCGTCTGAGCGCCTGGCCAGCCCGCACCTGGCGCAGCTGGGCGTGCCATCGGCCTTTGACGACGGCGTGGCCATAGGCCGGGCCACGCTGGCGGGGCGCAGCGTCTTTGTCGCCGCGCAAGAGGGCGCCTTCATGGGCGGCGGCGTGGGCGAGGTGCATGGCGCCAAGCTGGTTGGCCTGCTGCAGCGCGCGCTGCGCGACAAGCCGGCGGCGGTGCTGCTGCTGGCCGAGTCTGGCGGCGTGCGCCTGCATGAGGCCAATGCGGGGCTCATCGCGGTGTCGGAAGTGATGCGCGCGCTGCTCGACGTGCGCGCCGCCGGCACCCCCACGCTGGTGTTGATCGGCGGCGCCAACGGCTGCTTTGGCGGCATGGGCATCGTCGCGCGCTGCGCCGACCGCATCGTCATGAGCGACACCGGCCGGCTCGCCATGTCCGGCCCCGAGGTGATAGAGGCATCGCACGGCGTGGACGAGTTCGACTCGCGCGACCGCGCGCTGGTCTGGCGCACCACCGGCGGCAAGCACCGCTGGCTCACCGGCGACTGCGATCTGCTGGTGGAAGACGACGTGCAGGCCTTCCGCGATGCCGCCATCGCCGTGCTGGCCGCGCCCGATGCTGCGCGCCCGGTAACGCTGGCCGCGCTGGAGGCCGAGCACGCGCTGCTGGCCGCAAGGCTGGCCGCCGCGCCAGAGGCAACATGGCACGACGGTGCCGAAGACAATGCCGTGCGTCTGTGGCGCGGGCTTGGCATTGCCGAGCCCGCCCGCATTCCCGACATGGAGGTGGCCGCAGTACGCGGCCTGTTCCCGGAACGCAACCGTTAAAGAGTTGCGGCCGGGCACAGAAGCGTGAGTTCAACAACAGGAGACAAACCATGACATTCGATCTGACCCGGCGCAGCCTGCTGCGCACCACCGCAGGCGCTGCCGCCCTGGCCGCAGCAGGCGTGCGCGCGCAATCCACATCCACCTGGCCGAGCAAGCCGGTAACGCTGATCGTGCCCTTCCCGGCGGGCGGCGGCACCGATGCCTTCGCGCGGCCGCTGTCGGGGCAGTTCTCCAAACTGACCGGCAAGCAGCTCGTCATCGACAACCGGGGCGGCGCCGGCGGCACGCTGGGCGCGTCCATTGCGTCGCGCGCACCGGCTGATGGCTACACCTTGTTCATGGGTGGTGTGCACCATGCCATCGCGCCTTCGATCTACCCCAAGCTCGACTACGACCTGCAGCGCGACTTCGTGCCGCTGGCGCTGCTGGCCGAAGTGCCGCAGGTGATCGTCGTCAACCCGCGCCGCATCACCGCGCCAGACTTCAAGACCTTCCTGGAGCAGGTGCGCAGAAGCCCCGGCCAGCTCAACTACGCATCGGCCGGCGCGGGCACCTCGCACCATCTGGCGGGCGAGCTGTTCAAGCAGCAGACCGGCACCTTCATCACCCACATCCCCTACCGTGGCGCGGGCCCCGCGCTGCAGGATTTGATCTCGGGCAACGTCGACCTGATGTTCGACGGCCTGGGCTCCTCGGCCGCGCATATCAAGGGCGGCCGCATCAAGGCGTTGATGGTCTCGGGCGCCAAGCGCAACCCGTCGCTGCCCGACATACCCTGCGCCGCCGAGATGGGCCTGCCGGCCTACAACGTCACCACCTGGTACGGCCTGTGGGCGCCCAAGGGCACGCCGGCCGAGGTGCAGGCGCGCATCGCCGACGAGGTGCGCCAGCTGGGCGCCGCCGACGAGATCAAGGCCGTATGGGCCAGCAACGGCGCGCAGTTTGGCAGCCTGACGGCGCCGCAGTTCGGCAAGTTCGTCGACGGCGAAATCACCCGCTGGGCATCGGTCGTAAAGACCGCCGGCGTGAAGTTGGACTGATATGACACACCCCCAGTCTCCGCGCACTGCGTGTCGCTGCGCCAACCCCCTTGCAGGGGGCACATCCAGCGGCCTGGCGGAGCCAGTTCCGCGGATGTCCTGGCATGGCCTGCTCCGCGGCCTCTTGTCCCGTTGTGCTCTGTGCGCAGCGGGGGCAGCGCCATGAACAACCGAAGCCTCACACCACTACTTACCCCGCTGCCATGACCCCAGACTGGAACACCCTCGCCACCACGCTCTTCGGCGCCGACCACGGCATCACCGCCGAAGGCGACTTCCTGCATGGCACGGTCTTGGTCGATGGTGCGCCGGTCACCGTCGTGGGCACCACCGGCCATGCCGCCATCGGCGTGCAGCTGGCTTTGGCGCAGGCGCGCGCGGTGCTCGACACCGTGGCGCAGCACCCGGGCCGGCCCATCCTGCTGCTGATCGATACCCAGGGCCAGCAGTTGCGCCGGCGTGACGAGCTGCTGGGCATCAACCGCGCCATGGCGCATCTGGGCATGGCCATAGACCTGGCGCGGCGTCAGGGGCACCAGGTGCTGGGGCTGGTGTACGACCAGGCGCTGTCGGGCGGCTTCATCACCTCGGGCCTGATCGCCGACGCCTGCGACGCGCTGCCGGATGCAGAGATCCGTGTCATGCGCATCCCCGCCATGGCGCGCGTGACCAAGCTGCCAGAAGAAATGCTCACGCGCCTGTCGCAATCCAACCCGGTGTTTGCGCCCGGCGTGCAGAACTACGTCGCCATGGGCGGTGTGCGCAGCTTGTGGCGGGGCGACCTGCAAGCCTGCCTGCGCCAGGCGCTGGCCGATACGCCCACGCAAGACAGCCGCGCCGCCGATGGCCTGGCACGCGGTGGCCGCAAGCTGGCTGCCCCCGTCATCCAACGCGTGCTCGACGCCGTCTGACATGCCCCCGCTGCAGCGCCACGGCCTTGTGTACCTGTCCAGCGCCGGCTGGGCCGGCGTGCTGGCGCGCGCATGGGACGCCGAGGCGCAGGCCTGCCTGAAGCACTGGGCCGTGCAGCAACTGCCGCTGGTGGTCACGCGGCAGATCGATTGCAGTGGCCGCACGGCGACCGATGGCGAAGTGGCGCTGGGCCTGCCCGCGCCCCTTTGCTGGTCGCGCCGCCGCATCGCGCTGCGCGTGCCGCGTGCAGCGCTGCTCTACAGCGACGAGTTCCCGCGCATGGCGGCCGTGGCGCCGCTGCTGCCGCGCGCGGTGCGCGCCGGCTGGGCGCACTTGCAGCGCGCGCTGGACGACCTCTACCTGCCAGCGCGCGTCTACGGCAGTTATGGCTGGCAGCAACTGAGCGGGCTGGCCTATCTGCATGCCACGTCGGACCTGGATCTGCTGGTGCGCGTGGACGACGCCGACGATGCCGATGCGGCCGTGCGCGTGCTGACCAACGCAGGCATTGCCGCGCCGCGACTGGATGGCGAGCTGCTGTTCCCCCACGGCGCGGCCGTGGCCTGGCGTGAATGGCAGGCTTGGCGTGCGGGCGATGCGGCGGCTGTGATGGTCAAGCGGCGCGACGGCGTGGCGCTGGAACGCGGCCTGGATTGGCTCGCCTTGGAGGCCGTTGCATGAGCCAGGCCCGCTCCATCGTCCGTGCCGGCCACGCGCCGGATACCGTGCGGCTGCACCGCATAGGCGCAGCCGCCACCGTGGCGCTCTACGAGGAACTGGCGCTGGCGCCCAAGCCGGGCCTGGTGTCCTTCATCGACAACGGCAGCCATAGCGACATGGACGCGCGCACCTTCATGCGCAGCCTGTTCGCGCTGCGCCACTACTTTGGGCAGATTGCAGAGTTGGGTTGGCACGGCGTGCCCTTCGACGCGCTGCAGGCCTGCGGCATCGCGGCAGAGGCACGCATGCTGGCCGCCACCGGCGGCATCAACACGCACCGCGGCGCGGTGTTCACGCTGGGGCTGCTGTGCGCCAGCGCCGGGGCCTTGCTGCGCGAAGGCAAGGCGCCGCAGCCTGCCAGTCTGCGCACAGCCCTGCAACAGCATTGGGGCGCGGCGCTGCTGGCGCGCAGCGGCCAACCCACCGGCCTGCCGGGCGGCATCGCCGCGCAGCGCCACGGCCTGCGCAGCGCGTCGCAAGAGGCGGCGGCGGGCTTGCCCACGCTATTCGATACCGTGGTGCCGGCGCTGGACCAAGGCTTGCGCCGTGGCCTGACGCCAGAGCAGGCGCGGCTAGACGCGCTGTTCCACGCCATGGCCGTGCTGGACGACACCAACCTGGTCCACCGCGGCGGCATGGCCGGCCTGCGGCATGCGCAGCAGGCGGCGCGCGGCTTTCTTGCAGACGGCGGCGCCGCGCGGCCGGGTGGGCTGGAGGCGGCTTGGGCGCTGCACCGCGACTTTGTCGCGCGCCGGCTGTCACCGGGCGGCGCGGCGGACACGCTGGCCGCCGCCTGTTGGACAGTGCGCATCTGCGGCCCCGCCTGACATGGGCCTGGCACTGCTCTTTTCCGGCCAGGGCATGCAGCACCCGGCCATGCTGCCCTGGCTGGTGGAAGACGGCACGCTGCAGCGCGTGCAGCAGCACTTGGGCAGCGATTGGCGTGAGCGCCTGGCCGACCCCGCATGGGCCGGGCGCAACGCCCATGCGCAACTGCTGCTGACCGGGCTCGCGCTGGCGGCCTGGGCCCAGCTTGCGCCGCTGCTGCCGCCCCCCGCCGCCGTGGCCGGCTACAGCGTGGGCGAGCTGGCCGCCTTTGCCGCGGCAGGCGTGTTCGATACCGACACCGCACTCACCCTGGCGCAGCAGCGCGCCATCTTGATGGACCAAGCCGCAGAGGCCCGCCCCACCGGCCTGTTCGGGCTCAGCGGCCTGACCGGCCCGGCAACAGAACGCCTGTGCGCCGACTTCGGGCTGGCCATTGCCATCCGCAATGGGGAAGACAGCGTAGTGCTGGGCGGCCCACGCGCCCTGCTGCCGCCCGCGTTAGACGCCGCCCGCCAACAGGGCGCGCATGCCACGCCGCTCAACGTGCAACTGGCCTCGCACACACCCTGGATGCAGCCGGCCGCGCTGGCCTTTGCCCAGGCCATCGCGCCGCTGGAACTGCGCGCACCGCGCACCCTGCTGTTCAGCAACGCCGCCGGCCGCATCACCAACGCAGAGCAGGCCAGGTGCGCACTGGCAACGCAGATCGACCACACCGTGCGCTGGGACGAGTGCATGGAAAACATCGCCAGCCGGCGCGTGGCCTGCGTGCTGGAGATCGGGCCGGGTCAGGCGCTGGCGCGAATGTGGAACCAGCGCTATCCGCAGGTGCCAGCGCGGTCTGTGGATGAGTTTCGGAGTGCCGGGGCGATTGCGGATTGGGTGGGTAGGCACGCGCTGCTGTGAATGCAGGATTTTGATGAAAAGTCCTGATTAGGTACCTGCCTCAGACTGACTTGAATTCTGGCTGGGATGTTTGATACTGGATTTATGTCCAGTTATCTGCGAGGCATCCCATGTCCATGAACCTCATCCAGTTCCAGCCCGGCCTGTCGCTGCTGCAGTTCCACGAGCGCTATGGCAACGAGGAGCAGTGCGAGAGCGCTCTCTTTGCCTCCCGCTGGCCCCAGGGCTGGCGTTGCGCGCACTGCGGATGTTCACGCTCGTTTCAAACGCGCAATGGCCATGGGCGCCAGCTGTGGGAGTGCCTGATCTGTGGCTACCAGTCCTCCAGCATCGTCGGCACGGTGTTTGAGCACACCAAGCTGCCTCTGCGGGTGTGGTTTCTGGCGATGTATCTGATGACCCAGCACAAGAACTCCATCAGCGCGCTGGCCTTGGGGCGCCAACTGGGCGTGAGTTACAAGACGGCCTGGCTGGTCAAGCACAAGCTCATGCAGACCATGCTGTTGCGCGAGGCGCCGCGGCGTCTGGATGAGCGGGTGGAGATTGATGACGCCTATCTGGGCGGCGAGCGTGCCGGCCATATCCACGGCGGGCGCGGGGCCTGGCGCAAGTCAGCCTTTGTGGCAGCGGTGCAGACCGATACCGAAGGCCATCCGAGGTTTATGCGCCTGAGTCCCGTTGCAGCCTTCACGAACGAGGCGCTCAAGGTCTGGGCCACAGAGAGCCTGGCTCCCACGGCCCACGTGGTCTCCGATGGCTTGCGCAGCTTTGCGCAGGTGCGCCAGATCGGCGCTACCCACGAGCGCTACGTGACCGGTGGCGGACGGGAGGCGGCTAAGAAGCCCGAACTGCGCTGGGTCAACACGATGCTAGGCAATCTGAAGACCGCGCTGGCGGGTACCTACCACTCGTTTGATCATGCCAAGTATGCGGCGCGCTATCTGGCGGAGTTTGCGTATCGATTCAACCGCCGCTTTGATCTCTCCTCCATGCCTGCTCGCTTGCTGCGCGCCGCTGTTACTACCAAGCCCCAGCCTCTGCTCATCCTCCGCATGTCTGAGGCAGGTACCTAATCAGGTGAAAAGTGGCTTTTGCCCAGATGCTGCCTGGGCTTATAGCTATCTATTTGATAGTTCTGTAGTTTTGCTGTTTGCGGGTGCCGGGACTCGCCCCGGCGGGCGACCTACTCTTCTTTGCTTCGCCAAAGAAGAGTAGGCAGAAGAAAGGCGAGCCGGAGTCAGGGGCCCTTCGGGCTTCCCTGCGCTGCTCGCGCCGGGCGGGGAATCGCCCAAACTCGCTTCGCTCAGACAAGGGCGATCCCTGATCCGCCCGTCGCTGCGCTGCTCGGCCCTGCCAACGGCGTTGGACAGCCGAACAGCCGGCCCCCACCCCAGCCCTCCCCCAGCGGGGGAGGGAGTAGTACCGGGGCCGAGCGCAGCGACGGCCCGACTGGTAGTCCCGGGTCCCCTCTGTGGCGTCGAGGAGCGGAGGAGTCGGCAGGTCGCCCGTAGCGCAGCGAAGGGACGGCGAGGACTGTTTGAGCGCAGCGAGTTCCGCAGCCGCCTGCCGACTTCGAGCACCGCAGAGCAGTCCGGCAAAGCCGGACCGCCACAGCGGGGTCGCCTTCTCTTTGGTGACTTTCTCTTGGCGACACAAGAGAAAGTTACTCGCCCGCCGGGGCGAACTCCCGGCACCCGCCGCCCGCAAGGCAGACAACCCCGTGATATCTCAAAGACCTAAAAAGGAAGGCACTCCCCCGGTCGAACTCACTTGTCGTTATGCAAATAAGTAGCCTGCCGCGGCAACAGCAAACTGACCAAGAAGGCCACGCCCATCATCCCCGTCACATACCAATAGAAGTACGACTCGTGCCCCAGCGACTTCAGCCCCAGCGCCACGTACTCCGCCGTGCCGCCAAAGATCGCATTGCCCAGCGCATACGACAGCCCCACGCCCAGCGCGCGCACTTCGGGCGGGAACATCTCGGCCTTCACGATGCCGCTGATCGAGGTGTAGAAGCTCACCACCGCCAGCGCCAGCGTAATCAGCACACCGGCCATCAGCGGGCTGCCGACGTGTTGCAGGTTGCTCAGCACCGGCACCGTCATCAGCGCGCCCAGCGCACCGAACAACAGCATGTTGGTGCGGCGGCCAATGCGGTCTGACAGTGCGCCAAACAACGGCTGCATGCACATGTAGATGAACAGGCAGGCCGTCATCACGTTGCTGGCGGTCTTGACCGACATGCCGGCCGAGTTCACCAGGTACTTCTGCATGTAGGTGGTGAAGGTGTAGAAGATCAGCGAGCCGCCGGCCGTGTAGCCCAGCACCACCAGGAAGGCGCGCTTGTGGTGCTTGAACAGTTCGCCCATGGTGCCGGCGCCCTTGGCGGCGCGGGTCTTGGTGCTGGCCGTCTCGGTCAGCGTGCGGCGCAGCATCAGCGCCACGATGGCCGCCGCCGCACCCAGCACGAAGGGAATGCGCCAGCCCCAGGCCTTCAGCTCGGCGTCGTCCAGTACCTGCTGCAGCACCACCACGACCACCACGGCCAGCAACTGCCCGCCGATCAGCGTCACGTACTGGAACGACGAGAAGAAGCCGCGCTGGCCGCGCATGGCCACTTCGCTCATGTAGGTGGCCGTGGTGCCGTACTCGCCACCCACCGACAGGCCCTGCAGCAGCCGCGCCGCCAGCAGCAGCGCGGGTGCGGCGGCGCCGATCTGCGCATAGGTCGGCAGGCAGGCAATCACCAGCGAGCCCACGCACATCATCACCACCGAGGTCACCATCGAGGTCTTGCGGCCTTTGCGGTCAGCCAGCCGGCCAAACAGCCAGCCGCCGATTGGGCGCATCAAGAAGCCGGCGGCGAACACGCCCGCCGTGTTCAGCAACTGCACCGTCGGGTCAGACTTGGGGAAGAACGCCGGCGCAAAGTAGATCGCGCAAAAGGCGTAGACGTAGAAGTCAAACCACTCCACCAGGTTGCCCGACGACGCGGCAAAGATCGCGAAGATGCGCTTGCGCTTTTCTTCGAAGGTGTAGGGTGTGTGGTCGGTAGCGGCGGCCGGGCTCGGCGCGCCGGCGCTGGTGGCACTTGCACGTGCACTCGTAATGGCAGTCATGAGGGTCCTTGTCTCTGGCCGCAGCCCGCCAAGGGGCCGCGTGAAGCCGTGACTGGGAGTCTCGTTTGCCGCCGTCTGTCTGTCGTCCGTAGCTGATGGGTGGGGGGCTACGTAGGGGTACGCAAGGGTTAGTACCTAGGGGCTGTCGCTCGCCGCTATACCCATCCCATTGCACACAAATCAGGTCCGACCAGATTTTTGCCGGTAGTCCTGCACCTAAGTGGTTGATTTCGTGGGCATCCGCTCATCCGGATGGATATCGCCCGGTAGTGCGTAAGTCGTTGATTCATAAGAAAATGCGGACTTGTGTGTAATGGGATGATGCGCTATACCGGCGCTCGGACAAAGCTGCTCAGTGTCATAAATTGAGGTGACAGGCCGGTGTGGGTACTGGACCGCCGAAGCTCAGACGCAATCGGTGTGTCGGCAGAGAAATACCAGTGCCGGCGGCCCTTCCGTTTTGGCTAGGTGCGGCGATCTCGGTTGAGGTATCCCATGACACATAAGTCAGGCCAGGGAACAGTATTTTGACTAGAGATGGACCACTCAATCCAGCGAGTCAATACGAACGCGTTCTAGCGTTTCCTGCATGTTCGATGAAGCAAGCTCCAAATTCATAATGTATTCATTCTGACGACTAAGCGCTCCAGTGTGTTCATCCCCAAAATGGTTAAGAGTCATGGCCTTTCGCAATACCTGCAAATGCTGGCCATCAATCTTTAGTTTTTCGGGCGGTACTGCCTTAAGGTATTTTTGGCTTTCAATAAAACGCGGCAATGCGGAGCAGTTTTTTTCAAAGCGCCCAAGCTTGGAAATTATTTCCTGCTCTTTAGCCTCTTCGCGCGTAGTGGTGTGATAGCCGATGGTCAAGGCTTCAAGCTCCTCCAGGTTATCGCACAAATTGGAGACATATTCTCTAATTTGCTTTCGACGCTCACGATTGCTTTGCGCTTTATTGACAACGTACCAGCCAACAATGACCATTACAGCTGAAACAGAGCTAGGTAATAACGTCGTGACAAGTCCCGGCGCGGTTGAGGCGCCGGATTGAATGCAATTGAATTGTGGTGAGCATGTATAGGCACTTGCGAGCGCTATCGGAGGACGATGTGATTCATGCGGATTCAATACCAGAAATTTATCTAGTTTTATTTCAAGGCCGCAGCAGGAGTCGCTGATTGACTGGGATGGGGACACCGCAGCCGCCGCAGAGAGGGATGATTGAGCCTCGATTTTACTCATACACCGGGCGCACTCTTTTTGAGTTTGGCGGTCCGGATGTATTCATCAACATCAAGCTGCCAACTTTGCACAGACGTATCGACTTTTAGTCGTTGTAAGGCATCTTCAATGTCGAGGTCGAGCTCTCGAACAGTTCCCCCGAACGCCTCTTCTAGAAAACTACTTCCATAGCCTCGCACACCGTCCAGTTCTACAATTACGGTTTTGCCTTGCCGCATTGGTTCTATCAGGAATTTTTGGCGAAACTCTTCTCCGCTAAAGGAGCCCAGACGCATATATCTCAAGCCGGGGAGCCTTGTGAACTGCTTTGCCACATTGACTCTCACAGTCGCAACGGGTGTCATGACATTCCTTGTTTCGGGGGGTGCTCCAGTGGGAGCCTCCAGCCCAGAATCGTTCCGTGGATGGAATGACGCAATTTTACGGTTCTGTGCTGCCCCTCTGTTGATCGGGAGGGTTTTCGATACACGTAATATCCTTTATTACTTATTGCATAAAAATCACCCTCACCGTGATCGTTAATCACGGAATGGGCATTTTTCATTCCCTTTCCTCGCTGCTGTAGTCCAGTGCTACTTCGGCCATATTCCATGGCTGCCAATAGTGAGCGAGCGTCTTCACCCTTCGTTCTGCGTACGAAATGCATTAATTTTCTAAATAAACCCTGCTCGCTCGCCAACGTAAGGGGGAGTGCTCGATTGACGCCAATGCCCAGATCGCAGACAACCACCATCAGCACGCCATCCTTAACCTGCTGAAAAACCCATCAACCTGGATTTTTCGGCATTCTCCACGTGACATCAGGGTGATCTTTGTATGCATGTTCGGCGCAGTTGCCGATTGATTCTATTATTCCCTGGTAAACTGGATGGGTGGCCAATCCAGTGACCTCTTCAATATCTTCCATCATTGGCTCTAGTGAGCTCGGATCTACGCCAGCCTGGGGTCCTTCAGCTATTCTCCAGTGGATCACATCTTCTCTGCCTGGCTCTACTTCAATATTGAGGTTTAAGAGCCGATCAATACCAGTTTGCTTGAGTACTTGTTGTGTTCTGTGGCTCTTCGGTGCGATTGCTTTAATTCGAATCCCCCGCAGTTGGGTCAGGCGTGACAATTCTGCCTTAAATAATAGTGCGGCATCAGAAATCATTCGCCGAACGCCACTCATATCAATTACTAGTTCGGGTGGATTGGCGGCCCTCAACATGGTTAGAAAATGAAAATACTCATTAACGTCTGTGCCACTTTGATGACTCTTTGCAGATAAAATTATGAAATGCGATGGCGCCACCAACACGTGCTTGACAAGAGCATTCCGATGCCGGCGATGCACGTGCTGGGCGACTTTCAGTTTCGATTTCTGGCGCAAGCGCATCACATATGCACTTTTCCAGCCTTGAAACCGTCTTTGCTTCTCTCTCTGTTTCTTCATATTGGCCTCGTCCCCGTTTTCTCAAGTCTAGCCTCCCTCCGACGATCGCACGATGCGTAACCCGACGGCAAACAGACTTACTCGATTCGTCGAGGCATGGCCCAATGCCCGCTTTAGCCTCGGCCTTGAAGATGGCTCCGTCCACTCCGGGGGAATCAGTCCGCCTCCCAGACATCAAGGCTGTCACCCCCGGATCGGAGGCCATGATGTCTAGCCCGCCCTATTCCATCCCTTTAGCGAAGCCACGCCACGGTGAGGGCGCCCAATTGGCGGGGGCCCACCCTCTCCCTCAAAAACCGATCCAACTGATGGCTATTTACCAGCCCCAGCTTGGCGAAGACAGGCGTCCGGAGCGTCTCCACCGTGTGCTGCTCCAGCAAGCAGTGCCAGCTTCAGCGCGATCTGCTTGTTGGGCTTGCCTTCAGCCACCAGTCGGGCGACCTGCATTTCGCGCTGGTTGAGCTTGTCCCATAGCGCTTGCGCGGTCTACTTGGCCCGGCCGCCGGCTGCCCTGCGCGCGCAACGCGTCAAACACCTGCAGACCGCTTACGCCTTCCATGCGCAGGGCAAGAACCACGCCGCCCGCACGCTGCAGATC
This sequence comes from Xylophilus sp. GW821-FHT01B05, assembly GCA_038961845.1. Taxonomy (NCBI): domain Bacteria; kingdom Pseudomonadati; phylum Pseudomonadota; class Betaproteobacteria; order Burkholderiales; genus Xylophilus; species Xylophilus sp. GW821-FHT01B05. The sequence continues at coordinate 285,668 of CP152408.1, forward strand.
GCCCCCGGCCAGGAAGGCCCCGCCCGAACGTCCGCTTGTCCGATGCCGGGCCGCCCGCAAGCCTCCGCACCGTCAACCCTGGGCATTGCCGCCCGCCTGGCTAGCCATCCCCGTAATCCACCGCTCAAAAGCCAGCACCGCGCCGTCGCTGATGCGCTCCGCATTCACCACCAGGGTGTAGTCGGGCGCGCGCCATGTGGGTGCTGCGATCGGGCATACCAGTCGGCCCGCGGCGATGTCCCGGTCGATCAGGGGCAGGGAGGCAAGCGTTACCCCCAGCCCCTCTACGGCGGCGGCGAGCTGCAGGTAGGTGTGGTCGTACTCGGCGCGGCGGGGAGCCCGCAGGTCTGCTGCGCCGGCTGTGCGCAACCAGTGCGACCAGGCGGTGCGTGTGCTGGCGGAGTGGAGCAGGGTGTGATGGCGCAAGTCCGCCGCGCTGTGGATCGGGCTTCGGCGCAAAAGCTCGGGGCTGCAGGCCGGAAGGCGCTGGTCGGCCATGAGCGGGCGCGACACGATGCCCGCGCCTTCTTCAGGGCCGGAGCGCACGCCCACATCGAAGGCGTCGCCGACGTAGCGCAGCTTGCGCGACGTGGTCGATACCCGGACGTCGATGTCGGGGTAGCGTGACTGGAAATCGCCAAGGCGCGGCAGCAGCCAGCACAGGGCGAAACTGGCCAACACGTTCACGCGCACGATGCCCGACACGCGGCGGGCAGGCTCGTCGTGGCGCAGGCGGGTCGCGCCGGCCGCCAGGCGGTCGAAGGCGTGGGTCACGTCGTGGAGCAAGGCGGCGCCGTCGTCGGTAAGCACCACGCCCCGCGCCTGGCGCTCGAACAAGGGCACGCCAAACCAGTCCTCCAGCAGCCTGATCTGCTTGCCGACGGCCCAGTGGGTGACGTGCAAGTCAGCCGCCGCGGCGGCGAAGCTGCCATGGCGGGCTACCGCCTCGAAGTTGCGCAGCGCGTTGAGCGGCGGGAGCCTGTCACGGTTCCCGGCGTGGATGGGGGTAGGTGCCATGGCGTGACTTTATCTCTCTGCTGGGTCAATGTTTGGTCCGTTGTGGGCTACGGTGCGTGGACCTAGAGTTGTCCCTTGCCCGCCACCGAACCCCGAGAGCAATGAGCGCCACGCCAACTTCGTTGCCAGACCTGCCGCAAGCCGAGCAGCTTGCGCCGCCAGCATCCACGTCACGCTCGCGGGTGTTGTGGCTCTCGTGCGTGGCGCATGCGCTGCACGACGGCTACACCGACATGATCTACGTGCTGCTGCCCATATGGCAGACGGACTTTGGCCTGAGCTACGGCGCGCTGGCCATGTTGCGGGGCATTTATGCGGGCACGATGGCCAGCCTGCAGCTTCCCGCAGGGCACTTGGCGCGAAGGTTTGGCAACAAGGCCGTGCTGGCCTGGGGCACCTTGCTGGCTGCCATTGGCTACGCCGCCGCGGGGGCGTCGGGCAGCTTGCTGGGCCTGTGCGTGGCCTTGGCGCTGTCGGGCAGCGGCTCAAGCACCCAGCATCCGCTGGCCTCGGGCGCGGTGGCCCGTGTCTATGGGCGGGATGCGCGGCGTCCGTTGAGCATCTACAACTTTGCTGGCGACCTGGGCAAGGCGGCACTGCCGGCGGCGGTTGCCCTGCTGGTGACCCTCATGCCCTGGCGCCATGCGCTATGGATGGTGTCGGCGCTGGGCTGCGTGGTGGCCGTGGCCATCGTGCTGTTTCTCCCTTCGATCCCGCGCAGCGCGCCCCCGGCCGAAGAGGCATCCGATCAGGTTCGCAAGACTGCGGGCACGGGCTTCAATCTGCTGTTGGCGATTGGTGTGCTCGACACCGCCGTCCGCATGGGGCTGTTGACGTTTCTGCCCTTTCTGTTGAAGGCCAAGGGCGCCTCGACACCGATGGTGGGCACCGCGCTTGCGCTGGTGTTCATTGGCGGCGCGGCAGGCAAGTTTGCGTGCGGCTGGCTGGGGGCGCGCGTGGGCGTGATCGGCACCGTGCTGGCCACCGAGGGCGGCACCGCGGCCCTGATCATCGCCGTGATGCTGTGCCCGCTATGGCCTAGCCTGGTGCTGCTTCCCTTGCTTGGCGTGATGCTCAATGGAACGTCTTCCGTTCTCTACGGCACGGTACCGGAGCTGGCACCCGCACATGCGACCGAGCGGGCGTTTGCGCTGTTCTACACCGGCACCATTGGTGCGGGCGCGATCGCGCCGGTGATCTACGGCTTGCTTGGCGACCAGATTGGCGTGCAAGGCGCCACCTTTGCTACTGCGCTGACCGCCTTGGCCATCTACCCATTGGCCATTGCCCTGCGCGCGCATATCGTCCCCGACGAGCCTCGACCGTAGGCTTCTCATCTCACCACCATATAAGGAAAGGTTCTCTCCATGGATACGGTCTCTCAGGCGCCGCTGATTCTGATCACGGGTGGAAGTCGCGGCGTTGGCGCGGCGACTGCGCGGCTGGCTGCCGCACAAGGCTACGACGTAGCGATCAGCTTCATCTCCAACGAGTCAGCCGCTCTTGCGGTGGTGGCAGATGTAGAGGCGGCGGGGCGCCGGGCCTTGGCTGTGCGCGCAGATAGCGCAGACCCAGATCAGGTCGCGCAGCTGTTCGCCGCAATCGACCGCGAGTTTGGGCGCATCGACGTGCTGGTGAACAACGCCGCGATGCTGGCGCGGCAATCCCGGCTGGAGGACCTGGGGTTTGAGCGCATGCAGCGCATCTTCGCGGTCAACGCCATCGGCCCCATCCTGTGTGCACAGCAGGCGGCCAAGCGCATGTCCTACCGCCACGGCGGGCGCGGTGGCGCTGTGGTCAACATCTCATCGGCGTCGGCGCGCCTGGGCAGCCCGGGCGAGTATGTGGACTACGCCGCGTCCAAGGGGGCGCTGGAGACCTTCACCACCGGCTTCGCCAAGGAAGTCGCGCGGGATGGCATACGCGTCAACTGCATTCGCCCCGGCCACATCTACACCGACATGCACGCCAGCGGCGGCGAGCCCGGGCGGGTGGATCGCGTCAAGGACTCGATCCCCATGGGCCGAGGCGGCCAGCCTGAAGAGGTTGCGCGTGCAATCCTGTGGCTGGCTGGCGCCGAGGCGTCCTTCATCACCGGCACCTTCCTGGATGTCACTGGCGGCAAGTGAGCAACCGGGGGCCGCGCCGGCTTCCTACACCCCATGCTCCCGCAAAAATCTATCCAACTGATGGCTGTTCGACAGCCCCAGCTTGGCAAACACATGCGCCCGGTGTGTCTCCACCGTGCGCTGCTCCAGCGGTGCCAGCTCTAGCGCTATCTGCTTGTTGGGCTTGCCTTCGGCTACCAGCCGGGCGACCTGCATCTCGCGCGGGGTGAGCTTGTCCCATAGGGCTTGCGCGGCTTGCTTGGCCTGGCGGCGGATGGCGATGTCGTCGGCTTTTTGCAGTGCCTTGGTGATGCTGTCGAGCAGGCGCTCGTCGTGGCAGGGCTTCTCCAGCCAGCCGAAGGCGCCGTTCTGCACGGCCTCGACCGCCATGGGGATGTCGCCGTGGCCGGATAAAAAGATGACGACCAGCGGGCTGTCTTGTGCGCGCAGCGCGTCGAACACCTGCAGGCCGCTGATGCCGTCCAGGCGCAGGTCCAGGATCACGCAGCCGGGGCGTTGCAGGTCGGCGCCGGCCAGGAAGGCTTCGCCAGATGCAAAGGCCTGCACCGCGTAGCCGCGCGACAGCAGCAACAGGCCGAGTGAGCGGCGCACGGCCTCGTCGTCGTCGACGATGCACAGGTGTTTGGCAAGGGCTGCGTTCACGGTGAAATTTCCAGTTCCAGGGTGAAGACCGTGCCGCCGCCGGCCCGGTTGGCAAAAGACAGGCGGCCACGGTGGGCCTCGACGATGGTGCGGCAGATGTTCAGGCCCAGGCCCAGCCCGCCGGCCTTGGTGGTGAAGAAGGGCGCGTAGACCTGCTCGGCCAGCGCCGCATCAATGCCGGTGCCGCGGTCGGCCACGCGCAAGTGCATGCGGCCCTCACACAGCTCGGCCTCGACCTCGACCACGCGCTGCTCTGGTGGCGTGGCCTGCATGGCCTGCAGGCTGTTGGACAGCAGGTTGAGCAGCACCTGCTCCAGCAGCACGCGGTCGCCGCGCACGCTGGGCAGGCTGGCCGGCACGCGCACCACGGCGCGCGCCTGCTGCGCCCGCATCTCGCCGCGCAGCAGGGCCAGCACGTTGGCGACCAGGGCGGCCACGGCGCAGTCTTCTGCACCAACCGTGCTTTGCCGCACAAAGCCGCGAATGCGCCGCACGATCTCGGCGCTGCGTTGCGCCTGGGCCATGGTCTCGTCGAGGCTGCTGGCCAGCAGCGCCTGGTTGCCTTGTTCGGCAAAGGCCTTGGCCGCGCTGGCGAAGTTGGTCAGCGCCATCAGCGGCTGGTTCAGCTCATGGGCCAGGGTCGAGGCCATCTCGCCCAGGCTGGCCAGGCGCTGCGCGTGCTGCAGTTGCTCGTCGTTCTGGCGCTGGCGCAGCTCGGCGCGCTTTTGCTCGGTGATGTCGACCACCGAACTCATCCAGCCGCTGTGCTGGCCATCGGCGTCGATCAGCGGCGCGGTGTAGACCATGGTGATCACCTCGCGCCCGTCGCGGTGCCGCAGGCGCGACTCAAAGCCCGAGCGCGCGGGCTGGCCGCTGATCATGGCCTGGTAGTGGCGCCAGTGCTCGGTCACGTCGTTGGGGTGCCAGTAGGGGTAGGGCGGCAGCTTGCCCAGCAGCTCGTCGGCGCCGTAGCCGGTCATGGCGCAGAAGGCCGGGTTGACGTAGATGATGCGGCCCTCGCGGTCACGCGCGCGCATGCCCACCAGCAGCGAGTCTTCCATCGCCTTGCGAAAGGCGTGGGCCTCGTCCAGCGCGTGGGTGCGCTCGCGCACGCGCAGCTCCAGGTCGCGGCGGGCGTCGCGCTGCTCGGCAAAGCGGCGCTCGCGCAACTGCCAGTACAGGCCGCCCAGCAGCAGCACGCCGGCGCAGAGCAGGCCCAGCATCCATGCGGCTTCGCGGGCGTGCTCGACCGCCGTGTAGTCGGCCATCACAGTCAAGGTCCAGCCCAGTTCGGGCAGGGGCTCGTCCAACGCCAGGAAGCGGCGCGGCCGGCCGTCGATGCGCGTGCGCACCAGGTAGCCGGGGGCGTCTGCGCTGCGCTCTACCGCCCAGGGCAGTTGCGGGAAATCGTGGTGGGCGCCGTATTGCTGGTGGCGCTGCACGGCGGCCAGGTCGGCGGCGCTGAGCGCGCGCGTGGCCTGGTACATCCAGCCCGGCACCGAGCCCAAAAAGACGATGCCGTGCGCATCGGTCAGCAGCAGCGGGTCGCGCACAAAGGCCCAGGCCTCTTGCAGCGGGTGCAGGCTGACCTTGGCCGTGACCACGCCCAGCACGGCGCCGCTATCCGCGCGCACCGGTGCCGAAAGAAACAGCCCCGGCGCGCCGGTGGTCTGGCCCACGCCGTAGAACAGGCCGCTGCGGCCGGCCAGGGCGTCGATCACATAGGGCCGGTTGGCATAGGACTCGCCCACAAAGCTCTGCGGCGTGGCCCAGTTGCTGGCCGCCAGCGTCAGGCCCTGCAGGTTGCTGAGGTAGAGCGCCTCCGAGCCGGCGCGGCGGTTGACTTCTTCTATGTACTGGTTGGCGCGCTGGCGCAGGGCGGCGTCCTGCGGGTGGGCCAGCGCGGCCAGCACGTCGGGGTGCTGGCCGGCGATGACGGGCAGGTAGCTGTACTTGGCGGCGGCGTCGCGCAGGCCCAGCGCGTGCACCTCCATGGCGCGGCGGATCGAGTCGGCCTGCAGGCCGGCCTCGCGCCGCGCGGCCCACTGGCCGGCGGCGGCTATCAGCAGCAGCGCTGCCGCGATGGCCGCGGCCCAGGCGCTGCGCGTGCGCCAGCCCATGGAGGCGAGTGGTGATGGCGGTGGCGGTGCGGACGAGTGAGAGGGCATGGCAAGCCCGCTATTGTCCGTGGCACCGTCAAAGGCGCTGTCAGCGGTTCTTCGACCGGCCCAGCAGCGCCCACAGCAGGATGGCGCCAAAGGTGGCGGTACCGATGCCGCCCAGCGCAAACTGGCCAAAGCGCAAGGTGAAGTCACCCGTGCCCAGCACCAGGGTGATGGCGGCCACGATCAGGTTGCGGTTCTGCGAGAAGTCGACCTTGTTGTCGACCCAGATCTTGGCGCCGGCCACGGCAATCAAGCCAAACACCACGATGCTCACGCCGCCCATCACCGCCAGCGGAATGGCCTGGATCACCGCGCCAAACTTGGGGGAAAAGCCCAGCAGCACGGCGATCAGCGCCGCCACCACAAACACGGCGGTGGAGTAGATGCGGGTGGCGGCCATCACGCCGATGTTCTCTGCGTAGGTGGTCACGCCGGTGCCGCCGGCTGCGCCCGACACCATGGTGGCCACGCCGTCGCCAATGAAGGCGCGGCCGATGTACGGGTCCAGGTTGCGGCCGGTCATGGCGGTGACGGCCTTCAGGTGGCCCAGGTTCTCGGCCACCAGGATGACGGCCACCGGCGCGATCAGCAGCATGGCGTTGGCGGTGAACACCGGCGTGGTGAAGCTCGGCAGGCCAAACCAGGCGGCAGCGGCCACGCCCGACAGGTCTACCGGCTTGCCCAGGCCCAGGCCGTTGGTAAGCACGGCGTACAGCACGCTGGCGGCGATAAGGCCGACCAGGATCAAGAGCCGCTGCACCATGCCGCGCGTGAGCACCGCCACCAGCCCGACGCAGAGAAAGGTCAGCGCCTGCATCCAGGCGTCGAAATTGGTCGGCGCCATGCTCTTTACCGGGATGGATGCCAGGTTGAGCCCGATCACCGCCACCACTGCACCGGTCACCACGGGCGGCATGAAGCGCTCGATCCAGCCCGTGCCCACCGCTTGCACCAGCACCCCGATCAGCCCGTAGATGGCGCCGCAGGCCACGATGCCGCCCAGCGCCACGGCCAGGTTCGGGTTGGGGCCCTGGCCGGCATAGCCGGTGGCGGCGATCACCACGCCGATGAAGGCAAAGCTCGACCCGAGGTAGCTGGGCACGCGGCCGCGCGTGAGCACGAAGAAGATCAGCGTGCCGATGCCGCTCATCAAAATGGCGATGTTGGGGTTGAAGCCCATCAGGATCGGCGCCAGCACGGTCGAGCCAAACATGGCCACCACATGCTGCAGGCCCATGGCGCCGGTCTGCGGCCAGGGCAGGCGCTCGTCAGGCGCCACCACGGCGCCTTCGGCGGGAGAAACCTCGCGCCAGCGGGGGAAGAAGGGTTCAGACACTGCAGGTCTCCTTGTGTTGTGTGAGCTTGTGAAATGCGCGCAGTGTAGGGACAACTGGAGTAAGTTCTGCCCCTCGCACTTTGAGAGCATGTGATGCAAGGCAAAAGAAGATGGTGGACCGCGCTGGGCGCCGTGGCGGCGTTGGTGGTGCTGGGGGCGGCGGCGGTAGCCGCATGGGTGCCATCGGATGCCCAACTGGCGCAGCGTGTGGCTGCCCGCGCCAGCGCAACGCTGGGTGTGCCGGTGAGCGTGGGCGACCTGCACTGGCGCCTGCTGCCACGGCCGCAACTGGTGCTGGAAAACCTGCGTGCCGATGCCGGCGTGGCCGGCGTGCCGGCCGCCAGCATTGGGCGGCTGAGCGCTGACCTGGACCTGCCCGCGCTGCTGCAGCGCCGCATCGCCATCGCCCGGCTGCAGCTGGACGACGCCACGCTACCGCAGCCGCTGCTGTCGGGCCTGAAGCTGCCGCCGCAGGACGCGGCGCCGGCCGGCGTCGGCCCCTTGCAGGTCGCCGGCATACCGATCGAACGCGCCGAGTGGCGCAACCTGCGCTGGGTGTCGGTGCCGGGCAAGGCGCTGGCCTATGCGGGCGAGGTGGATTTCGACGCCCACTGGCGCCCGCGCCGTGCCACGCTGGTGCGCAGCGGCGCGCCCACCGACACCCAGTTGCTGATCACCCGCCAGGGCCAGGACGACCGCTGGCAGCTTGAGCTGCACGCCGGCGGCCGGCGCGAGACCGGCACGCTGGCGCTGCAGACGCAGGGCAGCGACTACGCCGTCACCGGCAGCCTGGATTTTCAGAACGTGGACCTGGTGCAGTTGCTGGCCGCGTTCGAGCGCGAATCCGCCGTGGCCGGCCAGGCCAGCGGCCATGCCGAGCTGGACGCGCGCGGCGCGGATGCCGCCGCGCTGCTGCGCTCGGCGCACACCCGCACCAGCTTCACGCTGGCGCCGGCCACGCTGCTCAAGTTCGACCTGGCGGCGGCCGTGAAAAGCGCCGGCATGCACCGTGGCGGCACCACCGCGCTCGACCGCCTCAGCGGCATCGTGGAAACGCAAAACGACCGCGCCGGCCTGGTGGTGCGCTACAGCGATCTCAAGGCCCGCTCCGGCGTGCTCAGCGCCACGGGCGACGCCGTGCTGCAAAGCCGCCGCGTGCAAGGCCATGTGGCGGTGGATTTGGTCAATGGCGTGGTCGGCCTGCCGCTGCAGTTTGGCGGCACGCTGGACGACCCGACGCTGTCGCTGTCTGCCGCCGCACTGACCGGCGCAGCGGTGGGCACGGCGGTGCTGCCGGGCGTAGGCACGGCGATTGGCGCGCGCGTGGGCGACACCATCCGCCAGATCTTCGGCAAGGAGCCGGAGAAGCCGGCGCGCTAAGCTGCAGCCGAATGCTATTAAATAGATAGCTAATGGCCCAGGCCACGACTGGGCTAGAGGCCTATTTGGCTCATAAGGCGGTGGCCGCTGTTATCTTGCGGCAGGGCGCCATCTGTGCCTTATGCCGGCGCCGGGCCGTGGGCATCATGGTGGCCTTCACCCTTTGCACCCAAGGCTGCTGCTTCCATGACCACCCCCTGCACCCTGACCGGGCCGCGCCTTGTCCTGCGCCCCCTGGCCGCCACCGATGGCGATGCGCTGGTGCGCGCCGCCGCCGACGGCGATCTCTGGACCAGCAAGCTCACCGCCATCCCCTCGGCTGCGACTGTGGCCGACTACCTGCGCATTGCGCTGGACGGCGCGGCGGCCGGCACGGTGCTGCCCTTTGTGACCACGCTGCGCGCCAGCGGCGAGGTAGTGGGCAGCACCCGCTTCTGGAAGGTCGACCACCGCAACCGCAAGGCCGAGATCGGCCACACCTGGATCGCGGCCAGCCACCAGCGCAGCTTTGTCAACACCGAGGCCAAGTACCTGATGCTGCGCCACGCCTTCGAGACCTGGGGCTTGTTGCGGGTGCAGTTGCAGACCGATGCGCTCAACCAGCGCTCGCGCGCCGCCATCCTGCGCCTGGGCGCGACACAAGAGGGCCTGCTGCGCAAGGAGCGCGTCATGCCCGACGGCCGCCAGCGCGACACCCTGCGCTTCAGCATCATTGATGACGAGTGGCCGCAGGTGAAGGCCCGGCTTGAGGCCCGGCTTCAGGCCCGCATGCAAACCAACACAGAGCTAACTACGCAATGACCACCCCCACCACCACCTCCACCACCCGACGCCAGCGCTTCGATCACGCCGCAGCTGACCTGGGCCACAGCTTCGAGGGCGAGATCCGCATCGGCGGCGACTACCGTCCCGTCATCGTGCATGGCGGCCAGGCCCATGTCAGCGGCCAGATCCCGCGCGTGGGCGACCAGGTCATGGTCACCGGCCGCGCCGGTGCCGACGCCAGCCTGGCCCAGGCCCAGCACGCTGCGCGCATCTGCGCCATGCGCGCGCTGCGGCTGCTGGAGCAATCACTGGGCAGTCTGGACGCGGTGCAGCAAGTGCTGCAGGTGACGGTCTATGTGCAGGCGGCCGAAGACTTCACCCTGCTGAGCGAGGTGGCCGACGCCGCCTCCGGCCTGCTGCAGACGGTGCTGGGGCCGGCCGGCGTGCACGCGCGCACCTCGGTTGGCGTGTACCGGCTGCCCAAGAACGCCACCGTGGAGGTGAGCCTGGTGGCGGCCACGGCGTGAAAGCGGGCCGGCCCGGGTCGGCCCTCACCCGTTCGCCCTGAGCCTGTCGAAGGGCTTGGCGATACGTAGCAGGGCTTCGACAAGCTCAGCCCGAACGGGGGGGGCTAAAAAGTTTAGAGAAATATGCCTTTAGCCCAGGTTCCGCCTGGGCTATTAGCTATCTATTTTGCAGTGCGCGCGTCAGAACTTCACCTGCACGCCCGCAATCACCTGCCGGCGCAGGCCGGGCAGCGCCGTCAGGTTGTTCCACGACGCCGTGTAGTAGCCCTTGTCGAACAGGTTGTGGATGTCCAGCGACACGCGGGTGCGCGCGTCTACCTGCCAGTAGCCCATCAGCCGCGCCGTGGTGTAGGCCGGCAGGCGGTAGCTGTCGGTGTTGTTGCCGCTGCGCTCGCCCACGTGCACCACGCCGCCGCCCAGGCCCCAGCGGCCGCCGCGCGCCAGTGCCGCTTCGCGGATCGCCAGCAGCGCGCCGCTCACGCGCGGGATGTTGCTCAGGCGCTTGCCCATCAGGTTGGGGTTGTTGTCCTGCGTGACCTTGGCGTCGGTCAGCGCCAGGTTGCCGCTGATGCGCCAGTGGCTGCCGATGCGGCCGAACACGTCGGTCTCCAGGCCGCGGCTGCGCACCTCGCCGGCGGCGACGCTGTAGAGCGCGTTGGTCGGGCTGGGCGTGAGCACGTTGTTCTTGCGGATGTCGAACAGCGCCACGGTGGCACCGGTGCGCTGGTCGGCCGATTCCCACTTCATGCCGGCCTCCAGTGCGCGGCCGCGCTGCGGGTCGAACGGCCTGCCGCCTTCGTCCAGCGCGCCTTCGCCGTCATTGGGCCGGAACGACTTGCCCGCCGACACATAGAACGAGGTCTGCGTGCTGGCCAGCCAGGTCAGGCCGGCGCGCGGCGACACGGATGACTGGTTCTGCGACACGTCCTGCTGGCCGGGCGCGTTGAGCAGGTTGCTGAAATCCTGGTGGTAGCGGTCGGCGCGCGCGCCCAGCAGCAGCTTCCAGCGATCCGACAGGTCGATCTGGTCTTGCACGAACAGGCCGGTGCTGCGGCGCTGCTCGCGCACCCGGTAGCCGGGCAGCAGCGCGGGGCGCGGCTGGCCGTAGACCGGCTGGTAGATGTCGATCGCATAGGGGTTCTGCGCCAGCGACGAGTAGTAGATGTCCATCGCCATGAACAGCCGCGACGCCTCCACGCCAGCCAGCAGCGTGTGGCCCAGGCCGCCCGCGCGGAACTTGCCCTCGACCTCCAGCTGCGCCGAGGTATCGCGCGAGGGCAGGCTGCGCCAACTGTCGCGCCGCGTCAGCGTGCGGCCGTCGTCCAGCAGCCGGCCGGTGAGGTCGGCCGCGTTGCCGGAGTACTGCGTTTCGCGGTAGCTCAGGCCGGCGCGGGTGCGCCAGCCTTCGGCCAGCTCGTGGTCGAGCGTGAACTGGTGCGTGTCGCCGTTGACCCGCATATTGCCCAGGCCGGGCTCGCCCAGAAAGCGGTCATTGGGCAGCGGGAGCTGGCCATTGACCTGCACCACCCCACGGTCCAGCGGCGTGCTGATGCGGATGAACTCGGCCTCGTAGTGCAGCACGGTGGAGGGCGCCAGCTTCCAGGTCAGCGCCGGGGCGATCACGTGGCGGCGGTTGTCCACCAGCGGGCTGCGGCTGGTGCCGTCTTCCGACACCAGGTTGAGGCGGTAGGCCAGGCGGTCGTTGATCGGGCCGGTGCTGTCCAGCGTGGCGCGGCGCAGGCCCATGGTGCCGATCTGCAGGCCGGCGCTGTTGGCGGCGGTGAACTGGGGCTTCTTGGTCACCACGTTGATGGTGCCGCCGGGCTCGCTGCCGCCATACAGCGCGGCCGGCGGGCCTTTGAGGAATTCGATGCGCTCTATGGTCGCTGCGTCGCGCTGCGGGCCGTAGCCACGCGAGCCGGGAAAGCCGTTGAGCAGATAGCCCATGTCGCCGCTGCTGAAGCCGCGCACGGCAAAGTTGTCCCAGGTGCCGCCAAAGTCGTTGAGCCGGCTGATGCCGCTCACGTAGTCCACCGTGTCGGCGAGCTTGGTGGCGCCCAGGTCTTCGATCATCTGGCGCGGTATGACCCGCACCGATTGCGGCAACTCGCGCAGCGGCGTGTCGGTGCGGGTGGCGGCGCTGCCGCCCTGCGGTGCGGCGTAGCCGCCGCTGTCGCTGCGCACCTGCACTTCCGACAAGGTGGCGCCGCCCTCAGCGGCGGTCTGGGCCGTGGCCGGCGCGGCCAGCAGTGCCAGCAAAACACCCGATACGGGCACGAGGGGAAGGCGCAGGCCAAACGGCAGGCCAGCGCTGGGCAAATAACACATGAAAGTAAAGAAATGACTACCAACGGTAAGGAGGCGTGATGGTAATTGAGAATTCTTTGCATTCTCATGTGCGAGCAAGGCAGTGCCGAAAATGCAACGGCCCCAGCGGTTGAGGCTGGGGCCGTTGTGGGGGCGGCGCCTTTGCAGCGCCTGCGGGGCTTAAGCCGTCTCGGCCAGCGCGTCGCCCAGGGCGTTGACCAGGCGGTCGATCTCGGCCTTCTCACTGATGAAGGGCGGTGCCAGCTGGATGGTGTCGCCGCCGTAGCGCACGTAGAAGCCCTTCTTCCAGCAGGCCAGCGCCACTTCATAAGGGCGCTTGGCCGGCTCGCCGGGCACGGGGGCCAGCGTGATGCCGGCGGCCAGGCCGTAGTTGCGGATGTCGGTCACGTGCTTGACGCCCTTCAGGCTGTGCACGGCGGCCTCGAAGTGCGGCGCCAGCGCCTTGACGCGGCCGATCATGTCTTCCTTCACCAGCACGTCGAGTGCGGCGATGCCGGCGGCGCAGGCCACCGGGTGCGCGCCATAGGTGTAGCCGTGCGGGAATTCAAGCATGTAGTCCGGGCCGCCTGCCGCCATGAAGGTGTCGTAGATCTCCTTCTTGGCGATCACCGCGCCCAGCGGCTGCGCGCCGTTGGTGACCTGCTTGGCGATGTTCATGATGTCGGGCACCACGCCAAAGGCGTCGGCGCCGGTGAGCGCGCCGCAGCGGCCAAAGCCGGTGATGACTTCGTCAAATATCAGCAGGATGTTGTTCTGCGTGCAGATCTCGCGCAGGCGCTGCAGGTAGCCCTTGGGCGGGATCACCACGCCGGCCGAGCCCGAGAACGGCTCGACGATCACCGCCGCGATGTTGGACGCGTCATGCAGCGTGATCAGGTCCAGCAGGCGGTCGGCCAGCTCGGCGCCGGTGGCGGGCTCGCCACGGCTGAAGGCATTGCCCGGCAGCTGCGTGTGCGGCAGGTGGTCGGCCTCCACGCCCTGGCCAAACAGCTTGCGGTTGGCCGCAATGCCGCCCACCGAGATGCCGCCAAAGTTCACGCCGTGGTAGCCCTTCTCGCGGCCGATCAGGCGCGTCTTGCTGGCCAGGCCCTTGGTGCGCCAGTAGGCGCGCGCCATCTTCAAAGAGGTGTCGGCAGCCTCAGAGCCCGAGCCGGTGAAGAACACGTAGTCCAGGCCGGCTGGCGTCAGCTCCTTGATCTTGTTGGCCAGCTCGAAAGACAACGGGTGGCCAAACTGGAAGGCCGGCGAGTAATCAAGCTTGGCGATCTGGCGGCTCACCGCCTCGGTGATCTCCGGGCGGCCATGGCCCAGGCCCGAGCACCACAGGCCCGACAGCCCGTCGAAGATCTTGCGGCCATCGGCGTCGGTGTAGTAGGCGCCCTGGCCGGCCACGATCAGGCGCGGGTCGGCCTTGAAGTTGCGGTTGCCGGTGTAGGGCATCCAGTGCGCGTCGAGCCAGGCGGCGTCGGTGCGCACGGCGGGGGTCTGCGGTTCGTGGGCGGGAGGAGCGATGGCGGTCATGGCGGTAGTCCGTAGGAGGAATGAGGGGGATTGTTGGGCGGCGCGATAGTCTTGAGAATAGAGCGATATCAATGTTCACTTGCCAGTTTATGCAAGCAAAGCCATCCCGCCCACCCCGCCGGCCAGCCGCTGCCTCACCCGGCAAGAGCCGCGCCGTGCTGGGCCAGCTCAGCGACATGGACCTGCGCCTGCTGCGCGTGTTCAAGAGCGTGGCCGACTGCGGCGGCATGGCCGCGGCCGAGCTGGAGCTGAACATCGGCACCTCTACCGTCAGCCGCCACGTCAAAGACCTGGAAACCCGCCTGGGCCTGGTGCTGTGCCGGCGTGGCCGGGCCGGCTTTGCGCTGACCGCCGAGGGCCAGCGCGTGTACGAAGAAACCGAGCGCCTGCTGGCGGCGGTGGATGTGTTTCGCAGCGGCGTCGATGACATCCACCAGCGCATGGGCGGCCAATTGGCCGTGGCCGTGTTCGACAAAACCGCCAGCAACCCGCAGGCGCGCATTGGCGAGGCGATTGCGCTGTTTGCCGGGCGCGCGCCCGAGGTCGGGCTGCAGATGCACGTGGCATCGATCAACGCCATTGAGCGCGGGTTGATCGACGGCAGCTTTCAGGTCGGCATCATCCCGGCGCACCGGCATTCGCAAAGCCTGCTGTATGACGAGCTGTTTACTGAATCCATGCAGCTCTACTGCGGCGCCGGCCACCCGCTGTTTGGCGCAGACCACAGCGCACTCGACTGGGACGGCCTGCGCGCCTGGGGCTTTGCCGGGCTGGGCTACCACTCGCCCAACATGGAGCTAAGCCACGGCGCCCGCCTGCCGCGCAAGGCCACCGGCTTCGATCAGGAATCCATCGCCACGCTGATCCTGTCCGGCCGCTACCTGGGTTTTCTGCCCGACCACTACGCCGAAGCCTTCGAGCGCAGCAGCCGCATGCAGGCCGTGGCGCCGCAGCGGCTGCGCTATGAGTGCCAGTTCGTCTGCATGCTGCGGCGATCGCCCCAGCCCTCACGCGCGGCGCAGGCGTTTAGGGAGTGTTTGCTGGCGGCGCATGCGGTGGGGTGAGTGGGTGCTTTTCGATTATTGATGAAAAGTGCCTCTAGCCCAGGCGGAGACTGGGCTATTAGCTATCAATTTAATATTAACGCGCAGAACCAAGGCCGAGCGCAGCGACGGCCCGACTGGCAGTCCCGGGCCGCCACAGTGGGGTCGCCTTCTCTTTGGTGACTTTCTCTTGGGCAGACCTCAAGAGAAAGTTACTCGCCCGCCGGGGCGAACTCCCGGCACCCGCCGCCTGCAAGGCTCACAGGAACGGATAGCTCAAAGCCTTTGAACGACGGCCCTCAATCCGCCCGAATACTCGCCCGCTGGGCCACCGCCCGCATCAGCGGCAGTTCCCTATCCACCCGGGCCGCCAACGCCGCGCCATTGCCATAAGCCGGCACCAGGCCCAGCTCGCCCAGCTTCTTCTTCATCTCGGGCGTGGCCGCCACGTCGGCCAGTGCCTTCTCCAGCTGGCGCTGCACTGCGGGCGGCAAGCCGGCCGGTGCCAGCAGCGCAAACCAGGTGTCCATGGCAAAGCCGGGGTAGCCGCTTTCGGCCACGGTGGGCACATCGGGCAGCAGCGGCAGGCGCTGGGCCGACAGCACGGCCAGTGGCCTGATCCGTCCGCCCTTGATCAGCGGGCCCGACGCCACCACCGAATCCACCGCCAGCTCGACCTGCCCGCCCATCAGCGCATTGAGGCTGGGGGCGCTGCCGTTGAAGGGGATGTGCACCATCTGGATGCCGGTCGTGGACTTGAGCATTTCCCCGCCAAAGTGCACCGACGAGCCGGTGCCAAAGGAGCCGTAAGAGAACTTGTCTGGCTGTGCCTTGGCCTGCGTGACCAGCTCTTTCAGCGAAGTGGGGCCGGCGCTGTTGGCCACCAGCACCAAGGGCATGTCGGCCAGCATGCCGATCGGCGTGAAGCTGCGGACCGGGTCATAGGGCAGTTGCGGGCGGATCGCCGGGTTGAGCGTGAGCGTGGTGCTGGCGCCCAGCAGCAGCGTGTAGCCGTCGGGCGGCATCTTGGCCACCTGGCCGGCGGCCAGCACCGTGCTGGCGCCGGGCTTGTTCTCCACCACCACCGGCTGGCCCAGCTTCTCGCCCAGGCCCACGGCCAGCACCCGCCCGAGCACGTCGGTGGCGCCGCCGGCCGCGTACGGAATGATCAGCTTCACCGGACGGTCGGGGTAGTGCGTTTGCGCCAAGGCCGGCAGGGCCAGCGCCAGAGTGGCGGCCAGGCCGGTGGTGAGGCGGGCGGCAAGGCGGATCAATCCGGGTGTCGTCATCAAAACTCCAGTCGAGGAAGAAAACATTAGCCCAACAGCGGGCTGCGCACCCGTGCATGGCCGCTGGCCTGGTCATAGGCGTGGCCCAGTTGCAGCAGCGCCCAGTCGGCCTGCGCCGGGCCGATGATCTGCAGGCCCATGGGCAGGCCGCCCGCGCCAAAGCCGGCCGGTGCGCCGAGCGCGGGCAGGCCGGCCATGGTGGCGGGCACCACCACCTCCATCCAGCGGTGGTAGCTGTCCATGGCGCGGCCGTTGATCGTCTTGGGCCAGTCCAGTTGCGCGTCGAACGGGAACACCTGGGCGCCCGGCAGTACCAGGTAGTCGTACTGCTCGAACAGCCCGCGCAGCACCTGGTACCAGGCGCTGCGGTCGCAGGCGGCGCGGAAGATGTCCGGGCCAGACAACTGCTGGCCGCGCTCTATCTCCCACAGCGCCTCTGGCTTGAGCAGCGCGCGCTTGGCCGGGTCGCGGTAGAGCGCTGCGTTGTTGCCGGCCACGTTGAAGCTGCGCAGGTCGATCCAGGCGCGCCACAGGCGCTCCAGGTCGAAGGCCGGCGTCACCGCATCGACCGTGCAGCCCATGGTCTCGAAATGCCGCAGCGCCTGGGTGCAGACCTCCAGCACGCCGGGCTCGGTCGCCAGGTGGCCGCCCAGGTCGCCCAGCCAGCCAATGCGCGTACCGGCAAAGTCGCGTTCCAGCGGCGCGCTGAAGGCCGCCGCGTCGTCCTGCCGGCGCGTCAGTGGCAGGCGGGCGTCAAAGCCGGCCTGCACCGACAGCAGCAGCGCCAGGTCGGGGATGTTGCGCGCCATCGGGCCGGCCACGCTGAACTGCTGGAAGAACACCTCCTCCGTCGGCCCGTGCGGCACGCAGCCAAAGGACGTGCGCAGGCCGTAGACGTTGTTGAAGGCCGCCGGCGTGCGC
Source organism: Xylophilus sp. GW821-FHT01B05 (assembly GCA_038961845.1). Lineage (NCBI taxonomy): Bacteria > Pseudomonadati > Pseudomonadota > Betaproteobacteria > Burkholderiales > Xylophilus > Xylophilus sp. GW821-FHT01B05. The sequence continues at coordinate 302,731 of CP152408.1, forward strand.
AGCGAGCCCATCATGTCTGAGCCGTCTGCCACCGGCAGCATGTGCAGCGCCACCGCGCTGGCCGCGCCGCCGCTGCTGCCGCCCGCGCTGCGGCCGGGCACGTAGGCATTGCCGGTGGTGCCGTAGACCGGGTTGTAGGTGTGGCCGCCCAGGCCAAACTCGGGCGTGTTGCTGCGCCCCACAAACAGCGCACCGCCGCGCCGCATGCGCTCGAACACCACCGCGTCGGTGGCCGACACCTGGCCGGCAAAGATCGGTGAGCCCCGCGTCGTCACCATGCCGGCGGCCGGCATGATGTCTTTGGGCGCCTGCGGGAAACCGTGCAGCGGGCCCAGGTACTCGCCCGCAGCCAGTTGCGCATCGCGCTCGGCCGCCAGTTGCCGCAAGCCATCACGCTCTTGCAACGCCACCAGGGCATTGACCTGCGGGTTGAAGCGGTCGATCTGCGCCAGGTAGGCCTCCAGCACCTCCGCACAAGACAGCGCGCGCTGGCGAATGGCCTGCGACAAGGCCACCGCGTCGAGTTCAACAATGTCCTGGGCGGCGGGGCTGGGAGCGCGGGCATTCATGGGCTGTGGGCAGTCGCAGAAAAGGTGTGCGGGGATGCGGGTTGTCTGCATCGTAGAAAGCGCCATGCCTTGCGACAATCACAATTTCTGCAAGCAAGCCTTGCGTTTTACGCACACCACTGCCATGCAAGCTCCGCATCTGCAAGACACCGCCCTGCGCTATTTCCTGGAAGTGGTGCGCTGCGGCTCGATCAGCGAGGCCGCCGGGCGCCTGTGCGTCTCGGGCTCGGCCGTGAGCCGGCAGATATCGGGGCTGGAGGCCGCGCTGGGCGTGGCCCTGTTCGAGCGCCGCCCGCGCGGCATGGTGCCCAGCGCCGCAGGCGAGTTGCTGGCCGTGCATGCCCGCCGTGGCGCGCTGGAGGCCGAGCGCGTGGTGGCCGACATCGAGGCACTGCAAGGCCTGCGCCGCGGCCGCGTGCGCCTGGCCAGCTCGGCCGGCTTTGCCATTGAATTTCTGCCGCGTGCCATTGCCGACTTCCGGCTGCAGTACCCGGGCCTGCAGTTCCAGCTGCAGGTCGCCAGCCCGGCCAATGTCACCACCGCCGTGCTGCACGGCGATGTCGACATCGGCCTGACCTACAGCCGCACCGCCGAGCAGGGCATCCGCGTGGTGCACCGCCAGACCGCGCCCGTGCTGGCCATCATGCGGCCGGATCACCCGCTGGCATCGCTGCGTAGCCTGACGCTGGCGCAACTCCACCCCCACCCGGTGGCCTTGCCTGACCGCGACAACACCGTGCGCCAGTTGTTCGACATAGGCTGCAGCCACCGCGGCCTGGTGTTCGAACCGGTGCTGACCAGCAGCAGCTTCGAGACCCTGACCAACTTCGTGCTGCATAGCGGCGTGGTGTCGATCTCAGGCGAGATCACCGTGCGCCACCGCATGCAGCGCGGCGAGCTGCACGGCGTGGCGCTGCGCGAACGCGGCCTGGACCGCCGCGCGATAGAGCTGCAAACCCTGCATGGGCGCACGCTGCCAGCGGGCGTGGCGGTGTTTCTGGAGTTTTTGCGGGGGGCGTTGCCGGTGCCGGGGTGAGGGCTCAATGACCCATGGCGCGTGGCTTTGTGTAGGCTGGCGCTGGCCCTATGAACGTTGAAATCGTGAACTACTACGGACACTGTTTAGGAGCTACCTATGGCCCGTCAAATTCCTCTCGTACACCCCGGCGTGATCCTGCTCGAAGAGTGGATGAACCCGCTGGGAGTGTCCCAGTCCGCCCTGGCAAAAGGCATTGGCGTGTCGCCGCGCCGGATCAATGAAATCGTGCATGGCAACCGCTCCATCACGGCCGAGACAGCGGTGCTGCTGGGCCAATTCTTCGGCGTCGAAGCCGAGGGGTTTATCAATCTGCAATCGCACTACGACGTAGCGCAGGCGCGCGAAGTGCTGGGGCCAAGGCTGGCTGGGATTGAGCGGTTTGGGGTGGCGGCGTGAGCATGATCCTTTCCGTAGATTGACTCCTGGCTGAACTGATGTGCTTTCGTAACAGCGCATCGCGCGAGGTTGTGCGACTGGGGAGGCGGGAACGGCGCGATTGGGCCGCGGATTAGCGACGTGCGGCTGATTCCATCGCTGTGGATGGGCTGGATTGGGTGTTGCTGCTATGAGTGCTCGCAATGCAGCGAGCACGGCCTTCTTGGCAAGCATCCCCAAAATGGGAGGTCTGCAAACCACAACGACTGGTCGGAGATTGATTCGAATATCGAGCGAGAAACTCGACATGAGGCCGGGCCTGCTGATATTTTTATTGGAATAAGTCTCTGGCTGCAAGTGGTCAAAATTGCACGTTATGTCGCAGCATCGTACGATATGAAACACGTTAACTCTTGGTTCGGAAGTTTTGTATGGCAAGTGATCTCTGGAGCATCTTCCTAAGCGTCGTCGCCTCATTCGTATTTGCTGGGATTGTCTCGCTATGGCGGAGGCGTGGAAATCGGCCTCCGCCCACCGCCGCACGGCCTGAGCCGAAGAAGGTGCAGGTTGATGCCAATCTTGATCGACGCGTGCAGAATCGGAAATCCCTTGAGCGCGTTGCGCACAGGTTCATTTTCTATCTGGCAACCTTCGGGGCGCTCTATCTTTCAGTAACAATGCCGCTCTTGTTCAAAGCATTGTTTTCAAAGGGCGACGTTCTCCTTAGTCATGCAAGATTCATCGGGGATATTTTGCCCCCCATTCCCGTTGGTAAGGACTACCTTCAAATTACCTTCTTTATCATTGCGGCTGTTCTCTATTTTCCGCTTCTCGTCATTGCGGAGTTTGGCACTTCCATGTTGTATCCGATCATCGATTCAATCCATCCGGTTACTTCCCGTATTTGGTCAGCCGTCACGATGTTGGTGTTCTTTTTCTTCTGCATTCCTGTCGCGGCGACTTCAATTTGGCTTTTCTACGAAAAGACCTTCTTCGATGCGTTCTTGACAGTGCTTTTGGCAATGTTTTTGGTCTTTGCTCTTGGCCAGGCGCAGGGCGGCCGCAGATGATGGGTAGGTTGTTGTTTGAGTCGACAGCCTTCGACAAGCCCTGGTCTGAGGCTCAATTTCAACGACCTACCCCAAGAAACCAATGCCGGCTTTTGTAGAGTGGCTCTCTTCGGCACCACAGGGCGCCATTGCAATACTGACAGCCGGTCTGGCCGCGGGTATTACCGTATTGGTCACAGTTCTGACGCAATGGATCTTGGGCCGGAGGGCGAGGACGGAGCTCCTCACTAAAAAGCTTGAGGAGCTCTACTTGGCCCTGAACGAGATATCCGCACACAATGTCAGGAGAGTTGAGGAGGCTCTTCCGCTCGCATCGGCGACGCCCTTTACCAAGCCGACAATCAGCGGCCACTCAGTTGATCGTCAAGGCCTCGATCTTCATAAGAAGATCATCATGCTTGTGCGCTTGTACTTTCCGCTGCTCTCGGAAGCGCATCAAATGGTCTTTTGCTGTAATGGTGAAGTGAACATGCTCATCTACAAAGCAGAAACAGGTCCTCCCCTCTCAGAGGGACAGTTGCTCGCATTGAGCGGGGCCTACAGAGATGCTGTTGTCGCGATGGAAGAAGAACTTATTTGGAACAGGAGAGTTCTGGTTAAGGACTACCTCTTCCCGGTGCGGTATAGGCGCAAGACCATTCAGCCCACTCTTCCTCCAAGCTCCCAAGATCAGGTCTAGCCATTTTTCATCCGGACGTAACGATCGCCTTAAGGTGGACTTGCAGTCCGCTTCCGGTCTGCTGCGGCCACAAAGCCCGGCCACGCCTCCAGCGGCTTCCGCCCGCAAGGCACTAGACGCCCGAATCCCCGCATCTACGCAGAGCCAACACCCACTTCCAACCCACCCCAAACCCCCACCAACAGCGTCTCAATATCCACCACCCGCCGCCCCGTAGCCTTTGCCACGCTCTGCCGGTACGGCGGCATATTGGTGCACTCCAGCACGATGTCCGTGACCTCCGGGTGGCGCTGCACTAGCGTTAGCGCTGCGGCGACCACGTTGCGTTCAGCTTCTGCAAGGTCAAGCACGGTGTCGTTGGACAAGATGCGCTGGTGCATTTCGCAGCCAGGCTCTATGCCTTGCACGGGTGTGCCCACCGGCACGCCGGCTGCTGCCAGGATGCTGGGGTTGAGGGATGCGGCGTCGAAGGTGACGATGCCGGGGCGTGGGTAGCGGCTGCATTGCAGCAGGCTGGAGGTGATGACCGGCACGGGCACGGCTTGTGCCAAGCGGGTCTGGTGGGCGGCGAGGAAGCCGCAGCTGGTGGAGATCAGGCGTGCGCCTTGTTGGGCCAGTGCTTGCGCGGCGGTGACGAAGGGTTGCAGCAGCGTGGGGTCGGCCTCTTGCACGATGCGTTTGGGCGATGCGCCTTGCACGGTCACGAAGCGCACCGGTATGCCGGCGCGGCTGAAGGTTTCGGGGCAGCCGATGTCGCCGGGCGGGCGTGGGAAGCGGGTGTCCAGCATCAGCATGCCGAGAAAGCCGTCCATGGCTATCGCTTTCGCTTTCAGTTGGCGCTACCGACCGCGCTGCGGCGGTCGATGCTGCGGCTCAGTACGACGGAGGTGTGGGTCTGGTGCACGCCTTCGATCTGGCCCAACTGGTCCAGCAGGCTGTTGAGCTGCTCGGGCGTCTCGCAGCGCAAGAACACCATGTAGTCGAACTGGCCGCTCACGGCCGAGACCTCTTCGACCTCGGGCAGGCGCTCCAGCGCCTTGATGACGGCTGCCGTGCTTTTGGCGTTGACGCTCAGGCCGCAGTAGGCGCGCACGGCGGCCTGCTCCAGGCGGCGGCCCAGGCGCACGCCGTAGCCGGCGACGATGCCTTCGCGCTCCAGCCGCGCAATACGTGCGACCACGGTGGTGCGCGCAATCTTCAGCTTGCGCGCCAGCGTGGCTGCGGGTTCGCGTGCATTGGCCTGCAGCAGGCCCAGCAGGTGTCGGTCGGTGTCGTCTAGCCGTAGGTCCATGGCCTGCCTCTGTTTGGGTTCCGGGCTATTGTGTCCCGGGCGCCGCCATGCCCGTGCTTCACGCAGTTGCGGCGGCGGCGTTGAAGCGGCCCAGGAAGGCGCGGGTGGCTTCGTTCTGCGGCTTGTCTATGACCACGCTGGGCGGCCCGGCCTCGGCGACGACGCCGTCGCGCATGAAGATCACCTGGTCGGCCACCTCGCGCGCAAAGCCGATCTCGTGCGTGACCAGGATCATGGTCATGCCCTCTTTGGCCAGGCCCTTGATGACGTTGAGCACCTCGCCCACCAGCTCTGGGTCCAGGGCCGAGGTGGCCTCGTCGAACAGCATCACCGCAGGCTTCATGGCCAGCGCGCGGGCAATCGCCACGCGCTGCTTCTGGCCGCCAGAGAGCTTGTCGGGGTAGTAGTCGGCACGCTCCAGCAGGCCCACCTTCTGCAGCAGCGCCCGGGCTTCGGCCTGGGCTTGCGCCTTGGGCGTTTTCAAAACGGTGAGCGGGCCTTCCATGACGTTCTGCAGCGCCGTCATGTGCGGGAACAAATTGAAGTGCTGAAACACCATGCCGGTGGTGGCACGAAAACGCGCCAGCTTGCGCTCTGACGGCAGCACGGTTTGCGCGCCGCAGAAGGCAATGGTCTGCTCGCCCACGGTGATCTGCCCGCCCTCGGGCACGGTCAGCAGGTTGATGCAGCGCAGCAGCGTGGACTTGCCCGAGCCCGAAGGCCCGATCATCGCCACCACCTGGCCGCGCTCTACCTGCAGCGTGATGTCCTTGAGCACGGTGTGCCCGCCGAAGGACTTCTTCAGCCCCTTGATCTCTATCAATGCCTGGGCCATGTCATACCTCCTTGGGCGCCGTGCCAAATTCCATGCGCTTGGCCCAGATCGTCACCGGCAGCAGCACCGCAAAGTAGGCCACGGCGATGAAGGTATAGATCTCCAGCGGCCGGTAGGTGTCATGCGCGATCACCTGGCCCTGGTAGAGCAGGTCGGGCACGGCCAGCACCGACAGCAGCGAGGTGTTTTTGAGCTGCATGATGGATTGGTTCATCAGCGGCGGGACCATCTTCTTGAAGGCCTGCGGTAGCACGATGCGGCGCAGCAGCTGCAGGCGCGTCATGCCCAGTGCCTTGGCGGCCTCGGTCTGGCCCAGGTCGGTGGAGATGATGCCGCCGCGCACGATCTCGGAATAAAACGCGCCGCCATACAGCGACAGGCAGATGGTGGCCGCGACCACCGCCGACATCTCTATGCCGGTGAGCACCGGCAACGCGTAATAGAACCACACCAGTTGCACCAGCACCGGCGTGCAGCGAAAGATCTCGATATAGGCGCGCAGCGGCGCCGTGATGTAGGGGTTGCTGGATAGGCGCCCGAGCCCGGTCACCAGGCCAATCAGCAGGCCCAGCGCCACGCACATCACGGTGAACAGCAGCGTGTAGCCAATGCCCGACAGCAGCAGCCAGCGGTACTTCCAGAGCGAGCCGAAATCCCAGTCATAGGCCACCGCCCCGGCCGAGAAATGCTTGAGGATGGCCCACAGGCCGACCAGGCCCAGGGCAAGCACCAGGATGGAGGTCAGGCGCGAGCGATGCCTCCAGCTCCCCTGGCCGGCCTGGGAGTTTGCTTCTTCCACGGCGGGCCTCTTAGAACTTGATCTCGGGCGGGAAGGCGCTGGCGGGCACGCCGGCCAGCTTCTCCATGTTCTGCAGGATCACGTTGCGCACCTCGCCCTTGGCGCGCACCTCGGCCAGCCAGGTGTTGACGGCCTTTTGCAGGCCGGTGTCGGCCTCTTTGCGCATGCCGATGCTGACCGGCGCGGTCTCTACCGGGGTTGGGATGTACATGGTGCCGATGCCCGGGCGCTTGGTGAGCAGGGGCTGGGCCAGCAGCACCACCAGGATCTGGCAGTCGGCGCGGCCGGATTGCAGGGCCAGGGTGGCGGAGCCGGAGTTTTCCAGGCGGCTCACGTTGGCCTTGGTCAGCACCTTGGTGGCGAGCTGGTCGTGGCTGGAGCCCACGTCCACCACCACCTTGGTGTCGGGCGTGTTGAGCTGCTCCCAGGTCTTTTGCGGGAAGCCCTTCTTGCAGACCACGGTGTAGGTGTTGTCGAACAGCGTGTCAGAGAAGCCGACCACCTCGCGCCGGGCCGGCGTGGGCGCCATGCCAAACATGAGGTCGATCTTGTTGGCCTGGATGTCCAGCACCGCATTGCCCCAGGTGGTTTCCACGTACTCGACCTTGACGCCGAGCTTCTTGCCCAGGCTCTCGGCAAAGTCGGGGCCAAAGCCTTCCCATTTGCCGGACGTGATGTCCTTGTTGAAGTAGGGAACGGCCCCCGCCACCGTGCCTACGCGCAGCGTCTTGGTGCGCTGGACGCGGGCCAGCGAGCTTTCAGCGGCGTCTTGCGCCAGGGCGGCACCGAAGGAGACGATGCCGGCAAGGGCGATCAGAACGTGAGCGAAGCGTCGTTTAGTGGTCATTACATTCTCCAAGCAATAAGCTCGCCATCTTTATCAGGCCGCGAGTTTAGAGTCTGCCCGGGCCGCCTCTGTGCGCGTTACCGGATGAAGCGCTCTGGCCGGAACGGCGCCGGGTCGATGGCCGGGGCTTCCCCCGCCATGAGCGATGCCAGCACTGCGGCCGTGCCCGGGCCGGTGTTGAAGCCAATGTGCTGGTGGCCAAAGGCCAGCCACAGGCCCGGGTGCCGGGGCGCGGCGCCAATCACCGGGCGGCTGTCGGGCAGCGTCGGGCGGCGGCCCAGCCAGGGCGTGTCTTCCAGGCGCTGGCCCAGCGGGAAGGCGGCGGTGGCGGCTTGTTCGGCCAATGTCAGTTGCGTCAGGTTGGGCGGTGCGTCGCAGTCGGTCAGCTCCACGCCGGTGCTCAGGCGCAGGCCCTGCTCCATGGGCGACAGCACATAGGCGCCGCCGGTGTCGTAGATGGGCCGGTTCAACGTGGCGCCGCCGGTGGCGCCGTAATGCATGTGGTAGCCGCGCTCAAAGGCCATGGGCACCGAGAGCCCCAGCGGGCCCAGAAAATCCTTGGCCCAAGGCCCCAGCGCGACGACGACCTGGTCGGCGGCCGTGGCGCCGCCCGCCGCATCGCGCAGCCGCCAGCCGCTGCCATCGCGCTCCAGGCCCGTGACCTCGCGCTGCTCTATGTTGCCGCCGCGCTCTGCAAACAAGCGGGCATAGGCCGCCACGACCTGGCCCGGGCTGTCGACCGACGCCGTGTCCTTGATCCACAAGGCCTTGGGGAAGATGGGCGCCAGGTGCGGCTCCAGGTCCGACAGGCCGTGCGGGTCCAGCGCCTCGGTGGCTACGCCAAAGTGCTCAAAGGTGTTGCGTGAGGCCTGGCCGCGCGCAAAGGCCTCGGCACTGCGGTACAGAAACAGCCAGCCGTTTTCGCGCAGGCGCTGGCGTGCGCCGGCCTGGTCGAGCAGGCGCAGGTGCTCGGCCATGGACAGGCGGATCAGCGCGTCCAGCGCAGTGGTGGTTTGCTCGAACACGGAGCGGCGCGCATTCGCCAGAAAGCCCAGCGCCCAGCCCGCGTTGCGCGCCAAAAAGGCCGGGTTGTAGCGGAACTGTGCTGATTGATTGCGCAGCAGCGTGGGCAGTGCGCGCCACAGGCCGGGGTGGTTGAAGGGCATCAGCGAACTGCGGGCGATCACGCCGGCGTTGCCGTAAGAGGTCTCCTGCCCCGGCGCTCGCCGGTCGATCAGCGTGACTTGCGCTCCGCGCCTTTGCAGTTCCAGGGCGCACGACACGCCGACAATGCCCGCGCCCATGACGGCGACCGTGTGATTCATCAAAACCCCGATAGAGCGACCTGAATCTGCGCCTGCGGCAGCCGGTCGAATAGCGGATGGTATTCGGTGTGCGCCGCGTTCAAGCGCAGGCGGCAAGCTCGCGGCGCTGTTCCTTGGCCTGTGGCTGTGCCTGCGCTGCATGCGGCGCGGCGCCCACACCCAGCCCGGCGTAATAGTGGCCCACGCGCGTGCCCAGAAAAGCTTCCAGCGGCACCTGCTCTTGCCCGATGAAGCCGGCGGTGGGCAGGCGGCCCTCGCGCAGCAGCTCGAACACGCCGACCACGCCGGCGGCGGTGGTCAGCTCAATCGCGGTGCGGTCCACACCGCGCAGCGGCGCGCCAAAGACGCGCGCCACCCGTGTTTCTTGCTCGAAGCGGCCCTGGCGCAGGCCGTTGGCCGAGGCAAACAGGATCACCACATCCTCGCGGCTGTGCGGCACGGCCAGCTCCAGTACCTGGCGCAGCAGGTCGCGCCGCTCTATCAGGCGCAGGTCCTGCAGCAAGAAGGCCATGGCGTCGCGGTGGCCGGGGTAGCGGATGGTCTTGTAATCAAGGTTGCGCACCTTGCCGGCCAGGGTGTCGCACAGCGTGCCCAGGCCGCCCGAGGTGTTGAAGGCCTCGTAGGCCTCGGCGTCGAGCGTGAAGGTTTCATGGCCTTCCAGCGGCTGCACCGATACCTGCTGGCCGTTGACGATGGCGTCGCAGGGGTGGCAGTACTCGTTGATGACGCCGTCGATGCTCCAGGTGAAGTTGTAGCGCAGGCCGTTGGTGGCGTTGCGCGTGAGGGCGCCCACGCGCAGGCGCAGGTCGTACAGCTCGTCGAACTGCCCGGCCAGGTGGCCGCCCAGCATGCCGATCACGCCCGGCGCCAGGCCGCTTTGCGGCATGAGTGCCGAGCGCGCCGTGCGGCCCAGTTGGCGGATGGCGGTGGTCGCGGCCACGTCTTCGGTCAGGTCGAAGTAGTGCACGCCGTGCTGCGCGGCCTGCGCGGCCACGCGCTCGGCCAGGAAGAAGGGCAGGGCGTTGATGACGACCGAATGCGCGGCCAGCGCGCGGCCCAGGGCTGCGGCGTCGTCCACGTCCAGCGGCATGCGGCGCACCAGGGCGTCGCTGCCGGGGCTGTCGCAGCCGATGCGGTCGGCCAGCGTTACGGGCAGGCCGTGGTATTCAGCCAGCATGTCGGCGACGGTGCTGCCGACCTTGCCGGCGCCCAGCACCAGCACGTTGCGGATATCGGTTTTTTTCATGTCATTTCTCCTGGCCGGCGGGGCGCCGTGCGTTGGAGAAATGGTAGGAGCGGCCTCTGGCAGGCACCAGCGTGCAAAACGTCGAAAGCGCGGGCGTTTCCGCTGTTTTGACGATGCCGGCCGTCGATTGCGCGGGCGGGTGCTATTCCAGCGCGAACTGCTCGCGCAGCGCCGCGCAAAAGGCCGCGCTGCCGCTGATGGCAAGGTTCACCGTGTGCCGCACCGTGCCCGGCGGCTCGGGCTGCACCGCGAGGCGGCCGGCGTGCTCGTCAAAAGTGAACTGCTCAGGCACGGTGGACTCGCAGTGGCCGCGCAGGTCGTAGTCCCACTCGCCGCCGTCTTCCACCGGGCCACGCGCATCGGGGAAGGCCGCGTGCGCCCAGGCCAGCACCCGCACCAGTTCGGCCCGCACGGCGGCCACCTGCTGCGGCGCGGTGCTGGCCATGGCGTCGAAGGTGCCGGTGCCTTCGTCGTCTTCGCTGTAGTCAAAGTCCAGGTACTGCAATGTCATGGTGGCGATGATGCATGAGCCGTTGTGTTGCATACGGGTACTGCAAAAACTATAGCTAGTAGCCCTTGGTGGGTATGGGCTAGAGGCATTTTTCTTCTAAAAATTGCAGGGCGGCAGGCTGTCGCCGGCACGACGCCGCCGGTGAAAACCCGGTGCCCGCTGCCGGCCGCTGCGCCATAGGCTCAAGCGCATGTCCCATGCCTCTGCCCTTGTCCACCTGCCCGCCATCACGCCCGACGTGCAGCCGCCTTATGTGCCGCAAATGGCGCTCTACCGCCAGTGGCTGGCGGCCGAGCGCGGCCTGCGTTTTGACGACTACCCGGCGCTGCACCGCTGGTCGGTGACCGAGCTGGACGCCTTCTGGCAAAGCATCTGGGATTACTTCCAGTTGCAGTCGCCCACGCCGCACCTGGCGGTGCTGGCCCACAACGCCATGCCCGGCGCCGTGTGGTTCCCGGGCGCGCAGGTCAACTACGCGCAGCAGGCGCTGCGCCATGTGGCGGCGGCCGATGCGGCGGGCCTGCCGGCCATCGTCAGCCGGGACGAGCGCGGCAACGCGCGCGAGCTGTCCTGGCCCGAGCTGCGGCGCCAGGTCGCCTCGCTGGCGCTGGAGCTGCAGGCCGCCGGCGTGGCCCCCGGCGACTGCGTGGCCGCCTACCTGCCCAACGTGCCCGAGGCCATCGTCTGCCTGCTGGCCTGCGCCAGCATTGGCGCGGTGTGGAGCATCTGCGCGCCCGACATGGGCGCGGGCGCGGTGCTGGACCGCTTCCGCCAGATCGAGCCCAAGGTGCTGATCGCCTGCGACGGCGTGACCTACGCCGGCCGCGACATAGACCGCCGCGCGCTGGTGCAAGAGCTGCGCGCGGCCCTGCCCAGCGTGCAGCAGCTGCTGGTGCTGCACCACCTGGGTGCTCCTGGATCTATAGCTGATAGCCGTTGTCTGGCCTTGGCTTGCGCCCGAAATGATGCAGAAACGGCGGCTTTCGAGCCGCTTTGGCTGCCGTTCGACCACCCGCTGTGGATCGTCTATTCCAGCGGCACCACCGGCGCGCCCAAGCCCATCGTGCACGGCCATGGCGGCACGCTGATCGTCGCCATGGCCAACGGCGCGCTGCACTACGACGTGGGCCCGAGCTACGCGCCCAACAGCCTGGGCGAGCGCTTTCACTGGTACAGCTCCACTGGCTGGGTCATGTGGAACGCCCAGGCCGCCGGCCTGCTGCTGGGCGCCACCTGCTGCATCTACGACGGCAGCCCCAGCGGCAGCAAAGAGCGGCCGGACTGGGGCGTGCTGTGGCGCTTTGCCGCCGAGACCGGCGTGCGCTTCTTTGGCGCTGGCGCGGCTTTCTTTGCCGGCTGCATGAAGGCCGGCGTGGACCTGGCCGCCTACGGCGACCTGTCGCAGGTGCGGGCGCTGGGCAGCACCGGCTCGCCGCTGTCGGAAGAGGTGCAGGCCTGGGTGTCGCAGCAGTTCGCCGCCATCGGCACGCCGGACATCTGGTGGTGCAACATCTCTGGCGGCACCGACTTTGCCGGCGCCTTTCTTGGCGGCAACCGCGAGCTGCCGCAGCAGCCCGGCGTCATGCAGTGCCGCATGCTGGGCGCCGCGGTTGAGGCTTGGGACGAGGCCGGCGAGCCGGTCATAGGCCAATTGGGCGAGCTGGTCTGCACCCAGCCCATCCCCTCCATGCCCCTGTACTTCTGGGGCGACGCCGACGGCGCGCGCTACCGCGGCAGCTACTTCGAGCACTACCCGCAAGGCCACGGCCGGCGCGGCGGCCAGGGCGGCGTCTGGCGCCACGGCGACTGGCTGCTGCTGCGCGAGGACGGCGGCTGCGTCATCCACGGCCGCAGCGACGCCACCATCAACCGCCACGGCCTGCGCATGGGCACCAGCGAGATCTACCGCGCCGTCGAGGCCTTGCCCGAGGTGCTGGACGCGCTCGTGGTCGACCTGGAGGTGCTGGGCCGCGACAGCTGGATGCCGCTGTTTGTGGTGCTGCGCGAAGGCGCGGTGCTGAACGACGCCCTGCGCAGCCGCATCGCCGCCGCCATCCGCGAGGCCCTGTCCCCGCGCTTTGTGCCCGACGCCGTCTACGCAGTGGCCGCCATCCCGCGCACCTTGTCAGGCAAGAAGCAGGAGCTGCCGGTGAAGAAGCTGCTGCTGGGGCAGCCGGTGGAGAAGGTGGTGAACCGGGAGGCGATGGCCAATCCGGAGTGTTTGGATTGGTATGTGGAGTTTGCGCGGTCTAGGTGATTTTTTGATGAAAAGTGGCTTTTGCCCAGGTGCTGCCTGGGCTATTAGCTATCTATTTGATAGTTCTGTGGTTTTGCTGTTTGCGGGTGCCGGGACTCGCCCCTAGGCAAAAGAAAGGCGAGCCGGAGCCAGGGGCCCTTCGGGCTCCCCTGCGCTGCCAACGGCGGTGGGCAGCCAACAGCCGAACAGCCGGCCCCCACCCCAGCCCTCCCCCAGCGAGGGAGGGAGCAATACCGGGCCGAGCGCAGCGACGGCCCGGCTGGCAGTCCCGGGGTCCCCTCTGTGGCGTCGAGGAGCGGAGGTGGGGGCAGGTTGCCGCGCGTAGCGCGGTCGGCGAGGACTGTTTGAGCGAAGCGAGTTCCGCAGCCGCCTGCCCGCACCGAGCACCGGAGAGCAGTCCGCGCAGCGGACCGCCACAGCGGGGTCGCCTTCTCTTTGGTGACTTTCTCTTGGCGACACAAGAGAAAGTTACTCGCCCGCCGGGGCGAACTCCCGGCACCCGCCGCCAGCGAAGGCAAGCAACCCCAGATATCTAAATAACCAACCAAAACAACAAACCCTAACCCCCCTGCGACCTAGCCCCCTCCCCCAACACCCACTCCCGAAACGCCACAAACGCCGGCAAATGCAGCCGATCCGCCCGATAGCAAAGGTAATGCCCCTGGTCCACCGTCACCGGCTCGCCGCAGGGCAAACGCAGGGCGCCTTCGGCCAGTTCGGCCTCCACCAGCACGCGTGGCACCAGGCCCAGTCCCAGGCCGCTCTGCACCGCCTGTATCAAGGCTGAGTACTGAGCAAAGCGCGGGCCGGCGGTGGTGTGGATCTCGGCCACGCCGTGCTGGGCGGCCCATTGGCGCCAGGCGGTGGGGGCGCCTTCGTGGTGTAGCAAGGTGTGGCCGATGATGTCGGCGGGCTGGGTGATGCGGTGGCCGCCGCCCAGCAGCACGGGCGCGGCGATCAGCACAAACTCGCGGCCGGCGATGTACTCGGACACCACGCCGGGCCAGGCGTCTGAGCCATAGCGGATGGCGGCGTCCACCCCGGCCGGGATGCCGTCGGTGGGCTCCAGGTGGCGGCTGAAGCTCAGGGTGACGTGGCGGCTCTGCTGGCTGAAGGCCGGCAGGCGCGGGATCAGCCACTTGGTGAGAAAGGTGGGCACGCTGGCCAGCGTGAGCAGGCCGGCGCCGGCGTCGCCGGATCGGGCCTCGAAGGTGGCGGTCTCGATGGCGCGCAGGCCGCCTGCAATCTTCTGCCAGTAGACCCGGCCCTGCGGCGTGAGCTGCACGCCGCGGCCGCTCTTTTGCAGCAGCGGCCGGCCGATGAAGGCCTCGAGTCCGGCGATCTGCTTGCTGACGGCGCTCACGGTAATGCACAGTGCGCCGGCGGCCAGGGTGATGCTCTCGTGGCGGGCCACGGCGTCAAAGGCCAGCAGTTCCTGGATGGTGGGGCAGTCTCGCTTCATGGGGGGATTGTGTCGCAGCGGTGAAAAACACTTTCCTTTCGCTCAAGCTTGATCATCCACTATTCATCCATGGTGCATGCCGGGCTGCATAGAATTCCCGGGGCTCCACAGTCGTGGGGCTGAAACTGGCGCGCCTGGAAAGTATGAGCTTCCCCAGGCGCCTTCCAAGACGGAGACGACAGTGATTCGTGGCGTTGCGCTGATCTACGGCCTGTACCTGCTGCTGCCCATTGCGCTGCTGCTGGTGGGCAGCGTGGGCGGCAGCTGGACCAACACCTTGCTGCCCACCGGCATCACCGGCCAGTGGTACTGGGACCTGTGGCAGGACACGTCTTTCCGCAAGGCCTTTGTCAACAGCCTGCTGGTGGCCATGTCGGCCTGTGTCATCAATACCGTGCTGGCGCTGCCGCTGGCCTATGCGCTGTACCACGGCGCGCGCCGCAGCGGCAGCCTGGCCGCGCGCATCGTCAGCGCCATGCCGGTGGCGGTGCCCACCATCACGCTGGGTTTTGGCTACATGGTGGTGTTCAACACCGACTACCTGCCCTGGCTGGGCACCATGCCGCTGCTGATCGCCGCGCATGCGGTGGCCACGCTGCCCTATCTCACCAACACCTTATTGGCCGACCTGCGCCATCTGGGCCTGGACCGGCTGGAGCAGGCCGCGGCCACGCTGGGCGCCTCGGGCGCGCAGCGCTTCATGGGCATCGTGCTGCCCAGCCTGCGGCAGAGCCTGATCAGCGGGCTGGTGATGGTGGCGGCGATCTCGGTCGGTGAGTTTGGCCTGTCCAACCTGCTGGTGAGCTTCCAGAACCGCACCTATCCCATCGTGCTGCTGCAGGCCTTTTATGGCGCCACCGGCTTTGCCTGCGCTGCCACGGTGGTGCTGCTGGTGCTGGCGGGTGCGTCGGCCTTTCTGTCTTCTTCTTTGGTTAAACGTTCATGAGCCTCGTCCTCGACCACGTCTCCTACACCTACCCGGGCAGCACGCAAGGGCTGGACGACGTATCGCTTGACGTGCGCACCGGCGAGCTGGTCGCGGTCATCGGGCCCAGCGGCTCGGGCAAATCGACCCTGCTCAAGCTGGTGTCGGGGCTGTCTACCGGCCACAGCGGCCGCATTGCGCTGGACGGCGAAGACCTGTCGGCCAAGCCGGTGCACCAGCGCCATATCGGCATGGTGTTCCAGAGCTACGCGCTGTTCCCGCACCTGAGCGTGCTCGACAACGTGGCCTACGGCCTGAAGCTGCGCAAGGTGGCCACCGATGCCCGCCACAAGCGCGCGCAAGAGCTGCTCGATATGGTCGGCCTGGGCAGCTTCGCGCAGCGCGCGGTGGCGCAACTTTCCGGCGGGCAGCAGCAGCGCGTGGCCCTGGCGCGGGCGCTGGCGATAGACCCGCGCGCACTGCTGCTGGACGAGCCGCTGTCTGCATTGGACGCCAGCGTGCGCGGCCACCTGCGCGACCAGATCCGCCAGATCCAGCAGCGCTTCAACGCCACCACCTTGCTGGTCACGCACGACCAGGAAGAGGCGCTGACCATGGCCGACCGCGTGGCGGTGCTGCAAGACGGCAAGCTGCTGCAGATCGCCGCCCCGCGCGAGATCTACGAGCGCCCGGCCAACCGCGCGGTGGCGCAGTTTGTGGGCTTGTCCACGCTGCTGCCGGCCAAGGTCAGCGCGCAAGACCGCATCGACCTGGGCTTTGCCGAATGGGCCGCGCCCACCGGCACGCGCACGGTCGGCACGGCCGTGCATGCGCTGCTGCGGCCCGAGCATGTGCAGGCCGATCCGCCGGCCGGTGCCTTGAATCGCCTGGCCGGCAAGCCTGGTGCGCAGCGCTACTTTGGCGCGCTGACCCGCTACGACTTTCATGTGCCGGGGACGGATGTTCCGTTCCTGGCCGAATCACGGACGCCCGCCGCAGACGCGATCGCCGTGGCGCCGGAGCACATCCGGTTGCTAGATAACTGAGCTAGCCCATCCACTGTCCGAAGGAGAAACCTCCATGCATCGCAGAACCCTGATCCAGGCCGCCGGCGCCCTGCCGCTGGCATCTGTCGTGGCCCGCACCGCCTTTGCCTTCGACGGCCCCGAGCTGTACGCGGGCGAGAAGGCGCTGTACGCCGAGGCGCAAAAGGAAGGCCTGTGCGTCTCCTTCGACACCGGTCCCGAGTGGGCCAACTGGAAGTCGCTGTTCCGTGACTTCAAGAAGCGCTACCCCGAGATCGAGCTGACCTACAACGACATCGGCTCGGCCGCCACCGTGGTCGCGCTCGACAAGACCCGCCGCCGCCCACAGGCCGACACCGCCTACTACTTCGCCGCCTCGGCGGTGGATGCGGTGAAGAAGGACGTGGTCGCGCCCTTCAAGCCCGTCAACTTCGACAAGCTGCCGGCGGTGTTCAAAGAAGCGGAAGGCCGCTGGTTCACCATCCACACGCTCAACATCGCCTTCCTGGTCAACAAGAAGCTGGTGAAGAACGTGCCCACCAGCTGGGCCGATCTGCTGAAGCCTGAGTACAAGAGCAGCGTGGTCTATCTCGACCCGCGCTCCACCGGCATTGGCCAGGTGCTGACCTTTGCCGCGGCCTACGCCAACGGCGGTGACGTCGACAACATCAAGCCCGGCACCGACTACCTGGGCAAGCTGCACGCCGCCGGCAATGTGCTGCGCGTGGAAGGCACCACGCCTTACGCCAAGTTCCTGAAGGGCGAAGTCCCGATCTGGATCAGCTACGAAAACGATGGCCTCAAAGCCAAGTACGTAGACGGCATGGGCGACGCCGCCGAGGTCGTGATCCCCAAGGAAGCCAGCGTGGCCGCACCCTACGCCATCAGCCTGGTGAAGAACGGCCCCAACCCGAATGCCGGCAAGCTCTGGCTCAACTTCATCATGAGCGAGGCCGGGCAGTCGCTGTTCGCGCAAGGCTTTGTGCGGCCGGCCGTGCCAGGCACGCCGCTCACGGCCGACGTCGCCGCCAAGATGCCGCCGGCACCGCAGGTGCGCCCGCTGGACGTGGTGAAAGCATCCGAGCGCAAGGCTGAGCTGGACAAGCTCTGGGCGCAGGCCGTGCTCGGCAAGTAGGGCAGGGCACACGTGTCGATGCGACGCTTCGGCGCCTGGCCCGCATGGGCCTTCATGGCGCTCTTCTTTGCGGCACCGCTGGCCGCGCTCTTGCCTGAGGCTTTTGCCGACGGCGGCAGCGCCTTTGGCCGCCTGTTTGGCAACCCGCTCTTCATGGGTGCGCTGCGCAACACGCTGGTGCTGGGCCTGGTCGCGGGCGCGTTGTCGGCGCTGGTCGGCACCTGCATCGCGATCGAGCTGGCGCGCCAGCCGGCGCAGCGGCGCCAATGGATGATGACCTTGCTCGGTCTGCCGCTGGCCTTCTCCGGGCTGGTGATTGCCTACGGCTTCATCCTGGCTTTTGGCCGCGCCGGTTTTGTTACGCAGTTGCTGGCCGGCCTGGGTGCCGACCCAGCCACCGTGGGCAGCTGGATCTACAGCGTGTCGGGCCTGGCCTTTGCCTATGCCTACTACCTGATCCCGCGCGTGGCGCTGTCGCTCTACCCGGTGTTTGCCAACTTCGATGAGCGCCCGCTGCTGGCCGCACGCACGCTGGGTGCCTCGCGCCTGCGCGCCTTCTGGGACACGGTCGTGCCCGAGGTCGCGCCCTCGGTGCTGTCCAGCGCCTGCCTGGTGGCGGCGCTGGCCATGGGCACCTACGGCACGGCGCTGGCGCTGGTGGGCACGCAGCTCAACATCCTGCCGCTGATGCTGCTCGCGCAGGTCAGCGACGGCGGATCGGATTTTGGCCTGGCAGCAGCCTTGTCGCTGGTGCTGATGGTGGTGTGTGTGATCGTCATGGGAGTAGGGGATGTCGTTACGCGCAAGCGCGAACGCGGTGCTGTCGGCGCCGGTCATTGAGGCGCTAGCGCGCCTGGCGCAAAAACAGCGCGGCCCGCAACGCCACCGCCAGCCGGTGGCCATGATCGGCCCGGGCGATGGTGGCGTGCGTGAGTGCGAGGCCGCCTACACGGTAGCCCACGCCCTGGCGGGCGCCGGCATGGCGATAGTCTGCGGCGGCCGTGGCGGTGTCATGGCGGCCGCATCCCGTGGCGCCACCGACGCCGGCGGCGTGGCCGTGGGCCTGCTGCCCGAAGAAGACACCAGCGCCGCCAACGAATGGCTGACGGTGGCCATCCCCACCGGCATGGGCGAAATGCGCAACGCCCTGGTGGCCCGCAGCGGTGTCTGCATCGTCGCCGTGGGCGGCAACATGGGCACGCTGTCAGAGATGGCCATGGGCCTCAAGTGGGGCAAGCCGGTATTCGTGCTGCACGGCGACATCGCGTTGCCGGGGGCTGTGGTGGCGCGGGATGTGGAGCACTTGTTGGGGTTGGTGTTGGGGTGTTTGGTGGGTGAGTTGGTTTCGTAGGGAAATATGCCTTTAGCCCAGGTGCTGCCTGGGCTATTAGCTATCTATTTGATAGTTGGCGTGTTTTGCTGTTTGCGGGTGCCGGGTCTCGGCCCGGCGGGCGACCTACTCTTCTTTGCTTCGCCAAAGAAAAGTAGGCAGAAGAAAGGCGAGCCGGAGCCAGGGGCCCTGTGGGCTTCCCTGCGCTGCCAACGGCGGTGAGCAGCCAACAGCCGAACAGCCGGCCCCCACCCCAGCCCTCCCCCAACGGGGGAGGGAGTAATGCAGAGACAAAGGCCGAGCGAAGCGATGGCCCGACTGGCAGTCCCGGGTCCCCTCTGTGGCGTCGAGGAGCGGAGGAGTCGGCAGGTTGCCCGTAGCGAAGCGAAGGGACGGCGAGGACTGTTTGAGCCGAAGGCGAGTTCCGCAGCCGCCTGCTGACTCTGAGCACCGCAGAGCAGTCCGGCAAAGCCGGACCGCCACAGCGGGGTCGCCTTCTCTTTGGTGACTTTCTCTTGGCGACACAAGAGAAAGTTACTCGCCCGCCGGGGCGAACTCCCGGCACCCGCCGCCCGCAAGGCAAGCAGAGCCGAGATATCTCAAAGACCTTGAGTCTCTACAGCGGCAATTGCTCCAACGGCTCCCCCGGCCCCGTCCTCTCCACAATCAACCCATAATGCTCCGGCCTCCGATGCCGTGCAAAGTCGAACACGTTGTGACGGAAGGCCGCAGCCAGGTCCAGGTTGGCCTGCACGCTGATGACCTCGTCGTCTTCCGTGCTGGCCTGCGCGGCGATCTCGCCGGTGGGCGCAACGATGACCGAGCCGCCGATCATGTGAAAGCCGTCCTCGCGCCCGCACTTGGCGGCCGCCGCGGCCCAGACGCAGTTCTGGTAAGCACTGGCCTGCAGGGTGATCAGGTGGTGGTGCATGCGCAGGTGCACCGGCTCGGGCCAGTGGATGTTCTCGGACGGCGTGTTGTAGCCCAGCACCACGACCTCGGCGCTCTGCAGCGACATGACGCGCCAGGTCTCGGGCCAGCGGCGGTCGTTGCACAGGGCCATGCCGACCTTGGCGCCCATCGCGTCCCACACGCCCCAGGGGCGGTCGCCGACGTCGAAGAACTTCTTCTCCAGATGCTGGAAGGGCGCATCCGGCTTGTGCTCGGTGTGGCCGGGCAGGTGCACCTTGCGGTACTTGCCAATGATGTTGGCCTGCTTGTCCACCAGGATCGCGGTGTTGTAGGGTCGGCCTTCGGGCGTGAGTTCGGCATAGCCCAGGTAGAAGCCAATGCCCAGGCGGCGCGCTTCGTCAAACAGCGGCTGCACCGCGGCGTTGGGCATTTGCGCCTCGAAGAAGCGCTCGCGCGCTTCTTCGTCGCTCATCCAGTAGCGCGGGAAGAAGGTGGTCAGCGCCAGCTCGGGGAACACCACCAGGTCGGCCTGGCGCGACTTGGCCTCGCGCAGCATCTCCAGCAGGCGCGCGACCACGGCGGCGCGGCTGTCGTGGAGGTGGACCGGGCCCATCTGGGCAACGGCAAGGCCGATCTTGCGGGGCTGGGCTGTGGTCATGGCGCGGGCACTCAGGCTGTTGTCGATGCGCGGATCATGCCGGCGGCACGTGCCCGGCGCTACCCGCCGGCGCGCGCTGGCCGGCCCTGTCTTCAAGCACCTGCCGATGGCCGCAAACCCGCATGGCGCAAGGCTTTGCGGGCACTGCAGTGCCAATCGCCAGATAGCCTCAGGTTATGGCGTTTCCACAAAATCCGATGGCTGCTCGTGCCGCAGCACCCAGCTCACGGCGGCCAGAAAGCGGCGCGCCAGCAGTGGCAGGGATTCGAGCTTGGAGTAGGTGGCCCACACCGCCACCGTGGGCGTGGGCTGCAATGGCCGCACCACCATGCCGGGGCGCAGCGCTACCGGCAAGCTCCAGCGGTCCACCAGGGCCGCGCCCAGGCCCTGTTGTGCGAAGGCGATGGCGGTCATGGGCGAATGCACCTGCACCTGGGCCGAGGCGGCCAGGTCGGCGCCGAGCAGTTCAGTGAGCAAGTGGCCCAGCGGCGTGGCCGCGGGGTAGCCGATCCAGCGCGTGCCGGCCAGCGCCTGGGCGTTGACCACGGGCTGGCCGGCCAGCGGGTGGTCGGGCGCCATCAGGCACACGACCTCGTCCTGGCCCAGCTCGTCGGCGGCCAGGCTGGCGTGCTCGGGCGGCAGCAGCGATATGCCGATGTCGGCGTCGCCGGTGAGAAAGCGCGTGGTCAGCTCGTCGTAGGTGACGTTGCGAAAGTTGATGCGCACGCCCGGGTTGCGCTTCTCGAAGCGCTGCAGCGCCAGCGGCACCAGGCGCTCGCCCAGGCTGGCGCTGGAGACGATGCGCAGGCTGCCGGCGCCGCTGCGCGCCAGGTTGGTGGCCAGGTCGTTGACGCGCTGCACGCCCTGGTAGAGGCCCTCGACCTCGGTGAACAGGCGGCGCGCCTCAGGCGTGGGCGCAAAGCGGGTCTGCTTGCGCTCGAACAGCTGGAAGCCCAGGCGGCTTTCGGTCAGCGCCAGCACGCGGCTGATGGCGGGCTGCGACACATGCAGCAGCCGGCCCGCGCCGCTGACCGAGCCGGCCACCATGATGGCGCGAAACACCTCGATCTGCCGCAGGTTGAGCGGGCGCCGCGGGCCGCTGCCGGTGGGGGTTTCGTCGTCAGTCCAGAGCTTGTCCATGTTGTGAAAAGTTGGACGCAGGTTCCGTGCCCACAGGCCTGCGCGATAACGAACCCTTATGGGCTTGGGACATTTTTGGATGAGGCGTTTTGGCGCGGCGCAGCTAGTCTGAAAAAAGAAACCCACCCGGCCGGCGTTCCGGCAGAAAGACCGCACCATGTTCCGAACCCCTCTTCCCCGCTGGGCCGCATCGCTTGCTGCGGCCACCGGCCTGCTCTGTGCCGCGCTGCCCGCCATGGCCGCCTGGCCAGACAAGACCATCACTTTCATTGTGCCCTCGGCCGCTGGCGGCTCGCCCGATGTGCTGTCGCGCCTGCTGACCACCGAGCTGGCCAAGAGCCTGGGCGTGGCCGTGGTGGTGGACAACCGGCCGGGCGCGGCCGGCAACATCGGCATTCTGCAGATCAAGGGCAAGCCCGCCGACGGCTACACGATTGGCTACGGCAACGTCAACACGCTGGCGGTGAACCGCTCGCTGTTCAAGAAGCTGCCCTACGACGTGGACCGCGACCTGCAGCCGGTGGCGCCGGCCTTCAACCTCTACAACGTGCTGATCGTGCGCAAGGAGTCGCCTTACCAAAGCATGGGCCAGTTGGTGGATGCCGCGCGCAAGTCGCCGGGCAAGCTGTCCTTTGGCGCGCCGGGCATAGGCACCACCGGCCACATGGGCGGCGAGCTGTTCCGCAGCATGGCCGGCATCGACGTGCTCTACGTGCCCTACAACGGCGGCCCGGCCGCGCTGCAGGACTTGCTGGGCGGGCGCATCGATTACCTGTTCGCCAACTCGTCCGAGGTCGGCTCGCTGATTGGCGCCGGCAAGGTGCGCGCGCTGGGCGTCAGCAGCCTGCAGCGCCTGCCCATCCTGCCCGAGGTGCCCACGCTGGACGAATCCGGCCTGAAGGGCTACGAGACCATCGCCTGGGGCGGCGTGGTCGCCCCGCACGGCACGCCGCGCGAAGTGGTCGACAAGCTCAACGCCGCCATCCGCGCCGCGCTCAAAACACCCGCCGTGCGCGAAGGCCTGGCCAAGCTCGGCGCGGTGCCGGCCGATGGCTCGCCGGAAGACTTCCAGCGCCTGATCAACAGCGAAACCCAGCGCTGGGGCCAACTGATCGAGAAGGCCCAGATCGAGAAGCTCGACTGATGCCCGGTACAACGCAGGACACCCGGCTGCTGCTGCGCGGCGGCACCCTCATCGATGGCACGGGTGCGCCGGGCCGGCGTGCCGACCTGCTGCTGGAGGGCGCGCACATCGCCGCCATTGGCAATGCCGCCGACATGCCGCAAGACGTGCCGGTGCAGGACATCAGCGGCCGCGTGCTGGCGCCCGGCTTCATCGATTCGCACACCCACGACGACGGCTACCTGCTGGTGCACCCGGAGATGCTGCCCAAGGTGTCGCAGGGCATCACCACCGTCGTCACCGGCAACTGCGGCATCAGCCTGGCGCCGCTGGTGCGTGCCAGTGTGCCGCAGCCGCTGGATCTGCTCGGGCCCGCCGAGCTGTTTCGCTTTGCCAGCTTTGCCGCGTGGATTGACGCGCTGCGGCAGGCGCCGGCAGCGGTCAACGTGGTGCCGCTGGTGGGCCACACCACCTTGCGCGTGGCCGCCATGGCCGACACGCAGCGCCCCGCCAACGCAGAAGAAACGCAGCACATGCAGCGCCTGCTGGCCGAGGCGCTGGAGGCCGGTGCCTTTGGCATGTCTACCGGCACCTTCTACCCGCCGGCGGCACATGCGCCGACGGAAGAAATCATCGCCGTCGGCGCGCCGCTGCGCGGCCGCCAGGGCCTGTATGCCACGCACCTGCGCGACGAGGCCGACCACATCGTGCCGGCCATGGACGAGGCGCTGGAGATCGGGCGCGCGCTGGGCTGCCTGGTGGTCTTCTCGCACCACAAGCTGGCCGGCGGCCGCAACCATGGCCGCTCGCGCGAGACCCTGGCGCACATCGACCGCGCCGCCGCGCTGCAGCCGGTGTGCCTGGACTGCCACCCCTACCCGGCCACCTCCACCATGCTGCGGCTGGACCGGGTGCGCATTGCGCGCCGCACCCTGGTCACCTGGTCGCGCGGCTACCCGGCCGCGCAGGGCCGCGACTTCGCCGACGTGCAGCGCGAGCTGGGCCTGGACGAGCAGGGAACGCTGGAGCGATTGGCCCCCGCCGGTGCCATCTACTTCCTGATGGACGAGGGCGACGTGGAACGCATCATGTGCCACCCGCGCGGCATGGTCGGCTCCGACGGCCTGCCTTTCGACCAGCACCCGCACCCGCGCCAGTGGGGCACTTTCACCAACGTGTTGCGCACCCTGGTGCGCGAACGCGGCGTGCTCACGCTGGAGGCCGCCATCCACAAGATGACCGGCCTGGCCGCGCACTACTACGGCCTGCCCGACCGCGGTGTGCTGCGCCCCGGCATGCGCGCCGACCTGACCCTGCTCGACCCGGCACGCGTGGCCGACCGCGCCACCTTCGAGCAGCCGCTGCAGACCAGCGTGGGCATTGAAGGCGTGTGGGTCAATGGGCAGCGGGTGTGGGATGGGCTTGGCGCCACGGGCGCGCGGCCTGGGGAAGTGTTGGTGCGCAGTTTGTGAGGGAAATATGCCTCTAGCCCAGGTACTGCCTGAGCTAGTAGCTATGCATTTGATAGTTCACCGCCGCGCCCGCCCGCGCAGATTCACCTGCTGCGCAATGCGCCGCGCATGCTCGCCCAGCAGCTCGGCGATACGCGGCACGCGCTCTTCCGTCAGGCGGTCGCGGATGGCGGTCACGGCCAGGCCGGCCACGGTGCGGCCGTCGGCGGTGCAGACCGGCACTGCCAGTGCGCAGGTGCCCGGCACCACACCGGGCGCGGCATAGGCGTAGCCGCGCACGCGTGCCAGCGCGGCGCGCTCCAGCAGTTCGGCCGGGTCCAGCTGCAGTGCCTGCAGGCGGCGCGCGTTGCGTTGCACCACGGCCTGCGCCTCGTCGAAGGGCAGGGCGGCCAGCAGCACCAGGCCGCTCACGCCCACGCCCAGCGGGCGGCGCGCGCCGACCTCGATCGACAGCACCTTGATCGGGTAGCTGCCGGGCTGGCGGTCCAGGCAGACCGAGTCGTCGCCGTTGCGGATGGTGATGAAAGTGGTGTCGCCCAGGGTCTGGCTCAGCTCGCGCAGGTGCGGCTCGGCAATGGCGCGGATGGGGAAGCGCGCCGACCGCGCCAGGCCCAGCAGCGAGACCTCGCGGCCGATCATGTAGCGGCGCGTGGCGCTGTCTTGCTCGGCCGCGCCTTCTTCCACCAGCACGCGCAGGATGCGGTGCGCGGTGGGGCGGTTCAGCCCGGTGGCGTTGGCCACGTCGACCAGGCGCACGCCGTGCTCTTGCCCGGCAGCGACGATGCGCAGCACCGCCAACGCGCGCCGGATGCTCTGCGCGCCGCCAGTGGGTGCCGTGGCCTCTTCAGTCAACCAGAGGTCTCCCGCAGCACCGACTTGGGCGTTTGCTGCATGCCGCGCAGCGTGACGATCTCGCCCAGCGTGGCGTAGTTGGGGCCGCCGATGCGGCACACCGGGGCTAGCGCGCGGGTGTCGATCTTGCCGTCGTGCAGCAGGCCTTCGCGCACGTGAAAGCGCAGCACCTCGCCCACGATGAATTCAGCGCCGGTGTCGCCAAACGGGATCACCTGCTGCAGCCGGCATTCCATGCTGATCGGCGCATCGGCCAGGCGCGGCACGCGCACGGTCTCGGAGGGCAGGGTGCCCAGGCCCAGCAGCTCGGCCTCGCTCACGTCGGGCGCGTGCTCGGCGCTGCTTTCGTGGATGGCGACCATCTGCGAGGCGTCGCCGATGTTCACCACGAACTCGCCCAGCGCATGGATGTTGGCGCCGGTGTCCTTGCGCTGCCCGGCCTTGCGGCCGATGTTCACGCCCAGCAGCGGCGGCTTGTTGGACAGAAAGGTAAAGCACGAGAACGGCGCGAGGTTGACCACGCCCGTGGGCGACAGCGTGGTGATCCAGGCAATGGGGCGCGGCACCACGATGCCGCTCATCAGGCGGTAGGTGGCTTCGGGGCTGAGGCTGCGGGCGTCGATGGACATGGTGTGTGCGGTGTCGGGGCAGAACGGCAATTGTGCGCAGCCGCCGCCCGCCGCGTTGCGGCCGGTCTTCGATAAAAGTCCGCATCATGGAACAAAACGGGTTTATTGCATTGCAGCATCGGGCATGCCCTTCTTAGAGTCGAACGCTGATCCCGCGCCATCGTTGCGCGGGGCGTTCCGGCATAAGGAGACAAGACTTGAAACAGCACGCTTTCTCTTGCGCGGCGGCATTGCTTGCCGTCTGCGCAACCCTGGCACCCGGCCTGGCCGGCGCACAAGCGGTGTGGCCCGACAAGCCGGTGCGGCTGGTGCTGCCTTACCCGCCCGGCGGCAATGTGGACGGCGCCGCGCGCATCATCAGCGAACAGTTGCAGGCGCAGTTCAAGCAGGTCTTCATCGTCGACAACCGGCCTGGCGCCGGCGGCATGATCGCCGGCGAATACGTGGCCAAGGCCGCGCCAGACGGCTACACCTTCTTCATGGGCGCCAACGGGCCGATCCTGTTCTCGCCGGTCATCTTCAAGCGCAACGCCTACGACTGGAAGAAAGACTTCGTGCCGGTGGGCTCGGTTTCTTTCACGCCGCTGGTGTTGCAGGTGCACCCGTCCACGCCCTACAAGACCATTGCCGAGCTGCTGGCCGAGGGCAAAAAAACCGGCAACCACCTGAGCATGGCATCGCCCGGCGCCGGCACCACCAACCACCTGGTGAGCGAATACCTGCAGCGCGAGAGCGGCGCGCAATGGACCACCGTGCACTACAAGGGCAACGCGCCCGCCACCACCGACCTGCTCGGCGGCCAGGTGCAGTTCAACTTCGACCAGCTGTCTGTGGCGCAGCCCTTCATCCAGCAAGGGCGCACGCGCGCGCTGGCGGTGACATCGGCCCGCCGCGTACCGCAACTGCCGGACGTACCGACGCTGCAAGAGGCCGGCTTCAAGGACTTCGAGGCCGAGACCTTCACCGGCATCCTCGCGCCCAAGGGCACGCCGCCGGAGATCGTGCTGCGCTTCTCCACGGTGCTGCAGAAGATCCTGGCCGACAAGGCCGTGCAGGACAAGTTCCAGATCCTGGGCGCCGAGGCGCGCGGCATGACGCCCGAACAGTTCACCCAGTTCCTCACGAAAGAAGACAGGCGATGGATTCCGATCATCAAGCAGGCCAACATCACGGCGGAGTAGTGCTGGGGCGTGCCGCCCCCGCGCGGCGCACCAGCATCTACATCGAAGGCTTCAGCCACAAGAACCCGATCCCGGCCGCCAGCCGCATCGGGCCGCTGGTGGAGAGCGGCAGCGTGCTGGGCACCGACCCGGCCACCGGCAAGCCGGCCGAGACGATCGAGGCGCAGTGCCGCTTCATGCTCGACAACGTGCGCCGCATCGTCGAGGCCGCTGGTGGCAACACCGGCGACATCGTCAAGCTCACCGTCTGGATGAAGGACCGCAGCCAGCGCCCCGCGCTCAACGTGCCCTGGCTGGAGATGTTTCCCGATGCCGCATCGCGCCCCGCGCGCCACGCCATCGTGGCGCCCGAACTCGACATGGGAAAACTCATCGAGTGCAGCTTCACGGCATACATCGACTAGCAAGAACCCCATGCCTGACTACCTCCCCTTCGACCCCCATCCACGCGCGCCGGTGCCGCTGCCGCCGGCCCTGTCCTGCGACAGCCAGTTCCACGTGTTTGGCCCGCGCTCGCAATACCCGGTGCGCGAAGGCGCGGCCTACGAGATGCCCACCGCCACCTGGCAGGTGGCGCAGCAGCTGCATGCCACGCTGGGCATTCAGCGCGGCGTGATCGTGCAGGCCACCACCTATGGCGCCGACCACACGGTGGTGCTGGATGCGCTGGCCGGCCTGAACGGCAGCGGCCCGCGCCGCTACATGGCCTGCGCCAATGCGGCGGTGCTGATCGAGCGCGACGACGCCTACCTGCAGCAGTTGCACGACGCCGGCGTGCGCGGCGCGCGCTTCACGCGCGGTGGGCTGGGCATCAGCTTCACGGCCGCAGAGCAGGCGCGCGCCTTTGCCCGCGTGAAGGAGCTGGGCTGGTACGTCAAGGTGCAGCCAGAGCCTTCGGGCATGGCGGAGCAACTGGATGCTTTCGAGGCACTCGACGTGCCGGTGCTGCTGGACCACATGGGCCGCGCAGACCCGGCGCGCGGCGACGCCGATCCCACGCTGGCGCGCATGCTGGAGCTGTTCAAACGCGGCAACTTCTGGGTGATGCTGTCGTTGTCCGAAAAAATCTCCAAGACCGGCGCACCCTGGGACGACGTAGTGCCGCTGGCGCAGCGCCTGATCGCCGCCGCGCCCAAGCGCTGCGTCTGGGGCAGCGACTGGCCGCACCCGGTGTCGCTCAAGCAGCCGCCCAACGAGGGCGCGCTGCTGGAGCTGCTCTACCGCTTTGCGCCTGATGCTGCCACGCGGCAGCAGATCCTGGTCGACAACCCCGCCCGCTTTTTTGGATTCGATCCCGCATGAAACTCGTCAGCTTTCTTCACGCCGGCCGCCCCTGCTGGGGCGCCGCCACCGATGCCGGCATCGTTGACCTGGGTCGGCGCCTGCCGCAGTTCGGCTCGGTCACGGCTTTTCTTGAAGGCGGCGACGCCGCGCTGCAGCAGGCGCGTGCCGCGCTGAACGGCGCCGCGCCCGACCACGCGCTGGCCGGGGTGCAACTGCAACTGCCCATCCCCGCGCCGCGCAAGATCTTCTGCATAGGCGTGAACTACGCGCACCGCAATGCCGAGTACAAGGACGGCAGCGATCTGCCCAAGTACCCCAGCATCTTCATGCGCGTGCCAGATTCGTTTGTGGGCGATGGCAGCGCCTTGCTGCAGCCGCATGAGTCGCAGCAGCTCGACTACGAGGGCGAGATCGGCATCGTCATCGGCCGTGGCGGTCGGCGCATTGCGCGCGAGCAGGCGCTGGCCCATATCGGCGGCCTGACCTGCATCAACGAAGGCACCATCCGCGACTGGGTGCACCACGCCAAGTTCAACGTCACGCAGGGCAAGAACTTCCACGCCTCCGGCGCCATCGGCCCGTGGATCGTCACGGCAGACGAATTTACGCAGGGCTACGGCGCGCTGCGCGTGCAGACCCGCGTGAACGGCGAGGCGCGGCAAGACGACACCACTGAACATCTGATGTTCGACTTCGCCTATCTCATTGCCTACCTGTCGACCTTCACCACGCTGGAGGCCGGCGACGTCATCGCCACCGGCACGCCGACCGGTGCCGGCATCCGCTTTGATCCGCCCAAGTTTCTGCAGCCCGGCGACGTGGTCGAGGTGGAGGTGAGCGGCGTGGGCATCCTGCGCAACGTGGTGGAGAAAGAGCAATGAGCACAAGCCTTACCGCCGAGCAGTTGGAGCGCGCCGCGCAGCAACTGGAAGAGGCCGAGCGCAGCCGCGTTGCCTGCCGCCAGTTCTCGCTCGAATATCCCGGCATGACCATGGACGACGCCTACGCCGTGCAGCACGCCTGGATGCAGTTGAAGCTGCGCAACGGCCGCCGCGTGAAGGGCCACAAGATCGGCCTCACCTCCAAGGCCATGCAGCGCGCGGTGAAGATAGACGAGCCCGATTTCGGCACGCTGCTGGACGACATGTTCTACCGCGACGGCGCGGTGATCCCGTCTGCGCGCTTCCTGCAATTGAAGATCGAGGCCGAGCTGGCCTTTGTGCTCGACAAGCCGCTGTCCGGGCCCGACTGCACGCTGTTCGACGTGCTCGACGCCACGGCCTATGTCACGCCGGCGCTGGAGATCCTCGACGCCCGCATCCAGCGAGTGGACGCCGCCACCGGCCGCAGCCGCACCGTGCTCGACACCATCTCCGACAACGCCGCCAACGCCGCGCTGGTGCTGGGCGGCCGCGCTTTCAAGCCCAACCTGATCGACGCCGACATGCGCCGCATCGGCGCCATCGTCAGCAAGAACGGCGAGGTCGAGGAAACCGGCCTGGCCGCCGGCGTGCTGAACCACCCGGCCTATGGCATTGCCTGGCTGGCCAATCGCCTGCACCTCCATGGCGTGACGCTGCAGGCGGGCGAGGTGGTGCTGGCTGGCTCCTTCATCCGCCCGATCGACGTGCAGAAGGGCGACACCATCGTGGCCGACTATGGTGAATTCGGTACCGTCTCTTGTTGTTTTGGCTGACCCCCAGGCTACGCACTTCGTGTCTTCGCCAACCCCCTAAAGGGGGCACATCCAGTGGCCCGGCGGAGCCGGTTCCGCGGATGTTTTGGCTTGGCCTGCTCCGCGGCCTTTGGTGCTTTTGTGTTGCCTGCGCCGCGCTGTGGAAAACTGGTACGGTTTCGCACCTTGTTCTCACTTCTCCCCATGCCCACACCCAACACCTTCAAACGCGCCCTCGCGGCCGGCACGCCGCAGATCGGCATCTGGTCCACGCTGCCTTCGCCCTATGTGTCCGAGCTGATCGCCGGCTCGGGCTATGACTGGGTGCTGCTCGACACCGAGCACACGCCCAGCGACGTGCCCTTGATGCTGCAGCAGCTGCAGGCGGTGGATGCCGAGCCCTCGCGCCGCACGGCGGCGGTGGTGCGGCCGGCCTGGAACGATCCGGTGCTGATCAAGCGCTACCTGGACATTGGCGCGCAAAGCCTGCTGCTGCCCTTTGTGCAGAACGCCGACGAGGCACGCGCCGCCGTGGCCGCCATTCGCTACGCGCCGCGCGGCATTCGCGGCATGGGCGGCTCGATGCGGGCTTCGCGCTTTGGGCGCGACGCCGCCTATGTTCGCGACGCCGAGAGCGAGCTGTGCCTGCTGGTGCAGGTGGAGACGCGCGAGGCGCTGGAGCGCATCGAAGAGATCGCGGGGGTGGATGGCATCGACGGCGTCTTCATCGGCCCGGCCGATCTGTCGGCCAGCATGGGCCACCCGGGCAACGCCGCGCACCCCGAGGTGCGCACCGCCATCGACGACGCGATCCGCCGCATCCGCGCCTGCGGCAAGGCGCCGGGCATTCTCATGGCCGACGAGGTGCGCGCGCGTGAATGCCTGGCCAACGGCGCGCTGTTTGTGGCCGTGGCCATGGACATGCTGCTGCTGCGCAATGCGGCCGACGCGGTGGCCGCCAAGTTCAAGGCCGGTGCCGCAGGCCCAGCCAGCGGTAGTTACTGACCAGGCGTGGCCGCCGCCACGCGCGGCTTGCGGTTCACCAGCGCGATGCCCACCGCGACCAGCGCCAGTGCGGTGACAAAGCCAGCCGTCACCGGCTCGCCCAGCCAGAGCGCGCCGGCCACCAATGCCGACACCGGCGTCAGAAAGACAAACACCGACAGCTTTGTGGCCGGGTAGTGCGCCAGCATCCACACCCAGGCCAGGTAGCTGGCAAAGGCGCCTACCAGCGCCTGCGCGCCGATGGAGCCCAGCGCGAAGGCGCTCAGGTTCCAGTCCCAGCGCTCGCGCAGCAGCAGCGACAGCAGCGGAAACATCAGCGCCGACACGCCCACCTGGTAGAACAACTGCTTCTCCGGCGCGATGCGGCCGACCGGCGTGGCGCGGATCACCAC
Source organism: Xylophilus sp. GW821-FHT01B05 (assembly GCA_038961845.1). Classification (NCBI taxonomy): domain Bacteria; kingdom Pseudomonadati; phylum Pseudomonadota; class Betaproteobacteria; order Burkholderiales; genus Xylophilus; species Xylophilus sp. GW821-FHT01B05. Next base: position 333,774 of record CP152408.1, read on the forward strand.
CGTGGTCAACGCCCACAGCAGCCCGGCCAGCAGGCCCAGCAGATCGCCCAGCCACTGCCGTGGCAGCGCCGCCGCGCCGCCGCCGTCGCCCAGGGCCAGCAGCACGCCGGCAAAGGCGCAGGCCAGGCCCATCCACTGCGCGCCGCGCAGCCGCTCGCCGGGCACAAAGCGCGGCAGCAGCACCGCCAGCCAGAACGGCGCGCCGTAGAGAAACACCGTCAGCCGCGAGGCATGGGTGAACTGCAGGCCCACGTAAATGCAGACGAACTCCCCCGCAAACAGCGCGCCCGCCAGCAGCCCCGGCCCCAGCGAGCCGTCGCGCCGCCACAGCGGCACACCGCGCCACAGGCACCAGGCCCACAACACCGCCAGCGCCAAGGCAAAGCGCAGCGCCGCCTGGAAGGCCGGCGCCACCTCGGCCACCGTCGCCTTCACCAGCACCTGCTGAAAGCCCCAGAACAGGCAGCAGGCCAGCAGCAAGGAGACGGCAAGGGAGTCGAGATGGTCGCGGCGCGGGAAGCTCATGGGCGGAGGGTCAGGGTGGGGGCGGTGCGGGAACTTGGCAGCTATTAAAAATATAGCTATTAGCCCAGTCGTGGTATGGGCTAGAGGCCTATTTCTATTGAATTCTACGCGGCGACAGTCTGCAGGCAGCCCGCTAGCAGCGCACGGCCATAGGCGGTATCCAGCGCCACGGCATCGAACAGCATGCGGTAGACGACAGGCGCCACCACGCGCTCCATCAGCAGCGCGGCCTCGGGCACGGCCTCGCCGCGCGCCTGGGCGCGTTGCAGGATCTGCTCGATCTGGGCGCGGGTGATGCCGGCGCACTGGCTGGCGGCGTAGCCCTGGTCGGTGGCCGCCAGCACGTCGCGCAGCATGGCGCGGCCGGGGGCGGAGGACATCTCTTCCGTGTACTGGTCGACCCAGATCTCCAGGTCGCTGCGCAAGGTGCCGGTGTCTTGCGGGCCGGTGTCCGGGCGCATGTGCCGCAGGGCCACGTCGGCCAGCAACTGGGGCAGGTCGCCCCAGCGGCGGTAGATGGTCGAGGGCGTGACGCCGGCGCGCGCGGCGATCTGCGGCACGGTCAGCGTGTCGCGGCCGGTTTCTGCCAGCAGGGCCTGGGTGGCCTGGTGCACGGCCTCTTGCACCCGTGCGCTGCGGCCGCCGGGGCGCAGGCCTTCTCTGAGCGTCATGTTGTCTCCCAGCTATTAAAGCTAAATATTTGCGTTAGTGGATGAGATAGGTGCACAATCCGCAAAAGCAAATATTTTGCGTTTATTTTGCCGGAGCGTGTAATGCCTGCCCACCAAAACCTTCGCGTTCCGCGCCATGCGCTGGCGCTGTATGCGCTCATGCTCGCCACCTTCATGGCCGCGTCCAGCGCGCCAACGCCGCTCTACCACCTGTACCAGGAAGCCTGGGGTTTCTCCGCCGGCACGCTGACGCTGGTGTTTGGTGTCTATGCCTTCAGCCTGTTGCTGGCGCTGCTCACCACTGGCTCGCTGTCCGACCATGTCGGGCGGCGCCCGGTGGTCCTGGGCGCATTGGCGCTGGAAGTGGTGGCCATGCTGGTGTTTGCCGAGGCCGACGGCGTGGCCACGCTGATCCTGGCGCGGCTGCTGCAGGGCTTTGCCACCGGCGTGGCGGCCAGCGTGCTGGCGGCTGCGGTACTGGACGTGGACCGGGCACGCGGCGCGCTGCTCAACAGCCTGGCGCCGGTGCAGGGCATGGCGGTGGGCGCGCTCGGCAGCAGCCTGCTGGTGCAGTACGCGCCGGCGCCGATGCGGCTGGTCTACGGCGTGCTGCTACTGCTGTTCGTGCTGCAGGCCATTGCCGCCGCGCGCCTGCCTGAGACCGTCAGCCGCCGGCCCGGTGCGCTGGCCGCGCTGTGGCCGCGCATCCGGGTGCCGGCCGCGGCACGGCAGGCGCTGCTGCGCGTGGCGCCTATCGACATCGCGGTCTGGGCGCTGGGCGGCTTCTATCTGTCGCTCGGGCCCACGCTGGCGCGCGCGGTGACCGGCTCAGACGCGGTCACCACTGGCGGCTGGGTGGTGTTTGCGCTGACCACCAGCGGTGCGCTGGCGGTATGGCTGCTGCGCGCCTGGGCTGCGCCGGCCTTGCTGCGCCTGGGCGCGCTGGCGCTGGCCGCCGGCCTGCTGATTACCCTGGCCGGCGTGCATGGCGGCGGTGCCGTGCTGTTCTTCCTGGGCACGGCGGTGGCGGGCGTGGGTTTTGGCACGGGCTTCCAGGGTGCGCTGCGCGCGGTGCTGCCGCTGGCGGCGCCGCATGAGCGCGGCGGGCTGATGGCGGCCTTCTATGTGCTGAGCTACCTGGCCTTCAGCCTGCCGGCCATCCTGGCCGGGGTGCTGGTGCATGCCGTGGGGCTGAGCGTCACCACTGATGGCTACGCCTGCGTGCTGGTGCTGCTGGCGCTTGCTACCTTGGTTGCCGCACCGCGCCGTACCGTGGGCGCGTGAATCAAGCCACGCGGGGCCCGCTGGAGCCGCGCACGCGCAATTCGCCCTCCAGCAAGATGCGGCGCGGGCCGCGTGCGGGCTCGGCCATGCGCTGCAGCAGCAGCTCGGCGGCGGTGCGGCCCAGGTCGTAGGTGGGCTGGGCGATCACGGTGATGCCGGGCTGCACCAGCGTGGTCCAGTCGTTGTCGTCGAAGCCGGCCAGCGCCACGTCGCGCGGCCAGGCCAGGTTGGCGGCCTGCATCGCCTGCACCACGCCCAGCAGCAGCAGGCCGTTGGTGGCCAGCACCGCGTCGGGCCGCTGCGGCGCGGCCAGCAGCGCCTGCATGGCGGCCTGGCCGGCGCCGGCGCTGGGGCGCAGCGGCACGGATTGCGGCGCCAGGCCCGCTGCGCGCATCGCGTTCTCATAGCCCTGTTGGCGGTCGCGGCCGGTGGTGCTGTGGGCGCCGGCCAGCGCCACGATATGGCGGTGGCCCTGCGCCAGCAAGTGCTCGGTCAGGCGCTGCGCGGCGGCGCTGTTGTCCAGCGTCACGGCGTCGGCCGGCAGGGCTTCGGGCGCGCGGTCGATCAGCACCACCGGCGCCGCCGGGCGCGGGCCGCTTGCCAGGTGCTTCAGGCCCTCGGGCGTGGCCGACAGGATCACGCCGCTGGCCTGCTCGTCGGCCATCAGCTCCAGGTAGGCGCGCTCCTTGGCCGGGTCTTCGTCCGAGTTGCACAGGATCACGCGCAGGCCGTGCCGGTAGGCCATGTCTTCCACCGCGCGGCTGATGTCGGTGAAGAAGGGGTTGCGGATGTCCGAGACGATCAGCCCGATCAATGAGGCGCGCTGCTGCCGCAGCCGGCGCGCCGCCAGGTTGGGGCGGTAGTCCAGCGCCTCGATCACCTGCTGCACCCGCGCGCGCAGCGCCGGCCGCACGGCATCGGGCTGGCTCAGAACGCGGGAGACGGTGGTGGTGGATACGCCGGCCTCGCGGGCGACGTCCTTGATGCTGGCCACGGAGGATTCTCTGAAGGGGCTGGGACGTTGAAATGATGCCACGCCAAAAATGGAATCGATACCAAATTTATGACGCAAAACCCTGGGGTTTTCCCGAATAGGTGTTGCGCTGCAAAGTTCACAAACTCCAATGAAATCAAGGGATTGATGGATTTATGTTGATCTGCATGCATTTGCCAAGCGCCAAATTGGCGGCTTAAAATTTTGGTATCGATACCAAATTTGGTGCTGCCCTGCACCAAATCGTCTTCAGGAGACAACCCATGGTCACCCCCGTCGAGGTCCGGCTTGCCGCCGCACCTATAGACCGCGACGACGCGGTCCGCGCTGCCGGCGCCCTGCTGGTGCAGGCCGGCTTTGCCGCTCCCGCCTATGTCGAGAGCCTGCTGCGGCGCGAGCGCACCGCCACCACTTTCCTTGGCCAGGGCCTGGCGATCCCGCACGGCATGGTCGAAGACAAGCACCTGGTACAGCGCACCGGCCTGGCCGTGCTGCAGGTGCCGGGTGGCGTGGCCTGGGGCGATGACGGCCAGCGCGTGCACCTGGTGGTGGCGATTGCCGCCGCGTCGGACGAGCACATCGCGCTGCTGCGCCGCCTCACCCGCCTGATGCGCGACGACGCCCGCCTGCAAGCGCTGGGGCAGACGGCCGATGCCGCCGAAATCGTGCGCGCACTCACCGGCGAAGACGCCGCGCCTGCCGCACCGGCGCTGGCCGACTTCGCGCTGGCGCAGGACCTGGTGCTGGACTACCCCAACGGCCTGCACGCCCGCCCCGCCGCCCAGTGGGCGCAAACCGCGGCGCGCTTTCGTGCTGCGCTGCGCGTGCGCCATGGCGACGCCGTGGCCGACGCCCGCAGCGTGGCCGAGCTGCTGGGCCTGGGCGCGGCACGCGGCGCCGCCCTGCGCCTGTCCGCGCAAGGCGAAGACGCCGAGGCTGCATTGGCCGCGCTGCGCGACGCCATCCAGCGCCTGGGCGCCGAGGAAACCCGCCAGGCCGAGCGCGCCGCACTGCGCCAGGCGCAGGCCCAAGGCCTGGGCCGTGAGCTGGGCGACTGGCAGCCAGACGCCGCGCGCACGCTCACCGGCATCGCCGCCAGCCCGGGGCTGGTGATTGGCACGATCGCCGCCGCCACTTCGCCACGTTTAGAGGCGGTAGACCGCCCCGCTGACATCGCCGTTGAAGCGGCAGCGCTGGACCAGGCCCTGTCCGCCGCGCAAGACCGGCTGGAAGCCCTGGCCGCCGAGGCACGCGAACGTGGTGCGACGGAACAAGCCGGTGTCTTCACCGCCCACGCCGGCCTGCTGGCCGATGCCGAACTGCTGCGCGAAACCTCGCGCCGCGTGGTGCAAGGCCATGCCGCCGCCTGGTCCTGGCAGCAGGCGCTGGCCCTGCGCGTAGCAGCCCAGCAGGCCCAGCCCGATCCCTTGCTGGCCGCGCGCGCGGCCGATCTGCAAGACGCCGGCGAACGCGTGCTGCGCCATCTGCTCGGCCAACCCGAGGCTACCCAGCTGGCATTGCCGGCCGACAGCATCCTGGTGGCCGACGACCTGGCGCCTTCGGTCACGGCCCAGCTCGACACCACGCGCGTGAAAGGCTTTTGCACCGCGCGCGGCGGCCCCACGGCCCACACGGCGATCCTGGCGCGCGCGCTGGGCCTGCCCGCCGTGGTGGCGGCCGGCCCGGCGGTGGAAGGCCTGGTGCCCGGCACCCGCGCCATCCTGGACGGCTACCGTGGCCGCCTTTACCTGGCGCCAACCGAGGCCGCGCTGCAGCAGGCCCAGGCCCTGATCGCGCGCCTGGCCGAACGCCAGGCCGCAGAGGCCGCCAGCCGCCGTACACCGGCCATCACCACCGACGGCCACCGCATCGAGATTGCCGCCAACGCCAACCGCGCCGACCAGGCCCGCGCGGCGCTGGAGGCCGGCGCCGAAGGCGTGGGTCTGATGCGTACCGAGTTTCTGTTTTTGGAGCGCGACCATGCGCCCGACGAAGAGGCGCAGTACGCCGTCTACCGCGCCATGGTCGAGGCGCTCGGCGGCCAGCCGCTGGTGGTGCGCACGCTGGACATAGGCGGCGACAAGCACGTGCCCTACCTGGGCCTGCCGCATGAAGAAAACCCCTTCCTCGGCGTGCGCGGCGCGCGCCTGTGCCTGCTGCGCGACGATCTGTTCATGCCCCAGCTGCGCGCGCTCTACCGTGCCGCGCGGCACGGTCCGCTGTCCATCATGTTCCCCATGGTCAGCACCATGGAAGAAGTGCATGCGCTACGCGCCCGCGCCGAGGCCGCGCGCCTGGCGGTGGATGGCCCGGTGCTGCCGCTGGGCATCATGATCGAGGTGCCTTCCGCCGCCGCCATGGCGGATCGGCTGGCGGCGCAGGTGGACTTCTTCTCCATCGGCACCAACGACCTCACCCAGTACACGCTGGCGGTAGACCGCCAGCACCCGGATCTGGCCACCATGGCCGACAGCCTGCACCCCGCCGTGCTGCGCCTGGTGGCGCAGACCGTGGCCGGCGCCCGCAAGCACCGCCGCTGGGTGGGTGTTTGCGGCGGGCTGGCGGGCGAGCCGCTGGGTGCGGCGCTGCTGGTGGGCCTGGGCGTGGACGAACTCAGCATGAGCACGGGCGATCTCGGCACCATCAAGGCCTTGCTGCGCCGCCATTCGCTGGCCGAGCTGCAGGCCCTGGCGCAGCGCGCACTGGACTGCGATGACGCCGATGCGGTGCGCGCGCTGGGCGCCGAGCTGCGTGCGGAGGCCGCAGCATGAACAAGGTCCTGACCCTCACCCTCAACCCCGCGATCGACCTCACCGTCAGCATCGACGCGCTGCAGCCCGGTGCCGTGCACCGCGCGCATGGGCAGCAACTGGAGGCCGGCGGCAAGGGCGTGGGCGTGGCCTCGGTATTGGCCGGCCTGGGCGTGCCGGTGGCGGCCACCGGTTGGCTGGGCGCAGACAACGCCGCGCTGTTCGAGGCCGTCTTTGCCGCGCGCGGCATTGCCGACCGCATGCTGCGCGTGCCCGGCGCCACCCGCACCAACATCAAGCTGGCCGATGCCGCACGCGGCGACAGCACCGACATCAACCTGCCCGGCATCAGCTTAGGTGCAGAAGCGCTGGCGCAGGCCACGGCGCAGCTGCGCGAAGTGCTGCGCACGCAGCTCACGCCGGGCGACTGGTGCGTGCTGGCCGGCAGCCTGCCACCGGGCACCAGCGCCGATCTGTATGTGCAATTGGCGCAGGACGTGGCCGCTAGCGGTGCCCACTTGGTGCTGGACACCGGCGGCGCGTTGCTGGGCCAGGTGCTGGAGGGCTTGCGCCGCGCCGCGCCGCAGGCACTGCCGGCTTTCCTCAAGCCGAACCGGGTAGAGCTGGAAGAGTTTGCCGGCCAGCCGCTCACCGATGTGCCGGCCATAGCCCGCGCGGCCCAGGGCCTGTGCGCGCTGGGCGTGCAGCAGGTGGTGGTATCGCTCGGCGCCGACGGCGCGGTGTTGGCCACTGCCGGTGGCAGCTGGCACGCCACGCCGCCGAAGGTGCCCGTGGCCACCACCGTGGGCGCAGGCGACGCCTTGGTGGCCGGCACCCTGGCCGCGTTTTGCGAAGGCCGTGGCTTTCCCGATGCCGCCGTGTTTGGCATGGCCTGCGCGGCGGCCCGCGTGCAACGCATCGCGGCCACCCTGCCGCCGCGCGCCGATATCGACACGCTCGCCGGCCAGGTCCGGCTGAGCCCGCTCTAATTCAGGAGATCCAACCATGGCCCATCTCATCGCCATCGCCGCCAGCCAGGCCGGCCCGGCGCACAGCTTCCTGATCGGCGAGGCGCTGGCGGCGGCCGCCCGCCGCGCCGGCCACACGCTGGCCGTGCAAACCAGCAGCCGCCTGGGCACCCAGGGCGAGCTGGACGCCAGCCAGCCGGCCGCAGCCATCATCCTGGTGGCCGACGCGCCCTTTGACCGCAGCGCCTTGCCCGCAGGCCGTGTGCTGGAGGCCACCGCCGCCGAAGTCTTTGCCGACGCCGACCGCGTGCTGGCCCGCGCGCTCGATGCCGCTCCGGCCGCTGTCAGCACCACGCTGCGCATCGTCGCCATCACCTCCTGCCCGACCGGCGTGGCCCATACCTTCATGGCGGCCGAGGCGCTGGAGCTTGGCGCGCAGGCGTTGGGCCATGCGATTAGGGTCGAGACGCAGGGCTCGGTCGGCGCGCAGAACGCGCTCACGCCGGCCGAGATCGCCGCCGCCGACCTGGTGGTGATCGCGGCCGACACACAGGTAGACCGCGCGCGCTTTGCCGGCAAGCGGCTCTACGCCACCGGCACCAAGGCCGCGATCCATGACGCGGCAGCGGTGTTTGCCCGCGCGCAGGCCGAGGCCGCGCTGCATGGCGCGGCACCTGCGGCCGATGCCGCCGCGCCGGCCAAGGCCGCCTCCAGCGGCCCCTACAAGCACTTGATGACCGGCGTGTCCTTCATGCTGCCTTTTGTGGTGGCGGGCGGCCTGCTGATCGCGCTGGCCTTTGCGCTGGGCGGCATCTATGTCTACGACGACGCGCACCAGGGCACGCTGGGCTGGACGCTGTTCCAGATCGGCGCCAAGGCCGGCTTTGCGCTGATGGTGCCGGCGCTGGCGGGCTACATCGCCTTCTCCATCGCGGACCGGCCCGGCATTGCGCCCGGCATGATCGGCGGGCTGATCGCCACCACCATTGGTGCGGGCTTTCTGGGCGGCATCGTGGCGGGCTTTATCGCGGGCTATGCCGTGCATTGGCTCAACCGCTGGATCCGCCTGCCGCGCGGGCTGGAGGGGCTCAAGCCCGTGCTGCTGCTGCCGCTGCTGGGCGCGGCCATCGTCGGCGTGCTGATGTTCATGGTGGTGGGCCATCCGGTGGCTGCGGCCATGGCCGGCCTGACCGATTGGCTCAAGGGCCTGCAGACCGGCAGCGCCGTGCTGCTGGGCGTGATCCTGGGCGCGATGATGGCCTTTGACATGGGCGGCCCGGTCAATAAGGCGGCCTATGTGTTCTCCACCACCTTGATCGCCAGCGGTGTCGCCAACCCCATGGCCGCCACCATGGCCGCGGGCATGGTGCCGCCGCTGGGCATTGCGCTGGCCTGCTGGGTGTTTCGCAGCCGCTTCAGTGCAGAGGAGCGCGAGGCTTCGCGCGCCGTGGCGGTGCTGGGCCTGGCCTTCATCACCGAGGGCGCGATTCCGTTTGTTGCGCGCGACCCGCTGCGGGTGATCCCGGCCTGCGTGGCCGGCGCTGCGGTGGCGGGCGGCTTGTCGATGTACTGGAACATCGGCCTGCAGGCGCCGCATGGCGGCGTGTTTGTGCTGGCCATCCCGAACGCGGTCAACCATGTGGTGCTGTACGCGCTGGCGATTGCCGCCGGCACGGCCGTTACCTGCGCCGCACTGGGCCTGCTCAAGAAGCGCCTGCCCACGGCGGTGGCCGCAGCATGACGCGCCGCCTCAGCAAAGACACGCAGCTCTGCATCTCGCTGGCGGCACGGCCCAGCAGCATTGGCACGCGCTTTCACAATTTTCTGTACGAAGAGCTGGGCCTGGACTATGTCTACAAGGCCTTCAGCACCACCGATCTGCCGGCGGCCATCGGCGGCGTGCGGGCGCTGGGCATACGCGGCTGCGCCGTGTCCATGCCCTTCAAAGAGGCGGTGATCCCGCTGGTCGACGCGCTGGACGCCTCGGCTGCGCGGCTGCAGTCGGTCAACACCATCGTCAATGAGGGCGGCCGCCTCTGCGCCTACAACACCGACTACCTGGCGGTGCGGCACCTGCTGGCGCAGCACTGCCTGCCGGCCGGTGCCCGCGTGGCGCTGCGCGGCAGCGGCGGCATGGCGCGCGCTGTGCTCGCGGCCCTGGTGGATGCGGGCTTTGGCCACGGCACCGTGCTGGCGCGCAACGCCGCCGCCGGCCGCGCGCTGGCGGCTGCACACGGCTACGCCTGGCAGGCCGAGCCGGCGGGCGTGGCGGCGGATGTGCTGGTGAACGTCACGCCCATCGGCATGGCCGGCGGCCCCGAGGCCGATGCGCTGGCCTTCGCCCCCGCGCAGGTGGCCGCAGCGCACACCGTGTTCGACGTGGTGGCGCTGCCATCAGAAACCCCGCTGGTGCGCGAGGCGCGCCGCCAGGGCCGCGCCGTCATCACCGGCGCCGAGGTGATCGCGCTGCAGGCGGCCGAGCAGTTCGCGCTCTATACCGGCGTGCGGCCTGATGCGGGCTTGGTGGCGCGCGCATCGGCCCATTCGCGCGGTGAGCAGGTGTAAAGATCTCGGCCTTGGCGTACATTTTGGTGTCGCCCTGGGGGCGCAATGCCGCGCCAGGCGGGGCGTTGCGGCCCGTGGGGCTCTTCCGGGCACGCTCGGACCCGGGCATTAAACTCGCAGGCTTTCGAGCTCAGCACCCTCCATGGCCGACAAAATTGCGGGCAAGTCCCGCGCCAGTTTCGATCTGAAGAGCGCCTCCCTGCCGCTGATTGCGGTCGTGCTGCGCACCGCAGACCTCGCCGCCCTGCAGGCGGAGCTGGAAAGGCGTCTGTCCCAGGCCTCGGATTTCTTTGACCAGGACCTGGTGCTGGTCGACCTGAGCGTGCTGCCCGCAGGCGCCGAGGTCGACTTCCCCGCCCTGGTTCAGTTGCTGCGCCGCATGCAGGTGGTGCCGGTGGCGGTGCGCGGTGCGCGCGCCGAGCAACTGGCCGCCGCCCGCGCCGCCGGCCTGGCCGAGGCGCCCGAGGTGCCGGCCCCGCCGCCGCGCGAAGCCCCGGCGCCACAGCCGGTGCCCGCCGCCACGGCAGCACAACCCGGCGCCCTGCCCACCATGGTGATAGACCGGCCGCTGCGCTCGGGCCAGCAGGTCTATGCGCGCAATGCCGACCTGATCGTGATGGCGGCGGTCAGCAATGGCGCCGAGGTGATCGCCGACGGCAACGTGCATGTCTACGCGCCGCTGCGCGGCAAGGCCATCGCCGGCGCGCGCGGCAATACGGCGGCACGCATCTTTGCCACCTGCATGGAGCCCGAGCTGGTGTCGATTGCGGGTATCTACCGCACCACAGATGTGCCGCTGCCGCCCGAAATCACCGGCAAGCCGGCGAAAATCCAGCTCGTTGGCGAAAAGCTCGTCATCGAGCCGCTCTGAATTTCTTCCTTCCCTCTATTTCCTCCTCCAACAGAAGGATTGCAACAACATGGCCAAGATCGTCGTGGTGACTTCCGGCAAGGGCGGCGTGGGCAAAACCACGACCAGCGCCAGTTTCGCCTCCGGCCTCGCGCTGCGCGGCTTCAAGACCGCGGTGATCGACTTCGATGTCGGTCTGCGCAACCTCGATCTCATCATGGGCTGCGAACGCCGCGTGGTGTATGACCTGATCAACGTGATCCATGGCGAGGCCAACCTGCACCAGGCCCTGATCAAGGACAAGCAGTGCGAGAACCTGTTCGTGCTGGCCGCCTCGCAAACCCGCGACAAGGATGCGCTCACGCAAGACGGCGTCGAGCGCGTACTGAAAGAGCTGGCAACGCAGGGCTTTGACTACATCGTCTGCGACTCGCCCGCGGGCATCGAGACCGGCGCGCTGATGGCCATGCACTTTGCCGACGAGGCGCTGGTGGTGACCAACCCCGAGGTCTCCTCGGTGCGCGACTCCGACCGCATCCTGGGCATGCTCGGCTCCAAGACCAAGCGCGCCATCGAAGGCGGCGAGCCGATCAAAGAGCACCTGCTGATCACCCGCTACAACCCGAACCGCGTGGAAGACGGCCAGATGCTGTCGCTGCAGGACGTGCAGGACATCCTGCGCATCCCGCTGATCGGCGTCATCCCCGAGTCCGAAACCGTGCTGCAGTCGTCCAACCAGGGCACGCCGGCCATCCATGCCCAGGGCAGCGATGTGTCCGAGGCCTACAAGGACGTGATCGGCCGCTTCCTCGGCGAAGAGCACCCGATGCGCTTCGTTGACGCGCAAAAGCCCGGCTTCTTCAAGCGCATGTTCGGGAGGTGAGCCCCATGTCCTTCCTGAGCTTTTTCCTCGGAGAGAAAAAGAAGACCGCCAGCGTCGCCAAGGAGCGGCTGCAGATCATCCTGGCGCACGAGCGCAACGGCAACAGCAAGAAGCCGAGCTACCTGCCTGACCTGCAGCGCGAACTCATCGCCGTGATCTCCAAATACGTGTCGATCAACGCCAACGACATCAAGGTCCACCTGGAGCACCAGGACAACTTCGATGTGCTCGAAGTCAAGATCGAGCTGCCAGACGCCGCCAAGCCGGCCATCGCCGCGCCCTGAATACCAAAATATTGGTAAAAAAGGCCTCTAGCTCAGGCGTGGCCTGGGCTATTAGCTATCATTTTTAATCTAAGCCCGCGCCCGGTAGCCAGTCGTCCAGGCAGCGCGCGATCTGCGCCTGCATCGTCGCCTGCCAGCGCGCCGCGCCCGCGCGGATGGTGGCGATGCGCTCGGCCCGCGTCTCGGGCGTGAAGGACGCGTCGGCCAGCCAGGCCTCGACCCCGTTGCGGGTCACTTCCGGGTGGAACTGCAGCGCCAGCAAATGCGCATCGCGCGCAAACGCCTGGTTCTCGCACAGCGCGCTGCGCGCCAGGCGTTGGGTGCCGGGCGGCAAGTCGAAAGTGTCCTGGTGCCAGTGCATCACCGCTGGTGCCTGTTCAGGCGCCAGGTGGCGCAGCGGCGAGGCGGCGCCGCCCGCCGTCAGCTCCAGCGGGTACCAGCCCACTTCCAATTGCGGCGCGCGGTAGACGCGGCTGCCCAGCGCCGAGGCGATCAGCTGCGCACCAAAGCAGATGCCCAGCACTGGCCGCCCAGCGGCCAGCCGGCGTGCCAGCAGCGCGCGCTCGGCGCTGATGAAGGGAAACAGCGCCTCGTCGTACACGCTCAGCGCCGAGCCCAGCGGCAGCACCAGGTCGGCCGCCAGCGGGTCGACCTGCGCCAGATCGGCATGGGCCGCCTCGACCAGCTCGATCTGCCAGCCGCGCGCGCGGAAATACGGCGCCAGGCTGCCGGGCCCGTCCAGCGGCGAATGCTGCAGGACCAGCAGCCGCCGGCTCACAACGGGTGCTCCGTATAAAAGCGCCCGCCGTGGAACAGCAGCGGCGAGGCCTCCGGCCGGTGGCTGCAGGCTTCGACCTCGCCGACGAAGATGGTGTGGTCGCCTTCCTCGTAGCGGCTGCGGTTGAAGCACTCGAACACGGCGGCCGCACCGGTCAGCAGCGGGGCGCCGCTCGCGCCTTCGGTGAAGTCGGTGCCGGCCCAGCGGTCGGCGCTGCGCGAGGCAAAACGCTCGGCCAGCGCCATCTGGTCGGCCGCCAGCACATTCACCGCGTAGTGCGAGCCGGCGCGAAAGGCTTCCATGGACGTGGCGCTGCGCGCCAGGCTCCACAGCACCAGCGGCGGCTCCAGCGACACCGAGTTGAAGGAATTGGCCGTCAGCCCCACCAGCACACCCTCGGGCGTGCGGGCGGTGACGATGGTCACCCCGGTGGCAAACATGGCCAGCGAGGCGCGGAATTGCGGCAGGGCGAAGGAGGGGGCACGGGCTTGCGGCACGGCGCTGGGGCGGAGGGACACGGCGGCGGACAGGTTGGCGGCCGCGAAGGGGCGGCGGGTCGGGGCATTATGGGCCGCTGCTGCATTGGCCGGCTGCCCGCACGGTTTTTTAGAAGAAAAGTGGCTGAAACGCAGGTGGTTCTAGGGCAGGTAGCTACTATTTTTGCGTCTGCTCAATCTCCACCAGCATGTAGGGCCTGAAGCCTTCCTGCTCGCCCTTGCCGGCGTAGCCCAGCGGGTTGGCCACCACGCGGCAGCCGTCCTTGCGGTAGTCGAACGCGCAGTGCAGGTGGCCGTGCAGCCACAGGTCGGCCTGCGGCAGCAGCTCGTCCAGCGCGTTGCAGAAGCCGGCGGTGCCGGGCGTCAGGCCGTAGCGCGGGTCGGCGCTGGCCAGGCTGGGCGCGAAATGGGTGACGGCCACGGTCGGGCCGTCGAAGGGCGTGGCCAGCGCGGCGCGCAGCCAGTCCTGGCAGGCCAGCGCCTCTTCGCGCATGCCCTCGGCCAGCCAGGGCGCGCCGTGGCGCACGGTGCCGGTCTTCTGCAGGTAGAAATTGGCGGCGCGAAAGGCCTTGCTGCGCGCCTTCAGCGCCTGGCCCGGGGTGGCCTTGGCCGGCACCAGCGCGTCGAAGTCGCTCCAGAGCGTGGTGCCGACAAAGCGCACGCCGTCCAGCACCACCGTTTCGCGGTCGAGCCAGATGATGCCCAGCTGCACGCACAGTGCCTTGAGCCGGGCGTGGGCCGCGTCCACGTCCTGCCCGTCGTACTCGTGGTTGCCCGGCACATACAGCACCGGGCAGGGCCAGCCGCCGTATTCCGGCTTGGGCGAATAGCGCGCCAGGCCGAAATCATCACCCGGCAAAAGTGAACCAATATGGTGCGAACCGATGTCGCCGGCCAGTACCAGCAGGTCGGCGCCGGGGTTGGGCGCGCAGGAAAACTGGGGCTGCATCTCCAGGTGCAGGTCAGACAGGAGCTGGATCTTCATCGAATTATTGTGCGGTAAACCCGCGTGGATATTGGGGTCACGCATGCGGCGCCGCTGCAGTGCTTATGCCGAGACGGCATGAAGTACGGCTTGCAAAACTAGGGAAAACCCCTATTCTTGGTCTATCACTACTTTTTGCACCTTCTGGGTGCCCATGCACCATGTTCGCCCTTATCGCCGGTCTGCTGTCTTTTGTCCGTGCTGCGTTTGCGCTGCCCGACGCGGCAGGTGGCATCCCCAATGTGCTGCTCGAGTCCGCCGAAGCCCGTGCCGGCCAGAGCCCGCACCACGCGCAAGAACTGCGCGCAGCCGCTCAGGCCTACCTGAGCGTCGTCCGCTAACTTTCCGCCCGCAGGTGCGCCGAGCGCGCCACCGCCTCGCGCAGCCATTCATGTGCGCGTGAGGGCTGCTGGCGCCGATGCCACAGCGCATCGACGTGCACGGCAGGCACCGGAAACGGCAGTTCGCGCCAGACGATCTCGTCGGCCAGGCCGGTTGCCCCAATGAAATGCTGGGGCAGCACGGTCAGCATGTCCGACTGGGTCACGATCTGGCCGGCCGTGAAGAACTGGTTCACCGTGACCGCCACCCGCCGCTCATGCCCGAGCAGCGCCAGCGCCTCATCGATGAAGCCGTAGGCGCGGCCCGAAAAGCTCACCAGCATGTGGCGCGCCGCGCAAAAGCGCTCGATGGTGAACTCCGCATCCGACAGCGCCGCCAGCGGATGGCCGCGCCGCATCACGCACACGTATTGCCCGTGGTACAGCCGCTGGTAGGCATAGGTGGTTTCCTCGCCGGCCTGGTGGCGCGCCGTCAGGTCGGCCATTACGGCGGGGAAATAGCCGATCGCCATGTCGGCTTCCTCGTCGGCCAATAACTTGCGCGGGTCGCGCGTGGCCAGCGGCAGCACGCGCAGCTGCACGCCCGGGGCGCTGGTTTCCAGCAGGTCGACCAACCCGGGCATGACGACGGCGGCCGTGGCGTCGGCCATGGCCAGCACAAAGCTGGCCTCGGTGTGGGCTGGATCAAACACTTCAGGCGCCAGCGAGCGCTGCAGTTGCCGCAGCGCCTCGCGCACATCCGGCCAGATGGCGGCGGCGCGCGGCGTGGGCTCCATGGACTGCCCGCTGCGGCGCACCAGTTCGTCGCCTAGGGCGTCGCGCAGGCGGCGCAGCGCATTGCTCACCGCCGGCTGCGTCAGCGACAGGTTGCGCGCGGCGCGCGTCAGGCTGCGCTCGGCCATGACCTCGTCAAAGACGCGAAGCAGGTTCAGGTCAAAGGTGCGGAAGTTGGGGTTCATCACTGATGTGAATGGTACACATCATCTAAATAAAGTTGAACAACACAGGGGTAAACCCTAGTATTCATCTACGCGCTGGATACCTCCCTCACCAGCGGATGCAGGAGAGCACCATGACCAGTTTTGTCCACCCCGTTTATCCCACCCACCACGTTGGCGCCGAGCGCGCTGTGCGCGTGGCTGACCACGTGCAAGCCCTGGCCCACGGCGCCCGTGGCGGCGCCGCGCTGCTGCTGGCCGCCGTCGTGGCCGCCCTGCTGGTGGTCGCCAACCAGCTCATCACCACCTGGTCCGACGGCCATCTGCTGACGGCCTGGGTTGCCCTGTGGGCCATCGCCTTCGCCTCGCTCGCCCTGCTGGCCGGCCCGGCCCGCCGTGCCGCCATCGCCCTGCGCGCCGCCGCTGCCGGCTGGAACGCCCGCCGCATCGCTGCTGAAGAAGACCGCAAGCTGATGCGCCTGGCCATGACCGACGCCCGCGTGATGGCCGACATCAGCCGCGCCATGAGCATGGGTGCTACCCGCGACGTGCGCGGGTACTTTTGATACACCCCCAGGCTGCGCGCTTCGCGTCTTCGCCAACCCCCTTGTAGGGGGCACCGCCTGCGGCCTGGCGAAGCCAGTTCCGCGGCGGTTTGCGCATGTAGCCTGTTGTGCCGCCAATAGAAAAGGCCGCGTCCCGTGAGGGGCGCGGCCTTTTTGCTTGGGCTGTGCGCTGTGGATCAGGCCGTGGCCAGGCGGTCTTCGAGTTCGGCGCGGGTGTCTTTCAGTTCTTGCGGCAGGCCCTGGGCCAGTTGCTCGAACAGCTTGTCGTGCAGTGCCAGCTCGTCGCGCCAGGCGGCGGCGTCGGTGCGGGTCACGGTGTCGAACTGGGCGGGCGTGAAGTCCAGGCCGTTCCAGTTCAGGTCGGCATAGCTGGGGCTGACACCGGTCAGGTGCTCGACGCCGGCGCCGGTCGTGCCTTCGAGGCGGTCGATCATCCACTTCAGCACGCGCATGTTCTCGCCGTAGCCAGGCCAGGCGAACTTGCCGTCTTCGCCCTTGCGGAACCAGTTGGTCTGGTAGATCTTGGGCAATTGCACGCCGTCGGCCTGCAGCTTGGCGCCCAGGTCGATCCAGTGTTGGAAGTACTCACTCATGTTGTAGCCCGCGAACGGCAACATGGCGAACGGGTCGCGGCGCACCACGCCCTGCTGGCCAAAGGCGGCGGCGGTGGTCTCGGAGCCCATGGTGGCGGCCATGTAGACGCCCTCGGCCCAGGTGCGGGCCTCGGTCACCAGTGGCACCGTGGTGGAGCGGCGGCCGCCGAAGATGAAGGCATCGATCGGCACGCCGGCCGGGTCGTCCCAGGCCGGGTCGAGCGCCGGGTTGTTGGTGGCGGCCACGGTGAAGCGGGCGTTCGGGTGGGCGGCCTTGGCGCCGGTTTCCTTGGCGATCTGCGGCGTCCAGTCCTTGCCCTGCCAGTCGATCAGGTGCGCCGGCAGTGCCTTGCCCGGTGCGTCCTGTTCCATGCCTTCCCACCAGACGTCGCCGTCATCCGTCAGCGCCACGTTGGTGAAGATCACGTCGCGGTCCAGGCTGCGCATGCAGTTCGGGTTGGTCAGCAGGTTGGTGCCCGGTGCCACGCCGAAGTAGCCGGCCTCGGGGTTGATGGCGTAGAGCTTGCCGTCGGCCGCGGGCTTGATCCAGGCGATGTCGTCGCCAATGGTGGTGACCGTCCAGCCTTCGAAGCCGGCCGGCGGCACCAGCATGGAGAAGTTGGTCTTGCCGCAGGCGCTGGGGAAGGCGGCGGCAACGTGGTGCTTCTTGCCTTCGGGCGAGGTCACGCCCAGGATCAGCATGTGCTCGGCCAGCCAGCCTTGCTCGCGACCCATGGCTGAGGCGATGCGCAGCGCCAGGCACTTCTTGCCCAGCAGCGCGTTGCCGCCGTAGCCCGAGCCATAGGACCAGATCTCGCGCGTTTCGGGGTAGTGGACGATGTACTTGGTGGTCGGGTTGCAGGGCCAGGCCACGTCTTGCTCGCCCGCAGCCAGCGGCGCGCCCACGGTGTGCAGGCAGGGCACGAACTCGCCATCGGCACCCAGCACCTCAACCACGGCGCGGCCCATGCGGGTCATGAGCTTCATGTTGACGGCCACATAGGGGCTGTCGGAGAGTTCCACGCCGATGTGGGCGATGTCGCTGCCCAGCGGGCCCATGGAGAAGGGCACCACGTACAGCGTGCGGCCGGCCATGCTGCCGTCGAACAGCGGCTGCAGCGTGGCGCGCATGTCGGCGGGCTCCATCCAGTTGTTGGTCGGGCCGGCGTCTTCCTTCTTCGCGGAGCAGATGTAGGTGCGGTCTTCCACGCGGGCCACGTCGCTCGGGTCGGAGCAGGCCAGGAAGCTGTTGGTGCGCTTGGCCGGGTTCAAGCGCTTGAAGGTGCCGGCGGCCACCAGTTGCTGGCACAGGCGCGCGTATTCCTCGTCGCTGCCGTCGCACCAGTAGATGTCTTTCGGCTTGCACAGCGCGGCCATCTCGGCCACCCAGGCAATCAGCTTGGCGTTCTTGACGTAGGCCGGGGCGTGGGCCTGCATGCCTTGTATGACGGGTGCGTTCATCGGGGGCTCCTGAGTTTGAAAATCGTCTTGTCGAAGGCCGCCGGATGCACCGGTTGCGCGCTGCGGGGCAGGGCACGGCCTTGGATAAAACGGCTTCGTCCCAGAAGTCCGGGGCGCCGTAGCCATGGAGGCAAATGACGATTTTATGAACCAGCCCTCCGCATGTCCCGCAGTTACCGCAAAATATCATGCAAAAAAAGCATGAGGTTATGTGCTGATTTGGCCCCGATCTGGCCGGCGAGCGGGCAGCAAAAAGCCGCGGACCGGCCGCGGCTTTGCGAAGGTGCAGGAGGGCCCGGCCAGAGCGCCGGGCGCGGTCCTCAGGCCATGTAGATGGCGATGAACGCCAGCAGGAACATCAGCACGCCGCCCACCACTGGCAGCACGATGGGCATCAGGTGAACCACCTGCTCGACCACGTCCACGGGATGTTCCGCCGCGGCGTGCGGGTCATGGGCATGGCCCTGGGAGGGTGCGTCGGCGGTGTGGGCGGGAGTGGACATGGCGGTTCCTTCTGGGGGGATTGTCTGCGCTGAGCTGCAAATTTTAACTGTGCGGGCCGCGGGATACCCGCACCACGTCGGCGCCATAGGCCTCCAGCTTCTTGGCGCCCAGGCCGCTTACGCCCTGCAGGTCTTCCAGGCTTTGCGGCGCGCGCTCGGCGATGGCCGCCAGCGTGGCGTCGTGGAAGATCACATAGGCCGGCAGGTTGTGCTCCTTTGCCACCTCGGCGCGCCAGGCCTTGAGCGCGGCAAAGCGCGTCTGGCCGGCGGCGTCCAGCGTGGCTGCGGCCGGCGAGCTGGCCTTGGCATCGCCGCGCCCGGCGCGCGGCTTGCGCGCAGCCGGTGTGGAGATGGAGGCGCGCAGCCGCACCGGCACCTCGCCCTTGAGCACGGCGCGCGAGCCGTCGGTGAGCTGCAGCGTGTTGTAGGCCGCCGCGTCCACGTGCAGCGCGCCGGTGGCGATCAGCTGGCGCAGCACGCCGCGCAATTGCGCTTCGCTCATGTCGGCGCCCAGGCCGAAGGTGGAGAGCGTGTCGTGGCTGTACTGCGCGACCTTGTCGGTCTTCTTGCCGCGCAGGATGTCCATGATGTGGCCGGCGCCAAAGCCGATGCCGTTCTGCTTCTTGATCCAGTAGATGGTGGACAGCAGCTTGCGCGCCGCATCGGTGCCGTCCCACAGCTCGGGCGGGTGCAGGCAGTTGTCGCAGTTGCCGCAGGGCGTGGAATGCTCGTCGAAGTAGCCCAGCAGTCGCACGCGCCGGCAGTCGGTGGCCTCGGCCAGCGCCAGCAGCGCGTCGAGCTTGCCGCGCATTACCTGCTTGAACTCTTCGCCGGCCGGGCTCTCGTCGATCATGCGGGCCTGGTTCACCACGTCCTGCAGGCCATAGGCCATCCAGGCGTCGGCGGGCTCGCCGTCGCGGCCGGCGCGGCCGGTTTCCTGGTAGTAGCCCTCGATGTTCTTGGGCATGTCCACGTGGGCAACAAAGCGCACGTCGGGCTTGTCTATGCCCATGCCGAAGGCGATGGTGGCGACCATGACGATGCCTTCCTCGCGCAGGAAGCGGTCCTGGTGCTGCTGGCGCAGCTTGGCGTCCAGCCCGGCGTGATAGGGCAGGGCGTTGATGCCGGCGCCGGCCAGCGTGGCCGCCAGCTCTTCCACCCGCTTGCGCGACTGGCAGTAGACAACGCCGGCATCGCCCGCGTGCTCGGCCTCGATGAAGCGCAGCAGCTGCGTGGTGACGTCCTTCTTCTCGATGATGGCGTAGCGGATGTTGGGCCGATCGAAGCTGCTGACGAACTGGCCGGCCTCTTCCAGCTGCAGGCGCTCGACGATGTCGGTGCGGGTCAGCGCGTCGGCCGTGGCCGTGAGCGCGATGCGCGGCACGCCCGGGTAGCGCTCGTGCAGCACCGTCAGGCCGCGGTACTCGGGGCGGAAATCGTGGCCCCACTGGCTTACGCAGTGCGCCTCGTCAATCGCAAACAGCGCCAGTTGGCCGCGGCTCAGCAGGCCGTCGAGCAGCGACAAAAAGCGCGGCGTGGTCAGCCGCTCGGGCGCGGCGTAGAGCATGGTGATCTGCCCGCGTGCCAGGCGGCGCTCAACATCGGCTGCCTCGTCAAACGACAGGGTCGAGTTGAGGAAGGCCGCCTCCACGCCCGCCTCGTGCAGTGCACCGACCTGGTCGTGCATCAGCGCGATCAGCGGCGACACCACGATGCTCACGCCCTGGCCGGCGCGCTGCCGGGCGATGGCGGGGATCTGGTAGCACAGCGACTTGCCGCCGCCGGTGGGCATCAGCACCAGCGCATCACCGCCGGCGGTGACGTGATCGACGATGGCCTGCTGGGGTCCGCGGAATTGGTCGTAGCCAAAAACCTCGTGCAGGATGTGCAGGGGATCGGCGGAGAGGGAGTCGGGCATGGCAAACAGAAAGTGAACCCAGCATTTTGCGTCCTCCGGCGGGCGCGGCGCCGTGGCATGTGACTTGCATGTCTAGTCGGGTTCGACAAAAAGCCCAGGCGGCGCACGCAAAGCGTGCTCTGGCCCGCACCGCAGGCGCGCATTCTGCAAGGAAAAGTTACCAAAGGCGTGCTACGGGTTGACCTGTATGTACAGGTCTAGTGCATGGTGCAGAATCGGCGCCGTCGAACGGAGGGCTCCGGTACGCCGGTCAAGCAAGTTTTCTTCAAGCGAAAGAGGTAGGTCAATGAACAAGCGTTCGATGGGCAAGGCCGTGGCGTGTATCGCGGCAGGGGTTTGCGGGCTGGGCCTGGCGTTCGGCGCGGCGGCGCAAGAGACAAAGATCGTGCTTGGCATGTCGGGCTGGACCGGCTTTGCGCCCCTGACCCTGGCCGACAAGGCCGGCATCTTCAAGAAGCACGGCCTGGACGTGGACCTGAAGATGATCCCGCAGAAGGACCGGCACCTGGCGCTGGCCTCTGGCGCCATCCAGTGCGCCGCCACCACCGTCGAGACGCATGTGGCCTGGAACGCCAATGGCGTGCCCATCGTGCAGATCTTCCAGATGGACAAGTCCTATGGCGCCGACGGCATCGCGGTGCGCGGCGACATCAAGTCCTTTGCCGACCTGAAGGGCAAGACGATTGGCGTCGACGCGCCCGGCACCGCGCCCTACTTTGGCCTGGCCTGGATGCTCAGCAAGAACGGCATGCGGCTGAAGGACGTGAAGACCGTCACCATGACGCCGCAGGCCGCGGCACAGGCCTTTGTTGCGGGCCAGAACGACGCGGCCATGAGCTATGAGCCCTATTTGTCGACCGTGCGCGACAACCCCGCTGCCGGCAAGATCCTGGCGACCACGCTGGACTACCCGATGGTGATCGACACCGTGGGCTGCGCGCCCGAATGGCTCAAGGCCAACCCCAAGGCCGCGCAGGCTCTGGCCGACTCCTACTTTGCTGCCTTGGACATGATCAAGGCCGACCCGGCCAAGGCCAACGAGATCATGGGCGCGGCGGTCAAGCAGTCGGGCGAGCAGTTCGCCAAATCGGCTGCCTACCTGCGCTGGCAGGACAAGGCCGCCAACCAGAAGTTCTTTGCCGGCGAGCTGACCAGCTTCATGCAGGACGCCCAGGCCATCCTGTTGGAGGCGGGTGTCATCCGCAAGGCGCCGGCCGACCTGGCCGTGACCTTTGATCCGCGCTTTATCCAGTAAATCCGTTCCCATGTCTGCGCTGCCTGCTTCTCCCGCCCCTGCCGCTTTGCCGCCCATTGCCGACTCCGCTCCGGTGCGCCGGCGTCGGGCCCTTATGCCGCTGGAGCCGGTCAGCTCGGCCGCGCGCTGGCTGCTGGGGCTGGGCTTCTTCGTGCTGTTCTTCGCGGTGTGGGCAGCCTTCACGCTGGGCGGCTATGTGTCGCCCACCTTCCTCGCCAGCCCGGTGACGATGCTGCGCGAAGGCTGGCTGTTGTTCACCGAGTACGACTTCATCCACGACATCGGCATGACGGTTTGGCGCGTGCTGGGCGGCTTTGTGCTGGCCAGTGTGCTGGCGGTGCCGCTGGGCATTGCCATGGGCGCCTACAAAGGGGTGGAGGCCTTCTTCGAACCCTTCGTGTCCTTCTGCCGCTACCTGCCGGCCTCGGCCTTTATCCCGCTGCTGATCCTGTGGGCCGGCATTGGCGAGACGCAGAAGCTGCTGGTGATCTTTATCGGCTCTTTCTTCCAGGTGGTGCTGATGGTGGCGGTGACGGTTGGCAGCGCGCGGCGCGACCTGGTCGAGGCTGCCTACACGCTGGGGGCAGGCAGCCGCGGCGTGATCGCGCGGGTGATGATTCCCGGCGCCGCGCCGGGCATTGCCGAATCACTGCGCCTGGTACTGGGCTGGGCCTGGACCTACGTGATCGTGGCCGAGCTGATCGGATCGTCCTCGGGCATCGGCCACATGATTACCGACAGCCAGGCCTTGCTCAACACCGGGCAGATCATCTTCGGGATCATCGTCATCGGTGTGATCGGGCTGATTTCCGACTTCGCCTTCAAGTGGGCCAACCGCCGTCTGTTCGCATGGGCTTCACTATGAAGAACCCCCAGTCTTCGCGCACTTCGTGTCGCTTCGCCAACCCCCTTGCAGGGGGCAGCGCCAGCGGCCCGGCAAAGCCGGTTCCGCGGCACTTCGCGAATGAATCGCAGACGAAGGATGTACTGTGAGCAATCAGCTTTCCATACAAGGCGTCTCGCGCGTCTTCACCGGCACCAAGGGCCAGCAGACCCAGGCCCTGCAGCCGGTGGATTTCGAGGTGCGCGAGAACGACTTCGTCACCATCCTTGGCCCCTCGGGCTGCGGCAAGTCAACGCTGTTGCGCATCGTCGCCGGGCTTGACTACCCCACCACTGGCCGGGTGCTGCTCGATGGCCAGACCATAGAAGGCCCGGGCGCCGACCGCGGCGTGGTGTTCCAGAGCTACACGCTGTTCCCGTGGCTCACGATTGCGCAAAACATCCGCTTCGGCCTGCGCGAGCGCGGCCTGCCAGAGGCCGAGCAAAAGGAGCGCAGCGACTACTTCATCGCCAAGGTGGGCCTGCGCGGCTTCGAGCAGCACTATCCCAAGCAGCTCTCGGGCGGCATGCAGCAGCGCACGGCCATCGCCCGCGCGCTGGCCAATGACCCCAAGATCTTGCTGCTGGACGAGCCCTTTGGCGCGCTCGACAACCAGACCCGGGTGCTGATGCAAGAGCTGCTGCTGGGCATCTGGGAGTCGGCGCAGAAGACCGTGCTGTTTGTCACCCACGACATCGACGAGGCTATCTTCATGGCCAACCGCGTGGCGGTGTTCAGCGCGCGGCCCGGCCGCATCAAGAGCGAGATCGCGGTCGACTTCCCGCACCCGCGCCACTACACCATCAAGACATCGCCCGAGTTCATGGCGATCAAGGCGCGGCTGACCGAAGAAATCCGCGCCGAGTCCATGGTTGGCGCTGAACACTGACATGAACACCGCCCGCCGCCGTACTGCCAACCCACCGGCCCAGTCGTCGGGCATGGCCTTGTACGAGCAGATCAAGGTCTTCATCACGCACAAGATCCAGGACGGCACCTGGCCAGCGGGGCACCGCCTACCTTCGGAGAGCGAGCTGGTGGCGCAGTTTGGCGTGGCGCGCATGACGGTCAACCGCGCGCTGCGCGAGCTGGTGGAGCAGGGCCGCATCGTGCGCGTGGCCGGCGTCGGCAGCTTTGTGGCAGAAGACAAGCCGCAATCAACGCTGCTGCAGATCGCCAATATCGCCAGCGAGATCCGCGCGCGCGGCCATGACTACCGCTGCGCCTTCCTGGTGGCCGAGCGCATTGCCGCATCGCCCGATGTGGCGGTGTGGCTGGATCTGCGGCAGGGCGAATCGGTGTTCCACACGGTCTGCCTGCACCTGGAGAACGGCACGCCGGTGCAACTGGAAGACCGCCATGTGAACCCGCGCGTCGTCCCCCACTTTCTGGAGCAGGACTTCTCCGCCATCTCGCCCAGCGAATACCTGGTGCGCAACGTGCCCTTCGACCAGATCGAGCATGTGGTCGATGCCGTGCTGCCCACGGCCGAGCAGGCCGAGCGGCTGGCGATGCCGGTGGCCGAGCCCTGCCTGCTGCTCACCCGCCGCACCTGGACGCGCGGCCTGCCCGTGACCATGGTGCGCTGCCTGCACCCGGCCTCGCGCTACCGCCTGGGCAGCCGCTTTCGCGCTGACGGCAACCCCTCATTTGGATAAGAACGTGTCTACGATCTCTATGGGGATCCCCATACAGATCGCAGATACGTTCTCAATGAAAAACAGCCTTCGTTTTTTGTCGCACCTACTTGTATAGACAGGATCACCATGGACCATGCATCCCCCACCGCCGCCACGCCGCTGGTGCTCAAGCCCGGCGAAGTCAACCTGGCCCTGTTGCGCCGCGTGCATGCGGGCGGCGGGCCGCTGGCGCTGCACCCATCGGCGCGCCCAGGCCTGCTGGCGGCCCAGGCCACGGTGCGCAGCATCGTCGAGGCCGGGGACGTGGTCTATGGCATCAACACCGGCTTTGGCAAGCTGGCGCAGACCATCATCCCGCATGAGCGCCTGGCCGAGCTGCAGCGCAACTTGGTGCTCTCGCACAGCGCGGGCACCGGCGAGCCCCTGCCTGCGGGCGTGGTGCGGCTGGTGCTGGCGACCAAGGCGGTGAGCCTGGCGCGCGGGCATTCGGGCGTGCGGCCAGAGATCGTCGATGCGCTGCTGGCGCTGGGCAACGCCGGCCTGCTGCCGCGCATTCCGTCCAAGGGCTCGGTCGGCGCCTCGGGCGACCTGGCGCCGCTGGCGCATCTGGCCTGCGTGCTGATTGGCGAAGGCGAGGTGACCACGCCGCAGGGCGAGGTGATCGGCGGCGCCGATGCGCTGCGCCGCATCGGCCTCACGCCCTTCGTGCTCGGCCCCAAGGAAGGGCTGGCGCTGCTCAATGGCACGCAGGTATCCACCGCCCTGGCGCTGGCCGGCCTGTTTGGCGCCGAAGATGTGTTTGCCGCCGGCCTGGTGGCGGGCGCGCTGTCGCTGGAAGCCATACAGGGCTCGATCAAGCCCTTTGATGCACGCATCCATGCCGCACGCGGCCAGCCGGGCCAGATCGCCGTGGCCGGCGCGGTGCGCGCGCTGCTGGATGGCAGCGAGATCGTTCCCTCGCATGCCGATTGCGGCCGTGTGCAAGACCCGTACTCGATACGCTGCGTGCCGCAGGTCATGGGCGCCTGCCTCGACAACCTGGCGCATGCCGCGCGCGTGCTGGTGATCGAAGCCAATGCTGCGTCGGACAACCCGCTGGTGTTCGACAACGGTGATGTCATCTCCGGCGGCAACTTCCACGCCGAGCCGGTGGCCTTTGCCGCAGACATCATTGCGCTGGCCGTGAGCGAGATCGGCGCCATCTCCGAGCGCCGCATGGCGCTGTTGCTGGACAGCGGCCTGTCGGGCCTGCCGCCATTTTTGGTGCACGACGGCGGCGTCAACTCCGGCTTCATGATTGCCCAGGTCACGGCAGCCGCGCTGGCGTCCGAGAACAAGTCGCTCGCGCACCCGGCCAGCGTCGACAGCCTGCCAACCTCGGCCAACCAGGAGGACCACGTGTCCATGGCCACCTTCGCGGGCCGGCGCCTGGCCGACATGGTCGAGAACACAGCCGTGGTGGTGGGCATCGAGGCCATGGCTGCTGCGCAGGGCATCGAATTGAAGCGTGGCCCGAAAAGCTCGGATCTGCTCGAAGCCGAATTCGCGGCCATTCGCAAGCGCGTTGCCTTTATCGACCAGGACCGCTTCCTTGCGCCGTCCATCGAAGCCATGCGCCTGTGGGCGCGCCAAAGCCAATGGCCCGCAGCCGTGCAAAAAATTCTGCCAAGCGCCCACTGATTGAAAGGAACCTGCCATGAACGCTCCTGAAAAACACCTCGCCCCCCAAGCCGATCCGCGCCACGACCCAAGCCGCGTGATCCGCGCGCCGCGCGGCCCTGAACTCAACTGCAAGAGCTGGCTTACTGAAGCGCCTTACCGCATGCTGCAGAACAACCTCGACGCCGAGGTGGCCGAGCGCCCGCAAGACCTGGTGGTGTACGGCGGCATTGGCCGCGCCGCGCGCAACTGGGAGTGCTATGACCAGATCCTCGCGTCGCTCAAAGAGCTGAATGAGGACGAGACCTTGCTTATTCAATCGGGCAAGCCGGTGGGAGTGTTCAAGACGCACGAGAACGCGCCGCGCGTGCTACTGGCCAACTCCAACCTGGTGCCCAAGTGGGCCAACTGGGAGCACTTCAACGAGCTGGATCGCCAGGGCCTCTTCATGTACGGCCAGATGACCGCCGGCAGCTGGATCTACATCGGCAGCCAGGGCATCGTGCAGGGCACTTTCGAAACCTTTGTCGAAGCCGGCCGCCAGCACTACAACAACAGCCTCGCGGGCAAGTGGATCCTCACGGCCGGCCTGGGTGGCATGGGCGGCGCGCAACCGCTGGCGGCCACGCTGGCGGGGGCGGTGTCGCTCAACATCGAGTGCCAGCAGAGCAGCATCGACTTCCGCCTGCGCACGCGCTATGTCGACAAGCAGGCACGCGACATCGACCATGCGTTCGAGCTGATCAAGCAGCATTGCGACGCGAAGGAAGCCGTGTCGATCGCGCTGCTGGGCAACGCGGCCGACATCCTTCCTGAACTCGTGAAGCGCGCGCAGGCCGGTGGGCTCAAGCCCGACTTGGTCACTGACCAGACCTCCGCGCACGACCTCATCAACGGCTACTTGCCTTCGGGCTGGAGCGTGCCGCAGTGGCAGGCCGCGATGAAGGACCCCTCGCAGCACGATGCGCTGAAGAAGGCGGCAGCCAAGTCTTGCGCGGTGCACGTACAGGCCATGCTCGCCTTCCAGGCCATGGGCATCCCTACGGTCGACTACGGCAACAACATCCGCCAGGTCGCGTTCGACGAGGGCGTGAAGAACGCCTTCGATTTCCCGGGCTTCGTGCCCGCCTACATCCGCCCGCTGTTCTGCGAAGGCAAGGGCCCGTTCCGCTGGGTGGCGCTCTCGGGCGACCCGGAAGACATCTACAAGACCGACGCCAAGATCAAGGAGCTGTTCCCCGAGAACACCCACACGCACCGCTGGCTCGACATGGCGCGCGAGCGCATCGCCTTCCAGGGCCTGCCCGCGCGCATCTGCTGGCTGGGCCTGGGCGAGCGCCACATCGCCGGCCTGGCCTTCAACGAGATGGTGAAGAACGGCGAGCTCAAGGCGCCCATCGTCATCGGCCGCGACCACCTCGACACCGGCTCGGTCGCCAGCCCGAACCGCGAGACCGAGGCGATGAAGGACGGCACGGATGCCGTGTCCGATTGGCCGCTGCTCAACGCGCTGCTCAACACCGCCGGCGGCGCCACCTGGGTCAGCCTGCACCACGGCGGCGGCGTGGGCATGGGCTATTCGCAGCATTCGGGCGTGGTGATCGTGTGCGACGGCACCGACGCCGCGGCCAAGCGCATCGAGCGCGTGCTGTGGAACGATCCGGCTACCGGCGTCATGCGCCATGCCGACGCGGGCTACGACATTGCCGTGGCCACCGCGAAGAAGCAGGGGCTGAAGCTGCCGATGGTGCGTTGAAGGCCGAGCGGGTAACAGTGCCAAGAAAAGCCGCATCCATTCCCATCTAGTGGGAATGGCGGCTTGGAAGTGAGAACGGCGAGCAAGATACTGCCTGCGATGACGCCCCCGACCGACGCCCCCCACAACGACCGCGCGCTTTTTGTGCTGTCGGTGTTGGCGCAAAGCAAGGCGGCCATGACGGCGGCCGAGCTGGTGCAGGCCAGCGGCCTGTCGCAGAGCACGCTTTACCGTCAGCTCGCCATGTTGCGGCGCTGGGGCTTTGTGATGGAGGCGGACGGGCGCTACTCGCCAGGCCCGGTGAGCGTGCAACTCGCCAGTGGCTTTGATGACAGCTCTGACCTGGTCAGGGCGGCCCGCGCCGACATGCGTGCGCTGGTGCAGCAAAGCCATGAGAGCGTGGCCCTGGTCACGGCGGTGAATGACCGCGTGGTGTGCCTGGAGATGGTCGACAGCGCGCATTCGCTGCGTTGCTCGTTCGACCGCGGCCGCAGCGTGCCGGCCAGCGACGGCGCCAGCGCCAAATGCTTGCTGGCCCACATGCCACTCGACCAGCGCGACGCCCTGCTTGACGGCCTGGGCGAAAGCCCCGAGCGCCGCGCCGCACGCGCCGCCGAGCTCGACGCAATCCGCCAGGCCGGCCATGCCGTGACGCAAGGCGAGGTCGATGCTGGCGTGTGGGGCGCGAGCGCGCCAGTGCTGGCCTCGGGCCGGCGCCTGCGCGGCGCCATCACGCTCATGGCGCCGCTCACGCGTGTCGAAGGCATGGAAGCTGCATTGCTCCACATGACCGTCGTCACGGCGGCCCGCATCTCACGCGCCCTGCAGTAGTCCGCCGTTGCAACTAACCCCACGAAAGCCTTTCACCATGAACACCCGCCGCACCCTTATTGCCGCCGCACTCTCCGGCCTCTCCCTGCTCAGTCTCGTCGGCGCTGCCCACGCTCAGGGCGAGCCGCTGCGCGTTGCCACCGATGCCACCTTCCCGCCCATGGAGTTCGTGGAGAACGGCAAGCGCACCGGCTTTGACGTGGAGCTGGTCGAGGCCATCGGCAAGACGCTGGGCCGCAAGATCGAGTGGATCGACATCGACTTCAAGGGCCTCGTGCCGGGCCTGATCTCCAAGCGCTTCGACATGGCCGTGTCGGGCATTTACATCACCGACGAGCGCAAGAAGGTCGTCGACTTCACCGAGCCGTACTACGCGGGCGGCCTGGTGGTGATGGTCAAGGAAGGCAACACGACGATCAAGACGCCAGCCGACATCAACGGCAAGAAGGTCAGCGTGCAGGTGGGCACCAAGTCGGTGTCGTACACGAAGGAGAAATTTCCGCAGGTCCAACTGCTGGAAGTCGAGAAGAACCAGGAGATGTTCAACCTCGTGGACATCGGCCGTGCCGACGCCGCCGTCACCGGCAAGCCCGCCGCCTACCAATACGTGCGTACGCGGCCTGGCCTGAAGGTGCTGCCGGAGCAGATCACGACAGAGGAGTACGGCATGGCCATCCGCAAGGACACGCCCGAACTCACCAAGGCCGTGAACGGCGCCATCGAGAAGCTCAAGGCGGATGGAACCTACGACCAGATAGTGAAGAAGTGGTTTAGCAGCACCCCAAAGTAAGCGCGCCATGGATTTAGATTTCTCACCAGTCTGGCAAGGCTGGCCCGACCTGCTGCGCGGCGCGCTGGTCACGGTGGAGATCACCGCCTGCGCGCTCGCCCTCGGTTGCGTGCTGGGCCTGCTGGTCGGCATCGGCCGGCTGAACCCCAAGCGGCGCTGGATCTACGGCGTGTGCACTGCCTACGTGGCGGCCATTCGCGGCACGCCGCTGCTGGTGCAGCTGTTCATTCTGTTCTTTGGGCTGCCGCACTTCGGCATCCTGCTGCCGGCGTTTTTGTGCGGCGTGCTGGGGCTGGGTGTGTACTCGGGCGCCTATGTGTCGGAGATCGTGCGCGGCGCGATCCAGTCGATCGACAAGGGCCAGACCATGGCGGCGCAATCGCTGGGCATGACGCCTGGCGTGGCCATGCGCCAGATCGTGCTGCCACAGGCGGTGGTGCGCATGATCCCGCCGCTGGGCAACGAGTTCATCGCGCTCATCAAGAACTCGGCGCTGGTGTCACTCTTGACCATTCATGACGTGATGCACGAGGGGCAAAAGATCATCAGCGTGTCGTACCGGTCGCTGGAGGTGTACCTGGCCATTGCACTCGTGTACTTCGTGTTGACGGGGACCATGACGCTGGTCCTGCGGCACTTCGAGCAGAAGCTGCGGCAAGGTGGGCTGATGCGATGACCCAGGTGCAGCGCTTCTCCCGTACCTCGCTCCCTGTCACTCCCTGGAAGAACGGCGGCGGCACCACGCAAGAGATCGCCAGTTGGCCGCAGAGCGTAGCGCTTGATGGTTCTGGCTGGCGCGTGAGCATTGCCACCATCGCGGCGGCTGGGCCGTTCTCGGTGTTTGCGGGCGTGGACCGCAGCATCATGCTGTTGGAGGGCGACGGCGTGCGGCTCTTCACGCACGACGGGCGCATTGACCATCTACTTGATGCGCCGCATCAGCCTTTTTCCTTCAGCGGTGACGAGGCCATCGACTGCACCTTGCTGGGCGGAGCGTCGAGCGACTTCAATGTGATGACGCGCCGCGGACAATGGCGCGCCGATGTACAGGTGCTGGACCGCGCAGCGGCCATGGCACCCGCGCCGCATGGCGTGTTGCTGGCGCTGCGCGGCGAATGGCAATTGAACGAAGAGCCTTGCCGTGCAGGCCGGGGCCTGTACTGGACCGACGCGGCGCATGCATGGCAGGCCGTGCCGGATCGTGAAGACGCGCGGCTGGTGGCGGTTCGCGTCATGCCGGCCTAAGCGCAGAAAGAGAAATGATGAGACCCGCGAGCAAATACCCCTCCGCCGATGGCCTCTGGACCGGCCTGCGCCTGGCAAGCGATGCCGAGGTGGACGCCGCCATCGTGGTGGCACAAGGATTGATCCGCTGGGTTGGAGTGCGCAGCGCATTGCCCGCCGAGTTTGCTGGCCTCGCGCTGCACGACGGTGGCGGCGCGCTCGTCACGCCCGGCCTGGTCGATTGCCACACCCATCTGGTCTACGGCGGCCAGCGCGCCAATGAGTTTGCGATGCGGCTTGCGGGCGCTAGCTACGAGGAAGTGGCGAGGGCCGGTGGCGGCATCGTCTCCTCCGTGCGCGCCACGCGCGAAGCGGACGAAGACGCGCTCTACGCCCAGGCCGCGCCGCGGCTTGAGCAACTGCTGGCCGATGGCGTGTGCGCCATCGAGATCAAGTCGGGCTATGGTCTCGCGTTGGAGCATGAGCGCAAGCAGTTGCGCGTGGCGCGGCGGCTGGGTGAGGACTATGGCGTGACAGTGCGCACCACCTTTCTCGGCGCGCATGCATTGCCGCCCGAATACGCGGGCCGTAGCGGCGATTACATCAACCTGGTGTGCGAGCATATGCTGCCGGCCCTGGCGGTCGAGGGGCTGGTGGATGCGGTCGATGTGTTTTGCGAATGCATCGCCTTTTCGCTGGCGGAGACCGAGCAGGTGTTCCAGGCCGCCAAGGCGCTGGGCCTGCCGGTGAAGCTGCACGCCGAGCAGCTATCGGACATGGGCGGCGCCGCGCTGGCCGCGCGCTACGGCGCGCTGTCGTGCGACCACATAGAGCACCTGTCGGCCGAGGGCATCGCGGCCATGCGCCAGGCGGGCACCGTGGCCGTGCTGCTGCCCGGCGCCTACTACACGCTGCGCGATACGCATCTGCCGCCCATAGCCGCGCTGCGCGCCGCGGGCGTGCCCATGGCGGTGTCGACCGACCACAACCCCGGCACCTCGCCGGCGCTGAGCCTGCTGCTGATGGTGAACATGGCCTGCACGCTGTTCCGCCTGACGGTGCCCGAGGCGCTGGCGGGCGTCACCGTGCATGCGGCGCGCGCGCTGGGCCTGCAGGACACGCATGGTGCGATCGTAGTTGGCATGCCCGCCAACTTCGTGCTGTGGAAGGTGCGCGAAGCGGCTGAGCTGGCCTATTGGTTTGGCCAACAGCCCGTGCACGCCGTCGTGCGCCAGGGCCGTATTGCCGTGGGAGCCGCCGCATGACCCGCACACTTTTTGCCGCCGACGCGCTGTTGCCCGAGGGCTGGGCCAGGAACGTGCTGCTGGCATGGAACGATGCCGGCCAGCTCACGCAGGTGCAGGCCGGTGCGCAGGCGCCAGCCGGCACGGCGGTGGCCAAAGGCCCGCTGCTGTCGGGCATGCCCAATCTGCATTCGCATGCCTTCCAGCGTGCCTTTGCCGGCCTGACCGAATACCGCGCCGCCGAGCAGGACAGCTTCTGGAGCTGGCGCACGCTGATGTACCGCTTTGCCGCGCGGCTGGGGCCAGAGGCCATGGAGGCGATTGCCACCGGCCTCTACGCCGAGATGCTGGAGGCGGGCTACACCAGCGTCTGCGAATTCCAGTACGTGCACCACGACCGCGACGGCCGGCCCTATGCCGACGACGCCGCGCTGAGCCGGGCGCTGCTGCGCGCGGCGCAGGCCACGGGCATTGGCATCACGCTGCTGCCGGTGCTCTACCAGACCAGCGGCTTTGGCGCCAAGCCGCCGCATGAGGGGCAGCGGCGATTTATCCGCTCCACCGATTCCATGCTGCGCCTGCTCGAAGCCCTGCGGCCAGACTGCGCAGCGCAAGGCGCGCGCCTGGGCCTGGCGCCGCACTCGCTGCGCGCGGTGCCGCCCGATGCATTGGGTGAGGCGCTGGCGGGCCTGGATGCGCTCGACGCCACCGCACCCATCCACATCCACATTGCCGAGCAGACGCAAGAGGTGGACGACTGCGTCACCTGGAGCGGCCAGCGCCCTGTGGCTTGGTTGCTGGACCACGCGGCGGTGGACGCGCGCTGGTGCCTGGTGCACGCCACCCACATGGACGCGAATGAATATGCGCGCGCCGCCCGCAGCGGCGCCGTGGCCGGCCTGTGCCCCAGCACCGAGGCCAACCTGGGCGACGGCATCTTTGACTTCACACGCTGGCGCGGCCATGGCGGCGCCTGGGGGGTGGGGTCTGACAGCCACGCCTGCGTCAACGCGGCCGAAGAGCTGCTGCTGCTGGAATACGGCCAGCGCCTGGCCACGCGCCAGCGCAGCATAGGCGCTGACGGGGCCCAGCCGCAGGTGGCCACCGCGCTCACGCTGGCGGCCGTACAGGGCGGCGCGCAGGCTGCGGCGCGGCCTGTGGCCGGGCTGGCCGTGGGGCAGCAGGCCGACTTCGTCGTGCTCGATGCCCGGCACCGTGCGCTGCAGGGCCTGCCCACTGCAGCCGATATGCTCTCGGCCCATGTTTTTGCCAGCCACCGCAGCAGCGCCATCGACGGCGTCTGGGTGGCCGGCCAGCCGCGCGTGACGGGCGGCCGGCATCTGCTGCAGGACGCGGCCGTAGCCGGCTTTGTTGCGGCGCGGCAAGCACTTCTCCAGGAATGAACCCATGACTTTCACTACCACCGAGCCAGCCTTTCGCTTTCGCCAGGGCACGCGCCCACTGTTGATCTCCATGCCGCACGCCGGCACCTACGTGCCGCCGGCGCTGGCCGCGCGTTTCACGGCAGAGGCGCGCCAGGTGCCCGACACCGACTGGCACATGGAGCGGCTCTATGACTTTGCCGACGCCATTGGCGCCTCGGTGCTGGTGGCCACGCACTCGCGCTACGTGATCGACATGAACCGCCCACCCGACGGCGCCAGCCTGTACCCGGGCCAGAGCGTCACCGGCCTGTGCCCGGTCGATACCTTCGACGACACGCCGGTCTACGCCGACCCGGCCGACCAGCCCGGCGATGCCGAGATTGCAGCGCGGCGCGAAGCCCTCTGGCAGCCTTACCACGCCCAATTGGCCGCCGAGTTGGCGCGCCAGCGTGCGCAGCACGGCGTGGCCGCGCTGTGGGACGCGCATTCGATCCGCTCGGTGCTGCCGCGCTTCTTCGAAGGCAAGCTGACCGACCTCAACATTGGCACCGGCAAAGGCAGCAGCTGCGAGCCGGCGCTGGCCGAGCGCATCCTGGAAATCGCCCGCAGTGCGCCTGGGCACAGCGCAGTACTCAACGGCCGCTTCACCGGCGGCTACATCACCCGCCACTACGGCCAGCCGGGGCAGGGCGTGCACGCGGTGCAGTTGGAGATGACCCAGTGCAGCTATATGCAAGAGGCGCTGCCTTTTGACTACCTGCCCGAGGTGGCCGCGCGCGTGCAGCCGACGGTGCGGCGCATGGTCGAGGCGCTGCTGGAGCATGCGGAGTCCCGCGCGGGCATGCCTGCGGCCCGCCACCCGTAGCCCCCGGCACTCTGTGAGTTACCTGTGCCGCCTTGTCTTGACCATGCGCCAGAAGGCGGAGGCCACGGGCGATAGGCGGTCTTCATTGAGGCATGCGAAACCAATGCGGCGGGAACTGCCGGGGCTCAGGTTCCGATAGACCACGCCCGGGTAGTGTTCCGGCAGCGCCAGTTCGGCGATCACCGAGACGCCTTCACCTCTGGAGACGAAATCGAGGATCGATAGAAGCTGTGAAAGCTCATGCGTGATCCTGGGCGTCAAGTCTGCCTTTGCAAACATGCGGGCAATAAGGCTTTGAGAGCCGGCACTCGTCAAGATGAATGGGCAGGCGGCAAGGTCTCGCAGGTTGACCGTTGCCCCGCTTGCCAAAGGATGGTGTTCCGGCAGTACCGCGACAAGCTGGTCATTCATCAGCGGCAGCGTGTCGAAGTTGGGCCGTGGGAGCGTGACTACCCCGATTTCGAGCTTGCGTTCAATCAGGTCTTGCTCAATTTCAGAGTCGGGCTTCTCAAAGACCCGAACGTCAATACCGGGGTACTTATCCCTGAACCGCGAAAGAATGGGCGGCAGCAGCCTCAGCGATGAGCTGAGCCCGAAGGAACCCAGCTTCAACTGCCCCGTCTTGAGGCCAGCACTGGCGCCTGCCGTCGCCTTGATGAGCTCCAGGGCGGCAAACAGGTCCCTGACATGGGGCAGGATTTGCTGCCCTGCATGTGACAGGCCGACGCCCGTAGCGCTTCGGTCCAGCAGCGCCGCGCCCAATGAGTCTTCGAGCGCGCGCAGGGCATGGCTGGTAGCCGACGGCGTCATGCCGACCTTGGCCCCCGCGCTTGCAATGCCGGTGGACCCCGCCAAAGACAGGAACAACTCAAGCTGCCTCAGCGTTGGCGTGGGCGTGACCAGGTGAGCTTGCTTCATGGATCGACCAACGGGGGTTGAATTCAAATTCAATTTTATGTGAAGAACATGAATCCTAGAATTTGCTGAACTCATAGGCAGCCGTCATGTTCTCCAGCGTCATCTCCACCCTCCGGGCCTCACCGATCCAAGTGATGGCTGAACGTACCCGCCAAGCCGTGACGGCGGGGCAGCATGTCATCGACATGACGCTGGGCGAGCCTGACTTCCCGACGCCCGATCACATCGGCGAGGCGGCCGCCAGGGCCATCGCTGACGGCGAGACTCGCTACACGCCCATCAATGGCTCCGTTGCCTTGCGGCAGGCCATCGTCGCCAAGTTCGCCAAGGACAACGAAATCGCCTGTTCGGTCGCCGACATCTCGG
Source organism: Xylophilus sp. GW821-FHT01B05 (assembly GCA_038961845.1). NCBI lineage: Bacteria > Pseudomonadati > Pseudomonadota > Betaproteobacteria > Burkholderiales > Xylophilus > Xylophilus sp. GW821-FHT01B05. The sequence goes on from CP152408.1 coordinate 368,944, forward strand.
TGGGCTGTGGCGGCAAGCAGGTGATCTACCAGGCCTTTCTCGCCACGCTCAATCCTGGTGACGAAGTCCTTATCCCGGCCCCTTACTGGGCCTCGTATGGTGACATCGTGGAGATGAATGGGGGGACTCTGCGGCCCATCATGACCAAGCCGGAAGACGGCTACGCACTGGCGCCGGAAGCCCTGGCTGCTGCAATCACCAAGGCCAGCAAGTGGCTTGTCCTCAACTCGCCCAGCAATCCCAGCGGTACGGCCTATACCAAGGAGGCCCTGCTGGAGTTCGCGCAGGTCATTCGCCGAAGCAAGCACCAGGATTTTCTGATCATGGTCGACGACATCTACGAGCACATCGTCTATGACGGCCGCCCATTCGTGACGCTGGCCCAGGTGGCGCCAGACCTCGCGGGCCGGATCCTGACCATCAATGGCGTGTCCAAGGCCTACTCGATGACGGGCTGGCGTGTCGGCTATGCCTGCGGGCCCCGCCCCTTGATCGAGGCGATGACCAAGCTGCAGATGCAGATCAACTCGCACACATCGTCGATCTCGCAAGCCGCCGCCGTTGCCGCCCTGACCGGCCCACAGGATGAAGTCCATCGCCGGCGCGCGATCTTCGAAGCTCGCCGCGACTACCTGCTTGGCGAATTCTCGAACATCGCGGGACTGAAGACCCCCAAGCCCGAAGGCGCCTTCTATCTTTTCCCCGACGTGCGCAGCTTCATTGGCCGTCGCACCACCGACGGAGAAATCATTGCCGACGATGTGGCGTTGGCGTCCTATCTCCTGGACAAGGGGGTGGCGCTCGTGCCCGGCTCTGGTTTTGGTATGCCGGGCTTTGTTCGCCTTTCCTACGCCACCTCGGACAAGAACCTCAAGGTCGCCAGTGACCGAATGAAGTCCGCACTCGAGAGCCTCTGCTGATTGCCGCCTGCCTGGCAGATGAGCCGGCTGCCAGTCGCACACAGAAAAATATAAGCGGCCCAAGCAATGGGCCGCACCCCATCCGAAGAGGCATGTGCCTGCTCGCCAGGCGTCTAGTGTCATCACCAAGGGGAAGCCATGGACCGTCGTAAATTCATATCCGCCGCCGCTGCCGGAGCAATGGGGGCGCCCGCCTATGTGCGCGCGCAGGACAAGGTCGTCCGCATCATCGTGCCTTTTGCCACTGGTGGATCGGGTGACCTGATCCCGCGCTTGATCGCGCCCAAACTCTCCGAATTTCTGAAGCAGCCCGTCATCGTTGACAACCGGGCCGGCGCCGGTGGGAAGGTGGGAGCAGTCCTCGTATCCAGGGCTGAGCCGGATGGCTTCACTCTGGGCGTTGCGACGGTCAGCACCCACGGGATTCAGCCCGCCGTGTCGGAGAAGCCACCCTATGACCCGGTTGCCGGCTTTGCACAGATCGGCAATATCGCGATGGTGCCGAATGTGGTCTCGGTGAATTCCGGCATTCATGCGAAGAGCGTTGCCGAGTTTGTGAAGCTGGCCAACTCGACCGAGGGCGGCCTGACATATGCCTCGCCAGGCGTCGGCTCCTTGGGGCACATGATGGGGGAACTCTTTCGCCAATCCACCAAGGCCAATCTGCGGCACGTGCCCTATAGAGGTGCGGGCCCGGCATTGCAGGACGTCATGGGCGGTGTCGTCGATATGCTTTGCGACAACTTCCCCGCCTCCCTTCCCCAGATCAGAAGCGGCCGCCTTTACCCGCTTGCGGTGGCGTGGAAGGGGCGGCTTTCCCAAAGCCCGGAAACGCCGACCTTCGATGAAGTCGGGATTCACGATCTGAATGACCCTGCGTGGTTCGGCCTTGTCGCGCCTCCCGGAGTGGCCCAAAGCCGAGTCGCCCAGCTCCACGAAGGCCTGGTCTATGCCTTGAGAGACCCCAATGTCGAGGCCCGAATAAAGGAACTTGGCGCTGTTCCTTCAGGCAATACCCCAAAGGAATTCAGAGACCAGATTCGAGCAGAGCTCGAAAAATGGAAGAAGGTCGCCAAGGCCGGCAACATCTCTTTGGAGGCCTGAAGCAATGGCTCCGCTTGCCGAAGACACGCCGCTGCTGGGTATTCTGGGCGACCTCGTCGCGTTCAGAACCACCTCTGGCGGCGACAGCAATCTGGCGCTCCTCTCGTATATCGAGGCGCACCTGGAACCCCTGGGTTTTGGTTTCCGTCGCACGCTGAGCGCAGACGGGCAGAGGGGAAATCTCTTCGCCAGTTTCGGCGGCCTGTCTGGCGGGCTTCTGCTTTCCGGGCACACCGACGTCGTGCCGGTACAGGGCCAGGACTGGTCACGACCGGCTTTTGCGTTGAGCCAAGCCGATGGGCGCGCCTACGGGCGTGGTGTCTGTGACATGAAGGGCTTCATCGCCTGCGTGCTGGCAGCGGTGAAAAGCGCAGACCTTCGCCAGCTGGGCATGCCTCTCCACCTGGCATTTACCTACGACGAGGAGATCGGCTGCCTTGGTGTCCGCGATCTGCTGGCGGACTTGGCAAGGCACGATATTCAGCCGGCGTTCTGCATCGTTGGAGAACCGACCTCCATGAAGGTGGTGCGCGCCCACAAGGGCCGCCGGGGGCTTCGGTGCCTGGTTCAAGGCAGGGCCGCCCACTCCTCACTGGCCGGCCTTGGCGTCAACGCCGCTGAAGCTGCAGCAGAAATGGCCGTGGCTATCAAGGCCCAGGCGCAGAGCATTCGGCAATACCAGGATGCCGGTTTTTATGTGCCGTATTCGACGATGGCGGTCTGCAGATTTCATAGCGGGTTTGCCGCAAACGTGATTCCCGAGAAGGCAGAGCTGGATTTCGATATCCGCTATCTGCCGGCGGCCGACCCTGACGAGATCATGACGCCGGTACTGGCAGCGGCCAGCGCCATCCAGGACTCGATGCGGGCCAAGGATAAGGAGTCGAGCATTACCGTCCAGATCAAGACCGATGTGCCCGCGCTGATGCCTACGGCCGGGACGCAGGCTCTGGAGGCACTGCTCCAGTCCGCTGGGGCAAGCACGGGCGACCACGTGGCATTTACCACCGAGGGCGGGCTGTACCAAGGCGGGGGAATTCCCACCGTTGTATGCGGACCGGGAAATATCGAGCAGGCGCATACGGCCGATGAGTTCATCGAGATCTCCGAGCTCCTGGCGTACCAGGCGCTGCTGGCCCGGTTGTTCGCAGCAGGTCTGCCGCCGCCGATGGCCCGAGCCGAAAACCCATCCAGCCTAGCCAACTCGAGTCCATGAAATGACCGCTACCTTCATCGCCGCACTGATTCCCATCGCACTGCTCATCGCGGTGGGAGCCGTGCTCAGGCGCACCCATCTTCTGGCAGAGGCCTTCTGGGGGCAGGCGGAGCGCCTGAGCTATTACGTCTTGCTGCCCTGCCTGTTCTTCTATGGTTTGGCTGTCGCGCGATTTGACAGCGTTCCGATCTGGGACATGGGCTGTGTGCTTTTCTTCTCCACCGTTGGGGTGGCGCTGGCGTTGTTCCTGGTGCGCCCTCTGGTGAAAGGCAGTGATGCCGCCTTCACTTCCATCTTCCAGGGCAGCATCAGGTTCAATAACTATGTCGGTGTTTCTGCCGCCGCCGCGCTGTTGGGCGCGAATGGCGTAGCACTTGCGGCCTTGGCAAATGCGGTCATCGTGCCGACCGTGAATGTCCTGTGCGTTCTGGTGTTCGCGAGGTATGGCGCTCTTGGACGAATATCCGCCAGGAACATCCTCAAGCAGCTGATGCTGAACCCGCTGGTGGTGGCATGCGTGCTCGGCGTGTTGTTCCATTTGACGGGGCTGCCGCTGCCCTCCGCCGTCGACCCGGTCATCAAGTCGCTGGGGCAGGCCTCGCTGCCGCTGGGCCTGGTCTGCGTTGGCGCCGCGCTGAGCTTTTCCGCCGCCGGCACCTGGATTCGACCCTTGTGCATTTCGTCGCTCATCAAGTTCGGCTTCATGCCCGTGGCCACCACCGTCGCGTGCCTGGCTTTCGGGCTCAGTGGGCCGGCCGCCATTGCAGCGCTGATCTTCCAGGCGCTGCCGACGGCCTCTTCCTCCTACATCATGGCTCGGCAATTGGGTGGTGATGCGCCACTCATGGCCGGGATCACCGCCGCGCAGACGCTTGTGGCGGGTTTCGCCCTGCCGCTGGCGGTCATTGGGCTCCAGCGTTTTCTCTAGGTGTGGCCCATTGCCCCAATGCCCTGGCCTCAATCCAGGAACCGACCCGCCGTGCCCGCCGGCGGCAGCAGGCACTGCTCGCTGCGGCCAAACAGGCGGTAGCGGTGGCGCGCCATCCAGCGGTAGGCGGCGTCGCGCCAGGGCGCGGGCACGATCCACACGGCCCAGGCCAGGCGCCAGGGCCAGCCCAATGCATGCAGGATGCGCAGCAGCGCGCCGGTGTAGCGCCAGACGCGGCCCGGGGTTACCAGCAGCAGGGTTTCCAGCGCGTCGGGCTGCAGGCCCGCGTCCAGCAGCAGTTGGCGGCCGGTGGCGCCTTGCATCGAGGCAAAGCGCAGCAGGCCACGGCGGTCGTGGCGCAGCAGAAACTGCACCCAGCGGCTGCACAGCAGGCATTGGGCATCGAAGACGACGATCAGCGGGGTGCTTGGGGACGGCATGGCGCCAGTGTGCGCCATCGCTGGAATGATTCATGCTGCGCCATTGGCCCACTCTGGATGCCCCCATGCTCATTGCCCAGCTCTCCGACATGCACGTGCGCCCCGCGGGCCAGCTCTACCAGGGCGTGGTCGATTCCAACCGCATGTTCCAGGAGGCGATAGCGCACCTGTACCAGCTCGATCGCCGGCCGGACCTGGTGCTGCTCACGGGTGACCTGGTGGACATGGGCGACGCCGCGGAATACGCCATGGTGCGTACGCTGCTGGCCGGGCTGGACATTCCCTATCTGGTGATCCCCGGCAACCACGACGAGCGCGAAGCCTTTCGCACCGCCTTTGCCGACCACGCCTACCTGCCGGCGGCCGGCCCGCTGCACTACTGCGTGGATAGCTACCCGGTGCGCATCATCGGCCTGGACTCTTGCGTGCCGGGCAAGCACCACGGCCATATCGATGCGGCCGGCCTGGACTGGCTGCAGGCCACGCTGGCGGCCGACCCGGGCAAGCCGACCGTGGTGATGCTGCACCACCCGCCCTTTGTCAGCGGCATTCCCTATATGGACAGCTACCGCTACTTCGAGGCGGCGGCGCTGGAGCGCGTGCTGCGCGGCTTTGGCAACGTCGAACTGGTGCTGTGCGGCCACGTGCACCGGCCCATGCTGCGGCGCTGGGCCGGCAGCGTGGTGTGCGCCTGCCCCAGCACCACCACCGAGATCGCGCTGCGGCTGGCGCCCGGTGCGCAGCCCGCCTCCTACCTGGGGCCGCCGGCCTGCATGCTGCACCTGTGGGACCCGGCGCAGGGCATGCTGAGCCACACCAGCTACATAGGCGCGTTTGAAGGGCCGTTTGCGTTCGCCTAGAAAATATGAGCCAAATAGGCCTCTAGCCCAGGCCCTGCCTGGGCTATTAGCTATATATTTGGTAGTGGGCCGGTTTCAGCCCGCCGGCAGCATCTGCCCGGCCAGCGCGGCGGCGGCGGTGCGGGTCTCCACGCCCAGCTTCTCGAAGATGTGCTCCAGGTGCTTGTTGACCGTGCGCGGGCTCATGCCCAGGATGTCGGCGATGTCGCGGTTGGTCTTGCCCTTGGCCAGCCAGGACAGCACCTCGGCCTCGCGCGGGGTCAGGGGCACGTTGGGGCGGCGCGGCGCAGCGGTGCTGGCGGGGGCCGTGTGCAGCAGCAGCATGGCTTCAGAGAAGCCGCTTTGGCCCATGTGGCGCGCCACCAGTTGGCGGCCGTCGGGCAGGGCGGCCTGCACTTCGCCGGCGGCCGTGACCGATTGCAGCCAGGCGGCGCCGTCTTCTGCGGCGGCGGCGCCAAACAGGCTGTCGAGCCAGCGCGTGGCCTGCGGCGAGCGCCAGGCGACGCGGCCCTGGCCATCCAGCACCACGGCGCCCATGCCGGCCACGTCTACCGCCGCGCGCGCCTGGCGCGTGGCCTGGGCGTTGCGCACGTGGGTGGCCAGGCGCGCCAGCACCTCGGGGATGCGCAGCGGTTTCACCACGTAGTCGACGCCGCCGCTGGCAAAGCCGTGCAGGATCTGCTCGGTGTCCGACAGGCCGGTCATGAACAGCACCGGCACATGCGACCAGGGCGGCGTGGCCTTCAAGTGGCGGCACAGCGCGAAGCCGTCCATGCCGGGCATGACCGCGTCCAGCAGCACGCCGTCGGGCACGGTGATCTCGAAGCGCTGCAGCGCCTCTTGCGCGTCGCGCGCGGCCAGCACGGCATAGCCTTCGGCGGCCAGCGCGTCGCTGAGCATGCGCAGGGTGTCGAGCGCGTCGTCCACCACCAGGATGACGCGCGGGGTGATGGGTTCAAGGACTGGGAGCATGTTCTTCGGGTTCTCGCAGATGGTCGGCCAGGGCCTGGAAGTCGAAGCGGTCGGCGCAGGCCTGCAGCAGGTGCAGGGCCGCGGCGTGCGTGGGCAGCACGCCGTGCGCCTGGCGCAGGCGCTCGCGCAGCGCGGCGGCCTGGCCCTGGCGCGCCAGGCGCACCAGGTCTTCGCGCAGGTCTTCGGGCAGCAGCATGGGGTGGGCCGTTGTGGCGGGCGGCGGCGCGGCCAGCGACAGCGGCGTGTTGTCGCGCACCCATTCCAGTTGCAGCGCGTGCTCCAGCGCGTCCAGTAATTCAGACTCGATCACCGGCTTGCCGACAAAGCCCTGGCACTGCAGCGCGGCCATGCGCTCGGGCTGCTGGTCAAACAGGTTGGCCGAGACAAAAACCACCGGCAGCGCGGTGGCCGGCAGCAGTTTGCGCAGCAGTTCCACGGTCTGCCAGCCGTCGAGGTCGTCCATGGTGATGTCGAGCAGCACCAGGTCGGGCGGCTCGTGCTGGACGATCTCCAGGCACTCGCGGCCGCTGGCGGCCTCGCGCACCTCAAAGCCCAGCGGCACCAGCAGCGCGGCCAGCAATTGGCGCTGCAGCGGCTGGTCGTCCACCACCAGCAGGGTGCGGCGCGGCGCCAGGTAGCCGATCACCGGGCGCAGCGCCACGGCGCGCAGCGGCAGGTGCGCCGGGTCGGGGGTGATGCTGGCCAAGTACAGCCGCACGGTGAAGGTGCTGCCCTGGCCGGGCGTGCTGGCCACCGACAGCTCGCCGCCCATGAGCTGGGTCAGCAGGTGCGTGATGGTCAGGCCCAGGCCGGTGCCGGTTTCGCTGGCGCGGCGGCCGGCGCTGCCGCGCTCGAAGGGCAGGAAGATGCGCTCCTGGTCCTGCGGCGCAATGCCGATGCCGGTGTCTATCACCTCGATGCGCGATACGTGGTGCGTAAAGTCCAGCCGCAGCCGCACCTCGCCCTGGTCGGTGAAGCGCACCGCATTGGCCAGCAGGTTGATCAGGATCTGGCGCAGGCGCTTGGCGTCGGCGCGTATCCATTCGGGCGCGGCGCCCTCGATCTGCACCGTGAAGCGCAGGCCCTTGGCCTCGGCCTGCGGGCGCAGCATGCCTTCGACGTCGGCCAGCAGCTCGGCCAGCGGCAGCGGCGCCGGGTCCAGGCGCAGGCGGCCGGCCTCGATGCGAGCCAGCTCCAAAGAGCCATCGATCAGCGCGTGCATGTGCTGCCCACTGTGCTGCATGGTGCCCAGGGTCTCGCGCATCCAGCCATCGGTCTGCGGGTTCTTCAGCAGGATCTGGGTGTAGCCCAGGATGCTGTTGAGCGGCGAGCGCAGCTCGTGCGTCATGCCGGCCACGTAGCGGGTCTTGGCCTGGTTGGCCGAGTCGGCCTGGTCCTTGGCGGCCTGCAGCTCGGCGTCGGTGCGCTTGTGGGCTTCGATTTCTTGCAGCAGCAGCTGGGTCTGGCGCTCGGACTCGTCCTGCGCCAGGCGGCGGCTGTCGGTGCTCAGCACCACCCACCAGGCACACACCGCAGCCAGCAGGGCCAGCAGCGCAAACACCTTCAGGAAGGGCATGCGCAGAAACTGCGCGGGCGTGTCCAGGCCCTCTTGCACATAGACCACGCCGACCAGAAAGGCCATCACCGCGCACAGCGACACCAGCACCACCAGGTACTGCCCCAGGCGAAAGTTGACCTTCAGCGCCCAACTGCGCGGCAGCAAAAAGGCCGCCACCGCGCGCAACTGCTCGGACGCGCGCGAGCCGGTCTTGCAGCGGTCGTGGCAGCGCGATTCCAGCGAGCAGCAAAGCGAGCAGATCGGCGCCGCATAGGCCGGGCAGCGCGCCATGTCTTCGGACTCGAACTGGTTCTCGCACACGGCGCAGCGCACGCTCTCGCCGGGCTGCCAGGTGGTGTCGGGTTGGCGCGCCAGGTAGTAGCGGCCCTTGGTGGCCCAGGCCAGCAGCGGCGCCAGCGCCATCGACAGCGCCAGCGCGATAAAGGGCGAGAAGGCAGCCGCCACCTCGCCCAGCAAACCCGCATGCGCGCAGCAGGCAACGATGGCGGCGGGCAGCATGGCGCCCAGGCCCACCGGGTTGAAGTCGTACAGGTGCGCGCGGCGAAACTCTATGCCCGGTGGTGACAGGCCCAGCGGCTTGTTGATGACCAGGTCGGCCACCAGCGCGCCCACCCAGGCGATGGCCACGTTGCTGTAGACCGCCAGCACTTTCTCCAGCGCGCCAAACACGCCCAGCGTCATCAAGAGCGTGGCAATGCCCACGTTGAACACCAGCCATACCACGCGCCCGGGGTGGCTGCGCGTGACCCGCGCGAAGAAGTTGGACCAGGCCAGCGAGCCGGCATAGGCGTTGGTGAGGTTGATCTTGATCTGCGATACGACGACGAACACCACCGTCATCAGCACCGCCAGCCCGGGCCGGCCCACGGCCTCGGTGAAGCCGGCCAGGAACATCTGCGTGGGCTCGGCCGCTCGGTGCGTGCCCACCTCGAACTGCAGCGCCGCAAACGCCAGGAAGGCGCCGCCCGCCATCTTGAGCATGCCCATCACCACCCAGCCCGGCCCGGCGACCAGCACCGCGGCCCACCAGCGCACGCGGTTGGCCGGCGTGCGCTCGGGCAGAAAGCGCAAGAAATCCACCTGCTCGCCGATCTGCACCACCAGCGAGAAGATCACCGCCGCCGCCGCGCCGAACATCAGCGGCTCAAAGCCGCTGCTGCCGCTCTTCAGGCCCGACAGGCTGGCGAAGTCGCGGTAGAGCTGCGGCTGCGTCAGGCCAATCCACACAAAAGGCAGCAGCAGCAAGAACAGCCACAGCGGCTGCGTCCAGGCCTGCAGCCGGCTGATCAGCGTGATGCCGCGCATGGCCAGCGGCAGCACCACCAGCGACGACAGCACGTAGCACCACACCAGCGGCCAGTCCACCACCATCTGCAGCGCCAGCGCCATGATGGCCGCCTCCAGCGCGAAGAAGATGAAGGTGAACACCGCGTAGATCAGCGAGGTGATGGTCGAGCCCAGGTAGCCAAAGCCCGCGCCACGCGTGAGCAGGTCCATGTCCAGGCCGTAGCGCGCGGCGTAGATGCTGATCGGCAGGCCGGTGAGAAAGATCACCAGCCCGACCGTGAGGATGGCCCACATCGCATTGGCAAAGCCGTAGTTCAGCGCAATCGCGCCGCCAATCGCCTCCAGCGCCAGAAAAGACAGCGAGCCAAACGCGGTATTGGCCACGCGGAACTCGCTCCAGCGCCGAAAGCTCTTGGGCGTGTAGCGCAGCGCGTAGTCCTCCATGGTCTCGTCGGCCACCCACGAGTTGTAGTCGCGCCGAAAACGAAAGATCGTCTGCGGCGCAGCCTGCGGATCGGGGCGGTGGGCGGAGGTCATGCCCCAAGCCATGCAAGAAATGTTCTTGGCCTGCGCATGCACAGCCACCGCTTACGCCAGGAAATTTAGAAGAAAAGTGGATGAAACGCAGGGTGGACTAGGGCTTCTAGCTATCAATTCGATAGTACCATGAAAAGGTAAGCCCCTGTGCCAAGAGGCGTGGCCAGCTACTCAGCCCCCGTTCGCCCTGAGGCGGTCGTTGGGCTTGGTGATGCGTGGCAGGGCTTCGACAAGCTCAGCCCGAACGGTGTGGGGAGCTGTGAGTCGTTGCGAACTCCACCACTACGTTAATTGACGTATGGGCCACAGGAAGGGTCTTCCCTAATCTTCGCAACAGCGCGGCACACCGCCGTCCCAACCCAACCGCCTGCTGCAAGGAGCGACTTGATGAAGCACCATTCCGACGCCCACGACGACCCACATCCTTCGGCCGCGGACACGGGCCGCCGCCGCCTGCTGCAGGCGCTGGGGGCCGCATCGGTGGCGGGCCTGCCGGCCTGGGCGTCGGCGCAGGCCACGGCCCAGGTCAACACCACCAAGCTGGCGGTGACCGATACCGAGGTGACGGTGGGCCAGCTGCACTCGGCCACCGGCACCATGGCGATCTCGGAGACCGGCGCCATCCAGGCCGAGCAGCTCGCCATCGACCAGATCAATGCCGCAGGCGGCGTGCTGGGCCGCAAGATCAAGGTGATCAAGGAAGACGGCGCCTCTGATTGGCCGACCTTTGCCGAGAAGGCCAAGAAGCTGCTCATCAATGACCACTGCGCCGCCGTCTTCGGCTGCTGGACCAGCGCTTCGCGCAAGGCCGTGCTGCCGGTGTTCGAGAAGGAAAACGGCCTGCTCTACTACCCCACCTTCTACGAAGGCCTGGAGCAGTCCAAGAACGTGATCTACACCGGCCAGGAAGCCACCCAGCAAATCCTCTACAGCCTGGACTGGGCCAAGAACGAGAAGAAAGCCAAGACCTTCTTCCTGATCGGCTCGGACTACATCTGGCCGCGCACCTCGATGAAGATCGCGCGCAAGCACGTCGAGAACTTCCAGAAGGGCAAGATCGTCGGCGAGGAGTACTACCCGCTGGGCAGCACCAACTTCGGCTCCTTGATGAACAAGATCAAGCTGCAAAAGCCCGATTGCCTGTTCGTCGCCGTGGTCGGTGGCTCCAACGTGGCCTTCTACAAGGCCTTGAAGGCGGCGGGCATCACCGGCGACAAGCAACTGCTGGTGACCCTGGCCGTGACCGAAGACGAGATGACCGGCGTGGGCGGCGAGAACTTCGCGGGCTTCTACTCGTCCATGAAGTACTTCCAGACCCTGGACAACGAGAACAACAAGAAGTTCGTCGCCGCCTTCAAGGCCAAGTACGGCGCCAACGCCGTCATTGGCGACGTGACCCAGGCCGGCTACCTCGGCCCCTGGCTGTGGAAGGCCGCCGTGGAAAAGGCCAAGAGCTTCGACGTCGACAAGGTGGTGGCCGCATCGCCCGGCATCGAGCTGAAGACCGCGCCCGAGGGCTACGTGAAGATCGATCCCAACCACCACCTGTGGAGCAAGTCGCGCATCGCCATGGGCATGCCGGACGCGAGCTTCAAGGTGGTGTCGGAGTCGCCTGAGCTCATCAAACCCGATCCCTTCCCCAAGGGATACCAATAAGGCACACCCCCAGGCTTGCCCACTGCGTGTGGCCGCCCACCCCCTTGCAGGGGGCGACACCAGTGGCCCGGCAAAGCCGGTTCCACGGTGTCCTGCGAACGGGCTTCGCTTTGCTCGCCGCAGGCGGCTGCGGGCCATTGACTTGAACCACTCCATGCCTTCACCGGAGTCCGCGCTATGAGCCTTTCTGACTTGATGAATATCGGCCTGATGCAGGGCTTTGCGGGCCTGAGCCTGTTTGCGGTGCTGCTGCTGATGGGCTTGGGCCTGGCCATCATCTTTGGCCAGATGGGCGTGATCAACATGGCGCATGGCGAGTTCATGACCATTGGCGCCTACACCATCTACCTGGGCTCCACGCTGGCGGCAGAGCATGCGCCGGGGCTGCTGCCCTATTACTTTCCGCTCGCCATCCTGGCGGCCTTCGGCTTTGCGTTTGTGGCGGGCTGGTTGGTGGAGTGGGGCCTGATCCGGCACCTGTACAAGCGCCCGCTCGACACGCTGCTGGCCACCTGGGGCGTGAGCCTGGCCATGCAGCAGTCGTTTCGCAGCTTCATCGGCCCGAAGGAGGTGAGCCCGACGCTGCCCGAGTGGCTGATGGGCTCGTGGGCGCCGCATGAGGGGCTGGACATTCCCATCAACGGCATGTTCGTGCTGGCGCTTACCGCCGTGGTCACCGCCGGCGTGCTGCTGGCGCTGCACAAGAGCCGCTGGGGCCTGCGCGTGCGCGCCACGGTCAGCAACCGCGTCATGGCCAATGCCGCCGGCATAGACACCAAGAAGACCGACCGCCTGACCTTTGCCATTGGCTGCGGCATTGCCGGCGTGGCCGGCGCGGCCTTCACCACCATTGGCTCGACCGGGCCCACGTCTGGCTCGCTCTACCTGGTGGATTCCTTTCTGGTCGTCACCTTTGGTGGCGCGGCCAGCTTGCTGGGCACCGTGGTCTCGGCTTTCGGCATTGCGCAGACGCAGTCGATCACCGAGTTCTTCCTGGCCGGCTCCATGGCCAAGGTGATCACGCTGTCGCTGATCGTGCTGATCCTGATGGTTCGGCCACAAGGCTTGTTCGCCAGCAAGGTGCGACGTTGAACACACGGAACGACGGAGAAACTGCATGAACCTCATCAAGTCCTGGGTCCTGCGCTACCAGTTGGCCAGCATGTTGCTGCTGGTGCTGCTGCTGGCCGTGGTGCTGCCGCTGTCGCTGGACATCTTCCGGCTCAACCTGGTGGGCAAGTACCTGACCTATGCCTTTGTCGCCATCGGCCTGGTGATGGTCTGGGGCTATGGCGGCGTGCTGAGCCTGGGGCAGGGCGTGTTCTTTGGCCTGGGCGGCTATGCGATGGCGATGTTCTTGAAGCTCGAAGCCTCGGACCCGATCAGCACCAAGATCCAGTCCACGCCCGGCATCCCGGACTTCATGGACTGGAACCAGATCACCGAACTGCCGGCCCTCTGGGTGCCGTTCAAGAGCCTGCCGTTCTCGCTGGCGGCGGTGATCGTGGTGCCCACGCTGCTGGCCTGGATCGTCAGCTACGCCATGTTCAAGCGCCGCGTGGGCGGCGTCTACTTCGCCATCATCACGCAGGCGGTGGCGCTGATCCTCACCGTGCTCATCATCGGCCAGCAGGGCTATACCGGCGGCGTCAACGGCATGACCGACCTGAAGACCTTGCTGGGTTGGGACACGCGCACCGACAGCGCCAAGTACATCCTCTACTACGTCTGCGTGGCGCTGCTGGTGGCGGCCATGCTGCTGTGCCGCTGGGTGCAGACCAGCAAGCTCGGCACCCTGCTGCTGGCCATGCGCGACAAGGAAGACCGGGTGCGCTTCTCGGGCTACGACGTGTCCAACTTCAAGGTCTTCACCTTCTGCCTGGCGGCGGCGCTGTCGGGCATTGGCGGCGCGCTGTTCACGCTGCAGGTGGGCTTCATGTCGCCGAGCTTCGTCGGCATCGTGCCCTCGATCGAGATGGTGATCTACGCGGCGGTGGGCGGGCGCATGAGCCTGGTCGGCGCGGTCTACGGCACGCTGCTGGTGAATGCCGGCAAGACCTTCTTCTCGGAGAGCTTCCCCGACCTGTGGCTGTTCCTGATGGCCGGGCTCTTCATCGGCGTGACCATGGCCTTCCCCATGGGGCTGGCCGGTTTGTGGGAGAGCCATGTCGTGCCCTGGTGGAAGAGCCGCCGCGAGGCCCTGCGCCGCGCCGCCGTGCCGCCACCGGCGCCCTTGCCCAGCCCTGCCCCCGAGGTGGAGGCAGACCCCGTGCTGCCCGCCAGCGTACGCGGCCAGGGCGCCTGAGCCCGCAGGAGACCCGCATGAGCAATACCGACTTCGCCCTGGCAGTGGAAGACCTGACCGTCTCCTTCGACGGCTTCAAGGCCATAGACGCGCTGAACCTCTACGTCGACAAGAACGAGCTGCGCGTGATCATCGGCCCCAACGGCGCGGGCAAGACCACGCTGCTGGACCTGATCTGCGGCAAGACGCGCGCCAGCGCCGGCAGCATCAAGTTCATGAACACCGAGCTGACCCGCATGGCCGAGCACCGCCGCGTGCGCCTGGGCATTGGCCGCAAGTTCCAGACGCCCTCCATCTACGAGAACCTGTCGGTGTTCCAGAACCTGGAGGTGTCCTACCCCGCGGGCCGCTCGGTCTTTGGCGCGCTGGCCTTCAAGTGCACCGACGAGGTCAAGGCGCGCGTGCAGGTGGTGGCCGAGGACATCGGCCTGGCCGAGAAGCTCGACACCGAGGCCGGCCTGCTCTCCCACGGCCAGAAACAGTGGCTGGAGATCGGCATGCTGCTGATGCAGGAGCCCGAGCTGCTGATGCTGGACGAGCCCATTGCCGGCATGAGCGCGCGCGAGCGCGAGCTGACGGCCGAGCTGCTGCAGCGCATCTGCAAGAACCGCGCAGTGATCGTGATCGAGCACGACATGGAGTTCGTCAAGCGCATCGCGCACAAGGTCACCGTCATGCACCAGGGAAAGATCCTGGCCGAAGGGCCTATGGAGCAGGTGCAGGCCGACCCCAAGGTCATCGACGTTTATCTGGGGCACTAGATGAGGGCTTGCTTCTCCGTTCTTCGTTCAGGGCGCGCTCACGCCGACGGGCTGCCTTGCTCCGCGAATGTCCTCCGCCCTTCGGGCTCCCCCTTGATTTCGCTGCGCAAGGCAGCCCAGCGTCGTGATCGGTCAGAGCACTGCCTGATCGGCCGCATAGGCAGAGCGCGCCTTGTGCACAGGGCACCGGGTGCTCCCCGCAGCGAAATCAAGGAGGAGGCCGCAGGCCGGAGGACATTCGCGGAGGGGAGTACCCGGTGGCCAGGGCACACGCTCACAACACCAAGCACACGCCGGAGTCATTGAGATGAGCAACACCATGCTGAAAGTCGAAGACCTGTTTGTCGCCTACGGCCAGAGCGAGGCGTTGCACGGCGTCTCTTTCGACGGCCAGGCCAACGAGACCGTGGCCATCATGGGCCGCAACGGCATGGGCAAGACCACGCTGTTCAAGAGCCTGATGGGCATCTTGCCAAGCAAGAGCGGGCGCATTGCCATCGCCGGCCAGGATGTGTCGAAAGACGAGAGCTTTCGCCGCGTTGCCAAGGGCATTGCCTATGTGCCGCAGGGCCGCATGATCTTCCCCACGCTCACGGTCGAAGAAAACATACAGACCGGCCTGGAGAACGCCAAGGAGAAGGTCGTTCCCGAAGACATCTATGCGCTGTTCCCGGTGCTGTGGGACATGCGCCGGCGCAAGGGCGGCAACCTCTCTGGCGGGCAGCAGCAGCAACTGGCGATTGCCCGCGCGCTGGTGACCGACCCCAAGGTGCTGCTGCTGGACGAGCCCACCGAGGGCATCCAGCCTTCCATCATCAAGGACATCGCCAAGGCGCTGAACGAGATCCGCAAGCTGCGGCAGATCACCATCGTTGTCTCGGAGCAGGTGCTGTCCTTCGCCATGGACGTGGCCGACCGGCTGTTCGTGATCGAGGGCGGGCGGCTGGTGCACGAAACCACGCGCGCCAACACCGACGTCAAGCGCATCAAAAGTTATCTCTCTGTCTGACCACTTTCTCTGGCCACCCATAAGGAGCATTGCATGACCGACACCCTGATCAAGGTCGACCTGACGAAGTCGCCCACCGAGAACGAGAACATCCACAACCGCTGGCACCCGGACATCCCGATGGCCTGCTGGGTCAACCCGGGCGACGACTTCATCCTCGAGACCTTCGACTGGACCGGTGGCTTCATCAAGAACAACGACAGCGCCGACGACGTGCGCGACATCGACCTGACCACGGTGCACTACCTGTCGGGCCCGGTGGGCGTGAAGGGCGCAGAGCCGGGCGACCTGCTGGTGGTGGACCTGCTCGACATAGGCGCCAAGCAGGACAGCCTGTGGGGCTTCAACGGCTTCTTCAGCAAGAAGAACGGCGGCGGCTTTTTGACCGAGCATTTCCCGCAGGCGCAAAAGTCCATCTGGGACTTCAAGGGCATGTACACCAGTTCGCGCCACATCCCGGGTGTGAACTTTGCCGGCCTGATCCACCCGGGCCTGATCGGCTGCCTGCCCGACAAGCCCATGCTGGATCTGTGGAATGAGCGCGAACAAAAGCTCATCGACACCGACCCCACCGCTGGCCTGGCCAACCCGCCATCGGCCGGCACCGCCCACATGGGCAAGATGACCGGCGAGGCCCGCGCCAAGGCGGCGGCCGAGGGCGCGCGCACCGTGCCGCCGCGCGAGCATGGCGGCAACTGCGACATCAAGGATTTGTCGCGCGGCTCCAAGGTGTTCTTCCCGGTCTACGTAGATGGCGCCGGCCTGAGTGTGGGTGACCTGCACTTCAGCCAGGGCGATGGCGAGATCACCTTCTGCGGCGCCATCGAAATGGCCGGCTGGGTGCACATGAAGGTCACCCTGATCAAGGGCGGCATGGCCAAGTACGGCATCAAGAACCCGATCTTCAAGCCCAGCCCGGTCACGCCCAACTACAAGGACTACCTGATCTTCGAAGGCATCTCGGTGGACGAGGCCGGCAAGCAGTACTACCTGGACGTGAACGTGGCCTACCGCCAGGCCTGCCTGAACGCCATCGAGTACCTGAAGAAGTTCGGCTACAGCGGCGCGCAGGCCTATTCGATCCTGGGCACGGCGCCGGTGCAGGGCCATATCAGCGGCGTGGTCGACGTGCCCAACGCCTGCGCCACGCTGTGGCTGCCCACCGAGATCTTCGACTTCGACATCAACCCGAACGCCAACGGGCCGATCAAGATGCTGGACGGCAGCATCGACATGCCGCTGTCGCCAGACAAGTAAGCTGCTTAACTCAGGTCCCCAAACCGTCCGGGCTGAGCTTGTCGAAGCCCTGCTCTGTACCTGCCAGCCCAACGACCGGCTCAGGGTGAACGGGGTTGAGTAGTTGCCTCAGCACCCGCTCCAGCGCCTTGGGCGTGAGCGGCCGCGAGAACCAGTAGCCCTGCAGCTCGTCGCACTGCAGGGCCTTCAGGGCCGCGGCCTGCTCGTTGGTTTCCACGCCTTCGGCGGTCACCCGCATGTCCAGCGCATGGGCCAGCGACAGGATCGCCGACACGATGGCCTGGCCCTTGCCCGGCCGGTCGATGTTGATCACCAGCGAGCGGTCTATCTTCAGCCGGTCGAACGGGAACTGCGTGAGGTAAGAGAAGCTGGAGTAGCCGGTGCCAAAGTCATCGATCGCCAGCCCCACGCCCAGCCGCCGCAGGCCTTCCAATGTGGCCAGGGCGCCTTCGGCATCGCTTACCAGCACGCTTTCGGTCACCTCGATCTCCAGGTGCGCGGGCTCCAGGCCGGCGTCTTCCAGCGCGCTTTGCACCAGGGCGATCAGCCCCGGCAGCAGCAATTGCCGCGCCGACACATTCACTGCCACCTGCGGCACCGGCGTCTGCTGGCCGCGCAGCAGGCGGTGCAGGCGCCCGACCTCGCGGCAGGCTTCGCGCAGCACCCATTCGCCAATGGCCGGGATCAGGCCTATGTCCTCGGCCACCGGGATGAAGACCGCGGGGCTGATCGCGCCGCGCCCGGGGCATTGCCAGCGCAGCAGGGTCTCCATCAGCGGGATGTGGCCGGTGGCCAGGTTCATCTGGGGCTGGAACACCAGACTGAACTGCTTCTTCTCCAGCGCCTGGCGCAGCAGGCCTTCCAGCTCCAGCCGGTCCATGGCCTCGGCCTGCATGGCACCGCGAAACCAGCGCGACTGCGTGCCGCCGGCCGTCTTGGCCGTGCCCAGCGCCACACGCGCGCGGTGCAGCAGCTCGCCCGCGTCGGCCTGGTCGCGCTCCGGCAGGTAGGCGCAGGCGCCAATGCTGGCCGTCAGGCGCAGGCTGCGGTCGGGCAGTTGCAGCGGCTGCGACAGGTGGCGCAGCAGGCTGCTGAGCTGGCCGTCGATCTGGGGCGTGTCACCCTCCAGCACACAGGCCAGCAGGCCGCCGCCGAGCGAGGCCAGCACGGTGTCCGGCCCCAGGGTGCTGCGTATGCGGTGGCCGAACATCTGCAGCACCCGGCCCAGCAAGTCGTCGCCCAGCGAGTCGCGCAGGCGCGACATCTGGTCGATCTCCAGCACCAGCACGCTGCACGGCCGCTGGTGCTGCCGGGCAAGCTGCAGCCTGAGCGCAGCCCGTTCCTGCCACCAGATGGCGTTGGGCAGTTGTGTCGAACTGTCCTGGAAGCCCGCGTGCCACAGGGCCTGGGCGCCTGCGTGCTCCGCCTGCTCCTGCGTGACCACGCCCAGGTAGCAGGCCGCGCCGGTCTCGGTTGGCGGCAGCCGGGCCAGTGACAGCTGGACCTGCAGCGTGGCGCCATCACGGCGCCGGCAGGCCCAGGGGCGGGCGGGGTTGGCGGAATCGGCGGGTTCGGTGCGGGCTGTCAGCACCAGTTGCCCTTCCAGGTCATGCGACAGCGCAAAAGGCAGTTCGCTGGCTCGGCGCTGCAGCTCCGGCAGCGCATGCACCTGCGTGAGGCGGGCGCGCCCGACCAGTTCCTGCGCCGGGTAGCCGGTCAGCGCCTCGTAGCTGGGGTTGACGCGCAGATAGACACCCCGCGCATCGCAGACGAACAGGCCCAGCGCCAGCAGGTCGACGATGTCGCGGTCCTGGGGACTTGTGGCGGATGTCGGGGCGTTCATTGGTGGTGGCGTGCTTTTGCGTTGGTGCACAACATAACGCGCCCGGGCCTGCCGGTCTATCAGCAGCGTTAGACAGATCGCAAACACGTTCTTACGTCATTTGACGTATTCGCCCGCCAGCGCCCGCTCTCCAGAATGGCCCATCGCCATGCGTTTGCGCCAAAGGAGAACGATGCCCACCTATGACTACGCCTGCCCGGACTGCGGCGGCTTCGATGCCTTGCGCAGCCTCAGCCAGCGCGATCTGCCGGCCGACTGCCCGGGCTGCGGTGCGGCCTCGCCACGGGTGTTTGCCCACGCGCCGCGCCTGGCGCTGCTGGCGGGCAGTACCCGCAGCGCGATCGAGACCAACGAGCGGGCCCGGCATGAGCCCCAAAGCTCGAAGGACTATGCGCGTCTGCGCCACCCTGCGGGCTGCGGCTGCTGCAGCACGGGCAAGCGCGGTGCGACGGTGACAGCGCCCAGCGGCGCCAAAGCCTTCCCGTCCAAACGCCCCTGGATGATCAGCCACTGATCCGGAGATATTCGACATGATCCACGGTGATATTTCCAGCAGCAAGGACACGGTCGGCGTGGCCGTCGTCAACTACAAGATGCCGCGCCTGCACAGCAAGGCCGAGGTGCTGGACAACGCGCGCAAGATCGCCGACATGCTGGTCGGCATGAAGACCGGCCTGCCCGGCATGGACCTGGTGATCTTCCCCGAGTACAGCACCCACGGCATCATGTACGACGCCCAGGAGATGTACGAGACGGCGGCCACCGTGCCCGGCGAAGAAACGGCGATTTTTGCCGAGGCCTGCCGCAAGGCCAAGGTCTGGGGCGTGTTCTCGCTCACCGGCGAGCGCCATGAAGAGCACCCCTACAAGGCGCCCTACAACACCCTGATCCTCATGAACGACCAGGGCGAGATCGTGCAGAAGTACCGCAAGATCATGCCCTGGGTGCCGGTGGAGGGCTGGTATCCCGGCAACTGCACCTACGTCAGCGAAGGCCCCAAGGGCCTGAAGATCAGCCTGATCATTTGCGACGACGGCAACTACCCCGAGATCTGGCGCGACTGCGCCATGAAGGGCGCCGAGCTCATCGTGCGCTGCCAGGGCTACATGTACCCGGCCAAGGAGCAGCAGATCCTCATCAGCAAGGCCATGGCCTTTGCCAACAACACCTATGTGGCGGTGGCCAACGCGGCGGGCTTTGATGGCGTCTACAGCTACTTTGGCCACAGCGCGCTGATCGGCTTCGATGGCCGCACCCTGGGCGAATGCGGCGAGGAGGAATACGGCGTGCAGTACGCAGCCCTGTCAACCAGCCTGATCCGCGACTTCCGCAAGAACGGCCAGTCCGAGAACCACCTGTTCAAGCTGCTGCACCGCGGCTACACCGGCACCATCAATTCACGCGATGGCGACAAGGGCGTGGCTGCCTGCCCGTACGACTTCTACACGCGCTGGGTGAATGACCCGGAGGGCACGCGCAAGGCAGTAGAGGCCATCACGCGGCCCATGGTCGGCACCGAGGAATGCCCGATAGCGGGTATTCCCAACCCGTCCGATGCGGGCCATCGCTAACGCCGCGCCCCAGCACGACAGCGGGCACCCGCTCGACGGCTGGCGCCTGCCGCACGAGCCGCGCTACCGCCCGGTGGCGGGCGAGGTCGCCGGCTTCGAGGCCGCGGCCGCCGCCCGCCTGCCGCTGCTGCTGACCGGCCCCACCGGCTGCGGCAAAACCCGCTTTGTCGAGCACATGGCTTGGCGCCTGGGCCGGCCGCTGGTCACCGTGGCCTGCCATGAAGACCTGACCGCCGGCGACCTGGTCGGCCGTTGGCTGCTGGATGCCGAAGGCACGCGCTGGCAGGACGGCCCGCTGGCCCTGGCCGCGCGCCATGGCGCCATCTGCTACCTCGATGAACTGGCCGAGGCGCGCAGCGATGCGGTCGTGGTGCTGCACCCGCTGGCCGACACGCGCCGCGTGCTGCCGCTGGAGCGCCGCAGCGAACTGCTGCAGGCGCACCCGGATTTCTTGCTGGTGGCCAGCTACAACCCCGGCTACCACGGCCGGCACAAGGCATTGAAGCCTTCCACCTGCCAGCGCTTCACGGCCATGGCCTTCGACTACCCGGATGCGGCGACCGAAGCCGCCATCGTCGCGGAAGAGGGCGGCATCGACGCCGACCTGGCGCAGCGCCTGGTGGCCCTGGCACAGCGCACCCGGCGCCTGCGCGAAGACGGGCTGGAGGAGGGCGCCTCTACCCGCCTGCTGATGCATGCCGCGCAACTGGTGCGCGCCGGCCTGGCGCCGCGCGCCGCCTGCCTGCAGGCAGTGGCCGCACCGCTGACCAGCGACCCCGAGCTGGCCGCCGCGCTGCGCGGGCTGGTCCATGCCTCTTTTGTCTGAGAACGTGTTTACGATCTCTATGGGGTCGCGCAAGTGTCTTTGCGGGATGGGATGCAAGGCGCGGTGCGCCGTCCATAGCTCGGCTATGGACAAGCGCCGCAACGCCGCAGACCGCCCGCAAAGGCACTTGCCCGAAGGGTTGGAGTGAAATCGGGCGATTGGGCGCCCCAGTCCCTTGCATGGGCCAAAGCCCATGCGGCGGGCACTGGGCCACCCACTCATCCCGATTGCACTCCAACGCGATCCCCATACAGATCGCAAACACGTTCTGAGGCCGCAGCGCAGGGCTCGGCTTACTTGCATGCGCTCTGGGGCGACGCGGCGCGGTTGGCCGCATTGCCGCTGTCAACTGACGCCGACGCCCTTGCCAGTGCCCGCCCGGTGCTGTCGGGCCGTGTCCCAGACGAGCGCGTGCTGCATCTGCCACCTCAACCGTCCATAACCGTGGCGGCTGCCAGCCACGCCGCAGCGCACTGGCGCTTTGGCAGCGCACCGCTGCCGCGCGCCGGGCTTAAACCCTTGCAGTGGGCGCTGCTGGGCGTGCTGGAAGACGCGCGGGTCGAATGGCTGGCGCTGCAAGAGCTGCCCGGCCTGCGCGCGCTCTGGCTGCCTTTTCATGAGGGGCCGCAGGCCGCGCGCGGCAACCACTTCGAAGCGCTGCTGGCCCGGCTGGCGCGCAGCCTGCTCGACCCGCTGCACACCGATCCGCACCCCTGGGTGGTCAAGGCCCGCGCCATGTTCTTTGCGCGCGACGGCGCCACGCTGGCGCTGCGCAGCCTGGCCGACGTGCGCCAGGCCACCTCGCGCCTGGGCCATGACATCGGCCAGATGCGCCTGCCCTTCAATGCGCCCGGCTACTGCGTGCATGCCGCCTACCGCGACGACAACCACTGGCTGTGGGAGCCCGACCCCGCCGTGCCGCCCTCCGGCCCGCCGCTGGAAGGCAGTGCCAGCAGCGCGCGCGCCGAGCCGGTAGAGAGCGATGCGCCCTCTGAATCCCCGCCCCAATCGGCCGCACCCAGCAGCGCCGGCACGGTGGAGGCGACCCAGCTCGCGGGCAGCGCCGGCACGCCCACGGTCTATGCCGAGTGGGACCACCGCATTCGCCGCTACCGCAGCGGCTGGTGCCAGGTGTTCGAGCGCGAGGCGCCGGTGGCCGATGCGGCTGTTGCCACTTGGCCGCCCCCGCGCCGATGGGCGCAAGCCCAGGCACCGCACGCCGCAGGCCGCGCCGCCTGGGGCGATGACTTTCACCCTGCCGCATTGGTAGAGGCACGGGTGCAGCAGCGCCTGCGCCAGCCCATCGATGCGCGCGTCTACCGCCAGGCGCTGCGGCCACCGGCAGCGCTTGCGGTGCTGGTGCTGCTGGACGCCTCGGCCTCCACCGCCGATCTGCAGGCTGATGGCCTGCCCTTGCTCGAGCGCCTGCGCCACGCGGCCTGGGCCTGCGTGGCGGCGCTGGAGGACGCAGGCCACCGCTCGGCGCTCATGGCTTTTTCCTCGCGGGGCCGGCAGCGGGTCGAGCTGCAGCAGCTCAAGCACTGGCACGAAGCCGCGCGCGCCCCGGCCGTGGCGGGCCGCCTGCAGTCGCTCCAGCCCGGCGGCTCGACCCGCCTGGGCGCCGTGCTGCGCCACGCCAGCGCCCACATGGCCGCGCCCTCACTCACGGGCCTGCAGCCCCGCGTGCTGCTGCTGACCGACGGCGAGCCGCACGACATCGACGTGCACGACCCCGCCTACCTGCGCGCCGACCTGCGCCGCGCCGTGCAAGAGTCCCAGCGCCAAGGCGTGGCCGCGCGCTGCCTGTTGCTGGGCACGGCAAGCGCCCGTGTGCCTGCGGCCATGGCCAGCAGCTTTGGGGCGGGAGCCTGCCTGCCCTTGCGGCGGCTGCAAGAGCTGCCGGCGCTGCTGCCGCAGTTGATGGCTTAGGAATTTTTAGGAAAAAGTGCATTTTTCCCAGGTGGGGCCTGGGCATATAGCTATCTATTTGATAGTTGTGATGCGGGGCCGCTAGCGGGCGCCAACGCCCCCGCCGCGAGCCCGGGTAGGCCGGCCTTCCTACAATCCCGGGATGCCTTCCCCGTCCTACACCCGCGGCGCACAGCTGCCCGCCATCCTTGCCGAGCGCATTGCCATCCTCGACGGCGCCATGGGCACCATGATCCAGCGCTTCAAGCTCAACGAGGCGCAGTACCGCGGCGAGCGCTTCAAGGACTTCCACAAGGACGTCAAGGGCAACAACGAGCTGCTGTCGCTCAGCCGCCCGGACGTGATCCGCGACATCCACGAAGGCTACCTGGCGGCCGGTGCCGACCTGGTCGAGACCAACACCTTTGGCGCCACCACCGTGGCCCAGGACGACTACGAGATGGCGCACCTGGCGCGCGAGATGAACCTCGAGTCGGCCCGCATTGCGCGCGCCGCCTGCGACAAGTTCAGCACGCCGGACCGCCCGCGCTTCGTCGCCGGCGCCCTGGGCCCGACGCCCAAGACCGCCAGCATCAGCCCCGACGTGAACGACCCGGGCGCGCGCAATGTCGACTTCGAGCAGCTGCGCGCCGCCTACTACGAGCAGACCGAGGCCCTGGTGGAGGGCGGCGCCGACCTGATCCTGGTCGAGACCATCTTCGACACCCTCAACGCCAAGGCGGCGCTGTTCGCGGTGGATGAATTCTTCGAGAACAGCGGCGAGCGCCTGCCCCTCATCATCAGCGGCACCGTCACCGACGCCTCCGGCCGCATCCTGAGCGGCCAGACCGTGACCGCCTTCTGGCACAGCGTGCGCCATGCGCGGCCGCTGGCCATCGGCCTGAACTGCGCGCTGGGCGCGGCGCTGATGCGGCCCTATATCCAGGAGCTGGCGCGGGTTGCGGGCGACACCTACATCTGCTGCTATCCCAACGCCGGCCTGCCCAACCCCATGAGCGACACCGGCTTTGACGAAACGCCTGACGTCACCGCGCGCCTGCTGCATGAATTCGCAGCCGAAGGCCTGGTGAACATCGTCGGCGGCTGTTGCGGCACCACGCCGGACCACATCGGCGCCATTCGCGGCGCGGTGTCTGCCTTGCCCGCGCGGGCGCTGCTGTACCCTATCTGAGCTTCCCTTTGCGTGCGCCGGCAGGCGCGCAAAAGCGGTCTTGTCCGACGCAGACGCGGCGCGACCAGACCTAACGTTGAACAACAGGCCCCCGCATCAGGAGGCCAGGAGCCCGCCATGCACCATTCCTCCATCGCTCGCCTGGCCCTGGCCGCGCTGCTATTGCCAGCGGCAGCCCAGGCGCAGCAGGCCTATACCAACACCGGCGTCAACCTGCGCGCCGGGCCGGGCGCCAGCTACCCCGTGGTGGTGCAGCTCGCGCCCAGCACATCGCTCAACGTGCAGGGCTGCGTCGCCGGCTACCAGTGGTGCGACGTGGTGCTGCCTGACGGCCTGCGCGGCTGGGTCTATGCGCAAAGCCTGTCTTACCCGTACCAAGGCCGGCCGGTGCCGTTGGCCGGCTATGGCGCCACCATCGGCATCCCGCTGGTGACCTTTGCGCTGGGCAGCTACTGGGGCTCTTACTACCGTGACCGGCCCTGGTATGGCGAGCCGCGCTACTGGGGCGGCCGCCGTCCGCCGCCTCCGCAGCACAACTGGCACCCGCCAGGCCGCCCGCCGCACATGGGCGGTGGCGGCCCGGGCTGGAACCGTCCAGACCGGCCCCATGGCGGCTGGGACCGGCCCGGCGGCGGCCAGCGCCCAGGGGGCGGCCATCCCGGCGGTGGCCCGCGTCCTGGCGGCGGGCAGGGCGGCGGCCACGGTGGCGGTGGGCATGACGGCGGCCGGCACGGCGGAGATCGGCATGACGGAGGCGGGCGCGGCGGCCATGGCGGAGGCCATGGCCAGCGCTGAGTCTGGTGTGCCGGTGATGCGGCGCGGCGCGTCCCTAGAATGCGGGGCTTCGCCTCCCCACACCAATACAACGCGCCCATGTCCGATCGCTGGAAAGTCCTGCCGCAATATGCCCTGCCCAAGCGCGGCCTGACCGATTTCGCCGGCTGGGTCGCCTCCAAGCGCCGTGGCAGCACCACCACCGGGCTGATCCGCTGGTTTGTCGGCAAATACGGCGTCAACATGGACGAGGCGGCCGAGCCCGACATCACGCGCTACGCCACCTTCAACGAGTTCTTCACGCGCGCCCTCAAGCCCGGCGCGCGCCCCATTGCCGATGCCGCGCTGGTCTGCCCGGTGGACGGCGCCATCAGCCAGTTTGGCGCGATCGAGGGCGACCAGATCTTCCAGGCCAAGGGCCACCGCTACTCCACCACCGCGCTGGTGGGCGGCGACGCGGCGCTGGCCGCGCAGTTCGCGCAGGGCAGCTTTGCCACGGTCTACCTGAGCCCGCGCGACTACCACCGCATCCACATGCCCTGCGACGGCCGGCTGCTGAGCATGACCTATGTGCCGGGCGCGCTGTTCTCGGTCAACCCGACCACCGCGCGCGGCGTGCCGGGCCTGTTCGCGCGCAACGAGCGCGTGGTGTGCGAATTTGCCAGCGACTTCGGCCCCTTCGTGCTGGTGCTGGTGGGCGCCACCGTGGTCGGCAGCATGGCCACGGTCTGGCACGGCATGGTCAACCCGCCACGCAGCAAGACGGTGCGCAACTGGCGCTACGACGACCAGGACATCCGCATCGCCAAGGGCCAGGAGATGGGCCGCTTCCTGCTGGGCTCGACCGTGGTGCTGCTGTTCCCGCAGTCTGCGGGCCTGCGTTTCGATGCGGCCTGGGCGCCCTCGGGCGCGGTGCGGCTGGGCCAGCCGATGGCGGCGCTGGGCTAGTCCCGCCACCTCCAGCCATGTGCCGCCGCGCTGCGGCACATGCGCTTTCCATCCGACCATAGGCTGATTCCTTCGTTGGGAAAGCCTGCGCCGGCTGCGACATTGCGCTGCAGGACGAGTTCGTCCGCAGCCCAACCCGCAGGAGTCCGGCCATGGACATGACACGACGACAGGCGCTTGCCGCCACAGCAGCCTTGGGGCTGAGTGCTGGCGTGTACGCACAGGCGCCGGAGCGGCCCGCGACCATACGCCTGGGCGTGGCGCAGCCGGCCATTGGCAATCCGCCGGGCTTCCATAGCAGTTCCATCTCCATCGCCCATGCCAAGGGCTGGATCGAAGAAGAGTTCGCCCGGGACAACACCAAGGTCGAGTGGTACTTCTTCAAGGGCGCGGGCCCGGCCGTGAACGAGGCCCTGACCACCCAGCAGCTCGACTTCGCCTTCCAGGGCGACCTGCCGTCCATCGTGGCGCGTGCCGCCGGGCTCAAGACCCGGCTGATCCTGGCCACCGGCATACGCACCAATATCTACCTGGCGGTGCCGCCGGACTCCGACATCCGCAGCGTGAAGGACCTGCGCGGCAAGCGCGTGGCGATCTTCAAGGGCACCAATTCGCAACTGCCGATCAACCGCCTGCTCGAAGCCCACGGCCTGGCCGAGCGCGATCTGCGCGCGCTCAACCTCGACACCTCGGCAAGCAAAGCCGCGCTGGCCACCAAGGACATAGACGCGGTGTTTGGCGGCCTGGACCTGATCACGCTGCGCGACAACGGCACGGCCCGCATCGTCTACACCAGCAAGAACGATTCACCCATCTTCACGCGCCAGGGCCATGTGCTGGTGACCGAGGCCTTTGCGCAGCGCTACCCCGAGGCCACCACGCGCCTGGCCAAGGCCGTGGTGCGCACCGCGCACTGGGCATCGGACGAGCGCAACCGCGACGAGGTGTTCCGCATCTGGGCACGCACCGGCTTTCCGCTGCCGGTCTGGCAAGAGGACTACGCCGGTGAGCCGCTGCGCGTGCGCTTCAACCCGCAGTTCGATCCCTTCCTGGTGGCGCGCTACAAGGATTCGGTCGAGCAGGCCTACAAGTTCAAGCTGACCCGCGCCAAGTTTGATGTGGACGGCTGGATAGACCGGCGCTTTCTCAATAGTGCGCTGGCCGATTTGAAGCTGGAAACCTATTGGCCCATTTACCAGGCCAACGGCAAGATTGATGGAGCATGACTTGGCACACCCCCAGGCTACGCACTTCGTGTCTTCGCCAACCCCCTTGCAGGGGGCACATCCAGCGGCCCGGCAGAGCCGGTTCCGCGGATGTCTTGGCGTGGCCTGCTCCGCGGCCTTCTGCGCCAGTCGGTTTCATGCGCCGCGGGTAGCGCGCAGCCCCATGGAGAACTGAAATGAGCCAAGAAAAACGCCAGATCCACCTCAACGCCTTCCTCATGGCCACCGGCCACCACGTGGCGGGCTGGCGCCATCCGTCGGTGCCGCGCGATGCGGCGCTGAGCTTTGCGCAGTACCGCGCCATTGCCCAGAGCGCCGAGCGCGCGCGCTTCGATGCAGTGTTCCTGGCCGACAGCGTGGGCATACGCGATGCGGCCTCGGGCACGCAGCACCGCACGGCGCGGGTGTCGAGCTTTGAGCCGCTCACGCTGCTGTCGGCGCTGGCTGCGGCCACCGATCGCATCGGCCTGATCGCCACCGTTTCCACCACCTACAACGAGCCCTACCACGTGGCGCGCAAGTTCGCGTCGCTGGACCACATCTCGGGCGGGCGCTCGGGTTGGAACGTGGTCACCTCGTCCAGCGAATCAGAGGCGCACAACTTCAACCGCGACCACCATCCAGCGCATGCGCTGCGCTATGACCGCGCCCGCGAGTTCGTCGAGGTGGTCAACGGCCTGTGGGACAGCTGGGAAGACGACGCCTTTGTGCAGGACAAGGAAGAAGGCAGCTACTACGACCCCAAGGCCGTGCATGTGCTCAACCACCGTGGCCGGCACTTTCAGGTGCGCGGCCCGCTCAATGTGGCGCGCTCGCCGCAGGGGCGGCCGGTGGTCGTGCAGGCCGGTGCCTCCGAGCCGGGCCAGGCCCTGGCCGCGCAGACGGCCGAGGTGATCTTTACCGCCCAGCAGTCGCTGGCCGGCGCCCAGGCCTTCTATGCCGGCATCAAGGGCCGGCTGGCGCAGTACGGCCGGCACCCGGACGAGCTGAAGATCCTGCCCGGCGTGTTTGCCGTGGTGGGTGAGAGCGCGGCCCATGCGCAAGAGAAGCACGAGCAGCTGGAGAACCTGATCCACCCCGAGGTGGGCGTGGCGCTGCTGTCCACCGTGATCGGCGGCTTTGATTTTTCGGGCTACCCGGTCGATGGCCCGCTGCCGCGCAATCTGCCCGAGCCCAATGGCCCGAAGAGCCGCTTCCACCTGGTGACGCAACTGGCCTACGAAGAAGGCCTGAGCATCCGCCAGCTCTACCAGCGCATAGGCACGGCGCGCGGCCACTGGTCCATCCACGGCACCGCTTCTCACATTGCCGATCAGTTGCAGCAGTGGTTCGAGGAAGGCGCGGCCGACGGCTTCAACGTGATGCCACCGACGCTGCCCGAAGGCCTGGACGACTTCACCCGCCTGGTCGTGCCCGAGCTGCAGCGGCGCGGCCTGTTCCGCACCGAGTACAGCGGCCATACCTTGCGCGAGCACCTGGGCTTGCAGCGCCCGGCCAACCGCCACAGCCTTGCGGCGCAGGTGCGCGCGGCGGCCTGAACCATGCGCACGGCCTTCTCCGAACCCTCCGCCCCCAGCGCCTGGCGCGACGCCGCCATGGCACTGCTGGCCACGGCGCTGGCCGCAATGCTGGGCCTGTTGCTCGCAAGCTGGACGGCGCCGGCCCATGCCCAGGGCCGGCCCGAGGCGATCCGCATCGGCTTCTCTGCCGCGCCGGTGGGCACTCCGCCCGTCAGCTCGGGCAATGCCGTGGCCATTGCGCACTGGAAGGGCTGGCTGGAGGACGAGTTCAAGGCCGATGGCATTCGCATCGAGTGGTACTTCTTTCGCGGTGCGGGCCCGGCCGTCAACGAGTCGCTGTCCACCGGCCAGCTTGACTTTGCCGCGCAGGGCGATCTGCCGGCCATCGTCGCGCGGGCCGGCGGCCTGAAGACGCGGCTGCTGCTGGCCTCTGGTGCGCGCAACAACCTCTATGTGGCGGTGCCGCCGGATTCGCCGCTGCGCACCATTGCCGACCTGCGCGGCAAGCGCGTGGCCTTGTTCAAAGGCACCAGCGGCCAGTTGCCGACCAACCGGCTGCTGGCCGAGCATGGCCTGGCCGAGAAAGACCTGCGCGCGATCAATCTCGACTACGCCTCCATGCAGGCCGCGCTCACCACGCGCGACATCGACGCCGCCTTTGGCGGCATGGAGCTGCTCAAGCTGCGCGATGCCGGCGTGGCCCGCATCCTCTACAGCAGCCGCGACGACTCGCCGCGCTTTACCCGCCAGAACCATGTGCTGGTGACCGAGGCCTTCGAGCGCGCCCACCCGGAGCTGGTGCAGCGCGTGGTCAACGTGCTGGTGCGCGCGGCGCGCTGGGGCTCGGACGAGACCCACCGCGAAGAGTTGCTGCGCCAGTGGGGCAAAGGCGGCACGCCCTACGAGGCCTGGCGCGAAGACCTGCTGGGCCAGCCGCTGAAGGTGCGGCTGTCGCCGTTGTTTGACCCGCTGATCACCGGCCTTTACCAGGACGCATCGCAGCAACTGGTGGAGTTCCGCCTGACGCGCCGCCCGGTGGACGTGGATGCCTGGATAGAGCGCAAGTACCTGGACCGCGCGCTGCGCGAGCAGCACCTGGAGAACTACTGGCCGCGCTTCGACGCGCAAGGCCGG
Organism: Xylophilus sp. GW821-FHT01B05; assembly: GCA_038961845.1. Classification (NCBI taxonomy): domain Bacteria; kingdom Pseudomonadati; phylum Pseudomonadota; class Betaproteobacteria; order Burkholderiales; genus Xylophilus; species Xylophilus sp. GW821-FHT01B05. Next base: position 398,717 of record CP152408.1, read on the forward strand.
CAGGCCGGCTGAACTGCCTGCACCCGCATCACGCAACAAGAGACCCCATGTCCGAACTCACTTCGACCTTGGTCGCGCCGGCTGCGCTGCGGCCACCGGTGCCGGCCAAGGCGCGCCGCCTTGGCCTGTCGCGCGGCGTGCGCCTGCTGCTGGCCTGGCCGGTGCCGCTGGCGCTGCTGGCTCTGTGGTGGCTGGCCGCGCGCTACGAATGGGTGGCGCCGCAGGTGTTGCCGGCGCCGGATGTGGTGGCTGCCACCTTCCGTGATCTGCTGGTGAGCGGTGAGCTATGGGACAACCTGGTGGTGAGCTTCTGGCGCGTGGTCTGGGGCTTTGTGGCGGGGGCCAGCGTCGGGCTGCTGCTGGGCGTGGCCATGGGGCTGTCTGCCAGCGTCAAGGACTACATCTACCCCACCTTCAAGGCCTTTAGCCAGATCCCGGTGCTCGGCTGGCTGCCGCTGCTGATGCTGCTGGTGGGCATTGACGAGGCGCTGAAGATCATCCTGATCGCCAAGGCCGCCGCGGTGCCGATTGCGCTCAACACCTACAAGGGCATACAGAACGTGCCCACCCAGTACATAGAGCTGGCGCGGGTGTATGGCTTCAGCCGCCGGCAGCTGCTGCAAAAGGTGGTGTTCCCGGCCGCGCTGGCCCCCATCTGGAACGGCATCCGCTACGGCCTCACGCATGCCTGGCTGGCGCTGGTGGTGGTCGAGCTCCTGGCCTCGTCCGAGGGGCTGGGCTACATGATCGTTTACGGCCGTCAGCTGTTTCAGCTGGACGTGGTGATGGCGGCAGTCGTGGTGGTGGGCGCGGTGGGTTTTGCGCTCGACAAACTCTTGGCGCTGACCGAGGCTTGGCTGCTGCGCTGGCGCCGGCAATGACTCATCCCACCCCCAGTCTTCGCGCACTGCGTGTCGCTACGCCAACCCCCTTCGAGGGGGCACATCCAGCGGCCCGGCTGAGCCGGTTCCGCGGATGTTCTGGCATGGCCTGCTCCGCGGCCTTGTGCCTCCTTGTGGTTCGGGCGCTGCCGGCCATGCGTTTTCCTGGAGCTGCCCATGAGCATCCACATCCCTGACCCCTTGCAGGCAGCTGCCACGGCGGTATCGCTTGAAGCCGGCACGCTGACTGCGGCGCCGGCCGATGCGCCCGCGCGGCGTTTGGGTGTGCCGCGTGTCCTGCGCGGCTGGGTGCTGCCGGCACTGCTGTTGCTGCTGTGGTGGGCGGCGGTGCGCTTTGGCTGGTCGACCTCGCCGCTGCTGGTGGCGCCGGCCAAGGTCTGGCAGACGGCGGTGGCGCAGGCTGAGAGCGGTGAGCTGTGGGTGGCGCTGGGCGCAAGCCTGTGGCGCAACCTGGCGGGCTTTGTGCTGGGCGCTTCGCTGGGGCTGCTGTTTGGCATTGCCCTGGGGCTGTCGCGCTTGTTCGAGGCGCTGGTGGGGCCGAGCTTTCACACGCTCAAGCAGATTTCGCTGTTTGCGTGGATTCCGCTGATCTCGGTCTGGTTTGGCCTGGGCGACATGGCCAAGGTGGTGTTCTTGTCGCTGGCGGCCTTCTTCCCCATGGTGCTCAACACCTTCGAGGGCATACGCAGCGTGCCGCGCGAGTCGCTGGAGGTGGCGCGGGTGTTTGCCTTCTCGCGCTGGCAACTGCTCACCCGCGTGGTGCTGCCTGCGGCCTCGCCCTCGATCTTCGCGGGCGTGCACCTGGCGCTGATTTACGCCTGGCTGGCCACGCTGGGCGCGGAGTACCTGCTGGTGTCGGGCAAGGGCATAGGCAACACCATGATCGATGGCCGCGAGCACTTCTGGATGGACCTGGTGCTGTTCGGCGTGATCGTGGTCGGGCTGGTGGGCTTCAGCCTCAACTGGCTTGCCACGCAGCTCGAAAAACGCCTGCTCGCCTGGCGCGGCCGCAGCGTTGCCCAATTCAATTAGGAATCTTTGACCATGGCACACGCCGGCACTTTGTCACTGCGCAACGTCCACAAAACCTATGAGGTCGAAGGCCAGGCGCTGCCCGTGCTCTCTGACATCACGCTGTCGATTGCGCCGGGTGAGTTCGTCAGCATCGTCGGCTCCAGCGGCTGCGGCAAGTCCACCTTGTTGCGGCTGGTGATCGGGCTGGACCAGGACTACCAGGGCGAGATCCTGCTGGACGGCCGGCGCATCGTCGGCACCAGCCTGGAGCGCGGCATCGTGTTCCAGGAGCACCGCCTGTTCCCCTGGCTTACGGTGGAGCAGAACATTGCGCTGGGCCTGCTCAACGCGCCACTGCCCGCTGCTGAAAAGCAGCGCTCGGTGCAGCGGCACATCGAGCTGGTGGGCCTGCAGGGCTTCGAGAAGGCGCACCCGTATCAGCTGTCGGGCGGCATGTCGCAGCGCGTGGCGATTGCGCGCGCGCTGGTCAACCGGCCAGAGATATTGCTGCTGGATGAACCCTTTGGCGCGCTCGACGCCATGACCCGCGCCCATCTGCAGCAAGAGCTGCACCGCATCTGGCAGGCCGAGGGCATCACCATGATCCTGGTCACCCACGACGTGGAAGAAGCGGTCTACCTGGGCGACAAGGTGGTGGTGATGGAGCCGCGCCCGGGCCGCATCCGCCGCATCGTGCCGGTGGAGCTGGCGCACCCGCGCGACCGCGCCGGCGCCGCCTTTGCGCAGGCCAAGGAAGGCGTGCTGCGCGAGTTCGCCGGCCTGGAGCAGCAGGCCATCGAGCCGCCGCCCAAACCACCTGCCGCCACCCGCCGCGCGAGCGACTGGCATTTCGCCATCTGACCGTTCCCCACCAGGAGATATCCCATGAGCGCTGTCCTGTCTTCTTCCGCCGCCACCGCATCTGATGCGGTCCTCGACATCCGCCAACTGGCCGGCCGTATTGGCGCCGAGGTGCGCGGCCTGCGCCTCTCCGGCAGCCTGGCGCCCGAGACCTTTGCCGCCGTCAAAGCCGCGCTGCTGCAGCACAAGGTGCTGTTCTTTCGCGGCCAGCAGCATCTGGACGATGCCGAGCACGAGGCCTTTGGCCGCCTGTGGGGCGCGATCGAGCCGCATCCCACCGTGCCTTCGCCCGACGGCCGCACCCTGCTGGAGCTGGATTCGCGCCACGGCGGCCGCGCCAACTCCTGGCACACCGATGTCACCTTTGAAGTGGCGCCGCCGCAGGTCGGCGTGCTGCGCGCGGTGGTGATACCGCCCCTCGGCGGCGACACCGTCTGGGCCAACACCGCCGCCGGCTACGACAGCCTGCCCGCGCCGCTGAAGACGCTGGCCGAGTCGCTGCGCGCCGTGCATGGCAATGACTACGACTACGCCGCCCAGCGCTCTGGCGACGAGGCCGGCGCGCAGACTGAGGGCCGTGAGAAGTACCGCAAGGTCTTCACCTCTACCCTGTTCGAGGCCGAGCACCCGGTGGTGCGCGTGCACCCCGAGACCGGCGAGCGCACGCTGCTGCTGGGCCACTTCGCGAAGAAGCTGGTGGGCTACTCGTCACATGATTCGCAGCGCATCATCGAAGTGCTCACCGCCCACATCCTGCGCCTGGAGCACACCGTGCGCTGGAGCTGGGCGCAGGGCGACGTCGCCATCTGGGACAACCGCGCCACCCAGCACTACGCCATCAACGACTACGGCGACGCGCACCGCGTGGTGCGCCGCGTTACCGTCAGCGGCGATGTGCCGGTGGGCGTGGACGGCCAGCGCAGCAAGGCATTGACTGCACAGCCTGCGGCCATCGCGGACCGGGTGCCGGCATGAAGCAGCGTTTGTGGGCCGTCGCGCTGGCCCTTTTCACCGCCGTGCCCGCCCTGGCCGCCGGCCTGCCGCAGGTGATCCGCCTGGCCGCGCCCGAGCAGGGCAGCAGCGGTCATTCCTTTGCCGGCGCGCAGCCGCTGTCGCTGGTCTATGCGCGCAAGGCGCTGGAAGAAGAGTTTGCCAAGGACGGCGTGAAGATCGAGTGGAAGTTCTTCAAGGGCGCCGGCCCGGCCATCAACGAAGGCCTGACCACCAAGCAGCTCGACATCGTCTACCTGGGCGACCTGGCCGGCGTCATCGGCCGCGCCAATGGCCTGAAGACCCGGCTGGTGGCGGGCGCCGCGCGCGGCACCAACAGCTACCTGGCGACCACGCAAGGGTCCGGCATCCAGAGCTTCAAGGATTTGAAGGGCAAACGCGTGGCCGTGCTGCGCGGCACCGCTTACCAGTTGCCCTTCAACCGCTTGCTGGAAGAGGCTGGGCTGGGCGAAAAAGACGTGCGCTTTGTCAACCTCGACTGGCCCACCTCCAAGGCAGCGCTGGTGTCGAAAGACATAGATGCCACCTTCGGCGGCACCGACCTGAACCTGCTCAAGGAAAACGGCACGGCCCTGATCCCGGTCAGCACCCGGGGCAAGCCGGCGCGCTTCAGCATCCAGTCCGGCCTGATCGCCACGCAGGACTTCATCGACCAGTACCCCGATGCGCTGGTGCGCGTGCTGAAGGTGGTGGTGCAGCAGGCACGCACTGCCTCGGACGACAGCCAGCGCGCCGCGCTGTATGACGACTTTGTGCGCGCCAGCGGCCTGCCCTTGGCGATCTTCCGCAGCGAGTTCGAGGGCACCTCGATCAAGGCGCGCTACTCGCCGCTGATCGACGACGGCCTGGTCGCCCGCTACAAGGAAGTGGTGGCCGGCGCCAAGCAGATCGGCATCATCCGCCAGAGCTTTGACGTGGACGCCTGGGTAGACCGCCGCTTCATCGACCGTGCCCTGCGCGAGACTGGCGCCGAAGGCTTCTGGGAGCCGACCGACGCGGCCGGCGTGGCATTGAAGCCCTAATGCGTGCTATTAAAAATAGAGCTTGATGCCGGTGTATATCCTGAACTTCAGCATGTTTTGTGCCTGAAATGCAGGAAATGCCTGGGCATCAAGCTATCTATTTTGTAGTGCTGCCACAGCTCAATTCTTCAGCGGCTTGAGCACGCCGTAGCGCTCTTTCAGCGGCTTCTTGGGCAGCGGCTCCAGCGCAAGAAGTGGCTCTTTCACCTCGGTATCGGGCATGCGCTTGAGCAGGTCGCGGACCAGCGTCAGCCGACCTTGCCGCTGGTCATTGAAGTCCAGCAGCGTCCAGGGCGCATGGCGGGTGTGCGTGGCCTTCAGCATGGCTTCGCGCGCGCTGGTGTAGTTGGCGTAGAGCTTGCGCGCCTCCAGGTCCACGGGCGAGAGCTTCCAGCGCTTGAGCGGGTCGTTGTGGCGCTCGGCAAAGCGCTCTTCCTGCTGCGCCTGGTCGGTCGCCAGCCAGTACTTGAAGAGCAGAATGCCGTCGTCCACCAGCATCTGCTCGAACACCGGCACCTGCCGCAAAAAAGCTTTCACCTGCGCCTCGGTGGCATAGCCCATGACCCGCTCCACGCCGGCGCGGTTGTACCAGCTGCGGTCAAACAGCACGATCTCGCCGGCCGCCGGCAGATGCGTCACGTAGCGCTGGAAGTACCACTGCGTGCCCTCGCGCTCGGTCGGTTTGGGCAGCGCCACCACGCGGCACTGGCGCGGGTTCAGGTGCTGCGACACCGCGCCGATCGCACCGCCCTTGCCGGCCGTGTCCCGCCCCTCAAAGATCACCAGCACCCGCTGCCCGGTGGCCGCCACCCAGCGCGCCATGTGGGCCAGCTCTATCTGCAGCGGCTCCATTTGCTGGTCATAGTCCTTGCGCGAGAGTGTTTTCATGGTGCGAATGAAAGAGCGGTGGTCCGGCGCATTGTGTCGCGCTGCAAGGGCGCGGTGCAAGCCGCTTCTCAAACCAATCCCTTTCAAGGGCTTGTGGTCTGTTCGGTAGTTCTGTAGTTTTGCTGAGTTCCGGAGCCGGGGCGAACTCCCGGCACCCGCCGCCAGCAAGGCACACAGCGCAGGGATATCTCAAAGACCTCGAAAGGGATGCTTCTTAAGCCGTGCGTGTGTCGTACACCGCCTCCGGCCGCTCCCCCGCCAGCGCCTGCAGCAGGTTGCGCGTAGCCATCGCCGCCATCGCATGCCGCGTCTCGTGCGTGGCCGAGCCTATGTGGGGCAGGGCGGTGAGCTTGGGGTGCGTGCGCAGCGGTGAATCCAGCGGCAGCGGCTCGGTGGCGAACACGTCCAGGCCGGCGGCGCGCAGGGGGCCGTGGTCCAGTGCCTGCAGCAGGGCGGCTTCATCGACGGTGGCGCCACGGCCGCCGTTGATGAAGATGGCGCCGGGCTTCATCAGCGCGAATTCGCGCGCGCCCATCAGGCCGCGTGTCTCGGGCGATAGCGGCAGGGCGGCGACGACGATGTCGGATTGGGCCAGCAAGGTATCCAGCGCGGTGTGCTGTGCGCGGCCGGCCAGCTCGGGTGCGTGCTGCTGCAAGTCCACCGGCTTGCGCGCGTGGTAGAGCACCGGCATGCCAAAGCCCAACGCGGCACGTCGCGCCACGGCCTGGCCAATGCGGCCAAAGCCGAGCAGGCCCAGGGTCTTGCCGTGCACGTCGGTGCCGAACAGGTCCGGGCCTATGTTCTGCGTCCAGCGGCCGTCGCGCACCAGGTTGGCCAGCTCGACCACGCGGCGGCTGGTGGCCATCAGCAGCGCAAAAATGGTGTCGGCGGTGGTCTCGGTCAGCACGCCGGGCGTGTGGCACAACAGAATGCCGCGCGCCCGCAGCGCGGCCAGGTCGTAGTTGTCCACACCGACCGAGATGCTGGACACCACCCGCAATTGCGGCGCGCGCGCCAGCACGGCGGCGTCTATGGGGTAACTGGAGCCGATCAGGCCCTGCGCTTGCGGCAGCGCGGCGTCGAAGGCGGCCTTTTGCGCGGCGTTGCGCGGGTTGGCCACGGTCACATCGTGTGCGGCCTGCAGCAGCGCCAGCTGGTCGGCCGGCAGCTCGCGAAAGACCAGCACCTGCTGGCGTGCGGCCGTGCTGCTCACAGGCCGGCTTCCAGCAGTTCGGCGCGGGTGGGCAGGCCTTCGGAGTCGCCCATGACCTGCACCTGGCGCGCGCCTATCCAACTGCCGCGCCGCACGGCGTCTGGCACGCTGCGGCCTTCCAGCAGGGCGCTGATGACGCCCACGGCAAAGCCGTCGCCGGCGCCTACCGTGTCCACCACGCGCTCTACCGCAAAGCCGGGCACGTAGCCGGTGCCGGCGCTGGCGTCGTCGTAATAGGCGCCCTCAGGCCCGAGCTTGACGACCACCAACTGCGCGCCGGCCGCGCGGTAGAAGCGGGCCACGCCTTCGGGTGTGCTTTCGCCGGTCAGCAGGTGGCCTTCTTCCAGGCCGGGCAGCACCGTCTGGGCCTTGGCGGCCAGGCGGTTGATCTCGGTGCGCATGACTTCGGTCGAGGCCCACAGCGTGGGCCGCAGGTTGGGGTCGAAGCTGATGCTGCGGCCGGCGGCGCGTGCCACGTCCAGGCAGCGGTGTGCGGCTTGCAGAGTGCTGGGCGAGATGGCCGCAAACACGCCGGTGGCATGCAGGTGGCGCGCGCCGGCAAGCCAGGTGGTGTCTACGTCGTCCGGGCCCATCAGGCTGGTGGCCGAGCCCTTGCGGTGGTATTCGATGGCCGGGTCGCTGCCGTCATCCACGCGGCCCTTGAACAGAAAGCCGGTGCGCTGCGCCGGGTCGCGCACGACCTTGGCGCAGTCCACGCCCTCTTGCTGCAGCGCGGCCAGCAGGTAGCGGCCCATGGAGTCGGCGCCCAGCCGGCTGGCCCAGCCCACGCGCAGGCCCAGGCGCGCTAGGCCGATGGCCACATTGATCTCGGCGCCGGCCATGCGGCGGTGAAAGGTCTCGACCTGCTCCAGCGGGCCGGGCTCGGCGGCCACGAACATCATCATGGCCTCGCCAAACACGGCGATGTCCAGGCTATGCGTCATGCGGTTTCCTTGTGTGCGGCGGCGATGGCGCGCAGTTGCTCAATTTCATGCCGGGTGACGGCTTGCAGCTCGTCACCGATCAGCGGGTATTCGATGGCCCAGGGCAGGCCGGCGGGCAGGGCGCGCAGCACCGCGCGCCAGGGCGCGGCGGATTCCGCCAGCGGCACCGCCACCCATTTGTCGGGCCGGCGCTGCACGCCCTTGCAATGCACATAGCCCACGCGCGGCGCGAAGGCGGCAGCAGCCTGCAGCGGGCATTCGCCCAGGTAGTGCCAGTTGCCCATGTCAAAGGTCATGGGCAGGGCCAGGCCGGCGGCGTCGGCCGCGGCAAAGAAGCGCTGCAGCGCGTCGAGCGTGCCGGCGCTGGTGGTCTGGTCGTTTTCGATCAGCAGCTCGACGGGGCTGTCGGCCAGGCGGCTGCGCAGCTCGGGCAGGCCGGTGGCGCTGGCGAAGCCGCCGATGGACATCTTGAGCCGTGGCGCGCCCAACTGCTGGGCCGTGTCCAGCGCGCGTTGCAGCGCCGCGCCGTCCAACTGACCGTCGGCACGCCACAGGCCTTCGGGGCTGGAGTAGACGCGCACATGGCCGCTGGCGCGCAGCGCGGGCAGCTCGGCCGCGGCATCGACCAGCAGCTCGCCGCGCACCTCCACGCCATCGGCGCCGGCCTGCTGCGCCAGTTGGGTGAAATAGCGCTGGCCATGGCGGCGCACTTCGGCCGCGCCAAAGGCGGCGAGGGAGATCAGGATGTCAGGCGCGGTGCGCATGCGGGCTTTCGGGGGAAGGAGTAGGCACGGCCCCGTTCGGGCTGAGCTTGTCGAAGCCGGGGAGCCCTTCGACAGGCTCAGGACAGGCCCTTCGACAGGCTCAGGGCGAACGGGTTCTGGGTATCAGGCGTGGTTCGATGACAGGATCTGGCCCAGGAAGGTGCGGGTCTTCTCGTGCTGCGGCTGGGCAAAGAACTGCGCGGGTGGCGCCTGCTCGATGATCTTGCCGTCGGCCATGAAGATCACGCGGTCGGCCACGCTGCGGGCAAAGCCCATTTCGTGCGTCACGCACAGCATGGTCATGCCGTCTTCGGCCAGGCCGATCATGGTGTCGAGCACTTCCTTGACCATCTCAGGGTCAAGCGCGGAGGTGGGCTCGTCAAACAGCATGATCTTGGGCGTCATGCACAGGGCGCGCGCAATCGCCACGCGCTGCTGCTGGCCGCCAGAGAGTTGGCTGGGGTACTTGCCGGCCTGCTCGGGGATGCGCACGCGTGTGAGGTACTTCATGGCTACCTCTTCGGCCTGCGCCTTGTCCATGCCGCGCGAGCGCATCGGCGCCAGCATGCAGTTCTGCAAAATGGTCAGGTGCGGGAACAGGTTGAACTGCTGGAACACCATGCCGACCTCGGCGCGCACCCGGTCCACGTTCTTGCCGCCGGCGGTCAGCTCTATGCCATCGACCTCGATGCGGCCTTGCTGCACCGTCTCCAGCCGGTTGATGCAGCGGATCAGCGTCGATTTTCCCGAGCCCGACGGCCCGCAGACGACGATGCGCTCGCCGGCCTGCACCGCCAGATCGATGCCGGTCAGCACCTGGAACTGGCCGTACCACTTGTTCACGCCCTCCATGCGGATGATGGGGGCGGTGCTGATGGAGGACGCGACTGCGTTGGTCATAGCTCTCTGCTTTGGTCGATGGTGGCGGCTGCATCCCCTTCGCAGGACACCGCGGAACCGGCTTTGCCGGGCCGTTGGTGTCGCCCCCAGCAAGGGGGTTGGCGAAGACACGAAGTGCGTAGCCTGGGGGGTTACTAAAACGCTGGAAGGTCTGCGTCAAGCCACTTGCGGTAGAGCTTGTTCAGCTCGCCATCGGCCTTGTGCCTGGCGATGAAGTCGTTCACCGTCTTCTCCAGCTCGGCCTGGCCCGGGCGCATGGCGACGCCCATGGCCTGCTGCACCAGGTTGAACTTGTTCTCATAAGTGCCGGCCGGTGCGCGCTTGGCGATCTGCGCGGCCACGGTGACCGAGCAGCCAATGGCATCGACCTGGCCCGACAGCAGCGCCTGCATGGCGGTGGCGTCGTCGTCGAAGCGGCGGATCTCCGTGCCCTCGGGCGCGGACTTGGTCACCGCGATGTCTTGCGTGCTGGCACGGGCCACGCCTACGCGCTTGCCCTTCAAATCGGCTGCGCTCTTGATGTCGTCCTTCTTCAGGCCGTAGAGCACGATGGTGGCGGCCGCGTAGGGCTGCGAGAAGGTAACTTGCTTGGCGCGCTCGGGCGTGATGGCGAGCGAGGCCACCAGCAGATCGACCTTGTTGGTCAGCAAGAACGGGATGCGGTTCGGGCCGGTGACCGGCACGATGTTGGCCTTGACGCCCAGGTCCTTGGCCAGCAGCTTGGCCACGTCGGCGTCGTAGCCGTCGGGCTGGTTCTGCGCATTGGTGGTGCCGTAGGGCGGGAAGTCCACCAGCATGCCGATGGTGATCTCGCCCTTCTTCTTGATGTCGGCCACGGTCTGTGCGTGGGCGGGAGCGATGGCGGCCAGGGCGGTGCCCAGCACCAGGGCGGCGGCGACGGTGCGGCGTTGCAGCAAGCGGTTCATGGAAGTCTCCTGTTGGGATTTGGGGAAAGGCTCAGCGTGAAAGTGCGCCCGCCAGGCGCCGCTCCATGCGCGTGGCCAGCAGCGACAGCGGCCAGCACAGCACGAAGTAAATGGCCGCCACCACGCCGAACACGATCAGCGGCTGGAAGGTGGCGTTGTTGATGATCTGCCCGGCGCGCGTCACCTCGGTAAAACCAATGATGGCCGCCAGCGAGGTGCCCTTGATGATCTGCACCATGAAGCCCACGGTGGGCGGCACGGCGATCTTCCAGGCCTGCGGCAGCACCACGTCGCGCATGCGTGAGGCGTAGGAGAGATTCAGCGCCTCGGCCGCCTCCCATTGGCCGCGCGGGATGGCCTGGATGCAGCCGCGCCAGATCTCGCCCAGGAAGGCACTTGAGTTGAGGATCAAAGCAATGCCCGCCGCCACCCAGGGATTGATGTCCAGGCCCAGCACCGGCGCGCCAAAGAAGATCAAAAACAGCTGCAGCAGCAGCGGCGTGCCCTGGAACACCTGCACAAAGGCCGTGGCCACGCCGCGCACCCAGGCCAGCGGCGACACCCGGCCCAGCGCCACCAGCAGGCCGCCGATGGAGCCGCCGACAAAGGCAATCGCCGACAGCGCCAGCGTCCACTTGGCCGCCTCGAGGATGAACAGGAATTCCGCAAAACCGAAGGTACGCATGGCGGCTACTTTCGATCCGGGTAGTTGAGCGTGGTGTTGAACACCAGCTTGAAGAAGGCCGAGAACGCCAGCGACAGCAGCAGGTAGATGGCGGCCACCACGATGTAGATCTCGAAGCTGCGGAAGGTCTGCGACTGCAGGTTGGCCGCGACCGAGGTCAGGTCATCGGCCGAGATGACGGACACCACAGCCGAGCTGAGCATCAGCAAGATGAACTGGCTGCTCAGCGCCGGGTAGATGGCGCGCAGCGCGGGCTTGATGATGACGAAGCGAAAGATCTCCCAGCGCTTCAGGTTGAGCGCCAGGCCGGCCTCGATCTGGCCCTTGGGGATGGATTCGATACCGGCGCGGATGATCTCCGTGGCGTAGGCGCCCAGGTTCACCACCATGGCCGTCAGCGCCGCGGTGTGCGGCGTCCAGCGCAGGCCCAGCGCCGGCAGCGCAAAGAAAAAGAAGAACAGCTGCACCAGGAAGGGCGTGTTGCGGATCAGCTCGATATAGGCATTGATCGCAAAGCGCAGCGGCCGCGGCCCGGCCGTCTTGCCCCAGGCGCACAGCACGGCCACCGCCAGGCCCAGCACCATGGCCATGAACGACAGCTCGATAGTCGTCCAGGTGCCCCTGAGCAGCAGCGGCCAGGCAGCAAAGACGTCGCCAAATTGGAAGGTGTAGTTCACTGGAGCATGCGTGGGTCTGAAACCGGTTTCAGTTTATCGCCGGGCCATGCATGCCAGCACTCGGGGATATCCCTAGCGTCGCGTATGCCGCACACCAAAAATATGGGTCAAATATGCCTTTAGCCCAGGTGTGGACTGGGCTATTAGCTATCTATTTAGTAGTTTCCTGGCACGCGCGGCGATGAACCACGCGCCACCAGTTGCCCCGGCAGCAGGATTTCGCGCGGCGCAAGCGTGGCGCCGCGCAGGCGCTCCAGCAGGCACTGCGCCGCGGCGCGGCCGAGCGCGTCGGTGGGCTGTGCAATGGCCGACAGGCCGGGGCCGACCAGCGGCGCCCATTCGGTGTCATCGAAGCCGATAAAGCCCAGCTCGCGCCCAAACTGCCAACCCAGCCGCGCCACCGCTGCGGCCACGCGCAGGGTGGCGATCGCATTGCCGCTGAGCACGGCGGGCGCGCGCTTGCCGGCCTGCTGGCGCCACTGCTGCAGCGCCAGGCCGGTCGCGTCGTCACCCACATGCTCCAGCACCGTGCCGGCGATGCCGACCTCGGCCGTGAAGGCGAGGAAGGCGGCGCTGCGCTCCATCCGCGAGCTGACGCCGGCCACCGGCTCGGTCACCAGCAGCAGATCGCGGTAGCCCTGGTCAAACAAATGCTGCGCCGCCAGCCGCGTGGCGGCGGCGTTGTCGAGCGAGACGAAGTCGGCCTGCAGCGTGTCGTTGCGCCGGTCCACCAGCACCATGGGCCGGGCGTGGCGCGCGGCCTCGGCCATGGCGGCGGCGTCGTCGCCCACGCGGTTGAGGATGAAGCCCTCTACCTGGTAGGCGGCCAGCGCCTCGATCGCCTGGCGCTCGCGCCCGCCCTCGTTGCCCAGGTTGAACAGCATCACCAGGTAGCCGGCCTCCTGGCAGGCCTGCTCGGCGCCGCGCAGCACCGCCACCGAATAGGGGTTGGTCACGTCGGCCACCACCAGCCCGATGATGCGCGAGCGCCCGCGCTTGAGCGCCTGCGCCATGGGGCTGGGCGCATAGCCCAGCGCCGTCACCGCCACTTGTACCCGCGCCGCGATATCGGGCGTGAGCAAGGTCTCGCGGTGGTTGAAGAAGCGTGACACCGTGGCCTTGGACACGCCCGCCGCGCGCGCTACGTCGTCAATGGTGGCGCGGGCTGCGGGCGCAGAGGCGGGCGGGGTGAGCGGTGGTGCGGGCTTGCGGGGCATGGTGAAACCAGTTTCAGCGATGGTAGCGGTGCGGCTGCCTTGTCGCGGCTGGGACATTCACCCCCCGGGTCAGGGTTGCTCCCTCTTGCCGCCGGCCCTGATTTGCGCGACAGTTTATTTACCGTGCGACAGGTAGATTTATGCATTCAATCTCCTGGAGCCATCAACAGAGGAGCCTATGGATTACCAGACCCTGGAACTGGCGGTGCAGGATCGCATTGCCGTCGTCACCCTGAACCGTCCGCCCGTGAATGCGCAGAACGCCGAGCTGCGCGGCGAGATCACGCAGGTGTTTGATGAGCTGTCGGACCGCGACGATGTGTCCGTCATCGTGCTGACGGGTGCCGGCAAGGTGTTCTCGGCCGGCGCCGATATCCGCGAGCGGCCCAATCTGGGCAGCACGCCCGGCGCCTACGGCCGCCACAACCGGTTGGTGCGCGAGTCCTACTACGCGGTGGTCGAGTGCAGCAAGCCCATCATCGCGGCGATCAACGGGCCGGCCATGGGCGCGGGCTTTGGGCTGGTGATGGCGGCCGACATCTGGGTGGCCTCAGAAGAGGCCTATGTCTCCATGCCCGAGATCAATGTTGGCCTGGCCGGCGGCGTGACCTTTCTGCAAGAGGTGTTTGGCCGCTCGCGCGCGCGCCGCATGTTCTACACCGGCATGAAGGTGACGGGGCAGGAGCTGTACCGGCTCGGCCTGGTGGAAGCCTGCCTGCCGCCGGCCGAGCTGATGCCCTTTGCTATGGAGCTGGCGCGCGAGATCGCCTCCAAGAGCCCGATCGCCCTGCGCCTGGCCAAAGAGGCTGCGCGCATGACGCAGGTCATGCCTACCCGCGATGCCTATCGCTATGAGCAGGGCAACACCGTTGCCTTGTCAAAAACCGAGGATGCGAAGGAGGCGCAGCGCGCCTTTCTGGAGAAGCGCGCGCCGGTTTACAGCGGGCGCTGAGGGCATGCCCCCAGAGGGCGGCTGCTATTATCTTTGGCCCCGTCCGGGTGCGACCCGGCCGGGGCATTTTGCGTCTCATATTCCAGAAGGACCCGCCCATGGCAACCCGACAAACGGCCCCAGCGGCGACCCAGTCCGACACCCCGCCAGGCCGCAACCGTTCCGATGCGCGGCAAGAGCAATTGATCGAGATCGCCTGCCGCCTGTTCGCACAAAAAGGCTACGACGGCACCTCGCTGCGCGACATCGCCGACGAGGCCAAGATCACCAAGGCCGCGCTCTACTACCACTTCCCCAACAAGGAAGCGCTGTACGAGCGCATCGTGCTGGAGTCCATGCAGGCGCTGGTGGACTCGGTGCGCAGTGCCATGGCCGAGGGCGCCAGCCCCAAGGACCGGGTGCGCCTGTTCATGCAGGCCTCGGCTGATTTCCTGGACCGCAGCCGCAACTCGTGGATCGCCGGGTCCAACGCCTTCTGGTCGGGCAGCCAGGGCGACCCGCGCGCCGGGGCGGTCTATCTGCGTGATGAGTACGAGCACCTGCTGCGCGACTGCCTGAACGAGGCCATTGCGCAAGGCCAGTTCCGCCCGGTGGACCCGGCCATGGCCGGGCGCATGCTGCTGTCCATGCTGAACCACATCTGCCGCTGGCACTCGCCGCGCGGCCGCCTGAGCACGCGCCAAGTCATCGAGCAGTACCTGGACATGGCCTTCGGCGGCCTGTGCACGGCCCCGGCGCGCTGAGCGTTTTCCTGGCGTAGATCCCGGCCCCTCGCCATTCGCGAGGGTAAACCCCGGCGCGTTACTTACCGGCCGTTAGGTAAACTTTCTGGAGAGGTCTACCGATGCATGCCATTCACCGACTCTTTCTTGCGCTGCTCCTGGGGCCGGAACTGCTGCCGGCGCAGGCCCAGACCTTCCCGTCCAAGCCGGTGCAGATCGTCGTGCCCTATGCGCCGGGCGGGCTGACCGACAACCTGGCGCGCATCGTCGCGCCGGCGCTGTCGGCCAAATGGGGCCAGCCGGTGCTGGTCGAAAACCGCAATGGCGGCGGCACCTCCATCGGCACCGCTGCCGTGGCACGTGCCCCAGCCGACGGCTACACGCTGCTGCTGACCGGCTTTGGCTATGTCGGCAACCCCTTGCTGATGAAGAACCTGCCCTATGACCCCAAGGACCTGGCGCCGCTCACCATCGTGGCCGACTCGCCCAGCGTGCTGTTCGTTTCGGCCAGGCTGCCGGTCAACAGCGTGGCCGAGCTGATCGCCTATGCCAAGGCACGGCCCGGGCAGGTGGTGTTTGCCTCTTCCGGCAATGGCTCCAGTCCGCATATCGCGGCCGAGCTGTTTGCCTCCCTCAACGGCATCGAGATCGTGCACGCGCCCTATCGCGGCAATGGCCCGGCGCTCAACGATCTGCTGGGCGGGCAGGTGCAGGCCCTGTTTGATTCGCCAGCCTCGCTGTCCTATGTGCAGGCCGGTCGGCTGAAGGCACTTGGCGTGGCCAGCGCACAGCCCATCGCCCGCGCGCCGCAACTGGTGCCGTTCGCGCAAGCGGGCGTGCCGGCGCTGAAGCAGTTCATTGCCGGCGGCTGGTTTGGCTTCTTCCTGCCCAGCAAGACACCGGCCGCGCTGCAGCAGCGCATCTACGCCGACCTGCGCGCGGTGCTGGAGCAGCCGGAGGTAAGCGCAAGCCTGGAGCGCGCCGGCGTCGAGCCGCGCCTGCAGACCACTGCTGAATTCACGGCCTATCTGCAGGCCGAACACGACCGTTGGGCGCCGGTAATCCGCGAGCGCAACATCAAATTGGAGTGATATGGCGACCTTAGCCAACACCATCACCAACGGCACCCACGCCGTTGACCTGCGCGCCCCGCGCCTGCAAGGCCGCCGCATCTTCATCACCGGCGCCGCCTCCGGCATAGGCGCCACCGTCGCCAAGCTGTTCGCAGCCGAAGGCGCGCGCGTGGCGTGGGCAGACCGGCAGGCCGTCAGCGCGCCCATCGGCGCGGATGACTTGTCCTTCGAGCTTGACGTGAGCGATGAAGCCGCCGTGCACAAAGCCGTGGATGCTGCCGCGGCAGCCTTCGGCGGGCTCGATGGCGTGGTGAATGCGGCGGGCGTGGCCAATACCGATCTGCTGGCCGAGTTGTCGGCCAGCGATTGGCGCCGTGTCATCGACATCAACCTGACCGGCAGCTTTTTGGTTTGCAGCGCCTGCGAGCCCTACCTGCGCCAGGCGCCGGGCGCCACCATCGTCAACTTCTCCTCCGGCCAGGGCCTGCAGCCCTTCCGCCGCCGTGGCGCCTATGCGGCCTCCAAGGCGGGAGTGATCTCGCTGACCAAGACGCTGGCGCTGGAGTGGGCACCGATACGCGCCAACACCATCTGCCCTGGCGCGGTGGATACGCCCATGGTGCGCGCCGGCTACAGCGAAGAGGTGCTGCGCGAGCAGGTGGCGCCGCGCTATGCGCTGCAGCGCATCGGCCAGCCCGTGGAAATCGCCCACGCCGCGCTCTACCTCAGCTCGCGTGAATCCTCCTTCGTGACCGGCGTGGCCTTGGCCGTCGACGGCGGCCGCAGCTTCCATTGAAACGCGAGCAATCCCTTGCCTTCCTCCGACATGACGAGCACCACACCGACCCTTTCCTTCGACCCCTATGCGGCCTTCCGTGAAGAGCTGCGCCAGTTTGCCGAGCAAGAGTGCCCGCCTGCGCTGCGCGCCATCGTGCGCGACCAGTACAAGCTCACTCGCCCCGACTACCGCGCCTGGCAAGAGAAGCTGCATGCGCGCGGCTGGGGCGCGCCCAACTGGCCGGTGCAGTACGGCGGCACCGGCTGGGACCTGCAGCAGCGCTATTTGTTTGAAGAGATCACGGCCCAGGCCGATTGCCCGCCGCAGTACCACCACGGCCTGGGCCATATCGGCCCGGTAATCATGCATTTCGGCACGGAGGCGCAGAAGGCGCGCTTTCTGCCGCGCATCCTGGACGGCAGCGAGTGGTGGTGCCAGGGCTACTCGGAGCCCGGCGCCGGATCGGACCTGGCCTCGCTCAAGACCTCGGCGGTGCGCGACGGCGACGACTACGTGGTCAACGGCCAGAAGGTCTGGACCTCGCATGCGCAAGAGGCCGACATGATGTACACGCTGGTGCGCACCTCTACTGAGGGCCGCAAGCAGGCCGGCATCTCGCTGTTGCTGATCCCCATGAATACGCCGGGCATAGCGGTGCGGCCAATTCCCACCATCGACCACTGGCACCACGTCAACGAGGTGTTCCTGAACGACGTGCGCGTGCCCTGCGCCAACCTGGTCGGCACCGAGGGTGAAGGCTGGAAGTGCGCCAAATTCTTGCTCGACCGCGAGCGCCTGTCGCCCGCCACCGTGCCGCGCCTGGCGCGCCTGGCCGAGCAGATGGAGGCGCTGCTGCAGCAGCGCCGCAGCCATAGCGGCGCCTCCCCCAGCCAGCATGTGCTGCTGGAGCGCCTGTACCTGGCGCAGGCCGGCGTCATGGGCGCGCGCGAGATGCTGCTCAGCGCCATCCAGGAAGAAATGCAGGGCACCCTGGCCGCATCGAAATCCTCGGCGCTCAAGCTGCATTGCTCCGAGCTGTCGCAGCAGTTGATAGGCATCGCGCTGGACATCGTCGGCCCTGAGCACGCCGCGCGCCTGGTTGAGGGCGTTGCCGCCACGGCAGACGACCCTGCCGATGTGCAGCGCCAGCTCGTCCACACCTACCTCTTCTACCGCTCGCGCAGCATTGCCGGCGGTACCAGCGAGGTCCAGAAAAACGTCATTGCCCGCGACCTCTTCGGAGCCTGAACCATGCCCTTCCATGCCTCGCCGATGTTCCCCGGCGATCTCTACGACACCACGCTGCGCGTGGCGGCCACCGCAGCGGTGACCGAAACCTTTCAGGCACAAGAGCCCAGCGCCACCTGGAGCCAATTCCTTGCGCTGGGCTGGCAGGCGGTGCTGGTCGCTGAAGACCTGGGCGGCGCAGGCGCCTCCTTGGGCGACGTGGCCGCCATCGCCGAGGCCGCCGGCCGCTATGCGCTGCCGGCACCGCTGGTGGCGCGCTGCGCCGTGGTGCCCAGCCTGCTCGCCGGCCTGCCGGGCCAGCCCGTGGCCGAAGCGCTGCTGCGCGAGGTGGCTACCGGCGCCGCGTCGGTCTGCCCGGTGCTGGATGCCGCGCCCGGCACCATCGCCGGCCGTGTGCAGGGTGAGCGCTTGTTGCTGGACGGCAGCCTGCGCGGTGCCGACCTGACCGAGCCCGCCACGCACTTTTTGTTCATTGCGCATGAGCCCGCTGGCGACGCGCTGCTGGTGCTGGCGCCGCGCGACGC
Organism: Xylophilus sp. GW821-FHT01B05; assembly: GCA_038961845.1. Classification (NCBI taxonomy): domain Bacteria; kingdom Pseudomonadati; phylum Pseudomonadota; class Betaproteobacteria; order Burkholderiales; genus Xylophilus; species Xylophilus sp. GW821-FHT01B05. The sequence goes on from CP152408.1 coordinate 417,038, forward strand.
GCTGCCGGGCCAGGCCCGCAGCTACTTGGGGCTAGACGCGCGGCAGACCGTGGACATTGCCGTGGCCGGCATTGAGTTGCCGTTGTCCTGCGTGCTGGCCCGCGGCGCGGCGGTGGCTGCGCTGGTGGAGCGCGCGCGCGCCGTCGGCGCCCTGATCGCCTGCGCCCAGACCGTAGGTGCCATCGGCGCCATGATCGAACAGACCATCGACTACCTCAGCGCGCGCCAGCAGTTTGGCGTGGCGCTGTCCACCTTCCAGGCCCTGCGCCACAAGGTGGTCGAGATGTATGTGGCCTACGAGAACGCGCGCGGCCTGGTGCGGCAACTGGTGCTGGCATTGGACGCGCGCGGCGATGCCGTGCTGCGCCAGGTGTCGCTGGCCAAGCTCTACCTGTCGGTCACCGGGCGCCAGGTGGCAGAGGCCACCATCCAGCTGCATGGCGGCATCGGCATGTCGCGCGAACTGCCGGCGGCGCGGCTGGCCATGCATGCCTTGTCGTGCAGCCTGCAGTGGGGCGACCGCTTTGCCCAGCTGGACCGCCTGGCGGCCGAGCCGGTGCTGCACTGAGCCAGGATGTTTGCCATGCACTCGCTCCATCCCCTGTTCCATCCCGCATCCGTTGCGCTCATCGGCGCCTCGTCCGACCCAGAGCGCATTGGCGGGCGGCCGCTGCGCTTCATGCTCGAAGGCGGCTTTGAGGCACCGCTCTACCCCGTCAACAAAAGCGGCGCCAGCATCCAGGGCCTGCCGGCCTACGCCAGCGTGCTGGACATCCCGCACCCGGTAGACCACGCCATCATCTGCGTGCCCGTGGCCGGCGTAGAGGCGGCTGTGCGCGACAGCATCGCCAAGGGCGTCAAGGCCATACAGGTGATGACCGCAGGCTTTGCCGAGATCGACGCCGCCGGCCGTGCGCTGCAAGACCGGCTCGTTGCTATGTGCCGCGACGCCGGCGTGCGCATGCTGGGCCCGAATTCGCTCGGCCTGCTGAATGTGCCAACGCGCTTCTTCGCCACCTTCTCGACCGCGCTGAATGGGCTCAAGCCCATGCCCGGCCCGATCGCGCTGGCCACGCAGAGTGGCGCCTTTGGCTCGGCCACCTATGGCATGGCCTCGCTGCGCGGGCTGGGCTTCAGCAAGATCATCGCCACCGGCAATGAGGCCGACGTGGACGTGGCCGAGTGCATCGACTACCTGGTGGACGACCCCGACACCCGCGTGATCTGCGCCGCGCTGGAATCTTGCCGCGATGGCGAGCGCCTGCGGCGCGCGTTGCTTAAGGCGGCAGCCGCCGGCAAGCCGGTGCTGATCATGAAGGTGGGGCGCACCGAACTGGGCGCTGCTGCCGCATCCACCCACACCGGCTCGCTGGCCGGCAACGACGTGGTTTACGACACGGTGTTTGCCGAGTGCGGCGCCTGGCGGCCCGAGTCGATCGAAGAGATGCTGGACATCGCCTACCTGTTCTCCGTGGCCGGCGCATTGCCGGCCAACGCGGATGTGGGCGTTGTCACCGGCTCGGGCGGCATCGGCGTGCTGATGGCCGACGACGCCGGCGAGCGTGGCCTGGCGCTGCCGCCCCTGCCAGAGCTGGCACGCCGCGCCGCGCTGGAGCTGCTGCCCTTTGCCGTGGCCAGCAACCCGCTGGACATGACGGCGCAGGTGACGGCGGTGGCCAGCGGCGTGCCGCGCACCGTGGCCACCATGCTGGACCACGCGGGCTACGGCACGGTGTTTGCCTACCTGGCGCACGTGGGCCTGTCGCCGCAGCGCTTTGCCAGCACGCAGGCAGAGCTGATCGCGCTGAAACAGCGGCACCCGGGACGCATGCTGGTGCTGGTGATGCTGTCCACGCCCGAGGTCAACCAGGCGCTGGAGCAGCAGGGCATTGCTGTGTTCGAAGACCCGTCACGCGCAGTGCGCGCGGTGGCGGCGCTGGCGCGCCTGCAGCAGCGGTTGGGCGCGCTCTACCAGCCGGCGCACAAAGCGCTTGATGCCAGCACGCTGGGCGACGTATCCACCGAAGACGGCGCCAAACGCGCCCTGGCCGCAGCCGGCCTGCCGGTGCTGCCCGAGCGCCTGTGCCGCAGCGCCGCCGATGCGGCACAGGCGGCGCAGGCCATGGGCTTCCCGGTGGTGGCCAAGATCGTCTCGCCCGATATCCCGCACAAGACCGAGGTGGGCGGCGTGATGCTGCGCCTGCAGGAGGCTGCGGCCGTGCAGGACGCCTACGCCCAACTGCTGGCCCGCGCCAAATCCGCCCGGCCGGATGCGCGCATAGAAGGCGTGCTGATCGCGCCCATGCTGCAAGGCGGTGTCGAGGTGATCCTGGGGCTGCACCGCGACCCGACCTTCGGGCCCATGCTGATGTATGGCTCTGGCGGCACGGCGGTGGAGCTGTTCCAGGACGTGGCCTTTGCCTCGGCACCGGTAACGCCCGAGCGCGCGCGTGCCTTGCTCAACGCCGTGCGCTCCACGCAACTGCTGCGCGGCTGGCGCGGTGGCCCGCAGTACGACGAGGCGGCGCTGGTCGATGCCATCTGCCGGCTGTCGGACTTTGCCCTGGCCCACGCCGACGTGCTGGAGAGCGTGGACATCAACCCGCTGGTAGTGCGCACGCAAGGCGCTGCCTGCCTGGACGCGGTCATCACCCTGCATGGAGACTCCCATGAGCACTGAAGCCCTTGAATCCCGTATTGCCGCACTGGAGGCCCGCCTGGCGGAGCTGAGCGACCGCGACGCCATCCGCGAATGCCTCTACCGCTACTGCCGCGGCATAGACCGCTGCGACGAGGCGGCGCTGCGCTCGTCCTACTGGCCCGACGCCACCGATCAGCACGGCCCCTACAAAGGCACCGCCGCCGGCTTCATCGAATGGGCGCTCGACAAGCGCAAGGACGGCGCCCGCACGGTGCACCTGCTGGGCAATATCTCGATCGAGCTGCATGGCGCCGCAGCGGCGGTGGAGAGCTATTTCCAGGCCCACCAGATCGACCAGGACGCCGAAGGCAAACCGCGCGAAACCTTTCTGTGCGGGCGCTACGTCGACCGCTTCGAGCGCCGGGGCGCGGAGTGGCGCGTGGCGGCGCGGGTGGTGACTTATGACTGGATGCGTGAGGCCCCCGGGCCCACCACCAGCGACGCCGAGCGCATGGGCGTGCGCCAGCCGGTGGGCGCGCCGAAACCGGGCGATCCCTGGTATTCGCTGGTGGGAAGTTTCTCGGCCTCTTGATTTTGATTAGAGGTGCTTGATTATTAAAAGACCGAACTCCTCAGCTTTTATATAAGCCCTTTGGTATTAATAAACTTGCTTTTCTGCAAGGGCTTTGGCTCGCCTGTACGGCGGGCTTTTTTTTGTCTCAGGACATACCCGCACCCCTCGAAATGCCTCTTGAAAGTGCTGTTTTTGCTCTCTAGCATTCGTGCTAACCGGCTGGCAGGTAGTTTTTTGGATGTGATGCACTGGCCGGAAGTGCGCAGCTTTTCTGCGTTTTCAAGATATTGAGTCGTGAGGAGACAATTCATGCGATCAGTGCCGTGCGCAAGCACAAAAATAACTCCGAAGAATCGGCCGTCTCATAATGCTCTGGCGCTTATTGCCGCCGCCCTGTGCATCGGCGGCGCCGGCCCGGCGGGGGCGCAGCAGGCGCAGAAAGAAGAGCTGCGCCAGATCATCCTGCCGGCCGGCGGCATGGCCGCCACGCCGGCCAGCAGCGTCACCATCTACGGCTTGCTCGACACCAGCGTGGCCTATGCGTCGGCACCTGGCGGGCGCATCTGGAAGCTCGACAGCGGCCACATGAACGGCTCGCGCCTGGGCTTTCGCGGCAGCGAGGACCTGGGCGGCGGCCTGCGCGCCAACTTCCTGCTGGAGGCCGGCATCAACAGCGACACCGGCACCTCGGGCCAGAACCAGGGCGCGGGCGCCAAGTTCTTCGGCCGTGGCTCCATCGTCGGCCTGTCGGGCAGCTTTGGCGAAATCCGGCTGGGCCGAACCGTCGTCTCCATCGCGTCGGAGGCGCAGGCGGTAGGCGATGCCTTCGGCCTGGGCGGCGCCGGCAATCTGCAAGGCATCCAGCCCGCGACCGGGCGGGTCAACAACACCATCTGGTACCAGTCGCCAAGCTTCAACGGCTTTCTGACCAAGCTCTCGTATTCGCCCGGCGAGCACAGCAGCCAGCCGCCAGACAGCAGCAAGGCCGGCAACCAGATTGCGGTCTCGGGCTTCTACGCCGCCAACGACTTGAGCGGGGCCGTGGCCTACACCACGCTGCGCAGCCCGGTCGACCTGAGCACGCTGCGCTGGTTCAACTCCAGCCTGGCCTACAACTTTGGCTCATTCAAGCTGTTCGGCTCCTTTGCCACCTTCAAGAACCCTGGTGCGGCTACCACGCCGGCCGTGCATGCGGGGCTGGACAACAACGTGCAACTGGCGGGCTTCCCGCTGGTGGGCTACTACGCCGGGCAGGACGACCGCAGCGTCTCATTGGGCGTGGCCGTTCCCTTTGGCGTGAGCACCATCCTGGCGCAGGCGATCCGCGTGGACGACCGTGGTCCCTTGAACCGCGACGCGACCCAGTTCGGTATCGCCTACCTGTACGCGCTGTCCAAGCGCACCAGCCTCTATGTGGACTACGGCAAGGTCAAGAACAGCAATGGCGCGGCCTATGCGGTGACGGGCGCTACTTCGCAGGCGGGGCTGAGCAACAACGGCAATAGCGACGTGTTTCACATGGGCGTGCGGCACGCTTTCTGAAGAGCTGTAGCTTGAGGGGCTAGCAGTGCCTTGCATCAAAATTTTGATGAAATATGCCTATAGCCCTTTACCTGTCTGGGCTACTAGCTATCTATTTGATAGTTTTCCAGCCCGCCATGGGCAGCGAGCCCATCAGCGTCTGCCCCAGGCCGCCGTCCACTTGCAGCTCGGCGCCGCTGACATAAGCCGCGTCGGGCCCGATCAAAAAGGCCGCAACGGCGGCCATGTCCTCGGGCTCGGCCAGGCGGCGCAGGGGCACGCGCTGCTCGCGCTGCGCACGGGCCTGCGGATCGGCATAGGCCACGGCGGTACCGGGCGTGAGCGTCAGGCCGGGCGACAGCGCATTGACGCGTATGCCGTCCGGCCCCCATTCACCGGCCAGTTGCCGCACCAGCATCAGTGCCGCCGCCTTGCTCGGGCTGTAGGCGCCCAGTGGCGAGGTGGCATGGGTGGCGGATATCGAGGCCACCAACAGCAAGGCGCCGCGCGCATCACGCAGTGCCGGGTAGGCGGCCTGCGCCAGCAGCCAGGGCGCGCGCGTGTTGACGGCAAAGACACGGTCCCAGGCTTCTACCGTGTAGTCCGCCAGCAGCCCGGGTGTGGCAAGGCCCGCGTTGCTGACCACCGCATCCAGGCCGCCAAACGCGGCCACCGCCGCAGCACAAAGGCGGGCAGGAAAGGCCGCATCGGCCAGATCACCCGTCACGGTAATTGCGCTGCTGCCCAGGGCCTGGAGTTCGTCCTGGAGCGTGGCCAGTTCGTGGGCATGCACATCGGCCAGCGCCAGTTGCGCGCCGCCCTGGGCAGCGGCATCGCGGGCGATGCGCAGTGCGATGGCGCGGCCTATGCCGCGTGCTGCGCCGGTGACGATGCAACGCATCACGTGGCCTTGCGCTGTGTGTGGAATGTGCCGGGCTTCATGTGGTGTCTCCTTTGCATACGGGCGCACCATGATGTCGCCGGCGCAGTGAAGCCCCAAGAAAAACGCAGCCTCGATGGCTACTATCACGCATGTGATTTTGGAGACAAGCATGAGCCTTGCCACGGTGAAGTCCGCCACGCGCGTGCTGCAGGTGCTGGAACACTTCGCGCAGGTGCGCAAGCCGCTGCCGCTCAAGCAGATCAGCGATGCGCTGGGCTATCCGCAGTCCAGCACCACGGTGCTGCTGAAGAACCTGATTGCGCTGGGCTACCTCAACTACGACCGCGCGGCGCGTGTGTACTTCCCCACGCTCAAGGTGGCCTCGCTGGGCGACTGGGTCCCGCACGCGCTGTTTGGCCAGGGCCACATCATGGAAGTGCTGCGCGACCTGCACAGCGCCACCGGCGAGACGGTATCGATCAGCGTACTCAACGACATCTACCTGCAGTACATCCGCGTGATCCAGTCCACGCACGCGCTGCGCTTCCACACCGACGAGGGCAGCATGCGCCCGCTCACGCAATCGGCCGTGGGCTGGCTGCTGCTGACAGACCGTTCGGATGCCGAGGTGGAGAAGCTGGTGCACCGGGCCAACATCGCCACGCCGCTGGCGGAAGACCGCGTGGCGCTGGAGACGATTGCGGCGCAGGTGGCCGATGCGCGCAGCCGCAAGGCGCTCTACATGGAGAACATGCCGCTGCTGGGCGGCGCCACCATCGGCGTGGTGCTGCCGTGCCGCGTGCAGGGGCATATCGCGGTGCTGGGCCTGGGCGGCACGATAGAGCGCATACGCCCGCACCGCGCGCGCTACACCGCGCTGATGCGCCGGCTTGCGCAGCAGCTAGAGGCGGAGCCGCCGGCTGCTGCATAGGCCCAAAATCATGGATGTGATGTTTGCCAGCATCACGCTGCGTTTCTTGATGCGCAGAGGGGCGCTGGGCATCATTCCTTTGTGCTTGCGTAAGAACAGACAAAGGAGACAGACATGAAGGTTGAAACACTCAAGGGGCAGCCATCCCCACCCACGCGGCTCGACGTGGTCGTGGTCGGCGCCGGCTTTGGCGGCATGTGTGCCGTCTACCGCTTTCGCGAGATGGGCCTGCGCATCCAGGGCTTCGAGGCGGGTGGAGACTGCGGCGGCGTCTGGTACTGGAACCGCTACCCCGGCGCCCGCGTCGATCTGCCCAGCATCGACTACAGCTTTTCTTTCTCGCCCGAGGTCGAGCAGGAGTGGACCTGGTCCGAGCAGTTCGCGGCCCAGCCCGAGTTGCTGCGCTACATCAACTTCGTGGCTGACCGGCTGGACCTGCGCAAACACATCCAGTTCAACACGCGCGTGACCAGCGCGGTATGGGACGAGGAGCGCAAGCTGTGGACGGTGACCACCGATCGCGGCGAGCGCTACGAGGCCACCTACTGCATCATGGCCACCGGCCCGCTGTCTATCCCGAAGGACCCCGAGCTTCCCGGCATAGCGCGCTACAAGGGCCAGCTCTTTCGCGCCGGCCGCTGGCCGCATGAACCCGTCAGCTTTGCCGGCAAGCGCGTGGGCGTGATCGGCACCGGGTCGACCGGCATCCAGATCGTGCAAGAGGTGGGCAAGGAGGCGGGCGAACTGTTCGTGTTCCAGCGCACGCCAAGCTTCACCATGCCGATGCGCAATGAGGCGCTCGACGCCGACTACGTGGCAGATGTCAAACGCAACTACGCCGGCATCCGCGAGGCCGCGCGCAACAGCGCGGTCGGCGGTGTGCGGCCCCAGTCCACGCGCGCCTTCTTCAGCGTGACGCCAAAGCAGCGCCAGCAGTTGCTGGAGGACGCCTGGAAGAACGGCGGCCTGGCCATGCTCGGCACCTTCTCCGACCTGATGACCAACGCCGAGGCCAACGAGCACGTGGCCGAATTCGTGCGCGGCAAGATCAGCCAAGTCGTGCGCGACCCGGCCACGGCAGAAAAGCTCAAGCCGCGCGGCTACCCCATCTTTGCGCGCCGCCCCTGCCTGGACAGCAGCTACTACGAGACCTATAACCGGCCCAACGTGCACCTGATGGATTGCATCACCGACCCGCTGGTGGAAATCACCGAGCGCGGCGTGCGCACACAGGCGGGCGAGGTCGAGCTGGATGTGCTCATCTTCGCCACTGGCTACGACGGGCTGACCGGCGCGCTGCTGGCCTTTGACGTGGTCGGCCGCGACGGCCGCACGGTGAACGACAAGTGGAAGGACGGCGCGCGCTCGCACCTGGGCCTGATGATGGAAGGCTTCCCCAACCTCTTCATGACCACCGGCCCCAACGGCCCGGCCGCGCTGGCCAACATCATCCGCATCAGCGAGCACGATGTCGACTGGATCGCTGCCGCCATGGTGCACATGGAAAAGAACGGCCTGGCGGCGATAGAGCCCACAGCCCAGGCCGAGCAAGCCTGGATGGACCTGGTCTACGCACTGTCCCAGCGCACGCTGCTGACCAAGGCCAAGACCTGGTACGTAGGCGCCAACGTCAAGGACAAGCCGCAGGGGCTTACGCTCTTCACCGGCGGCTTCCAGAAGTACCGCGAATATTGCGCTGCAGCGGTGCAGGGCGGCTACCGGGACTATGTGTTCGAGTACGCGCAAGAGGCCGTTGCGGCCTGATGTTGCGGCCCAGTTCCTCTCGCATCTGATTTTTCAAGGCCTGATCCAGCACGCTGATGTCGTGCCGGTCAGGCTTTTCTTCATTTGGCGAAGCGGGCAGGGCACCGTTTGCCACTTGGGCCATTTGCTCAGCAGCGGCGCTGTGTCTGCAAGCTTTTCCCTGCCCAGGTCGCCTGCGCATTTCCTCGTACCTCGGAAATTGCAAGCACCTTCCTAACAAAGAGTGGGCGCGCGCGCAGCCCGGGTTTCCCCCTGTCTCGAATGCATCACGCTCGGTAACACCCATCTTTACCGTCTGAAACATACCCACTAACCTCCGATGCAAAGACGGTTCCTTCCTTTTTTGGAACGCCCGTGCATTTCACCCTCAACTCGGAGACGTTATGAAAAAAATCCATGCGCTGTCGGTAGTGGTTCTCGCCTGCATGTCGTCCGCGGCGATGGCGCAGGCCACGCTGGGCACAAGCAGTGTCACGATTTACGGCCTGCTCGACCTCGGCATCAACCACATTAGCGGCGCCCCTGGGGGCAGCGTGAACCAGCTGACCAGCGGCAACATGGAAGGCTCGCGCCTCGGCTTCAAGGGCAGCGAAGACCTGGGCGGCGGCTATCGCGCCATCTTCACGATGGAGTCGCGCCTGGAGGCCGACACCGGCACCCTCAGCAATCGGCCGATTTCCGGAGGCCGCCTGCCAGATCGCCTGAGCACCGCCACCTCGCTGGGCCTGCCCGCTGCGCTGCAGCCGGCGGTCTCCGCCGTGGCCGCGCAGATCGGCACGTCCGTCGGCGTCAACCTGAACAACGGCTTTTTTGACCGCCAGATGTTCGTGGGCCTGGTCACTCCGATCGGAGCCTTCACGGCAGGCCGCCAGTACACGCCGGGCTACCTGGCCTCCGCCAATTTCGACGTGATGAAAACCGAGTCCAGCCTGGCTCTGGGGCAGTTGGTGGCGATTCCGGCGTCCTTCGATATCCGGGTCAGCAACTCGCTCCAGTACGGACTGCAGATGGGCGGCCTCTCCGCCACTGCCATGTATGCCGCTGGCGAGGTGGCCGGCAACACGAGCGCCCGGCGGCTGATGGGCGTCATGGCCATGTACAAGGGCGCCGGCTATTCCTTCGGTGGTGGATACAACACGCGCAACAACGAACTGGGCGCCAAGTCGCTCACCACGGCCATCGTCGGGGCCACGGTGGATGTCGGGCCAGGCACGCTGTCCGGTCAATATGCGGCCATCAAGGACGACAACCCGACCGATCTCTCGACCATCGCTGCCAGCCTGGCGGCCAACCCGGCGACGGCCCCCGTGGCGGGCCTGGTGCAAAACGCCTTCATCCAGGGCTTCAAGCAGGACGCCCGCCTGTTCCAGATCGGCTATCGCATCACGAGCGGCGTACACAGCGTTGCCGTGGCCTACAACAACATGAACGACCGCCGGCCGTTCAATGCCGATCGGTACTCCTACGGCGCGGCCTACACCTATCAGCTGTCCAAGCGCACCGACCTCAATGCCGTTCTGACGCACCTTGAAAACAAGAACACGTCGCAGGATCTGCTGGGCGGCAATGGCTATCTCGGCGGGGTGGCTGCAGCCCCCGGCAAGGACGTCAACAGCCTGACCCTGGCCATTCGTCACCGCTTCTGATGCGCCGCCTGGGCCGATTGATCGCCCATTGATCGGCCCGCGAAGGCTCTAGACGGCCAGCGTGCCGCCATCCACCGGCAAGGTCACGCCGTTCACAAAGCTCGCCAGGCCCGAGGCCAGGAACACCGCCGGGCCGGCCAGTTCGTGCGGCTGGCCCAGGCGGCCGGCGGGGATGCGCTGCATGAAGCGGGCGAGGCGGGCCGGGTCGGTGCGGGTGGCTTCGGTCATGGGCGTGTCGATCACGCCGGGGGCCAGCGCGTTGACGCGGATGCCGTCGGGCGCCAGGTCCAGCGCCAGGGTCTGCGTGAGCATCTTCACCGCGGCCTTGGAGGCGGAGTAGCCCAACGCGCCGCCCTGGGCGATAAAGGCCGCGCCCGAGGCGATGTTGACGATGCAGCCGCGCGTACGCCGCAGCGCCGGCATCCAGGCGTGGACGGTGTTGAACACGCCGAACAGGTTCACGTCCATGGTGCGGTGCAGGTTCTCTTGCGCGCGCGGGCTGTCCATGCCTTCGCGGATGATGACGCCGGCGTTGTTCACCAGGGTGTCGATATCGCCAGCCGTGTCCTGCATCGCGGCGGCCAGCGCCAGGCAGGCCTCGGCATCCGACACATCGAGCGCGTAGGCCCAGCCTTGGACGCCAGCGGCGCGCACGGCGGCCAGGGTGTCGGCGCAGCGCTCGCTGCTGATGTCCGTCACGATCACGCGCGCGCCGGCCTCGGCATAGGCCGTGGCAATCGCGCGGCCTATGCCGCTGGCGGCGCCGGTTACCAGTGCCAGCCGGCCGGCGAGCAGGCCGGGCGTTGCGGGCCAGCTGGGGGGAAGGTCATGGGGCATCGGGAAACTCCTCAAGCCGCCGGCCTGCGGCTGGCGATATAGGCATAGAACTGGCCGACGATGCCCTTGCGGAACAGCATCACCACCAGCACGAAGACGGCGCCCTGGATGATCAGCACCCATTCGGCAAAAGAGGCAAGGTAGTTCTCCATCGACACGATGACGATGGACCCGATCACCGGCCCCAGCAGCGTCTGCATGCCGCCCACGATGCAGATCAGCAGCGCCTCGCCCGAGGTCGCCCAGTGCACGTCGGTGAGCGTGGCCAGCTGGAACACCAGCACCTTGAGCGAGCCCGCCAGGCCGGCGAGCGCGGCCGACAGCACAAAGGCCAGCAGCTTGTAGCGCAGCACGCGGTAGCCGAGCGACTGGGCGCGCGGCTCGTTGTCGCGGATGGCGCGCAGCACCTGGCCGAAGGGCGAGTGCACCACGCGGTAGATCAGCCAGAAGCCCAGGCCCACCATCACGGCGACAAAGTAGTACAGCGCCATGTCGTTGTGCAGCGGGATCAGGCCCAGCACCAGGGGGCGCGGCACGTCCTGGATGCCGTCTTCGCCGCCCGTGAAAGGCATGCGCAGCGCAATGAAATACACCAGTTGCGCGAAGGCCAGCGTGATCATCGAGAAGTAAATGCCCTGACGCCGGATCGCCAGCAGGCCGGTGAGCAAGCCTATGGCGGCGGCCACGCCCACGCCCGCCAGAATGCCGGCCGCCCCATCCCAGCCCCAGACCTTGACCGCATGCGCGGTGACATAGCCGGCGGCGCCGTAGAACATTGCATGCCCGAAGGACAGCAGTCCGATGTAGCCGACCAGCAGGTTGACGGATGCCGCCAGCAGCGCGAAGCACATCAGCTTCATCAGGAACAGCGGGTAGGCCACAAAGGGCGCGACTGCCACCGCCGCAATGGCGAGCAGCAGCAGGACAAGGTTGGTGCGGGGGCTCAGGAAATGCATGGCAGGTGTCCTAGTGGGCGTGGCCGAAGAGCCCGTGCGGGCGCACGGCCAGCACCAGGATCATCACGACGAAGATCACGACGCCCGCGCCGTCCGGGTACAGCAGCTTGGTCAGTCCCTCGATCGCGCCCAGGCCGAAGCCGGTGACGATCGAGCCGAGGATCGAGCCCATGCCACCGATCACCACCACCGCGAACACCACGATGATCAGGTTGGAGCCCATCAGCGGGCTGACCTGGTAGATGGGGGCGGCCATCACGCCGCTCAGACCGGCCAGGCCCACGCCCAGGCCGTAGGTCAGCATCAGCATGCGTGGCACGTTGATGCCGAAGGTGCGCACCAGCGGCGTGTTCTCGTTGGCCGCGCGCAGGTAGGCGCCGAGCTTGGTCTTCTCGATGAAGAACCAGGTGCCCAGGCATACCGCCAGCGCCGCCAGGATCACCCAGATGCGGTAGAGCGGCAGAAATGTCACGCCCACATCCAGCCCACCACTGAGCGGGTTGGGATAGGGCTGGCCGCTGACGCCGAACTGCCGGCGAAAGCCGCCCTCCATCAGCAGCGCCACGCCAAAGGTCAGCAGCAGTGCATAGACATGGTCCAGCGCATACAGGCGTCGCAGCAGCAGCCGCTCGAACGTCAGGCCAAAGGCGGCGACCACCAGCGGTGCAATCAGCAGTGCCGGCCAGTAGCCGATGCCAAAGTACTCCAGCAGGCCCCAGGCGACGAAGGCGCCCAGCATGTACTGGGCACCGTGCGCAAAGTTCACCACATGCAGCAGGCCGAAGATGATCGACAGGCCCAGGCTCATCAGCGCGTAGAAAGAGCCGTTGATCAGCCCCACCATCAACTGGCCGATCAGCGCCGCCCAGGGGATTCCGAAAAAGCTGTCCATAACAATCCTGTGGGCGCGTTCAAAGACCCAGCAGGGCTTCGACCTGGGCGCGCTGGGTGTCAAGTTCGTCACGGCGGAAGTGGCCGGCCACCTGGCCTTCCTCGATGACGTAGAAGCGGTCGGCCAGCGCCGAGGCAAAGCGGAAGTTCTGCTCCACCATCAGCACCGTGAAGCCGCGCTGGCGCAGCAGGCCTATCGTCTGGCCGATCTTCTCGACGATCACCGGGGCCAGGCCTTCGGTGGGCTCGTCGAGCAGCAACAGCTTGGCGCCCGTGCGCAGGATGCGGGCAATGGCCAGCATCTGCTGCTCGCCGCCCGACAGGCGCGTGCCCGGGCTCTTGCGGCGCTGCTGCAGGTTGGGAAACAGCTGGTAGATCTCGGCCACGCTGAGCCCGCCCGGGTGTAGCACGGGCGGCAGCAGCAGGTTTTCTTCCGTGGTCAGGCTGGCGAAGATGCCGCGCTCTTCCGGGCAATAGGCCACGCCCAGTTTGGCGATGGCCTCGGGCGGCAGGCCCTCTGTTGCTTTGCCTTGCAGCTGGATCTGCCCTTCGCGGCGGCCCAGCAGCCCGACGATGGCGCGCAGCGTGGTGGTCTTGCCGGCGCCGTTGCGGCCCAGCAGGCAGACCACCTCGCCCTCGCGCACTTCCAGGTCGATGCGGTGCAGCGCCAGGGTCTCGCCGTACCAGGCGCGCAGGCCGGCCACCTGCAGCATGGGGCGCGTGTTGGCATCAGCCATGGGCAGCCCCGCCAACGTAAGCCTCGATCACCCGCGCATCGCGCGAGACCTCGTCATAGCTGCCCTCGGCCAGCACCTGGCCGGCCTGCAGCACGGTGACGCGGTCGCACAGCTCGGCGATCACCTTCATGTTGTGTTCCACCATCAGCACCGTGCGGCCTTGGGCCACGGTGCGGATCAGCTCCATCACCGGGGCGATGTCTTCATGGCCCAGGCCGGCCATGGGCTCGTCGAGCAGGATCATCTCGGGCTCCAGCGCGATCGTGGTGGCCAGCTCCAGCGCGCGCTTGCGGCCGTAGGGCAGCTCGCCGGCCAGCGTGTCGCGCCAGCGCTCCAGGCCGACGCGGCCGAGCAGCTCCATGGCGCGCTCGTTCAGGCGTTGCAGCACGCGTGCGTTGCGCCAGAAGGCAAAGCTGCCGCCGGCCTTTTTCTGCAGCGCCACGCGCACGTTCTCCAGCACCGTCATCTGGCCAAACACGGCCGAGATCTGGAACGAGCGCACCAGCCCGGCCATGGCAACCGATGCCGGGTCGCTGCGCGAGATGTCTTGCCCGTTGAAGAACACATGGCCGGCGCTGGGCCGCAAAAAGGTGGTGAGCAGGTTGAAGCAGGTGGTCTTGCCGGCGCCGTTGGGGCCTATCAGCGCATGCACCGAATGCCGGCGCACGCGCAGGTCTACGTCTTTCACGGCATAGAAGCCGCTGAACTGCCGGCTCAGGCCGCGGGCTTCCAGGATGGGGGCGTTGTCCATGGGGCTTGCGGCTTTAGAGGAAGGCGTGGGTCACGCCGCCGTCCACCAGCAGCGATTCGCCGGTGATGAAGCTGGCCTCGTCCGATGCCAAAAAGCAGGCGGCCCGCGCGATGTCCTCCACCGTGCCCAGGCGCTTCAGCGGCGTCTTGGCGATGCGGATCGCCGCCTTCTCGGGGTCGACGTTGATCTTCACGCCCTCGGTCGCCACCGAGCCCGGGCAGATCGAGTTGACGCGGATGCCGAGCGGGCCCAGGTCCACCGCGGCCGAACGACTCAGGCCCAGCACGCCAGATTTCACGCCGCAGTACAGCATGCCTTCGGGCAGGCCCAAAAAGGCGGCGGATGAGGCGATGTTGACGATGCTGCCGCCGGCCTCCATGGCCGCAGAGCCCACCTGTATGCCCCAGACGATGGAGTTGAAGCCGGTGCCCACCATGCGCTCCAGCATCTCGGGCGTGATGTCCTGGATAGCACCGTAGCGCACCCAGATCGCGTTGTTGACCAGCACGTCGAAGCGGCCGTGTTGCTCCTTCATGGCCGACACCGCGTGGCTGAAGGTGGCGCGCTGGGCCACGTCGCCGCCAAAGGCCATGGCGCGCCCGCCCTGGGCCACTATGGCGGCGGCGACCTCCTGTGCCAGGTCTTCCGACCGGTCCAGCACGCCGACGATGGCGCCCTCTGCCGCCATGGCCAGGGCGATGCCGCGGCCTATGCCGCGTGCGCCGCCGGTGATGAGTGCTACCTTGCCTTCGAAACGCCGGGTCATGCTGAAACCTTTGGGGAGCTGGAGGGGGATGAAAGGCGAAGGTCGTCAAAGCGCGCCTCCGCTATGCCGCGCACGCCGGTGCCGCGCACCACGAACACGGCACCTGCGTCCGGGTGATCTGAGCGCAGCAGGTTGCCGCTGTTGCGGATGGAGGTCAGGTAGATGGTGTCGAGCTCCGGCCCGCCAAAGCAGGGGCAGGTGATGTAGCTGTCCTTGGCAAACTGGATGCTGCGCTCCAGCGTGCCGTCGGGCCTGAAGCGTGCGAGCTGCCCGACCAGCACCAGCGCCACCCAGATGCAGCCTTCGGCATCGACCGTTGCGCCATCGGGCGCGGAACCGTAGGGCGCGGTGTCGACCAGCACTTCGCTCGGCCCGACCTGGCCTGTGGCCGGGTCGTAGGGGTAGCGGCGGATCTTGCGCTCCATGCTGTCGGCAAAGTAGAGCCAGCGGCCGTCCGGGCTGAAGCAGGTGGCGTTGGCCAGCTGTATGCCGCGGTCCAGAGTGTTCACCTGGCCTTGGGGCGTGAGCTGGTACAGCTCGCCCTCGGGCTCATGCCGGCCCATGGTCATGGAGCCGACGATGAAGCGGCCGGCGCGGTCGGTGCGGCCATCGTTCAGGCGCATCTGCTCGGCCTGGTGCTGCACGCCTGCGCCCAGCGCGGTGAGGGCGCCGGTGTTGGTGTCCAGCAAATGAAAGTCGTGCTCCAGCGCCAGCAGCAGCCGGCCGCTTTCGCACAGCGCGATGGAGCCAATGTGCGCCGGCGCCGCCCACTCGGCATAGGCGCCGCTGGCCGGGTGCAGGCGCCGCACCAACTGGCTGCGGCCGTCGATCCAGTAGAGCGACTGGCTGCGCACGTCCCACAAGGGGCATTCGCCGAGCAGGTCGCGCTGCGGGGCCAGGATGTCGATTTGCATGTCTGCTTCCTCAGTGGGCTGGCGTTGCTGCGCGTGCGGCAGCAAGCAGCGGCGCGCGCTTGACCAGCCAGGAGCGGTACTGGCGCGGCCACAGGCTGTAGTCGGGGTCGGGCTGCAGCAACTGCTCGGCGTGGGCCGGCCAGTTGGGGTTGAACAAGGCTTCGCGGCCCAGCGCCACCAGGTCGGCAGCGCCATCGGCCACCAGCGCCTGCGCGGCCTGTGGGTCAATCACAAAGCCCACGGCCATGATGGCAATGCCGGTGCGGCGCCGGATCTCGGCCGCGTCCTGCGCCCGAAAGTCCAGCCCGCGCGGCACGCGGGCACCGTTGCTGGGGTAGCTGGAGATGCCGGCGGCGGATGAGCAGTCGAGCACGTCCACACCCGCCTCGCGCAGCGCGTTGACGAAGGCAATCATCTCTTCCATCGGCAGTGTGCCGTCGTCCAGGTCGGGCAGCGAGATGCGCCAGGACAGCGGCAGGTGCTGCGGCCATTCGGCGCGTACCGCGCGGGCCACCTCCAGTGCAAAGCGCTGGCGTTTCTGCGGGCTGCCGCCATAGGCGTCGCTGCGCTGGTTGGCTACCGGCGATAGAAACTGGTGGATCAGGTAGCCGTGTGCGCCGTGGATCTCCAGCAGCTCAAAACCGGCCTGCGCAGCGCGGCGCGCGGCCTGGGCCCAGGCCTGCACCAGTGCCTGGATTTCGCCTTCTGACAAGGCGGCGGGCCGTGGCCAACCGGTGTCCACCGGCAAGGCGCTGGGGCCCACCACCGGCCACGGGCCTTCGCCGCGCGCGGCATCCGCCTGGTTCAGCGGGCCGTGGCCTTCCCACCATTTCTGCAGCGCGCCCTTGCGGCCGGTGTGGCCCAGCTGGATGGCGGGCACCGCGCCCTGGCTGCGCAGCAGCTCGGCCACGCGGCGCAGCGGTGCGATCTGGGCGTCGTCCCACAGGCCGATGTCGCCATGGGTGTTGCGGCCACGCGGCTCCACCGCAGTGGATTCGACAAACACGATGCCCGCGCCGCCCAGCGCAAAGCGCCCCAGGTGCACCAGGTGCCAGTCGTTGGCCAGGCCGCCTTCGGTGGACGAATACTGCTGCATGGGCGAGATGGCCACGCGGTTGCGCGCTGTCACGCTGCGCAGCCGCACCGGCTCGAACAGGCGGGCCGGTACGCCGGCAGAGGCGGGGTTGCCCGTCACGGTTTACTTGGCCTTGATGTAGTCGCAGCTGCTCTCGGCCAGCGGGCGCCAGGTCTGCTCGGGCGGGATTTCGGCACGCACGGTGTAGTAGTCGTTCGGGTATTTGGACTCAGCCGGCTTCTTGACCTGTATGGCATAGACCGTGCGCAAGGCCTGGCCGTCTTCGCGCACTTTCACGTTCCTGGAGAAAAAGTCGTTGATCGGCAGCTCTTTCATCTTGGCCGCGACCGCAGCGCCGTCGTCGGTGCCGGCGGCCTTCACGGCGTTGAGGTAGTGCCAGGCGGCGCTGTAGGCGCCGGCATGGATGTAGGTGGGCACCACGCCTTTGTTGCGCGCCATGAAGCGCTTGGCCCATTCGCGCGAGGCCTCGTCGCGGTCCCAGTAGAAGGGAATGGTCAGCTGCAGGCCCTGGGCCACGTCCAGGCCCATGGCCGCCACGCTGTTGATGGTCATGCCAAACACGGCCACGGTCTGGCCGTTGCGGGTCAGCTTGTACTCGGCCGCCTGCTTGAGCGCGTTGGACAGGTCCAGCCCCGCGTTCAGGATCACGATGGCCTGCGCGCCGCTGGCCTGCGCCTGCAGCAGGTAGGAAGAGAAGTCGGTGGCACCCAGCGGGTGCTTGACGGCACCCAGCACCTTGCCGCCGCCGGCCTGTATGAACTTGGTGGCGTCGTCCTGGTAGGCCTGGCCAAAGGCGTAGTCCACGGTGATGAAGTAGAAGCTCTTGATGCCCTGCTTCATCAGGCTCGCCACGCCGGCCTTGGGCAGGGCATAGGTGTCGGTGAGGAACTGGAAGTTCATCGGCGAGCAGGCCTTGTTGGTCAGCTCGGCGCTCACGGTGCCGGCGATCAGGTAGGGCTTCTTGCGCTCCTTCATCAGCGATGACACGCCCAGCGCAATGGATGAGGCCGAGCCGCCGACGATGGTGTCGACCTTCTCGTTGTCCAGCCACTTGCGGGCGATCCCCAGGCCGACATCGGGCTTGTTCTGGTCATCGGCAACCAGTACCTCGACCGGCTTGCCCAGCACCTTGCCGCCAAAGTCCTCCACCGCCATCTTCACGGCCAGGCTGGAGCCCGGGCCGCCGTTGCCCGAATAGGGCCCGGTCTGGTCGGCCATGACGCCGATGCGGACCACGTCGTCGCTGATGGGCGTCTGCGCGCTGGCAGCGCCGCAGGCCAGGATGAGGGCCGCGCAGGCGGCGGAAAGTGTGCGTTGCATGCTTGTCTCCTTGGGGAACATGTCGTTGTCACGGAGGGTGCCGGGCGCCCGGCCGAGGTGCCTAGGCTTCAGGCACGTCAGTGGGCAGCCGGTGGTTGCGGAACTGCTCGCGCAGCCGGGTCTTCAAGAGCTTGCCGGTGGCCGTGTGCGGCAGCTCGTCGACAAACACCACGTCGTCCGGCATCCACCAGCGCGCCACGCGGTCCTGCATGAAGGCCAGGATCTCGGGGCCGCTCACCTGCTGGCCGGCGTTGGGCACCACCACCAGCAGCGGGCGCTCCTGCCACTTGCTGTGGTAGGCGCCAATGACCGCGGCCTCTTTCACCTTGGGGTGGCCGACGGCGAGGTTTTCCAGGTCGATGGAAGAGATCCATTCGCCGCCCGACTTGATCACGTCCTTGCTGCGGTCGGTGATCTGCACATAGCCTTCGGCGTCTATCAGCGCCACGTCGCCGGTGGCGAACCAGCCGTCCGCATCCAGCTCGGTGCCCGGCTGCTGGCCGTAGTAGGCCGACACCACCCAGGGGCCGCGCACTTTCAACTCGCCCGGGCGGTGGTCATCCGGTGGCAGGCGCTGGCCGTCGGCGTCGAACACCGCGATCTCCACGCCAAAGATGGCGCGGCCCTGGCGCGCCTGCACGCCAAAGCGCTGCTCCAGCGGCAGGCCTTCGTGGCGCGGCAGCAGGTTGCCTATGGTGGCCAGCGGGCTGGTCTCGGTCATGCCCCAGGCCTGGATTACATAGGCGCCGAACAGGTGCTCGAACTTCTCGATGATGGCGCGCGGCGCGGCCGAGCCGCCCACCACCACGCGCTCCAGCCGCAGCGCGGCGCGGGCCTCGGCGCTGAGCTTTTCGGCATGCTGGAAGAAGCCCAGCCACACCGTGGGCACGCCCAGCGAGAAGGTGCAGCCCTCGTCGCGCATGAGATTGAACAGGCGCTCGCCGCCCAGGTCGGGCCCGGGCAGCACCAGCTTGGCGCCGCACATGGCCGCCGCATAAGGGATGCCCCAGGCATTGACGTGGAACATGGGCACGGCCAGCAGCACGCTGTCGCGGGCGCGCAGGCCCAGGCCGTCGGCGGCGCAGGCGGTCCAGCTGTGCAGCACGGTGGAGCGGTGGCTGTAGAGCACGCCCTTGGGGTTGCCAGTGGTGCCCGAGGTGTAGCAAAGCGAAGAGGCCGTGTCCTCGTCCAAGGCCGGCCAGGCAAAGCTGGCGCTGCCCTCAGCCACCAGGTCTTCGTAGCAGAGCAGCGGCGCCGGCAGCGACAGCTGCGGCAACTCGGCGCGCGAGCACAGCGCCACAAAGGCCTTGACCGAGGCCAGCTGCGGCGCGATCTGCTCCAGCAGCGGCGCAAAGCCCAGGTCAAAGCACACCATCTCGTCGGCCGCGTGGTTGATGATGTAGCTGATCTGCTCGGGAAACAGGCGCGGATTGACCGTGTGCAGCACCGCGCCCATGCCGGACACGGCGTAGTACAGCTCCAGGTGGCGGTGCGTGTTCCAGGCCAGCGTGGCCACCCGGGCGCCGGGCTGGATGCCGCGCGCCTGCAGCGCCGACGCCACGCGCCGGGCCCGGCTGCCGACCTCGCCCCAGGTGGTGCGCACGCAGCTGCCCATGTGGACGTGCGACACGATCTCCACGCTCGCATGGTGGCTGGCGGCATGTTCCACCAGGCTTGAGATCAGCAGCGCTTTGGACTGCATCAGGCCCCGCATTTGTCTTCCTCTCGCGTCCTCGTTGTCGGGCAACCGTGCCGCTGTTTTTTACATGTCGGCCGGTAAGTAAATTGATGCTAGCAGCTTTGAAGTGGCGCAACAACGGCAGAAAGCCTCGTACAAACCCGCGGAGCCGGGCCGCTTGCCAGCGCTGCAAGCGCGATTGGCAAGGCTTTTGGACGCTACTTATTTGATAGCTTTATGCCATTGTGTAGCAAGGGTAAGAGGCATGTTTGGCCAAATGGGCTGGTGTTGTAGGCGCCGCACGCACCCAGGTCGCGGCAGCGTCCGACGGTGGTTGCCGGGCGGCACGGCCAAGCTTGGTCGTCCTGCTGGAGGCGTTAACGCCAAGCGCGCATTCCGCTCCGGTTCCCATCCCCCCGCTCCTCAGGAGGTATCCCATGAGCAACCCACTTCAACGTATCGCCCGCTCCGCAGCCCTTGCCCTTTGCGCCGCTGTGCTGGCCGGTGGCAGCGTCTATGCCGCGGGCATGGCTGGCGACGGCGACGGCGGCGGCTGCAATGCCAATGAGGCGCGCGGCGACGTCGTCGCCTGCCGCAACGAAACCGCCGCGGCCCGCGCCGAGGCGCGCCGCGGTGGCCTGACCACTCCCAGCCAGGAGCAACTGATGCAGAACGCCAGCCAGCGCTGCAATGCCCTGCCGGCGGAGGACCGGCGCGACTGCATGATGCGCATCCGTGGCACCGACACCAATACCAGTGGCAGCGTGGAAGGCGGCGGCATCCTGCAGCAGACCGTGCGGCCCGTGCCTAGCCGTTAAGACCCCGGCCCGGCCTCGGCCGCGCTGCTGAGCAGCTCGACAAAGCGCCGCGCGCCCAGGCCCAGCGGCCGCTCCTTGGACCAGACCACGTCCACCCACAGGTTCAGGCCGTTGGACAGGTTCTCGAAGGCCATCTCGTGCAGCGTGCCGGCGGCCACATGCGGCGCGGCAAAGCTGCGCGGCAGCCAGCCCCAGCCCAGGCCGGCCTTGAGCAGGCCCAGCGCGGCCTCGGGGCTGTCGGTGCACCAGCAGTGGCGCGCAAACACCAGGCGCGGGTCGCGCGCCTCGGGGTCGCGGCCGGCGACCACTACCTGCCGCACGTGGATCAGGTGCTCTTCGCGCAGGCGCCCGCCGGTTTCCTGCAGCACCGGGTGCGTGGGGCTGATGACGGCGGCCAGGGTTTCCCGGCCCACTTCCTGAAAGCCCTCGCGCCCGTCCAGGCTGGGCCGCTCGAACACCAGCGCCAGCTGCACGCGCCCGGCATGCAGCAGGGCCATGGCGTCGGCCTGCGGCGCGGCCAGCACCTCCACCTCCAATAGCGGGTGCTCTTGTGCCAGTTGGGCCAGCGGCGCGCTCCAGGGGGCAGAGATCAGCTCGGGTGCGATCGCCAGCGCCAGCCGGTTCTCCAGCCCCTGGGTGAGGGACAGCGCCTGCGCCTCCAGTTGCCGCCACTGCGCCGCCAGCAGCCGCGCCTGGGGCTCCAGCGCGCGAGCCGCGGCGGTGGGCCGGGGCTCGCGGCCGCTGCGGTCGAACAGCGCCAGATCCAGCTCGGCCTCCAGGTGGGCCATGGCCATGCTCACGGCCGAAGGCACCCGGCCCAGGCTGCGCGCGGCGGCAGAGAAAGAGCCCTGGTCCAGCGCGGCCAGGAAGACGGCAAGGTTCTCGGTGGTAAAGGCCATGGCGGTCGTTCTATCAGAAATGTTGATAGAAGATGACTTAACGTGTCATTGCGGCGCACATAAAGTCCAGCCATTCCGTCACCGATCCAGGACTCTCACCATGCAAGGCATTCAGCGCCGCGTCGTCTACGTCGCGCTTTACGAACTCATCGCCATCGTTGCGGCCAGCCTGCTGCTGGCCCTGGTGTCGGGCCAGGGCGTCGCCCATTCGGGCGTGGTGGCGGTGGTGGCATCGGCCATTGCCATCGTCTGGAACCTGGTTTTCAACTACGTCTTCGAGCTGTGGGAAGCGCGCCAGGCGGTGCGCGGGCGCAGCCTGTGGCGGCGCGTGGCGCACGCCGTCGGTTTCGAAGGCGGCCTGGCGGTGCTGCTGGTGCCGCCGATGGCCTGGTGGTTCGAGGTATCGCTGCTGCAGGCGCTGTGGATGGACCTGGGCCTGCTGCTGTTCTTCCTGGGCTACACCTTTGTCTTCAGCTGGTGCTTCGACCGGGTGTTTGGCCTGCCGGCGTCGGCCGCCGGCGCGCCCTGCTCGTAGGCCAGCTCCATCCGGTAGGCCAGGCCCAGGAATAGCGACTGCGCCAGGCACAGCGTGCTGGTCAGCGAGCGAAAGCCGAAGGTCTCGCCGTCGCGCACCAGCAGCGTGGCGCTGGCATGCGCGGCCAGCGGGCTGAGCGTGCTGTCGGTGATGGCCAGCAGCCGCGCGCCCTGCTGCACCGCAGCCGTGGCCAGGTCCAGCGTCTCCTGGGCATAGGGCGCGAAGGACACCGCCACGATCACATCGCCCGGGGCCAGCGCGCGCAGCTCGCCTTGTTGCATGTGGCCCAGGCCGTGCAGCCAGTGCACCGGCTTGGCGGTGTGCTGCAGCGCATAGGCCAGATAGGCCCCGACCGGGAAGGCGCGGCGCGAGGCCACCAGCCACAGCGCCGGGGCGCCGAGCATCAGGGCCACGGCCGCGTCGAAGTCTGCGTCGGGCAGGTGGCGCTGCAGCGCCTGCAGGCTGTCCACGCTGGCACCGATCACGCCGTGCGCGATCTGCGCCGGCGTCAGGCGGCCGGCGTCTGGCGCCATCAGGTCGCGGATACGGTCCTGGTAGTCGCGCCCGGGGGCCAACTGCCGTGCCGCCTCGGTGCGGAACAGCGCCTGCATCTCCGAGAACCCCGAGAAGCCGAAGTGCTTGGCAAAGCGCACCACCGCCGAGGGCTGCACGCCGCAATGGCGCGCGGTGTCCTGGATGCCGTCCAGCGCCAGTTGGTCGCGGCTCTGCGCCACATGCCGCGCGATCAGCTTGAGCTGCTTGCTCAGCGCGTCGAAGCCGGCCTGCACCGCCGCCAGGAAAGCATCGGCGCTGTCGTAGGCGGGCGCGGCAGGCGCGGCTTTCGGTGTGGATTTTCTGTTTTTCATTAATATAGAAATATATTTCTATTTTGGACTATCATCCGGCCCCAGCGGGGTGCGGGCCATTATCTGGCGCACCCCTCCGACACAAGAGACACAGCAGTAGACAAGGATGCGCATGGGCACTCTTACCTTCCCGGCCGAGCGGCCCTATGACATTGCCTGCCTGGGCCGGCTGGCGGTAGACCTCTATGCCCAGCAGATCGGCTGCAGCCTGGAGTCGGCCAGCAGCTTCTCCAAGTACCTGGGCGGCTCGTCCGCCAACATCGCCTTTGGCACGGCGCGCCTGGGCCTGCGCTCGGCCATGGTCTCGCGCGTGGGCAACGAGCAGAACGGCCGCTTTCTGCTGGACACCTTGCAGCGCGAGGGCTGCGACGTCAGCCAGGTGCAGATCGACGAGCAGCGCCTGACCGGCATGGTGCTGCTGGGCATCAAGGACCAGGACACTTTCCCGCTGCTGTTCGCCCGCGAGAACTGCGCCGACATGGCGCTGGACGCCGACGCCATCCGCGAGGACTTCCTGGCGCAGTGCCGCAGCCTGCTCATCACCGGCACCCACCTGAGCACGCCCACCGTGCTGGCCGCCAGCCGCCGCGCGCTCGACATCGCCGGGCGCCACGGCCTGGTGCGGGTGCTGGACATCGACTACCGCCCGGTGCTCTGGGGCCTGGCCGCCAAGGGCGACGGCGAGACGCGCTACGTCGGCAGCCAGAAGGTCAGCGAGCACCTGCAGGCGCAACTGGGCCAGTTCGAGCTGATCATCGGCACCGAAGAGGAGTGGACGATTGCCGGCGGCGTGGAGGGCGACCTGCTGGCCTGCCTGCGCCGCGTGCGCGAATGCACGCAGGCGGTGCTGGTGGTCAAGCGCGGGCCGCTGGGCTGCAGCATCGTGGACGGCGCCATTCCCGCGCGCATCGACGACGCGCTGACGGTGCTGGGCGAGCGCATCGAGGTGCTCAACGTGCTGGGCGCGGGCGATGCCTTCGCCTCCGGCCTGCTCGCCGGCCTGCTGCGCGGCAAGGACTTTGCCGAGTCGGCCCGCATCGCCAATGCCTGCGGTGCCATCGTCGTCTCGCGCCACGGCTGCGCGCCGGCCATGCCCACGCCGGCCGAGCTGGCGCACTGGTTCTCCGGCCAGCGCCATCCGCGCCCGGACCAGGACCCGCAACTGGCCCACCTGCACCGCGTGAGCGTGCCGCGCGCGCAGTGGCCCGAGCTGTATGTGCTGGCCTATGACCACCGTTCGCAGTTCGAGGACCTGGCCCGCCAGGCCGGCGCCGACGCCAGCCGGCTGCCGCACCTCAAGCGCCTGCTCAACCAGGTGGTGGCCGGCATCGAGGCCGAGCCCGGCTGCCAGGGCCGCCTGGGCGTGCTGGTCGACGGCCGTCCCGGCCTGGGCGAAGCCGCGCTGCACGAGGCCACCGGCCGCGGCTGGTGGCTGGGCCGCCCGATCGAGCGGCCGGGCTCGCGCCCGCTGCGTTTTGACGGCACGCATTCGCTCGCCTCGCAGTTGCTGCACTGGCCGCGCGAGCAGGTCGTGAAATGCCTGGTCTTCTACCACCCGGACGACGCGCTGGCACTGCGCCAGGAGCAGGACGAGTGGCTGCAGCAGGTGTGGGAGGCCACGCGCGCCAGCGGGCACGAGCTGCTGCTGGAAGTGATCCCGCCCAAGGAGATGCTGGCGCCGGGCGACACCGGCGAAGCGGTGCTGCGCGCCATCCGGCATTTCTATGACATCGGCTTCAAGCCCGAGTGGTGGAAGGTCGGCACCATGGCCGCGCGCCACTGGCAGGCGCTGGACAGCTTGGTGCAGGAGCGCGACCCCTACTGCCGCGGTGCCGTGATCCTGGGCCTGTCGCAGCCGCTGGAGCAACTGGTTACCGGCTTTGCCGAGGCGCGCGCGCCCATCGTCAAGGGCTTCATGGTCGGCCGCTCGGTATGGGCCAGCCCCAGCCTGGCCTGGCTGGCCGGCGAGATCGACGACGCGGCCTTCCAGGCCCAGGTGGCGACCAACTTCCGCCGCCTGATCGCCGGCTGGCGCGCCAGCCGCGCCGCCGCGGCGCAGGCTGCAGCCGAAGAGGTGGCGGCATGAATCTGCTGGTCAAGGCAAACCAGGCCGGCCGCGTGATCGCGGACATCACGCCGGCCTCCGCCGGCTGGACCCATGTGGGCTTCAAGGCGTTGCGCCTGGCTGCGGGCGAAGAGGAATCCTTTGCCACTGGCGCGCGCGAGCTGTGCATCACCGTGCTGGCCGGCCAGGTCGACGTGCAGGTCGATGCGCAGCAGTACAGCGCGCTGGGCAGCCGCGCCTCGGTGTTCGAAGAGCAATCGCCCACGGCCGTCTACGTGCCGCCGGGCCGCGCGGTGCGCATTGCCGCGCGCGGCGCGGCCGAGGTGGCGCTGAGCAGCGCGCCGGCCAGCGGCCGCCTGCCCGCGCGCGTGATCGAGCCCGGCCAGATGGCGCGCAGCGTGCGCGGCAGCGGCAGCAACACCCGCTACGTGTGCGACATCCTGCCCGAGTCGGCGCCGGCCGAAGGCCTGCTGGTGGTCGAGGTGATCACGCCGGCCGGCAACGCCTCCAGCTACCCGCCGCACAAGCACGACAGCGCCGATGCCGCCCAGCCCGGGGCCGAGACGGTGCTGGAGGAAACCTACTACCACCAGCTCAACCCGCAGCAGGGCTTTGCCTTCCAGCGCGTCTACACCGACGACCGCAGCATCGACCAGGCCATGGCCGTGGAGCACCGCGACACGGTGCTGGTGCCGCGCGGCTACCACCCCTGCGTGGCGCCGCACGGCTACGACCTGTACTACCTCAACACCATGGCCGGCCCGGAGCGGCGCTGGGCCTTTCGCAACGACCCGGCGCATGAGTGGATGCTGGCGCGCACCTGACGCCCGTTGCTACGTAAGTAATAGCTACTAGCCCAGGCAGGTACTGGGCTAGAGCCATAAAAGAGCAAGATTTCTGGATTCCAACCAACAGGAGACATTCCCATGCCCCGTATCGCTTCGCGCCTGCTTGGCGCCGCGCTGCTCGCCAGTTGCCTGGGCGCCCAGGCGCAGCAGCCGGCCTACCCGCAGCAGCCCGTCAAATGGATCGTGCCCTACGCCCCTGGCGGCACCACCGACGTGATCGCGCGCGGCCTGGCCGTGAAGATGGGCCAGGACCTGGGCCAGCCGGTCATCATCGACAACAAGCCCGGCGCGGCCAGCATCATCGGCGCCACCTTCATCGCGCGCTCGGCGCCCGACGGCTACACCGTGGGCACGGCCGACTCCGGCACGCTGGCCTTCAACCCGGCGATGTACAGCAGCCTCAGCTACAACGCCGAGAAAGACTTCACCCCCATCGGCGGCCTGGGCCGCATGCCGCTGGTGCTGGCGGTGCACCCGGCCTTCCCGGCCAAGAATGTGCAGGAGTTTCTGGCGCAGGCGCGCAAGACGCCGGGCCAGCTGTCCTCGGCCTCGTCCGGCCCGGGCTCGCCGCTGCATGTGGCGCTGGAGCTGTTCAAGCAGCGCACCCAGACCGACATCCTGCACGTTGCCTACAAGGGCTCGGCGCCCGCGCTGCAGGACCTGATGGCCGGCCAGGTCAACGCCATGTTCGTGGACCTGCCGCCCAGCCTGTCGGCCATCAAGGCCGGCAAGATCCGCGTGCTGGCGGTGGCCACGCCGCAGCGCCTGGCCATCCTGCCCGACGTGCCGACCATGGCCGAGGCCGGCGTGCCCGGCTTCGAGGCCTATGCCTGGCAGGGCTTCGTCGGCCCGGCCAAGATGCCGGCGCCGGTGGTGGCGCGGCTCAACAAGGAACTGGTGGCCGCGCTCCGGCACCCCGAGACGCGTGCCAAGCTCGAAGAGCTGGGCATCCAGCCCATGCCCATGGCGCCGCAGGAGTTCGCCGACTTCACCCGCAGCGAGCAAAAGCTGTGGTCTGGCGTGATCAAGGCCGCCAACATCCGGCTGGACTGATACGGCTTCGCAATCAAAGCGATAACTGCGTTGCTCTGCCTTGCCGTGCTACAGCACTGTCTGCGGCTTCGCGCCTTGTTCTCACTTTGATTGCAAACCCGTGCGGGCCCCCGTGCCCGCCTGCACGAAGAACAATTCCGGAGACCCCCGATGACCACCAAGCCATTTCCCACGCGCCGCCACGCCTGCGGCGCCATGGCCGCGCTGCTGGCCGGCGCCGCCTTGCCGGCCGCTGCCCAGCAGGGCGCCTACCCCCACCGCCCCATCGAGCTGATCGTGCCCTTTGCCGCCGGTGGCGGCACCGACGTGCTGGCGCGGGCGCTGGCCGAGGCCGCGCACAAGCACTTGCCGCAGAACCTGATCGTCATCAACCGCGCCGGTGCCAGCGGCGGCGTGGGCTGGTCGGAGCTGGTCAATGCCAAGCCCGACGGCTACAAGCTGGCCATCATCACGGTGGAGATCACCATGATCCCGCACATGGGCCTGACCCGCTTCACTGTCGACGACGTGCAGCCCATCGTGCGCCTCAACGCCGACCCGGCCACCATCGCGGTGCGCGCGGATTCGCCCTACCGCTCCATCGAAGACCTGCTGGCCGCTGCGCGCAAGGACCCGGGCGGCGTGCGCGTGGGCAATGCGGGCCCGGGCTCGCTCGGCCACCTGGCCGCCGCCGCGCTGGAGGACAAGACCGGCACCCGCTTCAACCACGCGCCTTACCGTGGCGCCAACCCGGCCGTGCTGGATCTGCTCGGCGGCCATATCGAGGCCGTGGCCGTCACGCCGGTGGAAGTAGCCACCTATGTGGCTGCCGGCAAGATCCGCCCGCTGGCGGTGATGGGCGAGCAGCGCATCCAGGCCGGCTGGGACACCGTGCCCACGCTGAAGGAGCGCGGCATCGACCTGGCCATCTCCGGCTGGCGCGGCCTGGCCGCACCCAAGGGCACGCCGCCCGAAGTGCTGGCCGTGCTGCGCGCCGCCATGCTCAAGGCGCTGCAGGAACCCGCGCTGCGCGAGACCATGGCCAAGCAGAACATGGGCGAGGGCTACCTGGACGAGTCCGCGTTCAAGGCCGCCATCGCGCGCGACAACGCCAGCTTCAAGGCCCTGATCGACAAGCTGGGCATCAAGGCCTGAGCTGGTTAGAAAATATTGGTCAAATATGCCTCTAGCCCAGGCGACACCTGGGCTATTAGCTATGAAAAAGTGAGTTCAGGCCGCAAAGCCTGAGGCAAACGCCTGCCGCAGATGCGCAACAAAGACCGCCACTGCGCGCGGCACGTGGGCGGAGTAGGGGCGGATCGCGTACAGCCGCTCGCCAAAGGCATCGACCGGCTGCCAGCCCGGCAGCACCTCCACCAGCCGCCCGGCCTGCAGGCCGGCCTGCGCGCTGAAGTCCGGCATCAGCGCAATCCCCAAGCCGGCGGCGGCGGCGTCGCGCAGCGCTTCGCTGTTGTTGGCGGCGAAGGGGCCGGCCACCGGCACGCTGATGCGCTCGCCCTCGGCGCCGTGGCGGAAGGTCCAGACGGGCGTGTCCTGGGCGCGCGGGTAGTACAGGCAGTCGTGCCCGGCCAGGTCGGCCGGCACCGTGGGCGTGCCGCGCCGGCGCAGGTAGGCGCGGCTGGCCACCAGCACCGAGCGCGTGGGCGCCAGCGTCCAGGCCACGTGGGTGTCGGGCGGCGCGGCGGCGTGGCGCACGGCCAGGTCAAAGCCTTCCATGGCGAGCGAGCGCAGGCGGTCTGACAAATCCAGCTCCAGCCGCACCTCGGGGTAGGCGCGCAAAAAATCCGGCAGGCGCGGCACCAGTTGCTGGCGCGCAAAGGCCACCGGCGCGGTCACGCGCAGCAGGCCGCGCGGCGCGCTGGCCAGGTCGCGCACGCCGGCAAAGCTGTGGGCGATCTGCTCGAAGGCGCCGCGCGTGTCGTCCACCAGCCGCTCGCCCGCCTCGGTCAGGCGCACGCTGCGCGTGGTGCGGCGCACCAGCGGCACGCCGGCGGCGCGCTCCAGCTCGGCGATGCGCTGGCTCATGGCCGCTTTGCTCACGCCTAGGCGCGCGGCGGCGGCGGTGAAACTGCCCTGCTGGCCGAGCACGGTGAGCCAGTGCAGATGGCTCCAGAGGGTTTCGATATTTTGGCGATCCATGGCTGGATTGTTCATCAAACTGAACAATCAATTCAAGACGGCGGCCTAGGCAGGGCAGAGTTGCATTCCTAGACTGCGGGCTCTGATTCTTCCCAAGAGACCGCACGCCATGACCGCAGCCTTCACCGCTTCCGCCGAAGTCGCCCATTTCATCGACGGCCAGCCCTTCACCGGCGCCGGCACGCGCACGCAGGCGGTGTTCAACCCCGCCACCGGTGCCGAAGCGCGCCAGGTGCGCCTGGCCGCCAAGGAAGACGTGGACGCCGCCGTTGCCAGCGCCAAGAAGGCCTTCCCCAAGTGGGCCGACACGCCGCCGATCCGCCGCGCGCGGGTGATGCTCAAGTTTCTGGAGCTGGTGAACCAGCACAAGGACGAGCTGGCCGCCATCATCACGGCCGAGCACGGCAAGGTGTTCAGCGACGCGCAGGGCGAGGTCAGCCGTGGCATCGACATCATCGAATTCGCCTGCGGCATCCCGCAACTGCTCAAGGGCGACTTCACCGACCAGGTCTCTACCGGCATCGACAACTGGACGCTGCGCCAGCCGCTGGGCGTGGTGGCAGGCATCACGCCCTTCAACTTCCCTTGCATGGTGCCGTGCTGGATGTTCCCGGTGGCGATTGCCGCCGGCAACTGCTTCATCCTGAAGCCGAGCGAGCGCGACCCGTCGGCCGCGCTGCTGATGGCGCAACTGCTGAAGGACGCCGGCCTGCCCGATGGCGTGTTCAACGTGGTGCAGGGCGACAAGCTGGCAGTCGATACGCTGCTGGAGCACCCGGACGTGAAGGCGGTGAGCTTTGTTGGCTCCACGCCCATCGCCAACTACATCTACGAGACCGGCGCGCGCCACGGCAAGCGGGTGCAGGCCCTGGGCGGCGCCAAGAACCACATGGTGGTCATGCCCGACGCCGACATCGAGCAGACCATCGACGCGCTGGTGGGCGCGGGCTACGGCTCGGCCGGCGAGCGCTGCATGGCGATCAGCGTGGCGGTGCTGGTGGGCGACGTGGCCGACAAGATCATCCCCAAGCTGGCCGAGCGCGCCCGTGCGCTGATCGTGAAGAACGGCATGGAGCCCGACGCCGAGATGGGCCCCATCGTCACGCGCCAGGCGCTGGAGCGCATCGAGGGCTACATCGCCCTGGGCGTGGAAGAGGGCGCCGAGCTGGTGGTGGACGGCCGCGGCTTCAAGGTGCCGGGTCATGAAGGCGGCTTCTTCACCGGCGGCACCTTGTTCGACAAGGTCACGCCCGAGATGCGCATCTACAAGGAAGAAATCTTCGGCCCGGTGCTGGCCTGCGTGCGCGTGAAGGACTTTGCCGAGGCGGTGGACCTGGTCAACGAGCACGAGTTTGGCAACGGCGTGGCCTGCTACACCCGCGACGGCCACGTGGCGCGCGAGTTCGCCCGCCGCATCCAGGTCGGCATGGTCGGCATCAACGTGCCGATCCCGGTGCCCATGGCCTGGCACGGCTTTGGCGGCTGGAAGAAGAGCCTGTTCGGCGACATGCACGCCTATGGCGAAGAGGGCGTGCGCTTCTACACCAAGCAAAAGAGCGTGATGCAGCGCTGGCCGGAGAGCACGGCCAAGGGCGCTGAGTTTGCGATGCCTACGGCGAAGTAAGCGGCTGGATTTCAGTGCGTGGCGGCCATCGCCACGCCCAGCCGCGCTGCGGCTTTGTGCAGGCGCTGGTCCCAGGTCCAGAGGCGTGCACCTGGTGTCAGTGCCGTTGATGCCAGGAGGTGGGTGTCGACATAGCCAATGCCGCAGCCGCGCAAGGCGTGTTGCTCGATGAAGCGATAGACCTCCTGATCGGTCGCGGGCACGGCCAGTGGCAACTCCAGCAGCGCATCGAGCGCGGCGCTCTGTGCCCCGACAGCGCCCAGCAGCAGTTCACCCAGCACGAATGCATGCAGCTGCACATTGCCTTCTTGCAGCAGCCCTGTCAGCAGCGGATCGCCCGAGCGGAAGTAATCGACCCAGACCGAGGTATCAATCAGGATCATGGGGCTCGGGCCGGCGGCGTGGGGTGGCCTGCAATCCGGGCATGGTGCCGCCCAGCAAGGCCAGGCGGCGGGCGCTCTCTCGTTGGATCAGCGCCGTCAGTGCCTCGCGCACCAGGGCGGATTTTTCCTGGATGCCGGACAGGGTTTGGGCTTTGGCGATCAGTTCATCATCCAGGGCCAGTGTGGTGCGCATAACTTACTCCTGCACTAATTTACGCATCAAATGATGCCTTTTATCGTGCCTAACGTCAAGATTCAGCGGGCCCGCTAAAATCCCGGGTCCCAAGGAGCGTTGCAGCGGAGGCCCCCACCCCGCCAGGCTTGGGGCGCCCCCGGGCCTGCTTTGTCAACGACGCTCACCTGACCCATGTCCCACAGGTGAGCCCCATGTCGTCCCATTCCGTCCCCCCCATGAAGCTGTCCGGCCTGGAGCCGGTATTGATCGGCGCGGGCACGCTGTTCGTCAACGTTGGCGAGCGCACCAATGTCACCGGCTCCAAGGCCTTCGCGCGGATGATCCTGAACGGTGAATACGAGCAGGCCCTGGCCGTGGCGCGCCAGCAGGTAGAGAACGGCGCCCAGGTGATCGACATCAACATGGACGAGGCCATGCTCGACAGCAAGGCGGCCATGGTGCGCTTCCTGAACCTGATCGCGTCGGAGCCCGACATCGCCCGCGTGCCGATCATGGTCGACAGCTCCAAGTGGGAGGTGATCGAGGCCGGCCTGCGCTGTGTGCAGGGCAAGGGCATCGTCAACTCCATCTCCATGAAGGAGGGTGTGGACAAGTTCAAGCACGAGGCCCGCCTGGTGCGCCGCTACGGCGCCGCCGCCGTGGTCATGGCCTTCGATGAGCGCGGCCAGGCCGACACCTACGAGCGCAAGATCGAGATCTGCGAGCGCGCCTACCGCATCCTGGTGGACGAGGTCGGCTTCCCGCCCGAAGACATCATCTTCGACCCCAACATCTTCGCGGTGGCCACCGGCATCGAAGAGCACAACAACTACGCGGTCGATTTCATCGAGGCCGTGCGCTGGATCAAGCAGCACCTGCCGGGCGCCAAGGTGTCGGGCGGCGTGAGCAACGTGAGCTTCTCCTTCCGTGGCAACGACCCGGTGCGCGAAGCCATCCACACCGTGTTCCTGTACCACGCCATCAAGGCCGGCATGGACATGGGCATCGTCAACGCCGGCATGGTCGGCGTCTATGACGACCTGGAGCCGGTGCTGCGCGAGCGCGTGGAAGACGTGGTGCTGAACCGCCGCCCCGACGCCGGCGAGCGCCTGGTCGAGATCGCCGAAACCGCCAAGAGCGGCGCCAAGGACGAGAGCAAGAAGCTCGAATGGCGTGGCACGCCCGAGGCGCCGGTGCACGTCAACCAGCGCCTGGCCCATGCCATGGTGCATGGCATCACCGACTTCATCGTGCCGGACACGGAAGAGGCCTACCAGCAGGTGCTGGCGCGCGGCGGCCGCCCGCTGCACGTGATCGAAGGCCCGCTGATGGACGGCATGAACATCGTCGGCGACCTGTTTGGCCAGGGCAAGATGTTCTTGCCGCAGGTGGTGAAGTCGGCGCGTGTGATGAAGTCGGCCGTGGCCCACCTCATCCCCTACATCGAAGAAGAAAAGCGCCTGGACGAAGCCGCCGGCCGCGACGTGCGCACCAAGGGCAAGATCATCATCGCCACCGTCAAGGGCGATGTGCATGACATCGGCAAGAACATCGTCACCGTGGTCTTGCAATGCAACAACTTCGAGGTGGTGAACATGGGC
Organism: Xylophilus sp. GW821-FHT01B05; assembly: GCA_038961845.1. NCBI lineage: Bacteria > Pseudomonadati > Pseudomonadota > Betaproteobacteria > Burkholderiales > Xylophilus > Xylophilus sp. GW821-FHT01B05. The sequence continues at coordinate 449,950 of CP152408.1, forward strand.
GTGATGGTGCCCTGCCACGAGATCCTGGCGCGCGCCAAGGTCGAGGGCGCAGACATCGTGGGCTTGAGCGGCCTGATCACGCCCAGCCTGGAAGAGATGCAGTACGTCGCCGGTGAGATGCAGAAGGACGACCACTTCCGCATCAAGAAGATCCCGCTGCTGATCGGCGGCGCCACCACCAGCCGCGTGCACACGGCCGTCAAGATTGCGCCGCACTACGAAGGCCCGGTGGTCTACGTGCCCGACGCTTCGCGCAGCGTGAGCGTGGCGCAAAGCCTGCTGTCGGACCAGGCGTCCAAGTACATCGACGAGATCAACGCCGACTACGACAAGGTGCGGCACCAGCACGCCAATAAAAAGCAGGTGCCGATGTGGCCCCTGGCCAAGGCGCGCGCCAACAAGACACCCATGGATTGGGTCGGCTACACGCCGCAGGTGCCCAAGTTTTTGGGCCGCAGGCTGTTCAAGAACTTCGACCTGACCGAGCTGGCCAAGTACATCGACTGGGGCCCGTTCTTCCAGACCTGGGACCTGGCCGGGCCGTTCCCGGCCATCCTGAAAGACGAGATCGTCGGCACCGAGGCCGTGCGCGTCTACGCCGACGGCCAGCGCATGTTGAAGCGCCTGATCGAAGGCCGCTGGCTGCAGGCCAACGCCGTGGTCGGCTTCTGGCCGGCCAACACCGAGCGCGACGACGACATCGTGCTCTACACTGGCGAAGACCGCAGCCAGGCTGCGCTCACCTGGTACGGCCTGCGCCAGCAGACTGAGAAGCAGGCCGTGGACGGCGTGATGCGCCCCAGCCGCTGCCTGTCTGACTTTGTCGCGCCCAAGGCCAGCGGCTGCAAGGACTACGTCGGCATGTTTGCGGTCACCGCCGGCATTGGCGCCGAGAAGAAAGAGAAGTACTTCCTCGACGACCTGGACGACTACTCTTCCATCATGCTCAAAGCCCTGGCCGACCGCCTGGCCGAGGCCTTTGCCGAATGCCTGCACGAGCGCGTGCGCAAAGACCTGTGGGGCTATGCCGCGGACGAGTCGCTGTCCAACGAAGACATGATTGCCGAGAAGTACCGTGGCATCCGCCCCGCGCCCGGCTACCCGGCCTGCCCCGACCACAGCGTGAAGCTGGACATGTTCGAGGTGCTGGGCTGCGCCGACGTCGGCATGGGCCTGACCGAATCGCTGGCCATGACGCCAGCGGCCAGCGTCAGCGGCTTCTACCTGAGCCACCCCGACAGCACCTACTTCAATGTGGGCAAGATCGGCGAAGACCAACTGCAGGATTCGGCCCAGCGCCGTGGCGTCGACGCTACGGCACTGCAACGCCTGCTGGCGCCCAATCTGTGACTTAGTGCACGGCGCGCTGCGCGCCTGTGCACACGGGGCAGCAGGGCTTACCGTGCCTTACAAAAGGCTGGGTTTTCGGACGCCTGGACTGTGTACCTTCCTCGCACGTCCCCCGTTACATACGGAGCATCTAAAAAAGGAAGCAGCATGAACACATCCAACGCCACGCCCGTCCCCGCCACCGGAGCGTCCGCCGCGCTCAAGCCGCTCTGGATCGCCATCGGCGGGTTGGGCATTGCCGTCGTTGCGCTGGGCGGCACGCTGGTCTACCAGAACATGCGCCCGGCGGCCGAGCCCGCCGCACAGATGGCGGCGCTGGGCCCGACGGACGTCGCGGCTCCAGGCTCGCTGGCGGCCAAGGAAGAGATCATGAAGGACATGCCTGCGCCCGTGACGGCACCGCCGGCTGCGGCCCCGGCGGCAGCGCCGGTGGTCCGGGCGCCCGTGCCCAGGCCCGCGCCTGCGTACAGCAGCAACAATGGCGGCGCCTATCCCGCCCCGATGCCGCAGCAGGCCATGCCGGTCGCGCAGGCCGCGCCGGTGTGCGGCGTCTGTGGCCGTGTCGAATCCGTGCAACCGGTGCAGCGTGAAGTGCCCACCAGCGGCGTGGGCGCTGTCGCCGGTGGCGTGTTGGGCGGTGTGCTGGGCAACCAGATCGGCCACGGCTCCGGCCGGGCTGCAGCCACCGTGCTGGGCGCCGTGGGCGGTGGTTTCCTCGGCAATACGGTCGAGAAGCGCACCCGCACCCAGACCGCCTACCTGATCCACGTGCGCATGGAAGACGGCTCGCGCCGCACCTTCGAGCGCGCCGAGCCGGTGCAGGTCGGCGAGCCCATCACGCTGGAAGGCCGCGGCTTCCGCCTGGGGCAGGGCCGCACCTACTCGACCGACCCCAACTACCGCCAGACGGCGCAGCCGCAGGGTTCGTACAGCACGGGCAGCTACTGAAGGTTTTCTAGAAGAAAAGTGCCTGTAGCCCAGGCTGCGCATGGGCTATTAGCTATCAAATAAATAGCTTTAGTGCGTGGCCAGTACCACTGGCACTTCGGTCGCCGGTGGCGTGTTGCGGCTGCGGCCGCTGCGCACAATGCCGTCGATCATCACCATGCCCACGCCCGGGATGTCGCCCAGCGCGACGCTCTCGAGCAGGCCCGGCGCGGGCGAATGCTGGGCGCGGTCCATGAACACGAAGTCGGCGTCGCGGCCGACCTCGATCAGGCCGCAGTTGAGCTTGCGGATGCGCGCGGTGTTGCCCGTCGCAAAGCAGAACACCTGCTCGGCCGGGATGTTGGCAAAGGCCGATATGAAGGCCACCATGCGCAAGATGCCCAGCGGCTGCACGCCCGAGCCCGCAGGGCCATCGGTGCCCAGAATCACGCGGTGCGGGCACTTGAGTTCCATCGCGGCGCGGGCGGCGGCGATGGCCGTCTTCTCGTTGCCGTTGTGCACGATCTCGATCGCGCGCGAAGACTTCTCGCACAGCTCGCACACATGCGCCTCGGGCAGCGAGGTGTGGCCGCCGTTGATGTGGCCGATGACGTCGGCATCGGCCTCCAGTACCACGTCCTTGTCGATGTAGCCCGAGCCCGGCACCGACGGCCCGCCCGTGTGGATGGTGCTCTGGATGCCGTATTTGCGCGCCCATGCCACCATTTCTTTCGCCTCATAGCCGGCCTTGACTGTGCCCAGGCCGACCTCACCGAGCAGGCCCACGCCGGCTTCGGCCAGCTCCTTGAAGTCGCTCTCGACCATGCCCTTTTCGATCACGGGCGCGCCGGCCAGCACCTTCACGCCGCTGGGGCGGAAGTTGTCGTAGGCGCGCTGCGCGGTAATGGCCAGCGCCTTCAGGCCGACGATGTCCTTGGGCCGCCCCGGCAGGTGCACTTCGCCGGCCGAGATCATGGTGGTGACGCCGCCGTTCATCGAAGAATCGATCCAGCCGAGTTGGCTCTGGCGCGGCGTCCAGTCGCCAAAGACGGGGTGCACGTGGCTGTCGATCAGGCCGGGCGCGACGCAGGTCTGCCGGCAGTCGATGACGGTCTTGGCGCCTTCGATGTCGCAGTCCTTCTCCTTGCCGACCGCGACGATCAGGCCGTCGTTCACCACGATGGTGTCGGCGTCCAGGATGGGCTTGTCGATGTCGCCCGACAGCAGCAGGCCGATGTTGCGGATGACGACCTTGCCCGAGGTCGCGGTGGTGGTGGCTTCTGCCATGAAGGGCTCCGTGGGGTTGCGGGAAAGAGCGCCAGGTGGCGGCATGGCCGACCCCGGCGGCGGGTGATTGGTGTAGTGAATACTACATACCGGGCGCAGTGCGCGCAAGCCGATTGCCGCACTAGGGCAGCAGCAATATCCGCACCATTCCCCGCGCGGAGCGGCCCGCTATCAGGGCGCTGGCGCGACGGTGCGCAGCACCACGTCGATCATCACCGCGTCCCAGTGCGCAATGGCCTCTGCACGGTCCAGCTCTTCGCCCAGGAAGGCGCTGAGCGTGTAGCGGTTGGACTGGTAGAAGTAGCCCATGGAGGCGATCAGCAGGTACAGGTCGCGTGCCTGCAGGTCGCTGCGGAATACGCCGGCAGCCGCGCCGCTGGCCAGCACCTCGGCAAGCACCGATACCGCGGGCGATGAGTATTCGCGCGCGCGCGGCGACTTGGCGATGTGCTTGCCCTTGTGCAGGTTCTCGGTGTTGAGCAAGGTGACGAACTCGGGGTTCTTGCGGTAGTACTGGCTGACAAAGCGCACCACCGCCTTGAGCGCCTCCACCGGCGTATCTGGCCGGATGTCGAGCGCTTCTTCGGCCTCGTTCATGCGGCGGTAGATGGTCTCTATCACCTCGATGAACAGGCCTTCCTTGCTGCCGAAGTAGTAGTAGATCATCCGGTCGAAAGACTTGGCCGCCTTGGAGATCTTCTCCACGCTGCCGCCCTCGTAGCCGTAGCGCGCAAACACCTTGGTTGCCGCGCGCAGGATGTTCTCGCGCGTGGCCTGCGCCGCCAGCTCGCGCGTGCCGGTGCGGCGCCCCGCGGGGCGTTTGACTGCTGCCTTGCGTTCGGTCATCGGCGTCCTGTCAGAAGGTCAAGAGACAAAGCCGCATCGCCGCGGGTCTGCCCTTCGTTGCGAAGCACGTGTGGTGCCAGCAGGTCGGAGGGGCCAAATGCACCCGCCGCCGGGCCGCCCCTAGGCGTGGTGCGCCTCCCCCTTGGGGGGTGGCGAACTACACGCAGTGAGAAGCCGGGGGGCACTACTTCTCAGCAAAAGCGCGTTCGATGACGAAGTCGCCAGGCGTTGTCGTGTTGCCTTCCTTGAAGCCACGCTGTTCCAGCAGATGCTTGAGGTCCGTCAGCATGTGCGGGCTGCCGCACAGCATCACGCGGTCTTCGGCGGCGTTGAGCGGTGGCAGACCCAGGTCGGCTTCGAGCTTGCCGGTTTCGATCAGCTCGGTGATGCGGCCCATGTTGCGGTAGCTCTCGCGCGTCACCGTCGGGTAGTACAGCAACTGGTCGCGCACGACATCGCCCAGGAACTCGTGGTTCGGCAGGTGCTCGGTCACCATGTCGTGGTAGGCCAGCTCGTCCACCTGGCGCACGCCGTGCACCAGAATGACCTTCTCGAACTTTTCGTAGGTTTCCGGGTCGCGGATGATGGACAGGAAGGGCGCCAGGCCGGTGCCCGTGCCCAGCAGGTACAGGCGCTTGCCGGGCAGGGTGTAGTCGATCAGCAGCGTGCCGGTGGGCTTCTTGCCGACGATCACGGTGTCGCCCACCTGGATGTGCTGCAGCCGGGAGGTCAGCGGGCCGTTGTCCACCTTGATGCTGAGGAACTCAAGATGCTCCTCGTAGTTGGCGCTGGCGATGCTGTAGGCGCGCAGCAGCGGCTTCTCATTGACCCGCAGGCCGATCATGGTGAAGTGACCGTTGGAGAAGCGCAGCGACGGGTCGCGCGTGGTGGTGAAGGTGAACAGGCGGTCGGTCCAGTGGTGGACGGACAGTACGCGTTCTTCGTTGAAAGCACTCATGTTGATGACGGTCTGCAAATGAGGATGGAGGGACTGGGGGCGGCTGCGGCGGTGCCAGCCGGGGCGGGGGTTGTCTCTGGTATCCATCGCGGGGAGCTGCCAGCGCGCAGGCGCGACGGCAACCCAGGATGGTAAAGGCTTTGGCGCAACCCGCACCGAAGCAGGGCAAAGCGGCCCGGGCGTGCCGTAACGGTGCGCTCCAAATGCCCATCTGCGGTGCGGAAAAACACGGCTTGCGGCCTCCGTTTGAATGCGCTACATTGATTCTGAAATGTAGCGATCACCACATTTTCATTCGGTGAATGCTACACAAAATGCGCAGGGCATTCAAGCCGCCCGTCTGCCCCGGACGCCCCGCCATAAAAGAGAACCCACGACATGACGGAACACACCAAGACCGATGGCCTGCCGGGCATCGATGTGCCCCAGGCCGCACCTGAGCCCGTGGCCAGCGGCGCACGCACGGCCAGCGCCAAGGTGGAATGCAATGCCTGCCCGGTGCTGTGCCAGATATCCGAAGGCCGCACCGGCGCCTGTGATCGCTACGCCAACCAGGCCGGCGCGCTGGTGCGGGTCGATCCGGTGGTGTTGCTGCGCCGAACGCTGGAAGTGGGCGATGCCGAACTGGTGCCCTTCGCGGGGCGCGCCGACGGTGACGCGGCCCCGGCTGAATGGAGCGGCGATCTGCTGCACGCGGACGAGGTTTTTGTCACCGGCGTCGGCTCTTCCACCACCTACCCGGACTACAAGCCCGCGCCCTTCATCGTCGCCTCGCAGGCGCGCGGCGTGGACATGGTCACGGTCGTCACCGAGGGCATCTTCAGCTACTGCAGCTTCAAGGTGAAGATCGACACCGACCGCTTCCTGGGCCCCGAGCAGGCCAATATCCGCTGCAAGGGCGAGGTGGTGGGGCATGTGACCACGGCCGAGTACGGCTCGCAGATGCTGTCGCTGGGCGGCGTGCACCACCTTACCGGCGGCAGCAAGAAAGAAGGCCGCATCACCGCCGAGATGATGCAGTTGCTGGGCAACAAGCAGGCGGTAGAGCTGACCATAGACGGCGGCTCGCAGATCGTGGTGCAGGCCGGCCGCGCGCCCATCGTCAACGGTGTGGAAGAGCAGCGCATGCGCGTGGGCTGCGGCTCGGCCACCATCGGTATCTTTGCCAAGCAGTTGCTCGGCCATGTGGACGAGGTGGTGGTGGTGGACGACCACATCACCGGCGTGCTGACCGAGCACCAAGCGGGCCGCTGCCTGGACATGCGCCGCTCGGGCATCAAGATGCTGGGCCGCAAGTCCACGCCGGGCCGCTACTTTCAGGTGGCCAACCCCGGCACCGGCTGGGGCGGCACCGACATCGCCGAGCCGCTGTCCATCATCGAGGGCTGGAACCCGGAGGTGGCCTGGCCCGGCCTGCGCCTGCTGATGACATCCACCACCGGCGAGCACGCCAGCTGGTACGTGCTGGACGATGCCTTGCGCCCGGTCGAGCAGGCCATGCCCGCCGCAGTGCGCGCCGTGGTCGAGCGCATAGGCGAGAACTGCGAGCCGTCGCTGTCCACCGTGCTGTTTCTGGGCGGTGCCGGCGGCAGCCTGCGCGCGGGCGTTACCGACAACCCGGTGCGGCTCACGCGCGCCATCAAGCAGGCCATGGTCAATGTCACCTGCGGCGGCGCGCCGGCCTATGTCTGGCCTGGCGGCGGCATCACCGTGATGGCCGATGTCATGCGCATGCCCGACAACAGCTTTGGCACGGTGCCTACGCCGGCCATCGTCGCGCCCATCGAATTCAGCATGGCGCTGGAAGACTACCGCCTGCTTGGCGGCCACATGGAATACGTGCGCCCGCTGGACCAGGTGCTGCGGCGCGGCGCCTGGCACGACGAAGGCGCACCGCTTGCATTGCGCTGGGCGCAGAACGCGCCCGGCAACCCCTGGCCGCTGGGCCAGCCGCCCCTGCTCGGCTGACGCCGATGGCCGCAAGCCGCGCTCCCCTGGCCGACGGCCGCTGGCATTTCCAGCATGGCCCGATGGACTTGGTGATTGGCGCCGAAGGCGATCCGGCCGCTGTCGCCGCTGCGCACGAGGCCGCTTGGCAGCGCTTTGTGCCACTGCTGGGCGAGTTGGTGGCCGAGCTGCCCGCGCTACGCTTGCCGGTGGGTGTCGATTGCCCGCTGCAGGGGCGCGTGGCGCGCCGTATGTGGCAGGCCTGCGCGCCGCATGGCGCGGGCTTCATCACGCCCATGGCCGCGGTAGCGGGCAGCGTGGCCGAGGAGGTCGCGGCCTGCTATGCGCGGCCGGGCATCACACGCGCCTGGGTCAACAACGGTGGCGATATTGCGCTGCATCTGGCGCCGGGCACTGCGGTGCGGGTGGGGCTTTACGCCGACGTTGCGCAGTTCGACCCACTCGCCTTTGCCCGCGAAGGCCTGCGCACCGATGGTCATTTCGACGTGCTGGCCGCCATGCCAGTGCGTGGCATTGCTACCAGCGGCTGGCGCGGGCGCAGCTTTTCCCTGGGCATTGCCGATAGCGTGACCGTGCTGGCGCGCACGGCGGCCGAGGCCGACGCCTGCGCCACCGTGGTGGCCAATGCGGTGAACATCGATGACGCGCGCATTCGCCGCCAAGCTGCCCAGGAACTGAAGGACGACAGCGACCTGGGCCTGCTGCCCGTCACGGTCGATGTGCCGCCTTTGGGCACCGAGGCCGTGCGCCATGCCCTGGATGCGGGCCTGCGCGTTGCGCGCCAGTTGCAGGACGCCGGCCTGTTGTGGGCGGCGGCGCTGGTGTGCCAGGGGCAACTGGTGGTCGCGCAGAATGCGCGCTGGCATGCGCTGCCGCATGGCGTGCAGTTGGCGCAGCCGCAGGTTGGTTCAGTATTTGCTTAATGAATTGCAGGATTCCCCAGCATGATCGAGATACGACGCACCTTCACCCACGTGGAAGACATTCACCACGAGTTCGGGCCGCCGCCGGCGCAGCCGCTGCGGCGCGGCGCCATTGGCGTGGTGCTGACCAATCCCTATGCCGGCCGCTATGTGCAAGACATCCTGCCCATGATGGATGCGCTGCAGCCGCTTGGCCTGGACATAGCGCGCAAGCTGCTGGCCGCCATGGATGTGCCGGTCGAGCGCATCGCCACCTACGGCAAGGGCGCCATCGTCGGCGCGGCGGGTGAGCTGGAGCACGGCGCGCTGTGGCACGTGCCCGGTGGCTACGCCATGCGCGAGCTGCTTGGCTGGAAGGGCGACCGTGCGGCCTACGCCAGCGGCACCGTGGTCGACAAAAAGGGCCAGCCCGGCAATGGTCTGTCCATCGTGCCTTCTACCAAGAAGGTCGGCCCGCCCGGCGCCGCGCTCGACGTGCCGCTGACCAATATCAACGCCAGCTATGTGCGCGGCCAGTTCGATGCGATCGAGGTGTGCGTGCCCGGCGCGCCGGCATCGGACGAGGTGGTGTTCATCCTGGCCATGACCACCGGCTACCGCATTCATGACCGCGTCGGTGGTCTTCGCGCAGAAAACATCAACCAGTGGGACGGACTCCGGTGACCAATACCTCGCAATCAAACCTAAGCGCTCTCAATCCAGAAACACCGCGGAGCCGGCTTTGCCGGGCCGCTGGTGTTGCCCCCGGTGAGGGGGTTGGCGAAGCGACACGAAGTGCGCGCAGCCTGGGGGTGAGCCAATGACTAGCGCCAATATTCGCAAGATCGTCGTCCAGGTGGACGAAGTCCGCATCGAGATGGGCCAGCCCGTCAACCCGCCCACGCGCCGCGCGCTGGCCATGGCGGTGATCGCCAATCCCTATGCCGGGCGCTACTCAGAAAATCTGGACGAGCTGATCGCCATTGGCGAAGAGCTGGGCAGCCTGCTGGGGCAGAAATGCGTGCAGGCGCTGGGCATAGCACCCGGTGCCGCGCAGAGCTACGGCAAGGCCGCCATCGTGGGCGAGGCCGGCGAGCTGGAGCATGCCGCGGCCATTCTGCATCCCAAGCTGGGCGCGCCGCTGCGCCAGGCAGTGGAGAAGGGCGCGGCGCTGGTGCCTTCAAGCAAGAAGCAGGGCGGCCTGGGTGCAGCCATCGACGTGCCACTGGGCCACAAGGACGCGGCCTTTGTGCGCAGCCATTTCGACGCCATGGAGGCCCGCGTGGCCGATGCGCCGCGCGCGAACGAGATCGTGGTGGCCGTGGTGGTGACCGACAGCGGCCGCCCGCTGCCGCGCATCGGCGGCCTGCAGGCCCATGAGATCCAGGGCACCGACGGCCTGCGCTGACTTTTCTCCATTCCGATTCACTCATCCGCAAGGAGCTTCCCCATGAAGACGAAGTTGCAATTTAGCGCCGTGCTTGCCGCCGGCATTGCCTTTTCGTGTGCCGCGCACGCGCAGGGCGTGATCAAGATCGGCGAGGTCAACAGCTACAAGGCGCAGCCCGCCTTCCTGGAGCCCTACAAGAAGGGCATGGAGCTGGCCGTTGAAGAGATCAATGCCAAGGGTGGTGTGAATGGCCGCAAGGTCGAGCTCATCACGCGCGACGACAACGCCAACCCTGGCGACGCCGTGCGCGTGGCCGAAGAGCTGGTGGCCCGCGAGAAGATCGATGTGCTCACCGGCACCTTCCTGTCCAACACCGGCCTGGCCGTGGCTGATTTCGCCAAGCAGAAGAAGATCTTCTTTCTGGCTGGCGAGCCGCTGACCGACAAGCTGACCTGGCAGGGCGGCAACGAATACACCTACCGCCTGCGCCCCGGCACCTACATGCAAGCCGCGATGCTGGTGCCCGAAGCCGTCAAGCTGCAGAAGAAGCGCTGGGCCGTGGTCTACCCCAACTACGAGTACGGCCAGTCGGCTGTGGCTGCGTTCAAGACGCTGCTGAAGGCTGCGCAGCCGGATGTGGAGTTTGTTGCCGAGCAGGCGCCGCCGCTGGGCAAGGTTGATGCGGGGGCGGTCGCCCAGGCGCTGGCCGATGCCAAGCCGGATGCGATCTTCAACGTGCTGTTTGGCGCCGACCTGTCGAAGTTCGTGCGCGAAGGCAATACGCGCGGCCTGTTCAAGGACCGTGCCGTGGTCAGCGTGCTGACCGGCGAGCCCGAGTACCTGGACCCGCTCAAGGACGAAACGCCCAACGGCTGGATCGTCACCGGCTACCCCTGGTACGGCATCCAGACGCCTGAGCACAAGGCCTTCTTCCTGGCCTACCACGCCAAGTACAAGGACTACCCGCGCCTGGGCTCGGTGGTGGGCTACAGCATGATCCATTCGGTGGCGGCCGGCATTGCCAAGGCCAAGAGCACCGACACGCCGAAGCTGGTCGAAGCCTTCAAGGGCCTGCAGGTCGACACGCCCTTCGGCAAGATCAGCTACCGCGCCGAAGACCACCAGTCGACCATGGGCGCTTTCGTCGGCAAGACCAAGAACGAGAACGGCAAGGGCGTGATGGTGGACTACACCTATTTCGACGGCGCCAAGTTTCAGCCCTCCGCCGCTGACGTCAAAAAATCCCGCGCTGCTGACTGACCCCTTCCGGAGCGCTTGCACCCATGAGTCTCTCGTCCCTGCTGCTGCAGTTCCTCACCGGGCTGTCGTCGGCTTCGTCGCTGTTCCTCGTGGGGGCCGGCCTTTCGTTGATCTTTGGCGTCACGCGCATCGTCAACTTTGCGCATGGCTCCTTCTTCATGGTCGGCATCTATGTCGCCTACTCGCTGGCCGACAAGCTTGGCTCGGGCATCGGCTTCTGGTCAGCGCTGGTGATTGCGTCCGTCGCCGTCGGGGTGCTGGGCGCGCTGATCGAGATGACGCTGCTGCGCCGCATCTACAAGTCGCCCGAGCTGTTCCAACTGCTGGCAACCTTTGCACTGGTGCTGGTGATCAAGGACGCGGTGCTTTATTTCTGGGGGCCTGACGAACTGCTGGGGCCACGCGCGCCGGGCCTGTCGGGCTCGGTCGAGATACTGGGCCGGCAGTTTCCGACCTATGACCTGTTTTTGATCGTCGTCGGGCCGGTCGTGCTGGGCCTGATGTGGCTGCTGCTTACGCGCACGCGCTGGGGCACGCTGGTGCGCGCCGCCACGCAAGACCGCGAAATGGTCAGCGCACTCGGCGTCAACCAGGCCTGGCTCTTCACCGCGGTGTTCGCGCTCGGTGCCATGCTGGCGGGCCTGGGCGGCGCGCTGCAGTTGCCGCGTGAGCCGGCCACGCTGGCGCTGGACCTCAGCACCATAGGCGCGGCCTTCGTGGTGGTGGTGGTGGGCGGCATGGGCTCGATCCCGGGCGCCTATGCGGCGGCGCTGCTGCTCTCCGAGATCAAGGCCGTGTGCATCTGGCTCGGCGTGGTCGACATCTTTGGCTATAGCGTGTCCTTCTCCAAGCTCACGCTGGTGGTGGATTTCATCGTCATGGCCGTCGTGCTGGTGTGGCGCCCCTGGGGCTTGTTCGGCCGCCCGCAGGCGCCAAGCCGCTACGTGGGCATGGTGGAAGAGCCACTGCGCCGCGCCAGCAAGGGCTATCTGTGGCTGGTCGCCGCGCTGGGCCTGGTGCTGATGGCCATGCCGCTGCTCACCGCCGACTCGCCCTACACCACGGTGCTGATGATCGATCTGCTGATAGCCGCGCTGTTCGCCGCCAGCCTGCACTTCATCATGGGCCCGGCCGGCATGCACTCGTTTGGCCATGCCGCGTACTTTGGCCTTGGCGCCTATGGCGCAGCCTTGATGGTGCGCGCAAGCGGCCTGCCTATGGAGGTGGCGCTGGTCTTGGCGCCGTTGGTGGCGGCCGCTGGCGCCTTGGCTTATGGCTGGTTCGCGGTGCGCTTGTCGGGCGTGTACCTGGCCATGCTCACGCTGGCGTTTGCGCAGATCACCTGGGCCATCGTCTACCAGTGGGATTCGTTCACCGGCGGCAGCAACGGCCTGACGGGTGTGTGGCCGTCGGAGTGGCTGTCGGACAAGCGGGCTTACTACTGGCTCACGCTGGTGCTGGTGGCTGCCGGCATCCTGATGCTGCGCCGCGTGTTGTTCTCGCCCTTTGGCTATGCGCTGCGCGCCGGGCGCGATTCGGCGCTGCGTGCCGATGCCATCGGCATCGACGTCAAGCGCATGCAATGGACGGCCTTTGTCATTGCGGGTGCCGCTGCGGGCCTGGCCGGCTCGCTCTATGCCTTCTCCAAGGGCAGCATCTCGCCTGAGAGTCTGAGCGTCGACAAGTCGGTCGACGGCCTGGTGATGGTGCTGCTGGGTGGCATCCAGACGCTGGCCGGGCCGGTGGTCGGTGCTGTCACTTTCAGTTGGCTGCACGACACCGTGGCGCGCAATACCGATTACTGGCGCGCCACCTTGGGCGCCATCATCCTGCTGCTGGTGCTGCTGTTCCCGCAGGGGATTGCCGGCTTTGCCAAGCAGATGACCGATCGCCTGTTGCGCCGCAAGGCGCCTGTGGCCGAGGTGAAGGAGGCCAAGGCATGAGCAATGCCGCACCACTTCTGAAAGTCGAAAACCTCGGCAAATCCTTTGGCGGCGTGAAGGCTGTTGACGGCATCAGCTTCGAGCTCCAGGCCGGCGAGCTGCTGGCGCTGATCGGCCCGAACGGCGCGGGCAAGTCCACCACCTTCAACATGGTCAACGGCCAGCTTCAGGCCGACCAGGGATCGATCCGGTTCAACGGCCAGGAGCTGGTGGGCCAGAAGCCGCGCGCCATCTGGCGCATGGGCGTGGGCCGCACCTTCCAGATTGCCGAGACCTTTGCCTCGCTCACGGTGGTGGAGAACGTGCAGATGGCCATGCTTTCGCACGACGGCAAGCTGTTCTCGATGTGGCGCCGTGCGGCCGACCACAAGCGCGACGAGGCGCTGGCCCTGCTCGATCAGGTTGGCATGAAGGCCCAGGCCGACCGGCCCTGCAGCGAGCTGGCCTATGGCGATGTCAAGCGCGTGGAGCTGGCCATCGCCATGGCCAACAGCCCCAAGCTGCTGCTGATGGACGAGCCCACCGCCGGCATGGCGCCCAAGGAGCGCAACTCACTCATGGCCTTGACCAAGGACCTGGTGATCCAGCGCGGCCTGGCGGTGCTGTTTACCGAGCACAGCATGGACGTGGTGTTTGCCTATGCCGACCGCATGATCGTGCTGGCGCGTGGCCGCCTCATCGCGCAGGGCAAGCCGCTGGAGATCCGCGATCACCCGAAGGTGCAGGAGGTGTACTTCGGCAGCGGCAAGACATTCGAAAAAGTCGCCGAAAAGGCCGCACAGGGAGAAGCCGCATGAGCGGAGAAGTATTGCTTGAAGCGAAGGCGGTGTGTGCCTGGTATGGCGCAGCGCAGATCCTGTACGACGTAGACCTTGAAGTGCGGCGCGGCGAAGTGGTCGCGCTCATGGGGCGCAACGGCGCGGGCAAGTCGACCACGCTCAAGACGCTGATCGGCATGCTGGCCAAGCGCCGCGGCGCGGTGCGTTTTCTGGGCCACGACATCTCCAAGAGCGAGCCGCACGTGGCGGCGCGCCTGGGCCTGGGCTTTGTGCCCGAAGACCGGCGCGTGTTCACCGACCTCACCGTCACCGAGAACCTCGAAGTCGGCAAGCAGCCCGCGCGCCGCTGGGCCGACGGCACGGCCGCACCGCTGTGGACGCCCGAGCGTCTGTACAAGCTCTTCCCCAACCTGGGCGAGATGCCCGACCGCCCCGGTGGCCGCATGAGCGGCGGCGAGCAGCAGATGCTCACCGTCGCCCGCACGCTCATGGGCAACCCCTATCTGGTGTTGCTGGACGAGCCCTCCGAAGGTGTGGCGCCGGTGATCGTCGAGCAGATGGCCAACATGATCCTGGAGCTGAAGAGCCAGGGCGTGAGCATCCTGCTGTCCGAGCAGAACATGCACTTTGCCGAGCTGGTGTCTGACCGTGCCTATGTGCTGGAGAAGGGGCAGATCCGCTACCAGGCATCGATGGCCGAGTTGGCTGCCAACGATGAAGTGCGCCGTGCGTATTTGAGCGTCTGATTTTTTACTCTGGAGCCTTGCCATGACTTTGCTTTCGCGCCGTTCCCTTCTCCAGTCCGCGGCCGTAGCCGGCCTTGCTGCACAGGGCCTGCCCGTGCTGGCCGCGCCGCTCAAACCCAGCGACAAGGCGGCGCTACTGGTCATCGATGTGCAGAACTGCTTTGTCGATGGCGGCACGCTGCCGGTGAAGAACGGGGCCGAGGTGGTGCCCATCATCAACAAGCTCTCTACCGCCTTCGCCAACATCGTCGTCACGCAGGATTGGCACACGGCGGGCCATGCATCCTTTGCCAGCAGCTATCCCGGCAAGAAGCCCTTCGAGACCACCAAGCTCAAGTACGGCCAGCAGGTGCTGTGGCCCGACCACTGCGTGCAGGGCACGGATGACGCGGCGCTGCGCAGCGACCTGAAGCTGCCCACGGCCCAGGTCATCGTGCGCAAGGGCTTCCACAAGGATGTGGACAGCTATTCCGCCTTTGAAGAAGCCGACCGCAAGACGGGTACCGGTCTGGCCGGCTACCTGAAGGAGCGCGGCATCAAGACGGTCTACGTGACCGGCCTGGCCACCGACTTCTGCGTGGCCTGGACGGCGCTTGATGCGCGCAAGCTGGGCTTTAACGTTTACGTGATCGAGGATGCTACGCGCGCCATCGACCTCAACGGCTCGCTTGCTGCGGCGTGGAAGAAGATGAAGGCTGCGGGCGTCAAGCGCATCCAGTCCGCTGACATTGCCACTGCCTGAGGCAACGCGCCCGGATGCAAGCACCGTCGTCGGCCCCTGGCATCCCGCTCACGGTTAACCGCAGGCCGTGCACAGTGCCGGGCGGGACCGGTGCCACGCTGCTGCAGGTGCTGCGCAATGACCTGGGCCTGAACGGCCCCAAGTACGGCTGCGGCCTGGGGCAATGCGGTGCCTGCACGGTGCTGGTGGATGGGGTGGCCGCGCGTGCCTGCGTCATCCCTGCGCAGGGCGTTGCCGGCCGCAGCATCACCACGCTGGAAGGACTTGGCTCGGCCCAGGCGCTGCACCCGGTGCAGCAAGGCTTTGTTGATGCGCAGGCCGCGCAGTGCGGTTACTGCCTGAACGGCATGGTGATGATGGCCGCGGCGCTGTTGGCGCGCGATCCGGACCCGAGCGAGGCGCGTATCCGCGACCAACTCTCGGGCAACCTGTGCCGCTGCGGCACCCATGTGGAGATCGTGCGCGCCGTGCAGCGCGCGGCCGTGCTGCTGCGCGAAGAGGGCGCGCGGTGAGTCGCCGCGCCGATGCGCCGTTGACGCGGGCGGATTTCCACGCGGCAGCCGGCGTGCTGTTGGTAGTGCGTAATCCACCGCCCGCGCCACCCCCGGCCAAGGGCCAGCCCGCGCTGGTGGCCGGCAACCCGGATGAGGGCGTCGAGATTCTGATTGCCGTCTGGGACGACGGCAGCGCCACTGCGCTCAACGGCCATGTGGACATGGGCACCGGCATCCGTACCGCGCTGGCGCAGATCGCGGCAGAGGAGCTGGACCTGCCGCTGGCCCAACTGAACATGGTGCTGGGCGACACCACGCGCACGCCCAACCAGGGCGCGACCATTGCCAGCGCCTCTATCCAGATCCACGCCCAGCCGCTGCGCCTGGCGGCGGCGCAGGCGCGGGCCTGGCTGGTGGCATGCGCGGCCGAGCGGTTGCAGGTGCCGGCCGATGCGCTGGAAACCCGTGATGGCTGCGTGCGCCTGAAGGCCGATCCGGCCCGCAGCATTGGCTATGGCGCGCTGGTGGCCAGCGGCCACACGGAGCTGCTGCTGGACCCGAGTACACCCGTCAAGGACGCCGCCGACTACCGTCTGGTGGGCACGCGCCAGCCGCGCGTGGACATCCCCGCCAAGGTCGCGGGCGAGCTGGTCTTTGTGCACGACATGCGCGTGCCCGGCATGCTGCACGGCCGCGTGGTGCGGCCGCCCTATGCGGGCGCGGACCACGGAGATTTCATCGGCAACACGCTGGAATCGGTGGACGAGGCCTCCATCGCCCACATCCCCGGCATCCGCGCGGTGGTGGTGATACGCGACTTCGTCGGCATCGTCGCCGAGCGCGAAGAGCAGGCCGAGCAGGCGCTGCGCGAGCTGCGCGTGCGCTGGAAGTCCTGGCCCGGCCTGCCCGACCAATCAGACCTGGCCCATGCGCTGCGCACCAACAGCGCCACGCACCGCCAGTTGGTGGACGAGGGCGATGTGGATGCTGCGCTGGCCGGCGCCGCCACGCCCATGCCGCGCACCTATGTCTGGCCCTATCAGCTGCATGGCTCCATCGGCCCATCCTGTGCGGTGGCCGACTGGCAGGGCGAGCGCATGGGCGTCTGGGCCGGCACGCAGAACCCGCATGTGCTGCGTGCCGACCTGGCACGCCTCATGGGCATGGCCGACACCGCCATCGACCTGGTGCGCATGGAGGCCGCTGGCTGCTACGGCCGCAACTGCGCCGACGATGTGGCGGCCGATGCGGCGCTGCTGTCGCGTGCGGTGGGCGCGCCGGTGCGGGTGCAGCTCACGCGCGAGCAAGAGCACCTGTGGGAGCCCAAGGGCGCGGCGCAGTTGATGGAAGTGCAGGGCGGGCTCAATGCCGATGGCACGGTGGCGGCGTATGACTTCCAGAGCAGCTACCCCTCCAACGGCGCGCCCACGCTGGCCTTGCTGCTGACCCGCACGATCGAGCCGCTGGCCCAGGCCTACGAGATGGGCGACCGCACCGCGCGCCCGCCCTACGCCTACGACAACCTGCGTGTGGCGGTGAACGACATGCCGCCCATCGTGCGCGCCTCGTGGCTGCGGGGCGTGTCGGCGCTGCCCAGCTCCTTCGCGCACGAAAGCTATATCGACGAGCTGGCGACAGCCGCAGGCGCCGACCCGGTCGAATTCCGCCTGCGCCATCTGCAAGACCCGCGCGCGGCGGAACTGGTGCAGGCCACGGCCGAGCGTGCCGGCTGGTTGCCGCACACCGTGCCGCAGCAGCAAGAGGCCGATGGCGACTTTTTGCGCGGCCAGGGCTTTGCCTACGCGCGCTATGTGCATAGCAAGTGGCCCGGCTTTGGCGCCGCCTGGGCGGCCTGGGTGGCGGATGTGGACGTGAACCGCAAGACCGGCGAGGTCCATGTGCGCCGCGTGGTGGTGGGCCATGACGCCGGCATGATGGTCAACCCCGCGGGCGTGGAGCACCAGATCCACGGCAACGTGTTGCAGACCACCAGCCGGGCTTTGAAAGAGAAGGTCGACTTTGCGCCGCGCAGCGCGCCCAACCCCGGCGTTGTCGACACGCGCGAATGGGGCAGCTACCCGATCCTGAGCTTTCGTGAAGTGCCTGTGATCGAGGTCATGCACATGCCGCGCCAGGGCGAGCCGCCGCTGGGCGCGGGCGAGTCGTCTTCCGTGCCCGGCACGGCGGCGATTGCCAATGCGATCTTTGATGCAACGGGCGTGCGCTTTCGCAATCCACCCTTCACGCCAGAGGTAGTGCGCGCTGCCCTGTCCCCACTCCCTCCCCCCATGGGGGAGGGCAGGGGTGGGGGCCCGCAGCGCCCGCAAGAAGCGCGGGGCTTGCCCCCATCCCAGCCTTCCCCCAGAGGGGGAAGGGGTGAACTGCCGCGCACTGCGCCGTGGCCGCGCCGCGGTGTGTGGACACGTGGCGGCGCGCTGGTGGCCGGCATCATCGGCATGGGCGCGGCGCTGCTGGGCTGGCGCCCGGCCATTGCGCCGGTCACGCCCGCAGCACTCGGCAGCGCGCCGGTCTACACCCAGGCCACCATAGAGCGCGGCCGCGTGCTGGCCGCCGCGGGCGATTGCGTGGTCTGCCACACCGCGCCCGGTGGCATGCCCAATACCGGCGGCCGTGCCATGGAGACGCCCTTTGGCACGCTCTACACCACCAACCTCACGCCCGACGCCGAGACGGGCATTGGCACCTGGTCCTTCAGCGCCTTCCAGCGCGCCATGCGCGAAGGCATCTCGCGCGATGGGCAGCATCTGTACCCGGCCTTCCCGTACACGGCATTTGCCAAGACCAGCGACGAGGATTTGACGGCGATCTACGCCTACCTGATGAGCCAGCCGGCGGTGCGTGCGGAGACGCCCAAGTCAGCGTTGACGTTCCCCTTCAGCGTGCGCCCGCTCATGGCGGGCTGGAACGCGCTGTTTCACGATGCCACGCCTTACAAGGCCAACCCGGCGCAGTCGGCAGAGTGGAACCGTGGCGCCTACCTGGTCGAGGGCCTGGGCCACTGCGGCGCCTGCCACACGCCGCGCAATGCGCTGGGCGCGGAGAAGGGCGGCAAGGCGTATCTGGGCGGCGCCATGGTCGATGGCTGGGAGGCGCCGCCGCTCACCGCCTTGTCGCAAGCGCCCGTGCCCTGGAGTGCCGATGCGCTCTACCAGTACCTGCGCACCGGCCACAGCGCCGAGCACGGCACGGCCGGCGGGCCGATGGGCCCGGTGGTGCATGAGTTGCAGCAACTGCCCGATACCGATATCCGCGCCATGGCCAGCTATCTGGCGTCCTTCAACGCCACCGCAGGCGTGCCGGCCGCGCAGGTGGTGGCCGATGCCGCCGCGCGCGCGCCACTGCCCAGCGCCGGCCAGCGCATGTTCCAGGCCGCCTGCGCGGCTTGCCACCACGACGGTGACGGCCCCAGGCTGCTGGGCGCCAATGTGCCGCTGGCACTCAACAGCAATCTGCACAGCGCCACGCCCGACAACCTGCTGCGCACCATCCTCGACGGCGTGCAGCAGCCGGCGACGGTGGAGTTGGGCTTTATGCCGAGCTTTCGCGATGCGCTGAACGACCGGCAGATCGCCGAACTGGCAGGCTATATGCGCAGCCGCTTTGCGCCCGGCCAGCCGGCCTGGGACGGGCTGGAGGCCGCTGCAGCGCGCACGCGGCTGCTGCCGCCGCACTGATGCACGGGTTTTGAAGGTCAAATAGGCCTCTAGCCCTTGCCCTTTCTTGGCTGTGAGCTATTAATTTGATAGCTCAGAACAAGTGCGAGATACCCAGCGCAAAGAAGGACGGGTCAGCGCCGGCAGCCGGCAGCGCCACGCCGTTGAGGGTGATGGCCGATAGCCCCTTGTTGTTCACCCGGGCGTAGCGCGCATACAGCGTGCTGCGCTTGGACAGGTTGTAGTCGTAGCCCAGTTGCAGGCCCAGCGCGCGGTTCTCTGCGCCGCTGACCTGGCGCCGCGCCACCTGCGCCAGCACCGACTGCTGGCCGCTGAAGTTCCAGCGTACCGATGCCATCGCATTGCTGCTGTTGGGCACGCCCGCCAGGTCCGAGGTGTTGCGATTGAAGGTGCCATACCAGGTGACGCTGCCCAGCCGATAGGTCGCGCCCAGAAACTGCGACACGCTGGGCTGCGGGTTGGCCACGGGCGCTGCGGCCGTGCCGCTGTTGGTGCGCTGGTAGCCATAGCCCAGGTACAGCGGCCCCTGGGCGTACTGCACGTTGAAGCCCTGGCCGCGTCCCGAAGAAGAGCTGAGCGCCTCGCCGGCCGAGTACATGGCCTCGCCCCACACGCCGTTGACGCGTGGCGTGGTGTAGCGCACCGAGTTGTCGGTGAAGCCCGGCGTGAAGGTGGCGGCCGTGGCGCTGGTCTGGGTGAGGAACATGTTCCAGCCCAGCGAAGTGCGGTTGCGCGCCAATGGGTCAGAGGTCAGCCCGACGACAAAGGTGGGCGACCACATGCGGCCCATATCAATTGCGCCCCAAGGCCCGGTCAGGCCAACCAGGTTCCAGCGACCAAAGAACTTGGTGGCGTTGTTCTGTGTGCCGTCGTCCGCGTTGATGCCGGATTCCAGCCGGAAGCGTGCCTTCAGGCCACCACCGAGGTCCTCACTGCCCAGGAAGCCGAAGCGCGACACGGTGTTGAGCCCCGAGCTGATGCGGCTCACGCGGCTCTGGCCATTGCTGGCTGATTCAAAGCCAAGGTCGACCGCACCGTACAGGGTGAGCTGCGAGCTGCTTTGGGCCTGCGCCGGCCACGGCGCTGCCAATGCGCCGACCAGTCCGAGCCCGGTTAAAACGTACTTTCTGCTCATGGTGAACCAATCCTCTGGAGTTCGGTTGCCCGGTGCCCGCAAGGGCTGGCCGGTGTGTTCGTGGGGCGGATGCCCGCTACCTGGGCATCGCTGAAATCCAGTCTAGGGAGGCATCGCCGCGCTGAATAATCGAACGGCGGGATCACGCGATGCAGCTTTTAGATCACTGCATCACCGCTATGGCTTTGGCGCCTCGACCCAGGCATTGGCCAGGCTGCCGGCAGAGCCCTCCACCCCCGAGAACAGCCCGTGCACGCGCTTGCTCCAGACATTGCCGCGCGGCACGGCCACCAGCGGCAGCAGCGGCAGGTCGTCCATGGCGATCTTCTGAAACTGTCGGAACAGCGCAACGCGCCGCGCCTCGTCCTGCTCCGTGGCGGCCTGCGCCAGCAGGGTGTCGACGGCCGGGTTTTGGTAACCCGCGGCATTGGCGAAGGGAATGCCCTTGCCTGCGGCGGTGGAGGCGTACAGGCGCTGCACGCCCACGCTGGGGTCGAACAGCGTGCCCACGCCGTTGACCTCGAAGTCGAAATCACGCTGCGTGTAGATGCGCTGTATGAAGCCGCCCAGGTCCTGGCTGCGCACGGTGACGTGTATGCCCACGCGTGACAGCGCCGCCTTGGCATATTCGGCCACCAGCTTGAGCGTGGCCGTGGGGAAGTAGTCGAGGGTTACCGCAAAGCGCTTGCCGTCAGGCCCGCGCTTGAAGCCGGCGCGGTCCAGCAGCGCGTTGGCTGCGGCCACGTCGTAGGCATAGGGTTTCAGCTCCGGGTCGTGGAAGGGCGCCATGTCGGGCGGGATGGGTGAGGCCAGCGGCTGCGCGTACTGCTGGTAGGCGACCTTGTTGATGAAGCCCAGGTCCAGCGCATGGGCCACGGCACGGCGCACCTCGGGGTGCGCAAAGAACGGGTTCTTCAGGTTGAACTCGATGGCGGCGATGTTGTTCAGGTAGGCGCTCCGCAGTGCCTCGGCCTGCAGGCGTGGGTGCTTCTGCAGGCGTGCCACGTCATTGAGCGAGACCGAGGTGCTGAAGTCCGCAGATCCCGTCTCCAGCGCCGCCGCGATGGCCGCCGGGTCGGCAGAGAAGCGGTAGACCAAGCGGTCCAGGTAGGGCTTGCCGCTGTCCCAGTAGTCGGGGTTGCGTTCGAACTCGGCATAGGCGCCGCGCACCCACTGCTTGAAGCGGAACGGCCCGGTGCCCACTGGCGCATTCGCGTTCTGCGCCGCGCCGGCATCGCCCTTGTCGTAGAGGTGGCGCGGCACGATGGGCGACTCGGCCGCAGACAAGGCCCGCAGCAGATAGGGCGAGGGGGCAGCCAGCACCAGCAAAGCGGTATGCGCATCGGGCGTCTCCACGCGCTCCAGGTGCGCGAAGGTGGTGCGCCCGCGCGGGTTGCCGCGCTTCAGCTCAAGAAGCGAATAGGCCACATCGGCCGAGGTGAAGGGCTGGCCGTCGTGCCACTTCACGCCCTGGCGCAGTTCGAAGCGGTAGCGCTTGCCGTCAGCCGATACCGACCAGCGCGTGGCCAGCAGCGGCTGTGGTGTGAACTTGTCGTCGTAGCTGAGCAGGCCTTCGGTCACCTTGGCGCTGATGTCGCGCGCGCCCACGGTGATGTTGCTGAGAGACAGCAGCGCTGGCGGCTCGGCGCCTATCAGGGTGAGCGTGCCGCCGCGCTGTGGTTGCTGTGCCCAGAGCGGCGCTGCGCAGACCAGCAGGCTGGTGGCCAGGAGTTTGCGGACGAATGGGGAGATGTTGGCCATAGGAATTCGGTTGAGCTGAGAAGACGGATCAGGCGCGGCGCGTGGTGGCATCGAGCACGGGCGGGCGCCGCTGCGCCCAGGGCGACAGGGCTTCGAGCTCGGCGGCCAGCTTGAGCAGCAGCGCCTCGCCATACCAGGGCCCGACAAACTGGATGCCCACCGGCAGGCCCTCGCGCGTCCAGCCTGCCGGCACCGTGATGGCCGGGTTGCCGCTCACGTTGAAGGGGTGGCAGCGCTGGATCCAGGCGGTGCGCAGTGGCCCCAGCGCCTGGCCCTCGACGATCAGCGGCGCCGTGGGGTCGGCCTGCGCCAGCACCGGCGGCGCAGACAAGGTGGGCGTGACCAGCACATCGGCCTGCTCGAACAGCGTCTGCACGCGGCGGAAGTAGTCCGTGCGGTCGATCAGCCCTTGCTGCAACTGCTGCCGCGTGATGCCCGCACCGGCCTCCAGTCGCGCTCGGACGCTGGGCGGGAAGCCATCGGCACGCTCGCGCAGCAAGCCGCCAAACTTGTGCTGGTTGAGCGCACCGGCAATCGCGCCCAGGATGGGGCTGGAGGCGCTCAGGTCCATATGGCCTTCCTCCACCGATGCGCCCAGGCCGGCCAGCCCTTGCAGGGCCTGTTCGCACAGCGCGCGCACCTGCGGGTCCAGGCCAGGGGCGCGGCGGTCTGCGCCGGTGGCGGGCAGCCAGAGCAGGCGCAGGGGCCGCAGGTCGCCATCGGCCTGCAGGCCCGCGCGCAGGCGCTGCGGCCCGACGGCGTAAGACCAGGGGTCGCTCGCATGCTTGCCGGCGATCACGTCCAGCGTGCGCGCCAGGTCGGCCACATTGCGCGCTATGGGCCCGATCTGCACCAGGGACGAGAAGCCGTCCAGCAGCTCGGCCGAGGGCAGCAGCCCATGCGTGGCCTTGATGCCCAGCACGCCGCAGCACGAGGCCGGTATGCGCACCGAGCCGCCAGCGTCGGTGCCTATGGAGATGGCGGATGCGCCCACGGCCACCGCCGCCGCGCTGCCGCTGCTGGAGCCGCCCGTGGTATGCGCGGGGCTCCAGGGGTTGCGTGCCGTGCCATAGAGCGCGTTCTCGCCCGTGGGCCGCTGGCCAAACTCGGGCATGTTGGCCATGCCCACAAACACCGCGCCGGCTTGGCGCAGGCGCTCGACCACCGGGTTGTCGGCATCGGGGACGTGGCCTTGGAACAGTGCCGAGCCAAAGGTCTGCGGTGCTCCGCGCACGGCCAGCGTGTCTTTCACCGAGAACGGCACGCCGCACAGCGCGCCAGTCGGCGCGCCGCTGCGGTAGGCGGCCTCGGCCGCGCGGGCCTGCGCCAGCGCGTTGGCGCGGTCGGTCCAGGTGAACATGCGCAGCTCGCCGTTCAGCGCCTCGATGCGCTCGAAGGTTTGCTCGACCACCTCTACCGGCGACAGCTCGCGGCGGGCATACAGCGCGAGCAGGGTTTCAGCGGGCAGCAGGGTGATGTCGGTGGATGCGGTCATAGGTGGCAGGCGACTAGGTGTTGCGGCCCGGTAGTGCGCAGCGTTGGCGCCTCTGCCTCGCAGCGCGCATGCGCCTCGGGGCAGCGCGTGCGAAAGGCGCAGCCGCCGGTTGTTGCTGCGCGCGCATCGCCGTGGATGGGCACGACGCGGCGTCGGCGCTCCGGCTCCAGCGAGGGCACGGCGGCGATCAGCGCGCGCGTGTAGGGGTGCTGCGACGCACGCCACAGGCGGGCGTGGTCTGCGCTCTCGACGATGCGGCCCTGGTACATCACCAGCACCCGGTCGGCGAAGTAGCGCACCACCGACAGGTCGTGCGATATGAACAAATAGGACAAGCCCAGACTCTGCTTCAGCTCGGCCAGCAGGTTGAGGATCTGCGCCTGGATGGACACGTCCAGCGCCGACACCGGCTCGTCGCAAATGATCAGCTCGGGTGCCAGCACCAGCGCACGCGCAATGCCGATGCGCTGGCGCTGCCCGCCAGAGAACTCATGCGGGTAGCGCCCCAGCGCGGCGGCGGGCAGGCCCACGCGCGCCACGATGTCGGCCAGCCGGCGTTGGCGCTCGGCCGCGTCGCGCAGGCCATGCACCTTCAGCGCCGTATCCAGCAGCGTGCCCACCGTCTGCCGTGGGTTCAGCGAACCATATGGGTCCTGGAACACCATCTGCATGCGCCGGCGGTACGGGCGCATGGCGCGCTGGCTCAGATGCGTGATCGGCGTGCCGTCCAGTCGAATGTCGCCGCCCGAAGCCGGCGTGAGCCGCAGAATGGTCTTGCCCAGCGTGGACTTGCCGCAGCCCGATTCGCCCACCAGGCCCACGGTTTCCCCCGCATCGATGTGCAGGTCCACGCCATTGACTGCATGCACCTCGCGGCCGGCGCTGCGGTAGCGCACGTGCAGGTTCTCGACCGATAGCAGGCTCATGCGCGGCATCCTGTGGTGGCCGTCACCGGACAGGCCAGCAGCCAATCCGGGCGTTCTGCCAGCAGCGGCGGCACTGCCAGTCGGCAGGCCGGGCGGCTGTCGGGGCAGCGCGGCGCAAAGCTGCAGCCCGGTTCGCCCAGGGCTGAGTCGATGCTGCCGGGGATCTCCTGCAGGCGGCTATGGCGGTAGTGCTGGTCGCCGTCCAGCCGCACCGTGGATTGCAGCAGCCCGCGCGTGTAGGGGTGGCGCGGCCCGCTGCCGACAAAGAACTGCTGCGCCGTGCCCTGCTCGACCAGCCGGCCGGCGTACATCACGGCCACGCGGTCGGCCCATTGCGCGACCACGCCCAGGTCGTGGGTGATCAGCAGCAGGCCCATGGACAGCTGGCGCCGCAGGCTGTCGAGCAGCTCCAGCACCTGCGCCTGGATGGTCACGTCCAGCGCCGTGGTGGGTTCATCTGCGATCAGCAGCTGCGGCTGGCAGGCCACGGCCATGGCGATCATCACGCGCTGGCGCATGCCGCCCGACAGGCGATGCGGGTACTCGTCGCAGCAGCGGCGCGGCTCGGGGATGCGCACCAGCTCCAGCAGTTCTTCGGCCCGCACACGCGCCGCCTTGGCGCCCAGGCGCTCGTGCCGGCGCAGCACTTCGGTGATCTGGCGGCCAATCGTCATCACCGGGTTGAGCGAGCTCATCGGCTCTTGAAAGATCATGGCCATGCGCTTGCCGCGCACCTGGCGCAGTTGCCGTGGCGATGCCGCCAGCAGATCGGTGTCGCCCAGCGTCATGCGCTGCGCCTGCACCTCGGCCTCTGGTGCCAGCAGGCGCATCAACGACAGCGCCGTGGCCGACTTGCCGCAGCCCGATTCACCGACCAGCGCCAGCGTTTCGCCAGCGCCCACGGTAAAGCTCAGCTCGTGCACGGCCTGGTGGCGCGGAAAGCGGATGCGCAGCTGCTCCACCTGCAGCACGGGCGGCGTGGTGGACGTCATGTCAGTTCTCCATGGCTCTGCGCGTCATCCACGGCGCATGAATTCCCAAGGCCCAGAAGACCGTGAAGCAGGCCGTGCGCAAACATCCGCGGAACTGGCTTTGCCAGGCCGCAGGATGTGCCCCCTTGAGGGGGAAGGCGAAGACGCGGAGCGCGAAGCCTGGGCGTCATGTCAGTTCTCCATGGCGCTGAGCATCACCCGCAGCGCGCGAATCGCAGGGACGCAGAAGGCCGCGGAGCAGGCCATGCCAAGACATCCGCGGAACCGGCTTTGCCGGGCCGCTGGATGTGCCCCCTTGAGGGGGGAGGCGAAGACGCGAAGCGCGAAGCCTGGGCGTCATGTCAGTTCTCCATGGCGCTGAGCATCACCCGCAGCGCGCGAAACGCAGAGACGCAGAAGGCCGCGGAGCAGGCCAAGCGCAAACATCCGCGGAACCGGCTTTGCCGGGCCGCTGGATGTGCCCCCTTGAGGGGGGAGGCGAAGACGCGAAGCGCGAAGCCTGGGGGTGTTTCATTTCAGCCGCGGGTTGAAGTGGTCGTTGAGCCCGTCGCCCACCAGGTTCAGCGACAACACCACCACCGAGATCGCCGCGCCGGGCAGTGCGGTGAGGTACCAGGCCGTGCGCAGCAGGTCGCGGCCGTTGCCAATCATGGTGCCCCAGCTCATCAGGTTCGGGTCGCTCATGCCCAGGAAGGACAGCGCCGACTCCAGCAGGATGGCGCTGGCGACCATGGCCGATGTCGTGACCACGATGGGCGGCAGCGCGTTGGGCAGCATCTCGTGGAAGATGATGCGCAGGTCGCTATAGCCCAGGCTGCGCGCGGCCATGACAAAGTCGGCCTCGCGCAGCGAGCGGAACTGCGCGCGCACCAGCCGCGCAATCGTGGGCCAGGACGCCAGGCCAATGGCAAAGGCCACGGTCTCGGTCGATGGCTGCGCGATAGCAATCACCACAATGGCCAGCAGCATGGTGGGCATGGTCTGGAAAAGCTCGGTCAGGCGCGTCAGGCCCTCGTCCAGCCAGCCGCCGAAATAGCCGCCGGCCGCGCCCACCAGCGTGCCTATGCCCAGGCCCACCAGCGCCGCATAGGCCCCCACCGCCAGCGAGGCACGCGCGCCATGCGCCAGGCCTGCGGCCAGGTTGCGCCCCATCTGGTCGGTGCCCAGCGGAAAGGCCAGGTCTTCGCCCGGCCACAGCAGCGGCTGCGCCACCATGTCCAGCGGGTCGCCCGGGTAGAGCCAGCCGGCCGCAAGCGCAATGGCGGTAAACAGCAGCAAAAGGCTGGCGCCGACCAGGGCCGGCGGATGGCGTAGCAGCGGCACTATGCGGCCTCGATGCGGGGATCAATCCAGGCGTGCAGTAGATCGATCAGCACATTGGCCACGATCACCACGCACGAGCCCAGCAGCAGCACGCCCAGCAGCACCTGGTAGTCGCGCGCCAGCACGGCCTCCAGCGCCAGGCTGCCCATGCCGGGCCAGCCAAACACCGTCTCCACCACCACCGAGCCGCCCAGCAGGTTGCCCAGGTGCAGGCCGGCCACGGTGGTGATGGGGATCAGCGCATTGCGCAGCACGTGGCGCAGCTGCACCACCAGCGGCGACAGGCCCTTGGCTGCGGCCGTGCGCACGAAGTCCTGGAGGCTGACTTCGAGCATGGCGGCGCGCGTCAGCCGTGCATAGATGGCCACGAAGACGGTGGACAAGGCCAGCGCCGGCAGCACCAGATGCGCCAGCCGGTCGCGCCACCAGGCCAGCCCGTGCAGATCAGCGCCCACAGTGAAGCTGCCGCCACTGGGGAACCAGCCCAGGTGCACCGAGAACACCACCACCGCCATCAGCCCCACCCAGAAGCCCGGCATGGAATACAGCAGCAGTACCGCCACCGACAGCACATGGTCGGGCCACTTGCCGGCCCACACCGACATCAGCACCCCGCCCAGCATGCCGACCACAAAGGCAATGCCCAGCGCGGCCAGCATCAGCACCAGCGTGTTCGGCAGCCGCGACAGGATCAGGTCGGCCACCGGCGTCTGGTAGCGCGATGAATAGCCCAGGCTGAAATGAACCAGGTTGTCGAGGTAGTGATACAGCTGCGTGAACAGGCTCTGGTCCAGCCCGAAGCGGGCGCGCAGCTGCGCCATGCTCTCGGCCGTGGCCGAGCCGGCCTCGGCCGCCAGCACATCGGCCGCATCGCCCGGCACCAACTGCAGCAGGCAGAAGTTCAGGATCACGATGCCGAACACGGTCGGCACCGCTTGCAGCGCGATGCGGCGCAGGCGGGCTTGGACACGTGAGGGCTGGCGCATGGTGGGCAGAGTCTAGGAGCGCATGTGCCTGCGGCGTGATCGAACAAACAGATCACGCGATACGGCTTCTGAATCGCCATACCCGGGCTACCGCGGGTTAGTGCTGGATTGAATCTTGCATGCGGGGCGATCCAGAATCGAGATCAAGTGCTTCCCCAATGGCTGGAAAGCGCATCACCCTGAGGCACACGATGGCCCACCTGTCTCCCCCCACGGTTACCGCCCTGCCGTTCCGGCTGAAGTTCCGGCAACTGGTGCTGCTGGACGCGCTGGGTGATTCGCAGTCGCTGCGCAAGGCCGCCGCGCAAACCCACCTGACCCAGCCCGCGGCCACGCGCGCCATGGCAGAGCTGGAATCGGCCTTTGGCGTGCAGTTGTTCGAGCGCTCGCATGCAGGCATGGCGCCCACGGTCTATGGCAGTGCGTTGATCCAGCACGCGCGGCGCGTGCTGTTTGACGTGCAGCAGGCCCATGCCGATATCCAGGCGCTGCGCTCAGGCTCGCACGGGCTGGTGCGGGTCGGTTCGCTGCTGCCGCCCACCACCAGCCTGTTGCCCACGGCCATAGGCGAGGTCAAGCGCCGGTTTCCCAGCATGCGCATATCGCTGGAGCAGCTGTCGCAGAAGCCGCTGGTCGAGCGCGTGCGTGAAGGCAGCCTGGACATCGCGCTGTGCCGGCTGGTGACCGATGCCGACGAGGCCAAGGGCCTGGACCAGGCCGTGCTGTTCGAAGACGAATACGTGCTGGTGGCCGGCCGCAACCACCGCTGCGCGCGCATGAAGTCGCTGCGCCTGTCCGAGCTGGTGGACGAACCCTGGGTGCTGCCGCACGCCAACGGCCTGTTCTACGCCCACGTGCAGGCGCTGTTTCTGGCCCAGGCCGGACGCATGCCGGCCAACACCGTCGAGTCCTCCACGCCGCTGGCCGCCAACCTGCTGCTGGTGGAGCAGTACGGCTTTCTCAACTTCATGCAGAAGACCATTGCGCTGAACTACGCCAAACGCGGGCAACTGCGCATCCTGCCCATCTCCCTGGGCAGCCCGCTGGGCCCGCACGTGGTGGCCGTGCGCGGCAACACCAGCATGGCGCCGGCCGTAACGGTGGTGTTGCAGGCCTTGCGCAAGGCTGCAGAGGGGGATGGGGAGGCGCAGGTGGTGGCGGCTGCCGCTGCTTGAGGGTTTTGGTGAAAAGTGCCTCTAGCCCAGATGTGGCATGGGCTTTTAGCTATATATTTGATAGTTTCGTCGTCTTGCCCGGTTTCGAGGCAGGGCGCATATCCGGGCTTATGCCATCCGCACCTAAGCCCATGCGCATTCATTCGTTCCACCGCGCAGGCACGGCCCCTACAGTCCGTTCTTTCGCCGCAGGATCGGGGCGCGCGCTTCCTGCATGGCGCCTGGCTACATGCCGCACAGCGGGACATGCGGGTGCATCAGTTCTTCGGCTACCCCGTGTATGCCTTGAAGGCGCAAGATGGCCCATTTGTCTCCTCCCACGCTTGCCACCCTGCCGTTCCGGCTGAAGTTCCGCCAACTGGTGCTGCTCGATGCGCTGGGCGATTCGCAGTCGCTGCGCAAGGCCGCAGCACAAACCCACCTGACCCAGCCCGCGGCCACGCGCGCCATGGCCGAGCTGGAATCCGCCTTTGGCGTGCAGCTATTCGAGCGCTCGCATGCAGGCATGGCGCCCACGGTCTACGGCAGTGCGCTGATCCAGCATGCGCGGCGCGTGCTGTTTGACGTGCAGCAGGCCCATGCAGAGATCCAGGCGCTGCGATCAGGCTCGCACGGACTGGTGCGGGTCGGCTCGCTGCTGCCGCCAGCGGCTGGTTTGTTGCCCATGGCCATTGGTGAGGTCAAGCGCCAATTCCCGCGCATGCGCATCTCGCTGGAGCAGTTGCCGCAGCGGCCACTGGTCGAGCGCGTGCGCGAGGGCAGCCTCGACATCGCGCTGTGCCGCAGGGTGTCGTCCGAAGAAGACGCGCAGGGGCTGGAGCAGGCCGTGCTGTTCGAGGAAGACTACGTGCTGGTCGCCAGCCCCGGCCACCGCTGCGCGGGTGCGGCAACGCTGCACTTGTCAGAGCTGATGGACGAGCCCTGGGTGCTGCCGCATGCCAGCGGCCTGTTCTACGCGCATGTGCAGGGCCTGTTCCTGGCGCAGGTGGGGCGCTTGCCGACCAATACGGTGGAGTCGTCCACGCCGCTGTCGGCCAACCTGATGCTGGTGGAGCAGTACGGCTTTCTCAACTTCATGCAGAAGACCATCGCGCAGCACTACGAGCAGCGCGGCCAACTGAGCATTCTCCCCGTCTCCATCACCAACCCCCTGGGCCCGCACGTGATAGCGGTGCGCAGCAACAGCAGCATGGCGCCGGCGGTGGCCACCATGGTGCAGGCGCTGCGGGTGGCGGCGGGCTGCGGCGAGGAGGCGCTGGCCGCCTGAGCCGTGATGCGGTGAACCGGATTTCGCAATACCTGAATAGATCTTTCGATTAGATCGGTTCAGGGTCTGGCCCTATTCTGAGCAGCAGCTTCACCACGGTGGTGACAGCAGCCAGAACGTGCCAGGAATGCGCCCCATCAGGATCACAGCCAGCGAGTTGAGCGCGATGCTCGACGACGGCGAGGAAATCGCCGTCATCGATACCCGCGAAGAGGGCGTCTACGCCCAGGGCCATTTGCTGCTGGCGGCATCGCTGCCGCTGTCGCGCCTGGAGCTGGAGGCCGCCTGGCGCCTGCCGCGGCGCACGGTGCGCCTGGTGCTGCTCGACTCCGATCCACAGCGCCAGGCGCGCGCCAGCGCCCTGCTGTCTGCCGCCGGCTACACGGGCCTGCATCTGCTCGACGGCTTTCCGGATGCCTGCGGCAGCGCCGGCCTGGGCATCTTTGGTGGCAAGTTCGTGCCCAGCAAGGCCTTTGGCGAAGCGGTCGAAGCGCAGCGGCACACGCCGCGCATCAGTGCGGCACAGCTGCGCGATCTGCAACTGCGGCAGGTGCCCCTGCTGCTGGTGGACAGCCGCACACCCGAGGAATTCACGCAGTTCTCGTTGCCCGGCGCCGTGAGCTGCCCGGGCGCTGAACTGGTGCTGCGAGTGCCGGACGCCGTGCCCGAAGGCGGCATTGCCCTGGTCAACTGCGCCGGGCGCACGCGCAGCATCATTGGCGCGCAGTCGCTGGTGAATGCCGGCATCGGCTGCCCGGTGTATGCGATAGAGAACGGCACCATGGGCTGGCGCCTGGACGGCCATGCGCTGACCCATGGCCACACCGCGCACCTGGCCGCGCCATGCGAGGCAGCGGTGGAGCCGGCGCGCCGTGCCGCGCTGGGCCTGCTGCAGCGCAGCGGCGGCCGGCTGATCGGCTGGCCCGAGCTGCAGCAGATGCTGGGCGACACGCAGCGCACTACTTACTTCTACGACGTGCGCCTGCGCCAGGATGCGCAGCAAGAGACGGTCGCCGGCGCCCGCAGCGCCCCCGGCGGCGAGCTGGTGCAAAGCACCGATGTCTTCGCCCCGGTGCGGCATGCGCGCATCGTGCTGGCCGATACGCAATTGGTGCAGGCGCCCATGACCGCGCACTGGCTGCGCCAGATGGGCTGGCATGCCGACGTGCTGGAACCCGCCACGGTGCCGGCCGAAGCGCGTGGCCGACCTGTGCCCGCGCCCTGGCTGCGCAGGCCCGATGCAAGTGAAGCCCTCAGCGTCGACCAACTGCGCCAGCGCCTGGCGGAGGCATCGGTGGCCGTGATCGACTGCGGCAACAGCATTGCCTACCGGCATGGTCATGTGCCCGGCGCCTGGTTTGCGGGGCGCGGCAGCCTGCCGGAGAGTCTGGCGAGCTTGCGCGAGAGCGGCCGGCCGCTGGTCTTTGTCTCGGACGACGGCGCCCTGGCGCAGTTCGCCGCCGCTGATGCGGCCGCGGCGGGCTTCACCGCGCTGCACCTGGTCGGCGGCCAGCAGGCCTGGGTTGCAGCAGGCGGCGCGCTGGAGACTGGCTGGACACGGCCCCTGGGCGCGCCGGACGACATCTGGTACTCGCCCTACGAGGTCGAACCCGGCCAGCGCGAGCAGGCCATGCGCGAATACATCGCCTGGGAAACCGGCTTGCTCGAACGCATCGTGACCGAGCCCGGCCTGCACTTCAATGTGCTCTGACACCTGCCTCCAGAAAGAACCCATGAGCGACCTTTTCCAACACCACAACCCGCCCGCCCTGGGCGCGCCGCTGGGTGCCTATTCGCAGGTGCTGGAAGTGCCCGCCGGTGCCAGCCTGGTCTTGCTGTCTGGCCAGACACCCATTGCCGAGGACGGCAGCGTGCCCGTGGATTTCGATGCCCAGGCCGACCTGGTCTGGCGCCGCGTGGGCCTGGGGCTGGCTGCCGTGGGGCTGGACTACCGCCATATCTGCCGCGTCGTCACCTACCTGGTCGATGGCGCGGATGCACCGGCCCATGCCCGCGTGCGCGCCCGCTACCTGGGCGCGGCCCGGCCGGCCTCTACCGGGCTGGTGGTGCGTGCCCTGTTCAACCCGGCCTACCGGCTGGAGGTCGAGGTCACCGCCGCGCGCCCCGCGCCCGCCATCTAGAGGAATGAAGATGCCCATCGCACACAGCTTCCGGCCCGCGCGCCGGGCCACGCTTGCCCGCTTTGCTGCATTGGCGGGGCTTGCCCTGCTGGGCAGTGCCGCCGCGCTGGCCGATGCGCCCTATCCCGCCAATGTCATCAAGCTGGTGGTGCCCACCGCCGCGGGCGGCTCGGTCGATGCCAGCGGGCGGCTGCTGGCCGATGCGCTTTCGCGCGCAATGGCGGCGCGCGTCATCGTCGACAACAAGGCCGGCGCGGGCGGCGCCATCGGTGTCGACAGCGTGGTCAAGAGCCCGCCCGACGGCTACACGCTGGTGCTGGGCATAGCGGCCACCTTGTCGGTGCAGCCGGCGGTGCGCAACAACCTGCCTTACAACGCCACGCGCGATCTGGTGCCCATTGCGGTGTTTGCGCAGGGGGGCCTGGTGGTCGTGGTGCCGGCAGACAGCCCCGCCAGGAACGTGCAGGACCTGCGCGCGCTCGCGGCCAAGAACGGCAGCCTGAGCTTTGGCACGGGCGGCCAGGCCACTTTCGGCCACCTGACGGGTGAGGTGATTGCCTCGACCCTGGGCATTTCGATGCGCCACATTCCCTACCGTGGCGCATCGCCCGCCATCACCGACCTGGCGGGCGGCCAATTGGACATGGCCATCTCGGATGCCTTCTCGGCGCTGCCGCATGTGCAGTCCGGCAAGCTGCGCGTCATCGCCACGGCCGGGCCCACGCGTCACGTCAGCTTCCCCGATGTGCCCACGCTGAGCGAAGAGGGCGTGCCCTTTGACCGTGGCACCTGGATCGGCCTGTTCGCCCCGGCGGCCACGCCGCCGGCCATCGTGGCGCAGCTGTCGGCGGCGGTGAAGGGCCTGTCGGCCAACCCGGCGTTTCGCGCGGACGTGACCAAGCTCGGCTTCTCGCCGGTGTTCATGTCTTCCGCCGAGGTGGCCCGGATGCTGGCGCAGGAGATCGAGGCCTGGAAGGCCGATGCCAAAAAAGCAGCCATCCAACTGGATTGACATGGAACAAGTCCCCCAGGACAACACCGCATCGCAGCGCGCGCAGGCGGTTGCAGATACGGTCGAGCAGTTGCGCGCGCTGCTGGATTCCGAGCCGCCCACGCCCGCCGCATTGGCTGCGGCAGAGGCCGTGCTGCGCACGCTGGCCGCGCGGCAAGCGCTTTGGCCGGCCGAAGATTTCCCCATCCCTGCCGACCGCCTCTGGCAAGCCCACAAGCTGCACGAGGACGCCGATGGTCGCTACGCGGTCTACGCCGTGCCCATGCGCCCCGGCCACGCGCAGCCGCCGCACGACCACACCACCTGGGCGCTGATTGCCGGGGTGCGCGGCGTGGAGCGCAATGTGCTCTACGCGTGTCCGGTCGCCGGCGCGCCTGCCGCCCCGCTCAAGGTGCGCACGCAGGTGCTGGTGTCAGCCGGCACATCGCTTTCCATCGGGCCGGCGGATCTGCATGCGATCGAGGTGCTGGCGCCAGGCGATGCGCTGCACTTGCATGTCTACGGCCGCAGCTTTGGCCACCTGGCGGGGCGGCAGATGTTTGATCCCGCCACCGGTGCCGGGCGCCCCTTTCCCGTGGTGGCGGGCCTGTCATAGGCCTGCGCCGCATTTCCTCCTGAACCCAAGACCTCTAACTATGGACAAGACATCGATCCTCGCGCACCACGGAGACGGCTTCGTGCAGGCCAATGGTCTGCGGCTGCACTACGAACAATGGGGCGACGGGCCGCGCACCGTGATCGCGCTGCACGGCACCTCGCTGCACGGCAAGGTCTGGTACTGGCTGGCCGAGGCGCTGGGGCCAGAGTACCGGCTGATCGGCCTGGACCAGCGCTCGCATGGCGACTCGCAGCGCGTGGGCTCAGGCCAGTACGGCGTCGAGCACTACTGCGACGACCTGGCCGCCTTCATCGACCGCCTGGGGCTGGAGCGCGTGTCCCTGGTTGGCTCCTCGCTGGGCTCGCGTGTGGCGCTGCTGTATGCCGCGCGGCACCCCGAGCGGGTAGAGGCGCTGGCCCTGCTGGACCTGAGCTTCGAGATGCCCACTGCGGCCTCCGAGCACATGGTGCATGCCCACGTCACGCGGCCACGCAGTTTTGCCAACTTCGACGCGGCCGTGGCTTTCTCCAAGACCCTGCCGCAGCGCCTGCGCTTCTCCGACGAGGTACACCGCCGCACGCTGCAGGGCGACCTGCGCGAGCTGGCCGATGGCCGGCTGGAATGGCGCTACGAGCGCGACGCCGCCATCGAGACGCTGCGCTGCGCCGCGCGCGACATGTGGGCCGAAGTGCGCGCAGTGCGCGCGCCCGCCGTGATCCTGCGCGGCGCCGACAGTGACGTGCTGATCGCCTCCACCGTAGAGCGCCTGCAGCGCGAGTTCCAGGGCGTGCGCATCATCGACGTGCCCAATGCCGGGCATTCCATCTGGGGCGACAACCCTGGCTTCACGGCGCGCACCATCGTCGAGGCGCTGGAGGCCACCGCGCCCGCCAGCCCACCGCCTGCCGCCGCGGCGCCGGTGGCCGGCCGTTCGCGCCATACGGCAACGCCCAGGCTCAACTTCCATTCGCTGGAATGGGGCACGCCCGATGCCCCCGCCCTGATCTGCCTGCACGGCACCTCGATGCAGGCCAGCGCCTGGACTGCATTGGGCACGGCGCTGCAGGACCGCTACCGCGTCATCGCGCTGGACATGCGCGGCCACGGCGGCTCCGACAAGCCGGCAGAGGGCTACCGCCTGGTCGACTATGCCGACGACGTGGCAGCCTTCATGGATGCGCTGGGCCTGCAGCGCGCGAGCCTGATCGGCAGCTCACTCGGCACCCAGGTCGCCATCGACTTTGCCGCGCGCTATCCGCAGCGGGTCAGCAAGCTGCTGTTGTCTGACCCAAGCTGCCTGATCGACCAGGCAGCCATCGACCAGTACGTGGCGCTGCACCGCTCGCGCCCGCGGCGCTTTGGCAATGCAGCCGAGGCACTGGCCTTCTCGCGCAGCCTGCCGCAGCGCAAGCGTTTCAGCGATGCGGTGCACCAGTTCACCCTGGCCGGCGACCTGCGCGCCACCGAGCAGGGCGAGCTGGAATGGAACTATGCGCTGGACCCCATCCTGCAGACCTTCCGCGAGCTCACGGTGGACCAGAGCGCAGAGATCCGCGCGGTCAGCGCACCGGTGCTGGTGCTGCGCGGGCAGGAGTCGCATGTGCTGTCGCGCGCCAATGCGCTGAAGCTGCTCGCGCAGTTCCAGCAGGCCGAGCTGATCGAGATCGGCGACAGCGGCCACACCATCTGGGGCGACCAGCCCGAGGCGTTGGCGCGCCATGCCCGCGCCTTCTTGACCTGAGCCTGCGCACAGCGCCGTCGCCATGAATCCCGCCACGCTGCTCACGCACGCGGGCCGGCCGCAGGGGGCGACCGTCACGGTCAACCCCGTGGTGGCCCGCACCAGCACCGTCATCTTTGATTCGGTGGCCACCCTGCAGGGTGCGCTGGCGGCCTACGCCGCGGGTGAGCGCCCGCTGGTCTATGGCCGCAAGGGCACCTCCACCACGCATGCGCTGGAAGATGTGCTGACCGCGCTGGAAGGCGGCCACCGCACGCGCCTGTTTGGCTCGGGCCTGGCCGCCATCGCCTGCACCTTCCTGGCCTACCTGCGGCCGGGCGATCACGTGCTGGTGATCGACTCCTGCTATGAGCCGGTGCGCAAGCTCTGCGCGCAGTACTTTGCCGGCATGGGCGTGACGGTCGAGTATTTCCGGCCAGACCTGTCGGACCTTGCCGCCAAGCTGCGCGGCAACACACGCCTGGTCTGGGTCGAGTCGCCCGGCTCGCTGCTCTACGAAATGTGCGACCTGCCCGCCTTGCTGAGCATGGTGCGCCAGGCGGGCGAGGCCATCGTGGCGGTGGACAGCACCTGGGGTTCGGGCCTGCTCTACCACCCGCTGGCGCTGGGGGCGGACGTGTCCGTCATTGCCGGCACCAAGTACCTGGTCGGCCATTCAGACGCCATGCTGGGCGTGGCCGTGGCAGGCGAGCGCGCCTGGCCGGCGCTGGCGGCCATGGCCGACCTGCTGGGCCATTCGGTCAGCGCGGACGATGCCTACCTGGCCCTGCGCGGCATGCGCACGCTGGCCGTGCGCCTGCAATACCAGCAGACCGGCGCGCTGGAAGTCGCGCAGTGGCTGCAGCGCCAGCCACAGGTGCGCACTGTGTTCCACCCCGCGCTGCCGGATGACCCCGGCCATGCGCTGTGGCTGCGCGACTGCAAGGGCGCCAACGGCCTGCTGTCCATTGAGCTGCGGCCTTCGGTGACGGAGGCGCAGGTGCATGCCTTCGTCGATGCGCTGCAGTTGTTTGGCCTGGGCCATTCCTGGGGCGGCTTCGAGAGCCTGGTGCTGCCGGTGCAGATGGCGGCGGTGCGCACGCTCAGCTCCTGGGACGGGCGTGGTCCCGTGGTGCGGCTGCATGTGGGGCTGGAGGCCATCGCTGATCTGTTGGCGGATCTGCAGCAAGCCCTGGCGCGGATTGGGTGATCGCATCGCCGGCAGCTTTGGATCCACAGAGAATCAAAAGGCCGCGGAGCAGGCCAAGCGCAGACATCCGGGGAACCGGCTCCGCCGGGCCGCAGGATGTGCCCCCTCGAAGGGGGAAGGCGAAGACGCGAAGCCTGAGGGTATTCAATAAAGCTCGGGTACGTACATCTCGGCAGGGACGGGCCGGCGCAGATAGTCCGCATGGCGCACCCGCGTGGGCAACTCCACCGTGGGGTGCTCGGTCTCGCGGTAGGGCAACTGCGCCAGCAGGTGCGAGATGCAGTTGAGGCGCGCCTTCTTCTTGTCCACCGCCTGCACCACCCACCAGGGCGAGTCGGGCGTGTGGGTGCGCTCCAGCATGGTTTCCTTGGCGCGGGTGTATTCCTCCCACAGTCGGCGTGACTCCAGGTCCATGGGGCTCAGCTTCCACTGCTTGAGCGGGTCATGGATGCGGCCGAGGAAGCGCAGGTGCTGCTCTTCGTCGGTGATGGAGAACCAGTACTTCAGCAGCACGATGCCGGAGCGCA
Organism: Xylophilus sp. GW821-FHT01B05; assembly: GCA_038961845.1. Taxonomy (NCBI): domain Bacteria; kingdom Pseudomonadati; phylum Pseudomonadota; class Betaproteobacteria; order Burkholderiales; genus Xylophilus; species Xylophilus sp. GW821-FHT01B05. Next base: position 487,505 of record CP152408.1, read on the forward strand.
TCAGCATGCGCTCGAAGTCGGGCACGCTGCGAAAGAATTCCTCGTACTCGGCATCGGTGCAAAAGCCCATCACGCGCTCGACGCCGGCGCGGTTGTACCAGCTGCGGTCAAACAGCACGATCTCGCCGCCGGCCGGCAGGTGCGACACATAGCGCTGGAAGTACCACTGCGTGCGCTCGCGGTCGTTGGGCGCGGGCAGCGCCGCCACGCGGCAGATGCGCGGGTTGAGGCGTTGCGTGATGCGCTTGATGACGCCGCCCTTGCCGGCAGCGTCGCGGCCCTCGAACAGCACCACCACCTTCTGGCCGGTGTGCTGCACCCAGTCCTGCAGCTTGACCAGCTCGCCCTGCAGCCGGAACAGCTCGCGGAAGTAGCTGCGGCGCGCCAGCGCGTCGGCGTCGCTGGCCGCTTCGTTGCCGGGGGCGAAGCTGCGGTCGTCCATCTCCAGCTCCAGCTCTTCGTCAAAGCCGTCCATCAGGTCGGCCTCGAAGCGGCGCAGCACGTCGGCATGCAGGTCAGTGGCGGGGGAGAAGGTCATGGGGTCACCGCAGGCGCAAAAACGCGATGCTGCCGCCTGCATGTGGCAGGCGTGTGACAGGCCGCGCCGCGCCTATTCGAGCTTGGCGCCCGACTGCCGCACCAGCTGTTCCCACACCGGCAGCTCGGCCTGGTAGGCCGCGGCAAACTGCTGCGGCGTGTTGGCGCGGCGCTCGAAGCCCATGGCGGCGATGCGCGCCGCCACGTCGGGCTGCTCGCTGGCCAGGCGGACTTCGTCGGCCCAGCGCTGCACCACCGGGGCCGGGGTGGCGGCGGGGGCGGCCAGGGCCAGCCAGCCGGTCAGGCGGTAGGCCGGGTCGGTCAGGCCCTGTTCGGCCAGCGTGGGCACCTGCGGCATGGTCGACAGGCGGCGCTCGCCGGTCGCGCCAATGGCCTTGATGCGGCCGGCCTCGATGTAGGGCCTGGCCTGCAGCACGCTGGCATAGGCCATCGGGATCTGGCCGGCGACCAGGTCTTGCATCATCGGCGCCTCGCCCTTGTAGGCGATGTGGGTCATGTCGGCCTGCTGGGCCACGCTCATGTGCGCGCCGGCCAGATGCGGGTAGGCGCCCACGCCCCAGGAGCCGTAGCTCAGCTTGCCCTTGTTCGCCTTCACGTAGGCCAGCAGCTCGGGGCCGGTGTTTGCCGGCACGTTTGGGTGCACCACCAGCAGCACCGGGCCCATCGCGATCTGGGTGACCATGACCAGGTCGCGGCGCGGGTCGTAGGGCAGCTTGTCGTACAGGTAGATGTTGGTCAGCAGCGACTGGCTGAGCGTCAGCACCACGGTATGGCCGTCGGGTACGGCCTTGGCCACCGTGTCGGTACCCAGGATGGCGGAGGCGCCGGGCTTGTTGTCGACCACCACCGGCTGGCCCAGGCGCGGCGCGATTTTCTCGGCCAGCACCCGGGCCAGGATGTCGGTGGCGCCGCCGGCTGGGTAGGGCACGACGATGCGCAGCGGCCGGCTGGGGAAGGGCGCTGCGGTTGCGGCCGTCTGGGCGCCGGCCCAGGGCGCGGCAAGCAGCGCCGGCAGGGCGCCGAGCATGCGGCGGCGGGCAATGCCGCGGGTGGGCGTAGGGGTCATGGCGCTTGTCTCCGTTGTTGTGATGCGTGAGCCAGGCCATTCTTGAAAATCGGCATGGCCGCTGCTGTCGCCTCGGCTACACAGGCCCTGCACCGCGCAGGGGTTTGGCTGCGGCGGAAACAGCCGGCGCTTCGACCGCTATCCCGCGCCGAGCGAAAATCCCCCCATGCAGCATCCGCCACCGCCACCGCCACCTCAACAGCGCCACAACCCCTTGCACGGGCTGACGCTCGAAGCCATCGTCACCGCGCTCGCCGACCACTACGGCTGGGACGAGCTGGGCCAGCAGATCCCGATCCGCTGCTTTACCTTCGACCCCAGCGTGGGCTCCAGCCTCAAGTTTCTGCGCAAGACGCCCTGGGCGCGCGAGAAGGTCGAGAGCCTCTACCTGTTCATGCTGCGCGACATCCGGCGCCAGGCCGAGGCCGACCGTGCGCAGCGCGGCGGCCCGGCCGACACCTGAATACCTGACCAAGAATCCATCATGAAAATCTCCGTGAACCCGTCAGCTTCTTGGGCCGCACTCGGCGCCTTGGCGCTGGCCGCGCTGCTGGGCGGATGTGCCGCCACGCCGCCCGCCGGGCCTGCCGCCGCTCAGGCCTCGGCCCAGCGCCACTTCGACCCGGTGACCGGCATCGAATCCGTCGCGCCGTTCTACCCTGCAGAGTCCCGGCGCAGGGGCGAACAGGGCCGGGTGCTGATGCGGGTACAGGTGGGGCCGGGCGGGCAGGCCGCGCAGGTCGAACTGCTGCAGTCCAGCGGCTTTCCCCTGCTGGACGCTGCGGCGATCGATTGCGTGCGGCAATGGCGGTTCTTGCCAACCGCGGCAGCTCCGGCGCCCGCAGGCAGCTGGCGCGAAGTGCCGCTGACCTTTACGCTGCAGCGCTGACGCCACGCAGCCGCCATGCGGCTGTCACCGTTTTGTCATCCGTGTGTCGCACGATGTGCGGTTGCCTCGTGCTGCCACCGTGCCCCCTGTCTCTCTTCCTCCTGCCGACCCTTCGGCCCCCGTCTACGGCGCAGACAGCGCCGGGCTGATCTGCGGCTTTCGCTTCGCGCCCGGTGCGCCGGTGCAGGAGATCGACTCGGCTGCGGCCGCTGAATGGCTCGCCGCCCGCGCGCGGCCCGCACCCGGTGGCGGCCCTGTGCCTGCCGGCCACGGCGACGCCAGCTTTGTCTGGCTGCACTTCAACCTGGCCCACGCCGCGGCAGAGCGCTGGCTGCAGCGCCACGCGGATCTGTCAGACACCTTCTACGAAGCCCTGCGCGACGGCCTGCATTCCACCCGCATCGAGCGCGCCGACGACGCGCTGGTGGCGGTGGTCAATGACGTGCATTTCGACTTTTCGTTTGAGCCATCCGACCTGTCCACGCTCTGGGTCAGCGTGGAGCAGCACCTGGTGGTGACGGCGCGGCACCGGCCGCTGCGCGCCGTCGATCAACTGCGCCTGGCCACCAAAGGCGGCGAGGCGCTGCAGTCCAGCGCCGAGCTGCTGGAGCGCCTGCTGCGCGCGCAGGCCGACGTGCTGGTGGAGATCGTGCGCGGCGTCACCCAGCGCATCGACCAGATCGAGGACGAGCTGCTGGCTGGCCGCCTGGTCTTCAAGCGCGCCAAGCTGGGCGTGCTGCGCCGGCTGCTGGTGCGCCTGCAGCGCCTGCTGGCGCCCGAGCCGGCGGCGCTGTTCCGCCTGCTGCAACATCCGCCCGACTGGCTGGACGAAGAGGGCGTGCAGGGCCTGCGCGAATCGAGCGAGGAGTTCTCGGTGGTGCTGCGCGACATGTCTGCGCTGCAAGAGCGCATCAAGCTGCTGCAGGAAGAAATAGCCGCTGGCGTGAACGAGGACAACAACCGCAGCCTGTTCGTGCTGACGGTGGTAACGGTGCTGGCCCTGCCGATCAACATCCTGGCCGGGCTGTTTGGCATGAACGTGGGCGGCATTCCGCTGGCCGAGCACCCCCATGGTTTCTGGATCGTGATTGCCATCGTCGCCAGCTTTACGGCGGTGGCTGCGTGGTTCGCGTTTCGCAAGAAATAGCCAGTACGGCGTCTGCGGCCAGAAATAAAAATATAGCGCCTTCCCCTGGTGTTTACTGGGTTTCAGGTACTTATGTTCATGAAATTCAGTAAACACACCGGCTATCAGCTATTAAATTAATAGTAACAACTACACCGTCGAATGCGGATGGTGCGGGTGCTCCAGCGTGTCGGCGATCAGGCGCAGCATCCGTTCGCAGTCGGCGCGGCTGCTGGGGCCGCCCAGGCAGATGCGTACTGCGTCGGGCGGGTTGCCGTCGGTGGAGAAGGCGGCGCTGGCGACCACGCCTGCGCCCTGGGTGCGCAGGTAGAGCGCAAATTCGACCATGCTCCAGGCGGAGGCCAGCGGCAGCCACAAATGAAAACCCTCGGGCTGGGCCAGCACCGGGTGGCCGGCCAGGTGGCGCGCGGCCAGCGCCTGGCGCGCCATGGATTCAGCGCGCACGGCGGCCAGCATGGCGTCTGCCGTGCCGTCTTCTATCCAGGTGGTGGCCAGCGCATTGGTCACGGGCGATGCCATCACCGTGGTGGCGCGCATGGCGCCGGCCAGCCGCTGCGCGGCGCGCGCATGCGGCGCGTGGACATAGGCGGTGCGCAGGCCCGCGCCCAGGCATTTCGACAAGCCGGTGACGTAGTAGGTAAGCCCGGGCGCGAGTGCGCTCAGTGACTGCGGCGTTTGCCGCGGCAGCATGCCGTAGGCGTCGTCTTCGATGATGGGGATGCTGTAGCGCAGCGCGATGTCGGCCAGCGCCTCGCGCCGCGCGCGGCTGACCGTGGCGGTGGTGGGGTTGAGCAGGGTCGGGTTGCAGTACAGCGCCTTGGGCGCCAGGGTGCGGCAGGCGTGCTCGAACACATCCGGGTCAGGCCCCTCGTCGTCCAGCGGCAGCGCGTGCAGCTGTATGCCCAACTGCGCGGCGATGGCCTTGATGCCGGGGTAGGTCAGCGCCTCTACGCAGACCAGCTCGCCCGGCCGCGCCAATAGCGAGAACAGCGCGGTCAGCACGCCGTGGATGCCGGGGCAGACCAGCACCCGGTCGGCCTGCTGCGCCTGCGCCGCCGGCAGGGTGCGCGCCAGCCAGCGCATGGCGGCCTCGCGGTCGCGCGGGGTGCCGCCAAAGTCCTGGTAGCGCATCAGCTCGTACGGGTCGGTGTTGGCCAGCAGGCGCGCCGCGCTCTCGCGCATGCCGGCCAGCAAGCGGGCGTCTTGCGGCTCGGGCGGCAGGTTCATGGTCATCTCGGCGCCGCTGCCGCCGCGCAGCGGCAGGGCCGGGTTGCCGCCGCGCACATAGGTGCCCAGGCCGGCGTGCGAGTCGATCAGCCCGCGCTTGCGCGCCTCGGCATAGCCGCGCGCCACGGTTGTGTAGTTCAGGCCCAGGTCGCCGGCCAGATCGCGCAGCGTGGGCAGGCGGTCGCGCGTGGCCAGGCGGCCGGTGCGCACGTCCTCGGCGATCAGGTCGGCCAGCAGCAGGTAGGCCGGCTTGGGGCTGGCCTGCAGGCGCTGGCCCCATTGGGCGGTGATCTTGTTCATGGCTTGATTGCATCCATTGATCGCATTCGGGTGCCATGGTGCGTGCAGAAAGCGTGCCCGACCCGTGCATGGCCCTGGTGCGCAGAAAGCGATTTATCGGGTGCATTGATCGCATCCTGCGGGCATCTTGATGGTGCGGCCGCTGTCTGGCTGGCCCGGCCTGTGACACGGTAAATCAGCCGCCAGCACGCGCCGGTGCTGCTTGATCGCAGCTTGATCGCGCGAATGGCCGCGCGCCCGGCATATCGCATGCACTGCAGTTGGCGTGACGGCCAGCGCGCCGCACGCCATTCACCACCACACGGAGTTGCACCATGCCCCAAGTCACCAAGCCCGCGAACCAGAAAGGCGACGTCCTTGTCGACTACGAACAAAAGGTGTTCGAAGACGTCAAGGCCGACCCCGGCGAGAAGGCGCTGGTCACCTTCCACACCGTGGCCTTCGAGGGCTCGATCGGCTTCGTCAACCTGCTGCAGGCCACGCGCCTGAAGCGCAAGGGCTACGACACCTCGGTGCTGCTCTACGGCCCGGGCGTGACGCTGGGCGTGCAGCGCGGTTTCCCCACGCTGGGCGACGAGGCCTTTCCCGGCCACCAGAACTTCAACAACCAGATCACCAAGTTCATGGCCGAAGGCGGCAAGGTCTACGCCTGCCGCTTCGCGCTGCAGGCGCTGTATGGCCATGGCGAGGGCGCGCTGATCCCGGGCATCACGCCGATCAACCCGCTCGATGTGCTGGACCTGGTGCTGCTGCACAAGAAGGCCGGCGCCGTCATCCTCGACACCTGGACGCTATGAGAACCGTGCGCGCCGCTGCGATCCAGATCGCACCTGATTTCGACGACCCCGACGGCACCTTGAACAAGGTGTGCGAGGCCATCGACCGCGCGGCCGCGCAGGGCGCGCAGATCGCGGTCTTCCCCGAGACCTTCGTGCCCTATTACCCGTACTTCTCGTTCGTGCTGCCGCCGGTGCTGCAAGGCGCGCCGCATCTGCGGCTGTACGAGCGCGCGGTACAGGTGCCGGGCCCGGTGACCGCTGCGGTGGGCGAGCGCGCCAGGGCACGCGGCATGGTGGTGGTGCTGGGCGTGAACGAGCGCGACCACGGCAGCCTCTACAACACGCAACTGGTGTTTGACGCCGATGGCACGCTGGTGCAGAAGCGCCGCAAGATCACGCCCACCTACCACGAGCGAATGATCTGGGGCCAGGGCGATGCCGCCGGCATCCAGGTGGTGGATACGCGCGTGGGCCGCGTCGGCGCGCTGGCCTGCTGGGAGCACTACAACCCGCTGGCGCGCTATCGGCTGATGACCCAGCACGAAGAGATCCACTGCGCGCAGTTCCCCGGCTCACTGGTCGGGCCGATATTTGCCGAGCAGATGGAGGTCACCATCCGCCATCACGCGCTGGAGTCCGGCTGCTTTGTGGTCAACGCCACGGGCTGGCTGAGCGACGCGCAGATCGCCTCGGTCACGCCCGACCCGGCCTTGCAGAAGGCCCTGCGCGGCGGCTGCCACACGGCCATCATTTCGCCCGAGGGCAAGCACCTGGCGCCGCCGCTGACCGAAGGCGAAGGCATGGTCATCGCCGACCTCGACATGGCCCTCATCACCAAGCGCAAACGCATGATGGATTCGGTCGGCCACTACGCCCGGCCCGAGCTGCTGTCGCTCGCCGTCAACGAGCGGCCAGCCGCCACCAGCATGCCCATGCCGCAAGCGCTGCCCGCATCCGAATCCCCCAGGAGCCACGACCATGAGCACCACCACGACGACCGCACTGCCGCAGCCACCATCGCAGTCAGAGGCCCTCTCCAGCCGGCAGCTGATGACCGAGTTGCAATCCTCCGGCCTGCGGCTGCTTGATACCGGCGCCGGCGCGGCCAGCCGCCGTGGCGGCGCGGGGCCGTCCGACCACAAGGCGGTGACGGTGGACGGCCACACCATCATGGTCCCGGTGCACACCGCCAGCGCGTGGAATTCGCCCTACGTGGCGCAGCCGCCCGATGCGCTGGGGCGCAGCACCATCCTGCGCGGCAGCATCCCGATCGCACGTATTGAATTCCCCAAGCAGCCGCGCTTCTACGCCATGCAGACGCTGGAGGGCGTGCCCTATTCGCACATCGCCACGCTGCATGGCTCGGATGTGCTGGCCACCACCGTGCTGCAGACCTGTATACGCTACGAGAGCCGCAAGAAGACCTGCCAGTTCTGCGCCATAGGCCAGTCGCTTGCGGCCGGCCGCACCATTGCGCGCAAAACGCCCGAGCAACTGGCCGAGGTGGCGCGCGCCGCAGTGCTGCTGGATGGCGTCAAGCACATGGTGCTGACCACCGGCACGCCCAACGCCACCGATCGCGGCGCTGCCATCCTGTGCGAGAGCGCCTTTGCCATCAAGGCGGCGGTCAACATCCCCATCCAGGGCCAGTGCGAGCCGCCCGACGACGACCGCTGGTTTGGCCGCATGCAGGCGGCAGGCATAGACACCCTGGGCATGCACCTGGAGGCAGTCACGCCCGAGGTGCGCGCGCGCATCATGCCGGGCAAGGCCAGCGTGCCGCTGTCGCGCTACATGGCGGCTTTTGAGGCAGCGGTGCGCGTGTTTGGCCGTGGCCAGGTCAGCACCTACATCCTGGCCGGCCTGGGCGACACGCGCGAGGCCATTCTGCAGATCAGCGAGCAGCTGCTGGCGCTGGGCGTCTACCCCTTTGTCGTGCCCTTCGTGCCCATCAGCGGCACGCCGCTGGAGAGCCACCCCGCGCCCTCGGCCGACTTCATGCGCGGCCTGCTGCAGCCGCTGGGCGCCATGGTGGCGGCCGCCGGCCTGCGCTCGGGCGACATCAAGGCCGGCTGCGGCAAATGCGGCGCCTGCTCCACCTTGTCGGTCTACGAAAGCTGAGCATGTCCACCACCCTTGCCGCGCCGCCCGTAGCCGAACGCTTCTGCGATCTGCCGCTGGCCTTCATGCCCTGCGAATTCCGCATCAAGTGGGCCAGCGCCGACTGGGAGCGCGAGCAGGCCCAGCGCCTGCGCCGTGCCGTGTTCTGCGTCGAGCAGGGCATCTTCCCCGGCGATGACCGCGACGCCATCGATGCGCATGCGCAGCCGCTGGTGGCGTTGTCCTGCGTGGCCGGCATGCCGGACCAGGTGGTGGGCACGGTGCGCATCCATGCCGATGCAGAAGAGGCCGGATGCTGGTGGGGCTCGCGGCTGGCGGTGCACCCGTCGTTTCGGCTGCAGGCGCGGCTGGCCTCGACGTTGATCGCGCTGGCCGTGCGCAGCGCGCATGCCTGCGGCAGCCGGCGCTTCCTGGCCCATGTGCAGCAGCAGAACGTGCCGCTGTTCCAGCGCCTGCACTGGCAGCCGCTGGGCGAAGAAACACTGCATGGCCGCCCGCACATGCGCATGCAGGCGGACCTGGATTTCTACCCGCCCTGCCATGACCCGATTGCGGGCCTGGCCGCGCATGCAGGAGGCCGGACATGACAGACGTAAGCACATTGGCCGACGCACTGCGCGCCAGCCGCGGCTTTGCGCACAAGCAAGACATTGGCGATGTCATGCAACTCTTGGCGCGCCACCAGGTCGCCGGCACGCAGGCGATTGCGGTGGGAGACGACTGCGCCGCCATTGCGCTGCCGCCAGAGCAGGGCGGCGGCTACCTGCTGTTTGCCATCGAGGGGCTGGTGGAAGACTTCATCGCGCGCATGCCCTGGTTTGCCGGCTACTGCAGCGTGATGGTCAACGTGAGCGACATCTACGCCATGGGCGGGCGCCCGATCGCCGTGGTCGATGCGCTCTGGAGCCAGGGCCTGGACCCTGCCACCGATCTGCTGGCCGGCATGGCGGCGGCCTCGCAGCGCTATGGCGTGCCCATCGTCGGCGGCCACAGCAACCACCGCGCGCTGCGCGGCCAACTGGCGGTGGCCATCCTGGGCCGGGCCGAGCGCCTGCTCACCAGCTTTGACGCACAGCCGGGCGACCAACTGCTGATGGCGGTCGACCTGCGCGGCGCCTATGAAGAGCCCTATCCCTACTGGAACGCCTCCACCAGTGCGCCCGCCAGCCGCTTGCGTGCCGACCTTGAGCTGCTGCCGGCCTTGGCCGAAGACGGCCTGTGCGACGCCGCCAAAGACATCAGCATGGCCGGCGCCGTAGGCACCGCGCTGATGCTGCTCGAATGCTCGCGCGTGGGCGCGCAGATCGACATAGCCGCTATCCCCCGGCCCGCCGCGCTGCAGACCGATGCCGAGCTGCTGCGCTGGCTCTGCGCCTTCCCCAGCTACGGCTTTGTGCTGAGCGTGCGGCCACAGCATGCGGCGCAGGTGCAGGCGCGCTTCGAAGGCCGCGGCATTGCCTGCGCGGCGGTGGGCACGGTCACGGCCGGCAGTGCGCTGGCGCTGCAATGGCGCGGCGCCAGCGCCACGCTGTGGGACTGGGCCGCCACGCCCTTCATCACTGCAGGCGAGGCGGTTCATGCCTGAGCGTGCGGCGGCCCCTGCGCGCCCGCTGCGCGTGGCCTTGTTCACCCATTCGGTGAACCCGCGCGGCGGCGTCGTCCACACGCTGGAGCTGGCCGATGCGCTGCACCGCGCCGGCCACAAGGTCACCGTGCTGGCGCCGGTGGCGCCCGGCCAGCGCCTGTTCCGCACGCCGCAGTGCGCTCTGGAGCTGGTGCCCGTGCCCGCAGCGTCGGCCGACGTGGCAGAGATGGTGGCCACGCGCATCGCCGGCATCGTCGCGCACAGTGCGGAGCTGCTGCGCCATCGCTGGTTCGACATCTTCCACGCGCAAGACAGCATCAGCGCCAATGCGCTGGCTGATCTGCAAATGACGGGCGCGGTGCCGGGCTTTGTGCGCACCGTGCACCACCTGGACCGCTTCGACGACGAGCGCCTGGCCGCCTGGCAGCAGCGCGGTTTTTGTGCCGCGCAGCAGGTGCTGTGCGTAAGCCGCCTGTGGCAGTCCATCCTGCGCCAGCAAGAGGGCGTGCCGGCCGAGCTGGTCGCCAACGGCGTGGACCTGCAACGCTTCCAGCCCCGGCCCGAGCCGGCAGACGCCCGCACCGCACGTCGGCTGGGCCTGCGCCCCGGCGCGCCGCTGGTGCTGGCCGTGGGCGGCATCGAAGAGCGCAAAAACACGCTGCGCCTGCTGGAGGCCTTTGTGCGCCTGCGCCGGCAATGGCCCAGCGCGCAACTGGTCATTGCCGGCGGCGTCAGCCTGCTGGACCACGGCAGCTACCAGCAGGCCTTCCAGGCTGCGCTTGCCGCCAGCGGCCTGGCCGTGGGGCCGGGCCAGGACCTGGTGCTGACCGGCGCCGTGCCCGACGAAGACATGCCCGCGCTGATGCGCCTGGCCGACGTGCTGGCCCTGCCCTCGCTGCGCGAAGGCTTTGGCCTGGTGGTGCTGGAGGCGCTGGCCAGCGGCACGCCGGTGGCCGTCTCGCACATGGCGCCCTTCACCGAATACCTGGACGGCGCACCCGTGTGCTGGGCCGATCCGTTCGATACGGCCTCGATTGCCGATGCCTTGCGGCAGGCCGTGGCTCTGCCGCCTTTTGCACAGCCGCAGGTCTGCCGTGACTTCTCCTGGACGGCTAGCGCGGAGCGTCATGCCGATCTTTATCACCAACACCTAGGCATAACCGCCTGACCCGGAGCCCTCCCCCATGCCCGCCATGCACTACACCTTGCGCTGGCCCGACCTGAGCGAAACCCGCTGCTACTCGCCCTCGCTGGTGATACGCGACAGCTTCCCCGAGGGCAGCGACTGGCCGCTGCCGGATTTTTTGCTGCGCATACGCGAGGCGACGCAGATCGCGTCGGACCGCGTAGCGGCCAAGTTTGGTTTTGCCTGCTCGCGCGCGACGGATCAGTTGACCGATATCGAGACCCATGCCGCACGCTTCCACGGCCAGCCCGGCGCCCGCGTGCAGGTGCTGGACTTTGGCGACTGATGTTTTCCCCCAAGCTTTCGGAGATCCCCATGACCCTTCCCCATCACAGCGTCGTCATCGTCGGCGGCGGCCAGGCCGGCCTGTCGCTGAGCTGCTACCTGCAACAGCGCGGCATCGAGCATGTCGTGCTGGAAAAGCACCGCGCGCTGCACACCTGGCAAACCCGGCGTTGGGACAACTTCTGCCTGGTCACGCCCAACTGGCAGTGCCGCCTGCCCGGCTGGGACTACCGTGGCAGCGACCCGCACGGCTTCATGAAGAAGGACGAGATCAACGATTGGCTGGCCGGCTTCCTGCAGCATGCCAGCCCGCCGCTGCGCGAGGGCGTGTCGGTACGCCGCGTGGCTGCGCGCGCCGGCGGCGGCTTTCTGGTGCAGACCTCCGAGGGCGACTGCACCGCCGACGTGGTGGTGGCTGCCTCGGGCGGCTACCACCTGCCCATCGTGCCGCGCCTGGCCGAGCGGCTGCCGGCGCAGATCGTGCAACTGCATTCCGAGCAATACCGCAACCCGCAGGCGCTGCCGCCCGGGCCGGTGCTGGTGGTGGGCTCGGGCCAGTCCGGCGCGCAGATCGCCGAAGACCTGCACCTGGCCGGCCGCCAGGTGCATCTGGCAGTGGGCGACGCGCCGCGCTGCGCACGCTTCTACCGTGGCCGCGACGTGGTCGACTGGCTGGCCGACATGGGCTACTACGACATGCCGGTGCACGAGCACCCGCTGCGCGAAGGCGTGCGCGACAACACCAACCACTACGTCACCGGCCGCGATGGCGGGCGCGACATCGACCTGCGCCGCTTCGCCGCCGAAGGCATGCAGCTCTATGGCCGGCTCGATGCGCTGGAGGGCGATCAACTGCGCTTTGCCCCCACGCTGCGCAGCGCGCTGGACGAGGCCGACCAGGTCTACAACCGCATCAATGCCTCGATCGACAAATTCATCGAGAAGCAAGGCATCAACGCGCCCGCGGGTGGCGTCTACACGCCGGTATGGCAGCCCGCAGCAGAGCCCACGACGCTGCCGCTGACGGCGGCCGGCATTGCCGCCGTCGTCTGGTGCATAGGCTTTCAGCCGGACTTTGGCTGGGTCGACCTGCCGGTCTTCAATGGCCGCGGCCAGCCGGCCCATACGCGCGGCGTTACCGCGCAGCCTGGCCTGTACTTCCTGGGCCTGCCCTGGCTGCACACCTGGGGATCAGGCCGCTTCTCGGGCATCGCCCGCGACGCGCTCTACCTGGCTGAGCAGATCGATGCGCAGCGCAGCGGCCCGGCGGATGAAGTGGCGGACAGCGCCGCGCTGCTGGCGGCGGGTTAGTGCCAGGGGGCGCTCCCGTTCGGGATGGGCTTGTCGAAGCCTTGGCGCATATCGACCAGCCCTTCGACCGGCTCAGGGCGAACGGCGTGAGGCTAGTGTCGCGTCAAGCGTGAGGTGACGGATGGGTGCGAAGGCATCGGCGTGCAGCGCAAGGCGCGGGCCGCAGCCCAGGCTTTACGCCTGGGCAAGGGCTGCAACGCAGCGATGCGCGGCGAGGGCAAGCGCACACCGGCAGATCATGCTTGACGCGACACTAGCGCTCGCCCTTCACGAAAGGCACCATCAGCGCCTGCGGCCCAATCGCCTTGCGTGCCATGGGCACCATGGCGGCAATCGCCAGCAAGTAGGGCGCCATCAAAAAGATCTGGTACGGGATGCCGGGGAACAGTGTCTGCAGGCGCAACTGGTAAGCGTCAAAGCCGGCGTAGAGCAGGGCGCCCAGCAATGCCAGGCCGGGCCGCCAGGCGCCAAACACCACCAGCGCCAGCGCCATCCAGCCGCGCCCCTGCACCATGTTGATGACAAAGCTGTTGAAGGCCGCCGTCGTCAAAAACGCGCCGCCCAGCGCCATCAGCGCGCTGCCCACGGCCAGGCAGCCGTAGCGCACGGCCACCACGTTGATGCCCTGCGCCTGCGCGCCCTGCGGGTGCTCGCCCACCAGTCTTATCGCCAGCCCCAGCGGCGTGTACCAAAGCACATAGGCCACCAGCGCCACCAGGGCCAGCGCCAGGTAGGTCGGGGCGGTGGCGGCCAGCAGCGGGTGGCCCAGCCACGGCAGGTCGAGCGGGGCAAAGGCGGTGATGGTGGGCGGCGTGGCCTTGCCCGGCACGGCAATGCGGTAGACAAAGGACGCCAGCCCGGTTGCCAGCAAGGTCACGCCCAGCCCGGTCACGTGCTGCGACTGCGCCATGGTGATGGAGAACACGCCGTGGAACAGGCCGCACAAGGCGCCCACCAGCGCGGCGATCAGCCAGGCCGTCCACAGGCCGTGGCCGGCGTAGACGCAGTACCAGGCGGTGAGCGCGCCCACGGTCATGATGCCTTCGATGCCCAGGTTGACGATGCCGGCGCGCTCGCAGATCAGCTCGCCCAGCATGGCAAAGATGAGTGGCGTGGCAATGCGCAGCACCGCGGCCCACAGGGCGGTGGTCAGCAGGATGCTTAAGGCTTCGCTCATTTCTTGACCCGGTAGCCAAGCAGGAAGGAGGTGCCCAGCATCACGAACAGCGACAGCGCCACCATCACATCGGCGATATAGCTCGGCACGTTGAAGGCGCGGCCCATGGCGTCGGCGCCCACAAACACGGCGGCCACCACAAAGGCCGCCAGCGGCACGGCGCCCGGGTGCAGGCGGGCCAGCATGGCGATGATCACGCCGGTATAGCCAAAGCCGGGCGACAGGTCACCGGTGACATAGCCGCGCAGGCCCATGACCTCGACCGCGCCCGCCAGCCCGGCCAGGCCGCCTGACCACAGCGCCGTCCAGATGGCGATGCGGGTGGTGGATATGCCGGCAAAGCGCGCGGCCTTAGCGTTCAACCCCACCGCGCGGCGCTGCAGCCCGAAGGACGAGCGCGCCTCTACCAGCGCCACCAGCAGCGCGCAGGCCAGCGCGATCAGCAGCCCAGCATGCAGGCGGCTTTGCACTATCAGCCGGGGCAGCATGCCGTCGTCAATCAGTGGCGCGGTCTGCGGCCAGCCCATGGACAGCGGGTCGTGCATGGGCCCCTGGATCAGCAGCGACACCAGCAGCGCCATGACAAAGTTCAGCAGCAGCGTGGTGACCACGTCGTCCACGTTCAGAAAGCGCTTGAGCAGTGCCGGCCCCAGCAGATAGGCGCCACCGGCGGCGGCGCCGGCCAGCAGCAGCGTGGGCAGCAGCAGCCAGGCCGGCAGGCTCAGCGCGCCGCTGCCCAGGGCCGCGACCATCAGCGCGCCGGCATACAGCTGGCCTTCGGCGCCGATGTTCCACAGCTGCGCGCGAAACGCCACGGCGCAGGCCAGGCCGGTCAGGATCAGGGGCGTGCTGCGCGTCAGCACTTCGCTGATCGCCAGGCGCGAGCCAAACGCGCCCTTCAACAGCGCCAGCCAACTGGCGGCCACTGGCGCGCCGGCGCTGTGGATCAGCAGCGAGCCCAGCACCAGCAGCAACAGGCAGGCGCCCACGCCGCCGGCCAGCAACAGCGCAGCCGGCACGCGCTCACGGCGTTCAATGCGCATGGGGCTCTTTCGTCTCGCCCAGCATCATCAGGCCGATGCGCTGCAGGTCGTAGGGCGCGGCCATGGGGGCTGACAGGCGGCCGCGCTGGATCACCACGATCTGGTCTGCCAGGCCAAGCGCCTCGTCCAGGTCTTCGGTCACCAGCAGCACGCCGGCGCCGCGCCCGCGAGCCTCCAGCAGCCGGGCGTGCACCTCGGCCACCGCGCCTTCGTCAAGCCCGCGCGTGGGCTGGCAGGCGACGATAAAGCTCGGCTCGGCCACCAGGCCGCGGCCGATGATCAGTTTTTGCATATTGCCGCCAGACAGCAGCCGGGTGCGCTGCTCTGGCCCGGCGCAGCGGATGTCAAAGTCGCGTATCAGCGCCGCCGTCTGCCGCCGCGCCGCACGGCGCCGCAGCCAGCCCCAGCGCACAAAGCGCGGGTCGTCCAGGTCTTCCAGGATGGCGTTTTCCCACAGGCGCAGCTCGCCCACCACGCCTTCTTCATGGCGGTCTTCCGGGATGCGGGCAACGCCGGCTGCGTGCAGGCCTTTGGCACGCGCGCGCCGCACCGGGCGGCCGTGCAGCGCAAGCTGGCCGCTGCCCGGCACGGCCAGGCCGCAGGCCAGGTCGATCACCGCGCGCTGGCCGTTGCCGGCCACGCCTACCAGGGCCACGATCTGGCGTGCCGGCACCAGCAGTTGCGCATGTTCCAGCAGTGCCTGGCCGCGCTTGTCGTGCAGGCCCACGTCGGCCATCTCAAACACCGGCGCGCCGGCGGCCAGCGCCTGGCGCGCGGGGCGCTGCACGCGGCGGCCCACCATCAGCTCGGCCAGGCTGGCGCGGTCCATGCTGCTGGCGGCGCGCTCGGCCACCAGCTCGCCAGCGCGCAGGATGGCCACGCGGTCGGCCACGCGCAGCACCTCGTCGAGTTTGTGGCTGATCAGGATCACAGACAGCCCGTGCTGCGCCATGCGCTTGAGCGTGTCGAACAGCGTCAGCGACTCTTGCGGCGTCAGCACCGCGGTGGGCTCGTCCAGCACCAGCACGCGCGCCTTGCGGTAGAGCGATTTCAAAATCTCCACCCGCTGCCGCTCGCCCACCGACAGACTGGCCACGCGCGCATCCGGGTCCACGCCCAGGCCAAACTGCTGGCCCAGCGCGCGCAGCGCCTCGCGCGCGGCACGGCGCGCGGTGGCCGGCCGCCAGAGGGATTCGGTGCCGGCCATCACGTTGTCCAGCACCGTGAGGTTGGGCGCCAGCGTGAAGTGCTGGTGCACCAGGCCTATGCCGGCTGCAATCGCCGCGCGCGGCGAGCCGGGCGGCAGGGCTTGGCCAAAGGCCTGCACCGTGCCGCTGTCGGCCACGTAGTGGCCAAACAGGATGTTGATGAGCGTGGTCTTGCCAGCACCGTTCTCGCCCAGCAGGCCCAGCACCTCGCCCGTGCCCAGTTGCAGCGAGATGTCGCGGTTGGCGAAGTTGTCGCCAAAGCGCTTGGTGATGCCTTGCAGTACCAGGGCGGGGGTGCTCATACGTTTGCCACCAGCGGCCACGGATGCGCTGTTTCCAGCAACTGCGCCAGTGCCAGCAAGGCGGGCTCTTGCCCGATCGCCGCCACCATCTGTATCGCCAGCGGTCGGCCCTGCGCGTCGCGCCCGTGCGGCACAGAGAGGGCGGGGCAGCCCGATGCATTGGCCAGCGCCGCAAACGGCGCGTAGTGATCGAACTGCGCCAGGTGCTGGTCCAGGTCATCGCCGTCGGTGCGCAGCGTGCCGATGGCGGGCAGCGCGCGGGCCAGGGCGGGGGTCAGCAGGATGTCGATGTCATCGAACAAGGCGGCCATGTTGTCGGTGGCGCGCGCCACTGCTACTTCGGCCAAGTGGTGCTGGCCAGCGCTTAGTGCCGCGCCGCGCCGGGCCGCCGCCCAGGTGATGGGCTCCAGGTCTTGCGGTGCTGGCGCCAGCCATTCGACTGCGGCGGCGGCGCTGCGGCAGGCATAGGTGGCAAAGGCGCTGGCTGCGTCTGCGCAAACCGCTTGCAGGCGCGCTGCTGGCAGCGGTTGCACGGCATGGCCGGCCGACTCCAGCAAGGCTGCTGCGCTGTTGGCGGCGGCGCGCCATTCAGCATCCACCGCCACGCCTTGGGGCGCTTCCAGCAGCAGGCCAATGCGCAGAGCTTTCAGCGGCGCAGGCACTGCGCTGCGCGTCACCCAGCGCCACACCGCCGCGCTGTCACGCACGCTGCGCGTAATCACAAATTCAGAGGCCAGGTTGCCAAACACATTGCCGTAATCCGGCCCGCGCGGAATGGCGCCGCGCCCGGGTCGCAGGCCGACCACGCCGCAAGCGGCAGCCGGGATGCGGATCGAGCCGCCCGCATCCGTGGCGTGCGCCACCGGCACGATGCCGGCCGCGACAGCCGCTGCCGCGCCGCCAGAAGATCCCCCCGCGCTGAAGGCCGGTGCCCAGGGGTTGCGGCAGGCCGGGCCCACCAATGGCTCGCTCGCCAGGTTCAGACCAAATTCCGGCACCGTGGTTTTGGCAAAGGGCACAAAGCCGGCGGCGCGCAGGCGTGCGATCAGCTCGCCATCCACCGCAGCGGGCGCGGCTTGTCGCAGCGCGCGCGAGCCGGCCAGCATGGGCAGGCCGGCCAGCGGCGCGCCCAGGTCCTTGACTACCAGCGGCACGCCGGCAAAGGGCGCGTCCTTCGGCAGTTGCTCAATCGCCGCCCGCCCCAGGGGCTCGGCAAACTGGCTGATGGCGCCCAGCGCTGGCTGCAGGCGCTGCGCGCGTTCGCAGGCCATGCTGAGCAGTGCCTGCGCGCTGACTTCGCCGCGCGCTAGCGCCTGCGCCAGTGCGGTGGCATCCGCGCTGGCGTATTCCGCTTCTGCAAATGGCATGGATCAGGCGGGCTTCACGTCGTTGACCGGCACCTTGAAGCTGCCGGCCTTGATGGCCGCGCGCTTGGCCAGCACCTGCTCCAACGCGGGCGCGGGGATCAGCTTCTTGTCGTAGCTCAGGTCATTGCCGCCCTGCGCCATCATGCTGAAGGCGCTGTAGTCCTTGCCCACGGGCTTGCCGGCGGCGGTGTCGGCCAGCGCCGCGTCCAGCGTGGGGCGGAAGTACCACATCGCATTGGCAAACACGGTGCCCGGGTAGCGCGGCATGTAGTCGAGCAAGGAGCCAATGGCCAGCTTGCCGCGCATCTTGGCGCCGTCGGCCGTGCCTATGCGCTCGCCAAACAGGATGTCGCAGCCGCCGTCGATCTGCGCCAACGCAGACTCTTGCGCCTTCGGTGGATCGAACCAGGTGTTGATGAAGCCGCTCTGGAACACCAGGCCGGTCTTGACCTCGGAGGCGCCCAGGCGAAACGCGTTGATCAGGCGGTTGACCTCGGGGATCGGGAAGCCGCCCACGGCACCCAGCTTGCCGGTCTTGGTCATGTGGCCGGCCAGCAGGCCGCTCAGGTAGGCGGCCTCGTGGTTCCAGGTGCCAAAGGTGCCAAAGTTGCTGCCCTGCGGGCCGCCGCTGGAGCCCATCAGGAAGTTGACCTTGGGGTAGTCCTTGGCCACGGCGCGGGCGTCGCGCTCGGCGCCGTAGCTCTCGCCCACGATCAGCACGGCGCCGGCCTCGGCGTATTCGCGCAGCACGCGCGGGTAGTCGGTGTTGGAGACGGATTCAGAGAAGACGTAGTCGATCTTGCCCTCTTGCGCCGCCTGCTTCAGCGCCTCGTGCAGGCGCGAGTTCCAGGCGTTCTCGACCGGCGAGGCATGCACGCCCGCCACCTTGGGCTTGCCGCTGGCGGCCCAGACGCGGGCGCTGATCAGCGGCATTGCGATTCCGACCGCCAGGCTCGCGACAACGCGGCGCCGGGACACTGTGGGCTCTGGCATGGAAACTCCAATCGGTAAGGTGCGGGGGACGGGGAGGGTGCCGCTTGTGCGCGGCGTGTACCAGTAGCCAAGCAGGCAACGTGCCAGCTTGATCCCCATTGCAAATCAAGGACTTGCGCGCGCTCCCCGGCCAACTTTTGGCCAAATGGTCCAACTTGGCGCAAGCGGTCAAGCCAGGGGCGGCGAACTTGGTGCGGGCGGCAGGGCGCGGCGCGCCGGCCGTTTTTTGAAGAAAAAGTGCCTTTAGCCCAGGTGTGGCCTGGGCTATTAGCTATCTAATATGTAGCAATTGGGCCGCGATCGACTCGCGCGGCCTGGCGCCGCTTCAGTTGAAGCGGGCGATCAACTCGTCCGTACCTTTGTCGATGCCGGTCCTTGAGGCATCGAGCTTGCCCATGGTGGCACCGACGTTCAGCGCATTGGGGTACTGCTTGGTCACATAGGCCTCCAGCAGGGCGTTGCTGGTGGCGTCGAAGATTTCCACCGCATAGCTCACATTGCCGGTGAAGGTGCCTTCCTTGCCGCGAATGCTCTGCACGATGTTGTAGGGGCCGCCGCCCAGGTCGAAGCGGGTGAAGGTGCTGAGCCCACGGGTGGTGGTCTTGGCGCCGGTCAGCGTCACGTGGATGCGCAGGGTGTTGGGCGCCGGCGTACGCACGAGGCTGAAGCGCGGCCGCAGCTTCTGCGCGATCTGGGTCTGCATATAGCCGGCCAGGTCGGCCTTGTCGGGCTCGGAGATATCTTCGAACTGGCTGTCCGGCCCGTTGTAGATCACCACCGGGTCCAGTATGGCGCTCGAGTAGTTGCGCCAGTCTGCCTGCTTGGGCGAGCTGTACGGCGTGCGGCCGGAGCTGTCCTGCGGATTGGGCCGCAGCTGCGAGGCAGACGCGAGCTGGGAGTAGGGCACCGGGCTGGTGCTGGCGCAGCCCGCCAGGGCGGCGGCGCAGAGCGGCAGAAAGACTTTTCCGAGTACTCGGGTGATGGGCGACATGGGGTTGACCTCATAATTAAACCGTACGGTACGGTTAATGTATGGGGCGGATATTGCGCTGTCAAGTAAAGCGTACGATGCTGTTCAATTAAGGAGATCAAGATGAGGGTTAGAACCCAAGAGCGGCGCGATCAGATCGTCGAGGCGGCGGCCACGCTGTTCGAGGAAGTGGGCTACGAAGCCGCCTCCATGAACGAGCTGGCCAAGCGCCTGGGCGGCTCCAAGGCCACGCTGTATGGCTATTTCCCGTCGAAGGAGTCTTTGCTGGTCGCGGTGGTGCAGGCCTTTGCCACCGATCACCTGGCCGATGCCACCCAGGATGTCCTGCAGGACATCGAGGGGCAATGCGCGCTCAGGCCGACGCTGGTGCGTTTTGGCGAGCGCATGCTGCAGGTGCTCACCAACGACAGGAGCGCCATCGCCATCCACAGCATGATCCTGGCGGAAGCGGGCCGCTCCAACGTGGGCCAGCTATTCCATGACGCGGGGCCAAGCCAGTCCGTCGCCGCACTGACCAAGCTGATGGCCGCAGCCATGGAGCGTGGCGAGCTGCACCAGACCGATCCACGCATCACCGGCATGCAGTTCACGGCGCTGCTGACGGCCGAGGTCACTCCGCGCCTGTACCAGCAAAACCCGCCGCCACTGGAGCCCGCCGAGATCCAGCAAGTGGTCAGCCGGGCCGTCGACATGTTCCTGATGGGGGCCCAGCCGCGCCCATAGGGCATGTTCAGTGGGCGTGCAGCGCGCGCCGGTACTGCATGGCCTCGGCCACATGCGCGGCCTGCACCGTATCGGCGGCGGCCAGGTCCGCAATGGTGCGCGCCACCTTCAGCGTGCGGTGCGTGCTGCGCGCCGACCAGCCCAGCCGCGCGGCGGCCTTCTGCAGGAACTGGCGCGCGCCCTCGTCCGGTGCGGCGTGGGTGTCGATCGCCTGGCCTTGCAGCGCCTGGTTGGGCATGCCCTGGCGCACCACGGCGCGCTCGCGTGCGGCAGCGGCACGCGAACGCACCGCTTCGGTGGCCTCGGCGGCACCGGCTTGCAGTAGCTGTTCCGGTGGCAGCGCGGGCACTTCCACATGCAGGTCGATGCGGTCCAGCAGTGGGCCGGACAGCCGCCCCTGGTAGCGCGCCACCTGCTCGGGCGAGCAGCGGCAGCCCCGCAGCGGCGAACCCAGGTAGCCGCAAGGGCAGGGATTCATCGCCGCGATCAGCTGGAAGCGCGCCGGGAATTCAGCCCGCCGCGCGGCCCGTGCGATGGTGATCTGGCCGGTCTCCAGCGGCTCGCGCAGCGCCTCCAGTGCAGCGCGTGGGAATTCCGGCAGCTCATCCAAAAACAGCACGCCATGGTGGGCCAGCGATATCTCGCCCGGCCTTGGGGGTGAACCGCCACCTACCAGCGCCACCGCGCTGGCAGAGTGGTGCGGGCTGCCCGTAGGCCGGCGGCCCCAGTGCTCGGGCAGGAAGCGGCCGGCCAGGCTGGCGATGGCCGCGCTCTCCAGCGATTCATCCAATGTCATGGCCGGCAGCAGGCCAGCAAAGCGCTGCGCCAGCATGGACTTGCCCGAGCCCGGCGGCCCGACCATCAGCAGGCTGTGCTGGCCGGCCGCGGCGATCTCCAGTGCGCGGCGGGCGCCGGCCTGGCCCTTGACGTCGGCCAGGTCGGGGTAGGGCGCGCCTTCTGGCACCGGCGCTGGCTGCACGCGGGCCCAGCCGTCGGATGCTGCGGGGGCATCGGCCGGCGGCGCGGGCTGAAAGCGCTGCACCACGTCGAGCAGGTGGCGCGCACCATAGACCTCGCGGCCAGGCACCAGCGCGGCTTCTTCTGCGCTCTCAAAGGGCAGCACCAGCCGCGGCGCCACGTTGGCGCTGCGCCGCGTGGCCAATGCCATGGCCAGCGCGCCGCGCACCGGGCGCAGCTCGCCCGACAGCGACAGCTCGCCGGCAAACTCCCAGCCCGCCAGCTTTGCGGCGTCCACTTGCCCACTGGCGGCCAGGATGCCCAGCGCAATCGGCAGGTCGAAGCGGCCCGAATCCTTGGGCAGGTCGGCCGGCGCCAGGTTGACCGTGATGCGCTTGTTGTGCGGGAACTCCAGCCCGGCGTTCTGCAGCGCGCTGCGCACCCGCTCGCGCGCCTCCTTGACCTCGACATCGGCGAGCCCCACCAGGGTGAAGCTTGGCAGGCCGTTGGCCAGATGCACCTCGACCGTCACGGGCGTGGCATCTAGACCTTGCAGTGCGCGGCTCTGGACGGTGGCAATTGCCATGGCGGGCTCCCCCCATTGTTGTAACAACAGCCGCATTGTGCGTTGGCGGCCCGCCTCTTGAATCAGCGGCGCTTATGCCCGACTATGGGGCGTTGATGAGGGCGGGTGGCACGAAATGCGTGCATGTGCCGTGCGCGCAAAGCTGTTGCGCACACGGTGCGTGCCATTTGGGTGCGTTTTTGGAATTTCCCCTGCGGGCTAGGGGCGGCCTTGGTGCCAAGTCTGGCGGTTGGCACGGTTCGTGCACCCGGTGCTGTGGCAATTTGTCACGCCCCCTAACCTTTTCTTTTGGAGAAGAAGAGTCATGAAGAAGAAAACCCTGTTGGCCATCGCTGCGGCCGCTGCTGCCGTCGCCTTCCCTCTGGCTGCCAGCGCACAGTTGACGGCTAATGTCAGTTTCACCAGCAACTACAAGTTCCGTGGCCAGGACCAGGACGCAAGCCGCACCAAGGGGCTCAAGCCCGCGCTGCAAGGGGGCTTTGACTATGCCTTCGGCGAAACCGGCTTCTACGTCGGCAACTGGAACTCCAGCGTCGACTGGCTCCCCGGCAACAGCCTGGAAAGCGATTTCTACGGCGGCTACAAGTTCAAGCTCAGCGATTTCGACCTCGACGTCGGCGCCCTGACCTATGTCTATTCCGGCAATGCCAACGGCAACACCACCGAGCTCTACGGCTCGGCCGGCTGGGGCCCGCTGGTGCTGAAGTACTCGCACACGGTCTCCAAGGACTACTTCGGTTGGGCCGGCAATCGCGCGGGCTCGGGCCTGAAGGGCACCAACACCGGCTACCTGAACCTGGCTTACTCGCAGGAAATCATCCCCAAGGTAACCCTCAAGGGCGCCATCGGTTACACCCGCTTCGCCAGCGACATCAAGGACCTGGGCGTGCCCAACTACGTCGACTACAGCGTGGGCGCTGCCTACGACTTCGGCGATGGCCTGTCGCTCAGCGGCTCGGTGGTGGGCGCGAACAAGAAGGACTTCTTCGGCTTCGTCAACAAGAACCGCTTCGTCGTCGCCCTGACCAAGACCATGTAACCCGCTTGGTGCGCTGTTGTGGCGTGCCAGGTTTTCCGACAACCCAGAGGAAATGCAAATGAAACTGGTGACAGCGATCATCAAGCCTTTCAAGCTCGACGAGGTGCGCGAGGCACTCTCCGCCATCGGCGTGCAGGGCATCACCGTGACCGAAGTCAAGGGCTTCGGCCGGCAGAAGGGCCACACCGAGCTTTATCGCGGCGCGGAGTACGTCGTCGATTTCCTGCCCAAGGTCAAGATCGAGGCCGCGGTCTCGGAAGACCTGGTGGAGCGCGTCATCGAAGCGGTTGAGGGCGCAGCCCGCACCGGCAAGATCGGCGACGGCAAGATTTTTGTGTACGAGCTGGAGCAAGTGGTGCGCATCCGCACCGGCGAAACCGGCCGCGAGGCACTGTGAACCTGTATTGGACGAAAGAAGCACAGACATGAAAAAACTGCTTGCCTCCCTATTGCTGGGCGTCAGCTTGATTGCCGGCGGCTCGATGGCCGTCGCGCAGACGCCGACGCCCGAAGCGGCACCGGCTGCCGTCACAGCGCCGGCCGCCGAGGCGCCCGCTGCTGCAGCTCCGGCTGCGGCAGCCGCCACGGCTGAAGCCCCGGCCGCCGCGCCAGTGCCCAAGCTCGACTCCGGCGACACCGCCTGGATGCTGACCTCCACCCTGCTGGTCATCTTGATGACCATCCCTGGCCTGGCACTGTTCTATGGCGGCCTGGCCCGCTCCAAGAACATGCTGTCGGTGCTGATGCAGGTGTTCGTGATCTTCGCGGTGATCTCCATCCTGTGGGCCATCTACGGCTACAGCCTGGCGTTCGCGGGCGAGGGCTCGTTCTTCGGCGGCTTCGACAAGATCTTCCTGAAGGGCATCGCCCCCGACACGCTCTCTGGTGCGCTGCCGACGATTCCCGAGTACGTCTTCGTGGCGTTCCAGGGGACCTTCGCTGCCATCACCGTGGCGCTGATCGTTGGCTCTTACGCCGAGCGCATCAAGTTCTCTGCCGTGCTGCTGTTCTCGGTGCTCTGGTTCACCTTCAGCTACGTGCCAATCGCCCACATCGTGTGGGGCGGCGGCCTGCTGGGCAAGGACGGCGCGCTGGACTTCGCCGGCGGCACCGTGGTGCACATCAACGCCGGTGTTGCCGGCCTGGTGGGTGCCTACATGCTGGGCAAGCGCCTGGGCTTCGGCAAGGAAGCCTTCACGCCGCATTCGCTGACGCTGACCATGGTCGGTGCCTCGCTGCTGTGGGTGGGCTGGTTCGGCTTCAACGCCGGCTCGGCTGGTGCTGCCAACGGCGTGGCCGGCCTGGCCTTCGTCAACACCGTGCTGGCCACGGCTGCTGCGACGCTGTCCTGGATCGTGGGTGAAGCACTGCACCGCGGCAAGGCCTCCATGCTGGGCGCTGCGTCCGGCGCGGTGGCAGGCCTGGTGGCGGTTACGCCTGCAGCCGGCTTTGTCGGCCCGATGGGCTCGATCGTGCTGGGCCTGATCGCCGGCATCGTCTGCCTGTGGGGTGTGAGCGGCCTGAAGAAGCTGCTGGGTGCGGACGACGCGTTTGACGTGTTCGGCGTGCACGGCGTGGGCGGCATCATCGGCGCCATCCTGACCGGCGTCTTTGCAGCCCCAAGCCTGGGCGGTACCCAGCCGGCTGACTTCGCCATGGGCCACCAGGTCTATGTGCAGGTCAAGAGCGTGCTGCTGACCGTCGTCTGGTCGGGTGTCGTGTCCTTCATCGCCTACAAGATCGTCGACCTGGTTGTCGGTCTGCGTGTCTCGGAAGAATCTGAGCGCGAAGGTCTGGACATCACCTCCCACGGCGAAACCGCTTACAACCGTTAATGGACAGCATGCTGGCACGGCCCTTGCGGTAGTGTCAGCGCTGCAATTCTTTTTGTAGCGAGAGTCTCCTTTGGATGTTGGGCCCGCAGCAATGCGGGCCCTTTTTTTTGTGCGGACGGAACTGGGTGCAGTGCAGCGCCCAGGCTGACCGGAAACGGTGCATGCCTGCGACACTCCAGGGCATCGCAGCCTTGCAAGACACCAAGCACCATGTCCTGGACCCCCTTCACCGACCATGCCAGCCTGCTGGGCGAGTCACCGTTCTGGCACCCGACCGAGCGCACGCTGTACTGGGTCGATATCCCGGGCCGCAGCATCCTGCGGGCCGCCGCCGATGCGTCTGCAGTGCAGAGCTGGGCCTTGCCCAGCGAGCCCGGCTGCATTGCGCCGGTGCGTGGAGGCGGCTTGGTCGTGGCGCTGCGCGACGGCATCTACCGCGCCCGCAACTGGGGCGCTGCGCTGGAGCCGCTGGTGCGCTTCCAGCACGACGTGCGCACCACGCGCTTCAACGACGGCAAGTGCGACGCGCTGGGCCGGCTCTGGGCCGGCACCATCTACGAGCCGCGCGACCAGCGCCGCGCCGAGCTGTATTGCATCGACATGCGCAGCGGCAAGCCGCAGGTCACGCTGATGGCCCACAACGCCACCACCGCCAATGGCGTGGCCTGGTCGCCTGACCAGCGCACCGCCTGGTGGGCCGATACGCCGCGCCACCTGATCCATACCTGGGACTACGAAGCGGGCGAGGCCGGCCCGCCAGTGCTGCGCCGCCACCGCGTGTTCCACCAGTTCGCGCCCAAGCCTGCGGGCTGGCAGCCGGGCGATGGCGGCTACCAGGGCCGGCCCGATGGCGCCGCCGTTGATGCGCAAGGCCACTACCTCTGCGCCATGTTCGAGGGCGGCCAACTGCTGCGCCTGGCGCCCGACGGTGGCGTGGCCGAAGCGCTGCCGCTGCCCGTGGCCTGCCCGACCATGCCCTGTTTTGGCGGCGACGATCTGCGCACGCTCTTTGTCACCACCGCGCGCCAGGGTCGCCCCGAGGCTGAGCTGGCGCGCACGCCGCTGGCGGGCCGGGTGCTGAGCCGGCGTGTCGACGTGCCGGGGCTGCCGGTGAATTTCTTCGATCCCGGGCCGGGCTGAATTTCCGCCAGCGGCACCAAAAAATTCAGGTGCCGCAGTGCGCAGGCGCGCCGTGTGCCGGCTTACCATGGCCCGATGGAGACAGCCCTTCGCACCATCGTTGACCGCGTTCGCGCCGCTGCGGCCGATGCCACGCCGCTTTACCTGCGTGGCGGCGGCACCAAGGATTTCTATGGCGAGCCGCCGCGCGGCGCGCTGCTGGACCTGCGCCCGCTCGCCGGCATCCTGGACTACGAGCCGAGCGAACTGGTCGTTACCGCGCGCGCTGGCACGCCGCTGGCTGAACTGGAAGCCGAGCTGGCCGCGCGCGGCCAGTGCCTGCCCTTTGAGCCGCCGCATTTCGGCAGCGGCCGCGCCACCGTCGGCGGCATGGTGGCGGCGGGCTTGTCTGGCCCGGCGCGTGCCAGCGTGGGCGCGGTGCGCGACTACGTGCTGGGCGCGCACCTGGTCAACGGCCGGGGTGAGCTGCTGCAGTTCGGCGGCCAGGTCATGAAGAACGTGGCGGGCTACGACGTCTCGCGGCTGCTGGCCGGCTCGCTTGGCGTACTGGGCGTGATCGCCCAGGTCAGCCTGAAAGTGCTGCCCGTGTCGCCGGCACAGGCCACCTTGCGCTTTGCCTGCACCCAGGCCGAGGCGCTGGCCTGGCTCAACGCCTGGGGCGGCCAGCCGCTGCCACTGAACGCCAGTTGCTGGCTGCAGCAAGACCCGGCCGATACCGCCAGCGGCGTGCTCTACCTGCGCCTGCGCGGCGCCGTCGCTGCGGTGCAAGCCGCTTGCGCCCGGCTGGGCGGTGAGCACGTCGATGCCGCCGAAGCCGACCGCGCCCGCATCGCCGCCGACTGGGCCGCTTGCCGCGACCAGCGCCTGCCCTGGTTCGCGCAAAGGCCGGCCGGCCACGACCTGTGGCGCGTATCCGTGCCGCAGACCGCGCCGGTGCTGCCGCTGGATGTGGCGCGCTTTGGCCTGCCGCTGGTCGAATGGCATGGCGGCCAGCGCTGGTACCAGCTGGCTGCGGACGACGATGCGGCCCCGGCCGTGCTGCGCGCGGCGGCGCAGAGCGTGGGTGGGGGTGCTTCACTTTTTATAGCTAGTAGCCCAGGCAGGTCCTGGGCTTGCGGTCGATTTGATGCATTAACGCCCGCGCTGGACGGCATCCACCGCCGGCTCAAGGCCGCGTTCGACCCGGCGGGCATCTTCAATCCCGGTCGCCTCTACCCCGGTTTGTGAGCCGCCGTGCGCCGCCTGTTCCACATCGCCGACCGCCACCGCACGCCGTCCACCACGCGGCTGCTGGGCTTCTTCCTGGCCTTCAACGCGGGCGCGGTGAATGCGGGCGGCGTGCTGGTGGTGCACATGTACACCTCGCACATGACCGGCTTTGCCTCGCAGGTGGCCGACAGCATGGTGCTGGGCAACGGCACCCTGCTGCTCAACGCGCTGGGCGCGCTGCTGGCCTTCTTGTGCGGCGCGGCGACCACGGCCATCTTCGTCAACTGGGCGCGCCAGCACCGGCTGCGCAGCATCTACGCGCTGCCCTTGCTGCTGGAGGCCGGCCTGCTGCTGCCCTTTGGCCTGATGGGCGCGATCACGCTGAGCTGGCGCACACCGTTTGCCGTGCCGCTCACGGTGCTGCTGCTGTCCTTCATCATGGGCCTGCAGAACGCGCTGGGCACCAAGGCTTCTGCCGGCAGCGTGCGCAGCACGCACATGACCGGCAACGTGACCGATCTGGGCATAGAGCTGGGCAAGCTGTTCTACCGCAACCGCCAGGGCCTGCCGCCGGATGCCCATGTGCGTGCCAACCGCGCCCGCATGCGCCTGCACGGCGGCCTGCTGGCCGCCTTTGTCGCGGGCGGGCTGTTTGGCGCGGCGGGCTTCAAGTACGTGGGCTTTCTGTGGGTCGTTCCGCTGGCCGGGCTGTTGCTGGCCCTGGCGCTGCCGCCCTTCCTGTTCGACCTGCGGCGGCGCTCGCATTTGCGCATGCTGATGCTGGGCATGCAAGCCCGCTGGCGTGCGCGCCTGGCCGCCGCCCGCGGCAAAGAAAAATAGAGACCACCCGATGCAAACCACACTCGCCCCCGAGTACCGCGACACCGCCGACGGCCAAGAGGCCGAAGCCATCCTGCGCAAGTGCGTGCACTGCGGCTTCTGCACCGCCACCTGCCCGACCTACCAACTGCTGGGCGACGAGCTGGATGGCCCGCGCGGCCGCATCTACCTGATCAAGCAGGTGCTGGAAGGCCAGGAGCCGACCCGCAAGACACAAACCCACCTGGACCGCTGCCTGACCTGCCGCAACTGCGAAAGCACTTGCCCGAGCGGCGTGCAGTACGGCCACCTGGTGGACATCGGCCGCAAGCTGGTCGATGCCAAGGTGGAGCGCCCGGCGGGTGAGCGCGCCCTGCGCTGGACGCTCAAAGAGGGGCTGACTTCACCGCTGTTTGCCCCGGCCATGAAGGCGGGCCAGATGGTGCGCGGCCTGCTGCCCGAGAAGCTGCGCGCCAAGGTGCCCGCAGCGCAATCGGCGGGCGCCTGGCCCACGGCCACCCGCGAGCGCAAGGTGCTGCTGCTGCAAGGCTGCGTGCAGCCGGCCATGCTGCCCAACATCAACGCCGCCACCGCGCGCGTGCTGGACGCCTGTGGCATCCAGACTGTGGTGGCGCCGCAGGCGCGCTGCTGCGGCGCGGTCAAGTTCCACCTCAACGACCAGGACGGCGGCCGCGAGCAGATGCGCGCCAGCATCGACGCCTGGTGGCCATCGGTGGAGAGTGGCGAGGTCGAGGCCATCGTCATGAACGCCTCGGGCTGCGGCGTCACCGTCAAGGACTACGGCCATTTGCTGAAGGACGACCCGGCCTATGCCGACAAGGCCACCTGCATCAGCGCCCTGACCCGCGACCTGGGCGAACTGCTGCCGGCACTGCTGCCCCGGCTACAGGAGCAGATCACGCCGCAGGCCACGCGCGAGGTGCTGGCCTTCCACCCGCCCTGCACGCTGCAACACGGCCAGCAGTTGCGCGGCGGCATCGAGTCGCAACTGCGCGCGCTGGGCTTTGATGTGCAGCTGGCGCCCGAGGAATCGCACCTGTGCTGCGGCTCGGCCGGCACCTATTCGGTATTGCAGCCAGAGCTGGCCTACCCGCTGCGCGACCGCAAGCTGGGCCACCTCGGCCAGTTGCAGCCCACGGCCATCCTGTCGGCCAATGTGGGTTGCATCACCCACCTGCAAAGCGGCACCGATACGCCCGTAAAACACTGGGTGGAAGTAGTAGACGCGGCACTGCAACGCTGAACCACAAAGAATCAGAAGGCCGCGGAGCAGGCCATGCCAAAACATCCGCGGAACCGGCTTTGCCGGGCCGCTGGATGTGCCCCCTGCAAGGGGGTTGGCGAAGACGCGAAGCGCGTAGCCTGGGGGTTAGCCAGATCGTCTTCCAATCTCGATCAGCCCATTGGCAGGCAGGTGGAAATAGTCCGAGGCGCGGCCCGCGTTGCGCTGCAGCGATGCAAACACCGCGCTGCGCAGGCGGCCCAGGCCGCGCACCTTGCGGCCGCTGCTGACCGAGGTGCGCGACACGAAGTACGAGGTCGCCATGGCCTCGATCGGCAGCCCCTTCTGGTAGGCCAGTTGGCGGATCAGCTCGGGCACGTTGGGCGGCTCCATGAAACCGTGCTGCGCGTCCACGCGCCAGAAGCCCGCGCCCATTTCCTGCACCTGCAGCCGCCGCGCCACGTCTACGCGCGGCACCGGCAGCGTGTGCACGGCCAGCACCACCACCCGCTCGTGCAGCACCTGGTTGTGCTTGAGGTTGTGCAGCAGCGCGTAGGGCACGCTGTGCGTGTCTGCGGCCAGGAACACGGCGGTGCGGTGCACCCGGTGCGGCATGTCGGCGGCGAGCGACGCGATGAAGGGCTCCAGCGGCAGGCGCTCGTCCTCGGCCGCCTTGGCGCTGAGCTGGCGGCCGCGGTACCAGGTGGTGAAGATGAACATCACGCTGCCGGCCACGGCCAGCGTGACCCAGCCGCCGTCGACGATCTTCAGGCTGTTGGCCACGATGAAGGTCAGGTCCACCAGCGCGAACAGCGCCGTGCCCAGCAGCACCGCCACCGCGTTCCAGCGCCACAGCCGCAGCGCGACGATGCCGGCCAACAGCGTGGTGGTCAGCATGGTCACCGACACCGCAATGCCGTAGGCGGCCGACAGCCCGCTGGAGCTGCGAAATACCAGCACCAGCAACAGCACGCCGGCCATCAGCAGCCAGTTCACCGTGGGCAGGTAGATCTGCCCGATCGCCTGGCCCGAGGTCTGCACCACGCGCATGCGCGGCAGGTAGCCCATGTGCATGGCATGCGCCGTCATCGAGAACGCGCCCGAGATCACCGCCTGCGAGGCGATCACCGTTGCCGCAGCGGCGAGCACCACCATCGGCACCGTGGCCCAGCCCGGAAACAGGCGGAAGAAGGGGTTGTCGATGGCGCTGGGGTCGGCCAGCACCAGCGCGCCCTGCCCAAAGTAGTTGAGCACCAGCGCCGGCAGCGCAATGAACAGCCAGGCCATGCGGATCGGCTTTGCGCCAAAGTGGCCCATGTCGGCATACAGCGCTTCGCCGCCGGTAAAGGCCAGGAACACCGCCCCCAGCACGGCCAACGACTGCGCGCTGTGCGTGCTGAAAAAGCCCAGCGCCCAGCGCGGGTCGAGTGCGGCCAGCACCTCGGGGTTGCCGGCCACGTGCACCACGCCCGAGCCCGCCAGCACGCCAAACCAGAGCAGCATCACCGGCCCGAACACGCGCCCCACCGAGGCCGTGCCACGGCGCTGCACCAGGAACAGCCCGACCAGCACCACCACCGTGATCGGCACGATGTAGGGCTTGAACACCGGCGTGGCGATCTCCAGCCCCTCTGCCGCCGACAGCACCGAGATCGCCGGGGTGATCAGGCTGTCGCCATAGAACATGGCGGCGCCGACCAGGCCCAGGCCGCCCACCAGCTTGATCAGCCAGCGCTGCTTGCCGCTGCGCGCCACCGCCTCGCGCGCCAGGCCCTGCAGCGCCAGGATGCCGCCTTCGCCGTCCTGGTCGGCGCGCAGCACGAACACCACGTATTTGAGCGTCACCACCAGCAACAGGCCCCAGACCACCAGGGACAGCAGCCCCAGCACCGCGGCCCGGTCCAGCGGCACGCCATGGGCCGGGTTCAGGCACTCTTTGAAGGCATACAGCGGCGAGGTGCCGATGTCGCCAAACACCACGCCCAGCGCGGCCACCATCATTCCCACGCCGGCCGCAGGAACGCGCGAGTGAGGGGCATCCGGGTTGGCCTGGATCGACGTGTTCATGCGGCTCCCTCGTGGTGTGAAGAGGCAGCTTACTCCAGGCCCTGGCGGGCGACGTGTGCTCTGTTACTTCGCGTTGCGGGCCGGCCGCAGCGTGGCTGATTTGGAGGCGTTCGCCAGCACTGGCATGATCGAGGGTTCGACTCCCGACCATCTCCAAGTCCTCCAAGCCATGACCGACACCGTGTCCGCAGACGCCGAGCAAGCCGCGACCCCGCTGCAGGCCCATCCTGAGCCTGTTTCCCAGGCCAGCGAAGCAGCAGCCCCATCCGGCGCGGCACCCAGGGCGCCGCGTGCGCCCAAACCCCGGGGCGGCCGCCGCACGCCGCAGCCAGCCGCCCAGCTCGGCGCCGGCCGCGCGCCGCGCCGTGTGCACCCGGTGCTGGAGCAACTGGCCGCGCTCTACCCCGGCCTGTTCGGCGAGCAGTTCCAGCCGCTCAAGCGTGGCGTGTTCCAGGACCTGCAAGAGGCCCACCCGGGCGTTTTCGAGCGCGAAGCGCTGAAGGTAGCCCTGGGCCTGCACACCCGCTCCGCCCCGTATTTGCAGGTGGTGGCCGCGGGCCAGAAGCGGCGCAACCTCCAAGGCGAGGCCGTGGAAGACCTGGCGCCCGAGCATGTGCACCACGCGCTGTCCGAGCTCTGGCGCCGCCGCGAGCAGCGCACGCCCGAGGCCGAAAAGCCCGCGCTGCGCGACCACTGGCGCAGCCGCATCGCGCGTGCCTTCGAGGCCAGCGGCCTGTCGCGTGCCGACTACGCCGAGCTGGTGCGCACCCGCGACGAAGCCGCCACCGCGCTGCTCGACGAAGCCCTGGCCGAGGCCGCCGGCCGCGCCGCCAAGGACGAAGCCCTGCTGCGCGCCTTCGACGCCAGCGGCGCCACGGTCGAGGCCTTTGCCGACATGTACGGGCTGGACCCGCGCACGGCCGGGCAGACCTTGGAGCGCGCACGCAAGCTGCGCGGCCCGCGCGAGGGCTGATCCCGATCAGCCTCTCCTGACACCACGCTGTCAGGACACCTCTCGCACCATGGCGGTCCTTGCAACTTCCACCCTTCGTGGGGAATGCCATGACCGCCACTACTACCTCTGCTGCTGTCAACGCCATCAGCTGGTTCGAGATCCCCTGCACTGACCTGGACCGGGGCCAGGCTTTCTACGAGAAAGTGCTGGGCCGCCCCATGCAGCGGGTGGATTTTGGTGGCGACCCCATGGCCGTGTTTGCCTATGACCGACCGGCCACCGGCGGTTGCCTGGCGGCGGGGCCGCAGCGCCGCAGCACCGATGCCGCCGGCGTGCGCATCTACCTCGACTGCGCGCCCAGCCTGGGGGCCGCGCTGGCGCGCGTGGCGCCGGCCGGCGGCGAGGTGGTCGACGACTGCACCGCGCTGCCGCAGGACATGGGCTACATCGCCCATATCCGCGACCTGGACGGCAACCTGGTCGGCCTGCACACGTTGGCCCGTTGAGAGGGGCGCGCACCATGCCTGCCCCGCACAACTGGATTGCCGTGGCCAGCGCCGAGCACGCGCGGCGCGGCCGCGCCCACGCGCCCGTCGGCTTCATGCAGCTGTGCCACGGCCGGCATGCGCCGCTGCAGCGCCTGCAGCCGGGCGACCGGCTGGCCTACTACGCACCGGCCACCACCACGCGCGGCGCCGACCGGCTGCAGAGCTTTGTCTCCATTGGCGTGGTGCAGCCGGGCGAGCCCTATGCCTTCGACATGGGCGCGGGTTTTGCCGCCTGGCGCCGCGACATTGCCTATCTGCCAGCGCGCGAGGCACCGATCGCGCCGCTGCTGGACCACTTCGCCTTTGTCACCGACCGCCAGCACTGGGGCGCGCCGTTCCGCTTTGGCCTGTTTTCCATCGGCGACACCGACATGCGCCTGGTCGCCGAGGCGATGGAGGCGGATCTTGCTGTGCTACATCTTTAATAGCTTCATGTCGCCGCCTGATGTGGACTTCAGGCCTTATTTGCCCGCAGAATCCAACCGCGATACCACCGCCCTCCCCATGCGCCGCGCCGACCGCCTGTTCCACATCGTCCAACTCATCCGTGGCCGCCGGCTGACCACGGCTGCCTTTCTGGCGCAGCGGCTGGAGGTGTCCGAGCGCACCGTCTACCGCGACGTGGCCGACCTGCAGCGCCAGGGCGTGCCGATCGACGGCGAGGCCGGTGTGGGCTACCGGCTGGGCGCGGGCTTTGATTTGCCGCCGCTCATGTTCACGCACGAAGAGGCGCAGGCGCTGGTGGCGGCCGCGCGCATTGCCCAGCCCAGCCTGGACCCGGCGCTGGCCGCTGCGGTGGATGCGGCGCTGGGCAAGATTTTGTCGGTGCTGCCCACCAGCGCGCGCGCCGCCGCCGAAGGCCTGGCGCTGTTCGCCCCGGGCCTGCGCCCGCCGCCGGCGGTGCTGCAGCAACTGCAACTGCTGCGCGAGGCGGTGCGCGACCGCGCGCGGCTGCAGCTGTCCTACCGCGACGAGGCCGGCCGCGCCACCGAGCGCACCGTGCGCCCGCTCGGCTGCTTCTTCTGGGGCCAGGTCTGGACCCTGGCCAGCTGGTGCGAGGTGCGGGAGGACTTCCGCACCTTTCGCGTTGATCGCGTCATCACCGCCCAGCGCTGCGCGCAGGGCTTTCGCGACGAGCCGGGCAAGACGCTGGCCGACCTGTTCCGCCGCACCGAAGAAGAGATGCGCGCGCGCCGGGCCGCACCCGGCACCACGTCTTGCTCCTGAATATGTAGCTATAAGCCCAGGCTGTACCTGGGCTAGAGGTCTATTTGGCCATTATTTTTGGAAATCCAGCGCCTCGAACACCCGCATCGCCGCATAGGCGTCGTTGGCGGCGTAGGTGATCTGCGATTCGGTCAGGCGCGGGTTGGCCCAGTTGGTGGTCGCCACCTTCTTGGACTTGATGAAGCGCTGGCCAAACAGGATGGCGATGGCCGCCTTCACGCCCACCTCCTTGCGCCAGCCGCGCTCGCGGAACACGTTGTCCAGGTCCAGCACCGCCTGCGGCTCCACGCCCAGCCGGCCGCGCAATTGGCGCAAGTCGCCCGACAGGCCAAAGCCCACCTTGCGCACCGCGGGCGACTCCAGCAGCGCCGCGGCCACGCGCAGGCATTCCGCATCGCGCAGCTGAAACACCCAGGCCGTGCTGGCGGTAGAGAACTGCGCCACATGCGGGCCGTCAGAGACCTCGCCGCGCGCAAAGGTGGGTTTGGATTCGGTATCAAAGCCCAGCGCGGCCACGCCTTGCAGCGCGGCCTCTGCCGCCCGCGCCTCGTCGGCCGTGGCCACGAGCCGGATGGCGTCCAGGCCCAGGCGGGGGAATTCAGGCAGGGTGGCGATGGTGTCCCGGTCGGGGACGAGCTGGCGGTCGGTCATGGCGGGCACGGTAGCACGTGCCCGCCTGGGTCCTCAGTGCTTTGTCGCCAGCGCCGCGCGCTTGGCAAGCTCCAGCTTGGCAATCGCATTGCGGTGCACCTCGTCCGGGCCGTCCACGATGCGCACGGTGCGCTGGTGGGCATAGGCCTCGGCCAGCCAGAAGTCCTGGCTGACGCCGCCGCCGCCGTGCGCCTGGATCGCCCAGTCCACGATCTTGCAGGACACGTTGGGCGCGACCACCTTGATCATGGCGATCTCGGCGCGCGCTTCCTTGTTGCCCGCGGTGTCCATCTTGTGCGCGGCGTTGAACACCAGCAGGCGCGCCTGGTCGATCATGCAGCGCGACTCGGCGATGCGCTCGTGCCAGATCGATTGCTCGGACAGCGGCTTGCCAAAGGCAACGCGGCTGCGCAGGCGGTCCACCATCAGCTCCAACGCGCGCTCGGCCGCGCCGATGGAGCGCATGCAGTGGTGGATGCGCCCGGGCCCAAGGCGGCCCTGGGCGATCTCGAAGCCGCGGCCTTCGCCCAGCAGGATGTTGGACACCGGCACGCGCACGTTCTCCAGCAGGATCTCCATGTGGCCGTGCGGTGCGTCGTCATAGCCAAACACGCTGATCGGGCGCAGCACGGTCACGCCGGGCGTGTCGCGCGGCACCAGCACCATGGACTGCTGCTGGTGCTTGGGCGCCTCGGTATCGGTCTTGCCCATGACGATGAAGATCTTGCAGTGCGGCACGCCAGCGCCCGACGAGAACCACTTGCGCCCGTTGATCACGTACTCGTCGCCTTCGCGGCGGATGGTGCACTGGATGTTGGTGGCGTCGGATGAGGCCACGGCCGGCTCCGTCATCAGGAAGGCCGAGCGGATCTCGCCGGCCAGCAGTGGGTCGAGCCACTGCTTTTTATGCGCGTCGCTGCCGTAGCGCTCTATGGTTTCCATGTTGCCGGTGTCGGGCGCGGAGCAGTTGAACACCTCGCTCGACCAGGTGACGCGGCCCATGATCTCGCACAGCGGCGCGTAGTCCAGGTTGGAGATGCCGGGCACGCCCTTGTACTCGTGCGGCAAGAACATGTTCCACAGGCCGGCCTTGCGCGCGATGGGCTTCAGCTCTTCCACCACCGGCACATGGCGCCAGGGATTGCCTTCACTGCGCAGGGTGGCCAGCTCGCGCGCATAGCGCTCTTCATTCGGGTAGATGTGCTCGTCGAAGAAGGCCTGCAGGCGCTGCAGCAGGTCGCGGGTCTTGGCGGAATGGTCTCCCAGCATGGAGTGCTCCTGATGTTGGATGAATGGGCGCAGCAGGGACTGCGAACGCACGCATTGCACCATTGGCGATGGGTTCCCCGAAGTCTCAGAAGCGACTGGGAGCGCTGCCCGCAGTCGCCTGGGCGACCGGCGCGGCCTCAGGCCTTCAGCGCGGCCTCGATGTCTGCCTTGAGGCTCTCGGGCTTGTCCATGGAGCCGTAGCGCTTGATCACCCGGCCGTCGCGGCCGATCAGGAACTTGGTGAAGTTCCACTTGATGCCCTGGCTGCCAAGCACGCCGGGCGCTTCCTTCTTGAGCCACTGGAACAGCGGGTGCGCCTGCTCGCCGTTGACGTCGATTTTGGACATCATGGGAAAGTCCACGCCGTAGTTCTTCTGGCAGAAGGCGCCGATCTCGGCGTCGCTGCCCGGGTCCTGGCTGCCGAACTGGTTGCACGGAAAACCCAGCACCGCCAGCCCCTGGCCGGCATAGGTTTGGTGCAGTTCCTGCAGCCCGGCGAACTGCGGCGTGAAGCCGCAGGCGCTGGCGGTGTTCACCACCAGCAGCACGCTGCCGGCGTACTGGCTGAGCGGCACGGGCGTGCCGTCGATGGCCTGGGCTTGGAAATCAGACAGCGTGGGCATGGCGTCTTTCTGGTGGTTAGGCGTTTTGCATGCTATCCCAATCACTTGCGCATATGCACGGCTGAAATTCTTCGTGGCCGTAGCGGGCAGGGCTTTCTAGAGTACGGGCCGACCTCTCTGCGCCACTGCGGCACCCAAGGATTCATATGCAACAGACCGTGCTCCGCTCTTCCTCGTTCCTGCCGCGCCGCGCGGCGCTGCGTACCCTGGCCGCGCTGGCCGTGGGCGGCACCGGGTTGGTGGGCTGCTCGCGCCAGGATGCGGCCGGCGGCGCGCCGGCCGTGGTCAAGCAGGTGGGCGACAAGGTCAGCTTCAAGTACCCGGACAACCCATCCTTCGACCTGGTCTACCTGGCCGACCAACTCGGCTACTTCGAGGGCACCAACACCCGCCCCAACTACATCGGCAAGATCGCCGCGCCGCAGATCATTCCGCTGGTGGGCACCGGCGAGATCGACTTCGGCAGCCGCATGGTGCCGCTGGTGATCTCGGCCATTGCCAGCGGGGCCGACCTGAAGGTGGTGGCTGCCGGCGGCAAGACGCTGCAAGAGGCGCCGCACATGAAGTACTTCGTGCGCAAGGATTCGGGCATACGCGCGCCCAAGGACCTCGAAGGCAAGACCGTAGGCTTCAACAGCTTTGGCGCCTGCGCCGAGTTCGTCACCAAGAAGTACCTGCGCCAACACGGCGTGGACGTGAACAAGATCAACTTCGTGGTGGTGCCCGACGAGCAGGCCGAGCAGACCCTGGTCACCGGCAATACCGACCTGGCCATCATCCACGCGCCGTTCTCGGGCCGGGCCGACCATGCAGAGCCGCTGCTGCGCCTATGGAGCGACTACGACCTCGATGGCGGCCTGGGTGGCATGGCGCCTTACAGCGCGCATGGCAAGTTCATCCGTGAGCATCCAGAGGCCGTGCGCGACGTGGTCACCGCGCTGGCCAAGGCCGCCAATTGGGTCAATGCCAACCCCGAGGAGGCGCGCAAGCTGGTGTCCAAGCGCATCAACATGACCCTGGAGAACGTAGACCGCTACGCCTATGTAGACGACCTGGTGGTGACCGAGGCGCCGATCCAGTACTACATCGACATCCTGCAGTCAGAAGGCAAGCTCGCGAGTGGCAAGGTGACGGTGCAGGACATTTATACCAACGCCTTTAACCCCTTCGCGCAAGCGCCCGCAAAGGGCTGACATGGGTATCAAGATCGCAGCGCGCGGCGTGCGCATGGACTACGCGGCACGCGGCTCGGGCGAGCCGGTGCGTGTGCTGGAGGGCTTTGACCTGGATGTGCGCGAGGGCGAATTCATCTCGGTGCTGGGCCCCTCGGGCTGCGGCAAGTCGACTTTCCTGAGCATCCTGGCCGGGCTCACGCAGCGCACCGGCGGCAGCATCGCCATCGATGGTCGCGCGCTGGCCGGCATCAACCGCGACCAGGGCGTGGTGTTCCAGGGCTATGCGCTGTTTCCGTGGCGCAGCGTGCTGGACAACATCGCCGTGGGGCTGGAGATCCGCGGCATGGGCAAAGGGCCACGGCGGCGCATTGCGCAGGAATACCTGGAGCTGGTCGGCCTGCAGGGCTTTGGCGACAACTACCCGCATGAGCTGTCTGGCGGCATGAAGCAGCGCGTGGCCATCGCGCGCTCGCTGGCCTACCGGCCCGACGTGCTGCTGATGGACGAGCCCTTTGCTGCGCTGGACGCGCAAACGCGCGAGATCCTGCAGGGCGAACTGCTGCGCATCTGGGGGCACTACAAGAAGACCATCGTCTTCATCACGCACAGCCTGGACGAGGCGGTCTACCTGTCGGACCGGGTGGCGGTGATGACGCAGCGCCCCGGCCGCGTCAAGGCCATCATCGACATCCCGCTGGCCCGGCCGCGCTCGGCCGAGCTGCGCAATGCGCCGGAGTTTTTCGCGCTGCGCCAGTGCGCCTGGGAGGTGCTGAAGGATGAGGTGCAGTTTGGCCCGGTGCCGGTGCGCCCGCTGGGCGCCACCGCCAACCCGGCCGAGCGTGACGAGCTGCCGGCCGCGTCGGTGCACGAGATACCCGTGTCTTCACAGGCGCGGCCACTGGCGGGACATGTGCCACGCGAGGTGTTGCAATGAGCATTGCTGAATCGCTGCCGGTGGCGGTGCCTTCTGACCGATCAGTGCTGCGGGTGATACGTCTGGTGGGCCGTATCGTTGAACGCGGCCTGGGCTTGCTGCTATTGCTGGCCTTGTGGGAGGCCTTGCCGCGCAGCGGCATCGTGAGCCAGGCCTATCTCAGCCCGCCCTCGGCCGTGCTGGCCGCGATTGCGCAGTTGGTGGATAACGGCCAGCTTTGGAAGCACATCACGGCCAGCCTGCAGCGCTCGCTGTGGGGCTTGTTGCTGGCCATTGGCGCGGGCGTGGTGCTGGGCTTGGCCATGGGCGGCTTTCGGCGGCTGGAGGCCATCGTCGACCCGGTGCTGCAGCTGTTTCGCCAGACCTCGGCCTTTGCGCTGTTCCCGGTGTTTATCTTGTTCCTGGGCATTGGTGAGACGTCCAAGGTGGCGATCATCTTCTGGGCCTCGTTCTGGCCGGTGCTGCTCAACACCATCGGCGGGGTGAAGCAGGTGGACCGGCTGCTGGTGAATTCGGCGCTGTCCATGGGGGCGTCGCGCGGCTTTGTGTTCTTCAAGGTGGTGCTGCCGGCGGCGCTGCCGTCCGTCTTTACCGGTGTGCGACTGGCGGGCGCCTACTGCATCACCGCGCTGGTGGCGGCAGAGATGATTGGTGCGCATTCGGGGCTGGGCTTTCTCACGCTCAATTCGCAGGAGACCTTCCAGATCCCCACCATGTACGCCGGCATCCTGATGCTGGCCACGCTGGGGCTGCTGCTCAATTACCTGCTCGCGCTGCTGGAGCGGCATTTGCTGCGCTGGCGCAAGGGGCTGAGCCTTGAGGACTGAAGCCAGACGTTGGGTACTGGGCGCGCTGGTGATGGCCGCTGCCATCGCTGCCATTGCGGCCGTGCCCTCCAGTGCCTGGCAGGCGCCGTCCCTGGCATCGCTGCCGCTGGGGCCGGCGCTGGCGCAGGCCCGCGCGCGCGGCAGCCTGGTGGTGGGCGTGCGCGCCTACCCGCGTCCGGCGCCCCCGGGCGCGCCGACACCGGCTGAGCCCGATCCGCTGGATGCCGCCCTGGCCCGCGACTTGGCCGAGGCGCTGGGCCTGCCCGTGCGCCTGTTGCCGGTGGACGCCGGCAGTGAAGACGAGGTACTGCGCAGCGGCGGTATCGACCTGCTGGCCGCTGGCGCGCGCGATGCCGCACCCACGGCACCGCCGCCCGGTGTCGCCCAGCCCGCGGGCAGCTACGGCGCGGGGGACGGCCGCCTGATTGCGCTGCGCCGTGGCGCGGTGCAGACCGGGCTGGACCTGCGCGGCCGCGCCGTGTGCGTGGCGCGCGGCAGCGGCTATGCGGGCGCGCTGCGGCATGGCTATGGCGCGCGGGTGCAGCCCTATCCGTCGGCGGTGCATGCGGTGTCGGCCTTCATGGCCGGCGAATGCGCGGCCCTGGCCGAGGACACGGACGTGCTGGCGCGGCTGCAGCAGCAGCCTGAATGGCGCTTTTACGCGCTGCTGCCCGAGCCGCCGCTGCAGGCCCAGCCAGCATCCATCCGGCTGGCGGCGGGCGATGCCGCCTCGCGCGACTGGCTGGCCGCCGCACTGCGCCAGTGGCGCGCCGACGGCACGCTGGCCCGCGCCCAGGCGGCGCGCGTGGGCAACCTGAGCCTGGAGGTCACGATGCTGAAGGACGGCCTGATCTGCCACTGACCAGTGCGGCCCAGGCCGCAGCCGCCATCACCATGGCGCCGCCGATTAAGGTACGCGGCGCCAGTTGCGCCGCGCCCAGGGCCACGGACGAGAGGCTGGCAAACACCACCTCCGACAGCATGATGAGTGCCGTGCCATTGGCGCTCAGCCGCGCCGCGCCGTACTGCAGCCCGGCGTTGCCGGCCAGAAAGGCCAGCGCCAGCAACAGCGCGGTCAGCACCCAGTCCATGGCCGGCAGTGGCGGCGCCGCGATGTGGCCCAGCAGCACGCCCCCGCCCGCCACCAGCGCGGCGGTGAGCAGGCCGCCGCCAAACATGGCGACCATGCGGCTTTCATCCGGCGCATCGCGCAGGCGCCGCAGCTGGATGTTGGTAAAGGAAAAGCTCAGGCCGCCGATCAGCCCCAGCCAGTCGGCCAGGCTCTCAGGCAAGGGCCAGGGCGTGCCGGGCGTGCGCAGCACCACCACCACGCCGGCCACGGCCAGCGCCATGCGGGCCAGCGCCGCGGGCCGGGGCCGCTCGCCCAGCAGCAGCCAGGCCAGCAGCACGGTCCACACCGGCATCAGGTAGAACAGCAGCACCACCCGCACCACATCGCCGCGCGTCACGCCCCAGTTGAAGCACAGGTTGGTCACGCCCGCCGCGAGCGCCAGCAGCCACAGCCCACGGTGCGTGGCCAGCGCCCGCAGCGCACGCGGCCGCCAGGCCAGCAAACAGACCAGCGCCAGCGCATAAATAGCGGCGGTGGCCCACAGCGGATGCAGCCCAAACCCCTCCAGCCGCCGAAACGGCCACCAGGACACGCCCCAGACAAAGGCGTTGAGCATCAGCGCAAGAGCAGCAAGAACAGAAGACGGCATGGAAGGAGGGAAAGAAGGAGTGCGCCCCCCCGACGGCCTCAAGGGCGTAGCCAACGGCCGCAGGGCAAGGCGCGGGTGGCTGCGCACCGGAGCGTACTGAAGGTACGTGAGGATGCGCAGACAGGCCCCGCAACGCCGCCCTGCGGCCGTTGGGTAGCCAGGAACTAATGGTGGTCGTCGTGGCGGGCTATGGCTAGCAGGTGCTCGACCTCATCCTTGTGCACCCGCATATTGCGCTGGTGCCACAGCTGGATCAGCCACATCACCACCGCCACGATCAGCCCAAAGCCGGTGATCGCGCCAAAGGAAGAGACGCCAAACTTGGTGGACAGGCTGTAGAGCGCGCCCAGCCCGAGGATGCAGGCCTGCTCGTTGAAGTTCTGTACCGCGATGGAGCGGCCCGCGCCCATCAGGTTGTGGCCGCGGTGCTGCAGCAGCGCATTCATAGGCACCACCAGGAAGCCGCCGATGCCGCCCAGCAGGATCAGGAAGGGCGCTGCCACCCAGACATTGGTGATGAAGTTCATGCCTATCACCAGCAGGCCCATGCAGATGCCCAGCGGGATCACGCGCGTGGCCACGTCCAGGCGCATGCGCATGGAGGCCAGCACCGCCCCCACGGCCGTGCCGATGGCCACCACGCCCACCAGTGAAGACGCCTGCGTGGTGCCATAGCCCAGCGCCGCAGCGCTCCAGGCCAGCACGATGTAGCGCAGGTTGCCCGAGACACCCCAGAACAGCGTGGTGGTAGACAGCGATATCTGCCCCAGCTTGTCGCGCCACAGGCGGGAATTGCAGCTCCAGAAGTCCGGCAGCAGCTCCAGCGCGTTGCGCGCGACGCTGCGCGACGGGTCTTTGCGCAGGGGGCGCATCTCGACGCCGGTGTGCGGTATGCGGGTGTTGAACCAGGCCGCCAGCATGTAGACAAAGATCAGCACCAGGATGGCGGCCTCGGCCGGGGTGTCCACGCCGGTGTCGATGATGGGGAAGTCGATCGACAGCAGCATGCCGGAGAGATGCCGGCCCACCAGTTGCCCGCCCACCAGCACGCCCAGAATGATGGAGCCAATCGTCAGGCCCTCGATCCAGCCGTTGGCCTTGACCAGTTGCGAGGCCGGCAGCAGCTCGGTCAGGATGCCGTACTTGGCTGGCGAATACGCCGCCGCGCCCA
Source organism: Xylophilus sp. GW821-FHT01B05 (assembly GCA_038961845.1). NCBI lineage: Bacteria > Pseudomonadati > Pseudomonadota > Betaproteobacteria > Burkholderiales > Xylophilus > Xylophilus sp. GW821-FHT01B05. Next base: position 529,759 of record CP152408.1, read on the forward strand.
GGCCGACGATGGCGTAGGCCATCAGCGGATGGGCGCCGAACAGCATCATCAGGCAGCCCACCACCTTGATCGCATTGCTGAAGAACATCACCTTGCCCTTGGGCAGGGCGTCGGCAAAGGCGCCCACGAAGGGCGCCAGCACCACGTAGAAGAGTGCAAACATCGGCACCAGGGCCGCGCGCTGCCATTCGGGGGCGCCGCCGTAGCGCAACAACTCCACCGCCGCCACAAAAAGCGCGTTGTCGGCCAGTGACGAAAAGAACTGGGCCGACATGATCGTGTAGAAACCGCGCTTCATTCGATAGCTGACTGGCCGGCCTGTACGCCGGCGAAGAGGGGTGGATGTGCGGGCTGTCTCTTGTGGGGAGGTCGGGTTATAGCACGCAGCCCAGGCCCTGAAAGCCGATATCCGGGCTGCCCGGGCAGCCTTGTGCGGCGGGGACGCTGCCAGAATGACAGCCCCCTGTTCCCACCACCGTGCCGCATGCCCCGCCCGATCCTTGCCACCGTCCACACCGAGGCCCTGCGCCACAACCTTGAGCGCGTGCGCCGGGCCGCGACCGACGCGCGTGTCTGGGCGGTCGTCAAGGCCAATGCCTATGGCCATGGCATAGAGCGGGTCTTCGAGGGCCTGCGTGCGGCCGACGGCTTTGCCATGCTGGACCTGGCCGAGGCCGAGCGGGTGCGCGCGCAGGGCTGGCGCGGGCCCATCCTGCTGCTGGAGGGCGTGTTCGAGCCACGCGATCTGGAGCTGTGCTCGCGCCTGGGCCTGTGGCACACGGTGCACTGCGACGAGCAGATCGACATGCTGGCTGCGCACAAAACCCAGCAACCGCACCGCATCTTCCTCAAGATGAACTCCGGCATGAACCGGCTCGGCTTTGCGCCGCAGCGCCTGCGCACCGCCTGGGCACGCCTGGGTGCGCTGCCGCAGGTGGACGAGATCTCGTTCATGACCCATTTCAGCGACGCTGACGGCGCGCGCGGCATCGATCACCAGCTAGCCACCTTCCAGGCCACCACCGCCGATCTGCCCGGCGAGCGCAGCCTGTGCAACAGCGCCGCGCTGCTGCGCCACGCCAGCCAGCCCCAGGTGCGCGGCGACTGGGTGCGCCCGGGCATTGCGCTGTACGGCAGCGCGCCGGACTTCCCCGCGCACGACGCGGCGCACTGGGAGCTGCAGCCCACCATGACGCTGTCCACCCGCCTGATCGGTGTGCAACAGCTAGAGGCCGGCGCCAGCGTGGGCTATGGCTCGCGCTTTGCGGCCGAAGCCCCCATGCGCGTGGGCGTGGCCGCCTGCGGCTATGCCGACGGCTACCCGCGCCTGTGCGATACCGGCACGCCGGTGCTGGTGAACGGCGTGCGCACCCGGCTGCTGGGCCGGGTCAGCATGGATATGGTGGGCATCGACCTGAGCCCCGTACCCGACGCCGGCTTTGGCGCCGAGGTCACCCTCTGGGGCCGCGCCGCCAATGGCGCGGTGCTGCCGATTGATGAGGTAGCGCAGGCGGCGGGGACTTTGGGCTATGAGCTGATGTGTGGCGTGGCGCAGCGGGTGGCTTTTGCCGTGGATTGATCGCTACAGGACGCCGGGGTCGGCCTCGGCCTCCGGCCACAGCTTGGGAAAGTAGAAGCGCAGCGCATGCAGGGGCAGCCCGAAGCGAAGCTTGCCCTGCGGTGTATCTGACTTCAGCAAACCCCGCTTGAGCAGGGCCGACAGCGCCGAGCCCGCCGTGCGCTCGCCCAGCCCGGTCATGGCCTTGAATTCCCCGCGCTCAAGTTCGCCGCCGCTCAAAAACAGGTAGTGCAGCGGTCGCAGCGATTCCCGGCGCACGCCGGAGCGCAGGCTGCTTTCCTCGAAGGCCAGGCAGGCGGCGATCCGGCCTTCCATGGTCGATACATCAAGCAGGCCGGCCATGAAAGTGACCTGGTCCAGGCAGATGTCCAGCACATAGTCGATCCATGCGACCAGCGCCTGCTCGCTCAGATTGCCACGGCCGTCCAGGTCGCCGCGCCGGGGTGCATCCGCTTCTGCCAGCAGCGCGTAGTAGCGATCCGTGGAGCGTGCGAAGCCGCGCAGCGGCGACCATAAGCCGCGTGTGTAGCCCAGGGCGTGCAGCAGCGCGTGGGTGTGCAGGCGCATCACGCGCCCATTGCCGTCTAGAAATGGGTGGATCCAGCCGAGCCGCTGGTGCGCAGCAGCCAAGGCGACCAGCGATGCCTCGCCCCGGCGCACCTTGCCGTAGACGTCCGCCCAGCGCGACAGAAAGTGGCCCAGGCTGTCATGGGTGGGCGCCACATGCTGGCCCACCTGGACATCGCGCTGGCGCAGCGCACCGGGGACGATGGGTTCACCTTCAGGGGTCACCAGATCCTGCGCCGGCAGCCGGGAGAAAAGGCTGCGGTGCAGGTCGCACACGGCGGCCGGCTGGTAGAGCAGGCCTACACCGGCGTCGCCGATGTAGCGGGCTTCGACATCGGCTTCTGCTTCGATATGCGCCACCGCCATGCGCTGCCGGGCGGCCAGTTCCTGGTTGTCCGAGAAGTCCTGGCGCAGCGCCTGTTCGATCTCATAGGGCCGGGTGTGCTGGCCCTCGATGCGGTTGGTGTAGTAGGAGTTCATCCCCCGCAACAACCCACGTAGTTCATGGGCGGCAGGCAGGTTGCCCAACTGCATGGCCGCGCGCGCCAGGTCATGCGCCTTGGCCAGCAGATCCTGCTGCCTGGCCTCGGACGGCAGAAGCGGCTCGAACTGGTGGGGGGAGTTATAGAGAGGGCTTGCCATTGCCAACATCATGAGGCGTGCAAGCTATTGATGTAAATGGGGATTTAATCAAATACGCCACATTTTTTGCCAACTTTTTTGCGCACTTGCCACGGATGTTGGGTTTGTTGATGAAAAGAGGCCAAAGCCCATACCAGGCAAGGGCAATAAGCTATCAATAATGAAGCGTTTCAGTGCGCCTCGCCGCCTTTGGCCAGCAGCGCCACCAGCTCCGGCACCAACGCCTGCGGATCACCCTCGCGCGCTGCGCGGGCATAGGTCTGGTGCACGCCTTCGGCAATGGCGCGGGCGGCGCCGCTGTCGCCGGCCATGGCGGTGTAGTAGCCCAGGTCTTTCTGTGCATTGGCCATGGCAAAGCGCAGGCCGGAGGCGTCTTTGGCCAGCAGGTAGGGCTTGAGCCGCTCCAGCGCGATGCCGCCGCCGCCGCCCTTGGCCAGCACGTCGACCAGCACCTCGGGCGCCACGCCGGCGCGCTCGGCGCAGGCGGCGGCCTCGGCCAGCAGCGCGACAAAGCCCAGCGACACGTAGTTGTGCAGCAGCTTCATGCGGTGGCCGGCGCCAATCGGGCCGGCGTGGGTGATGTTCTCGGCAAAGCAGGCCAGCAGCGGCCGGCATTCGTCAAACAGCGCCGCGTCGCCGCCCACCAGCAGATTCAGCCGGCCCTCGGCCGCCTCCTTGGGCGTGCGGGTCATGGGCGCGTCAAGAAAGCGGCCACCGGCCTGCAGCACCGCCTGCGCCACGCGCTCGGTGGAGGAGGGGATGGCGGTGGAGCAATCGATCACCACGGTGCCTGGGCGCAGGCCTTGCAGCACGCCGCCTTCGCCCAGCAAGACCGCCTCGACCTGGGGCGTGCCGGTAACGCAGAGGATCACCACGTCGGCGCCGGCCGCCAGCGCCGCGGCGCTGGCCTGTGTGCGCGCGCCGGCGGCTTTCAGCGCGTCCAGCGGCTGGTTGCCGGCGTGCTCCAGCACCGTGAGCGGGTAGCCGTGTTTGGCGATGTTGCTGGCAATGCCGTGGCCCATCAGGCCGATGCCGACCATGCCGATCTGTTGCTTCATGGAGTGTCTCTGTATTGGAGGTAAGGGATGGTTTTACCGGAAGAACGCGTAAGCAATGCCAATCGCCGCCGCCAGCCCGGCCGCATCGGCAAACAGCGCGCAGCCCAGCGCGTGGCGCATGTTCTTCAGGCCCACGCTGCCGCCGTACACGGCCAGCACGTAGAAGGTGGTTTCGGTCGAGCCCTGGATGATGGCCGCGAGCTTGGCCGGGAAGGATTCGACGCCATAGGTCTGCATCACATCCACCATCAGCCCGCGCGCGCCGGCGCCGGACAGGATCTTCATCAGGCCCACCGGCAGCGCCGGCAAAAAGTCGGTATCCCAGCCCAGTGCCGCCACGCCGTGGCCGACGCCGGCCAGCAGCCAGTCCATGCAGCCGGCGGCGCGAAACAGGGCGATGGCGCACAGCATGCCGACCAGGTAGGGAATGATTTGCACCGCCACGCCAAAGCCTTCCTTGGCGCCTTCGACGAAAGTGTCATAAACCGGCACGCGGCGCCAGGCGCCGGCCACCAGAAAGGCCGTGACCAGTGCCAGGATGCAGAAGGCGCCGGCCAGGCCGGTGATGCGCGCCGCCTGCTCGGCCGGCAGTTGCGCCAGGCCGGCCAGCAAGGCCGCCAGCATGGCCAGCACGCCGGCCAGCGGCAGCAGGAAGCGCGGCTTGTACAGCGGCAGGCGCTGGCATACGGCCACCGCCAGCAGCCCGGCAATGCAGGAGGCAAAGGTGGCCAGCAGCGTCGGCAGCAGGATGTCGGCCGCGTTGAAGTGGGCCACGCCCTGGCGCAGCGCAATGCTCTGGCGCACGGCGATGACGGCCGTGGGGATCAGCGTGATGCCGGCGGTGTTGAGCACCAGGAACAGGATCTGCGCGTCAGTGGCGGTACCGGGGCGCGGGTTGAGCGTTTCCAGCTCGGCCATGGCCTTCAGGCCCAGCGGCGTGGCGGCGTTGTCCAGGCCCAGCAGATTGGCCGAGACATTCATGGTCATGGCGCCCTGTGCCGGGTGCCCGGCCGGCACGCCCGGGAACAACTGGCGCAGCAGCGGCGCGGCGGCGCGCGCCAGCAGGTCGACCATGCCGGCGCGCTCGCCCACGCGCAGCAGGCCCAGCCACAGCGCCATGACGCCGGTCAGGCCCAGCGCAATGTCAAAGCCACTGCGCGCCGCCTCGAACAGCGCGGCCAGCAGGCGCGAGAACACTTCCACATCGCCCATGGCCAGCCGCACGCAGGCGGTGGCAAAGGCCACCACAAAAAAGCCGAGCCAGACCAGGTTCAGTGCCATGTCTGAGCCTTGTCGCGGCCTATCTCTTAAAGCTGGCCAGCAGTGCGCCGGCCGCGATGAACAGCGAGCCAAAAGTGCGCTGCACCCAGCGCACCTGGCGCTCGGTGCGCAGCCGGCGCAGCACGCGCGCGGCCAGGGCGGCGTAGCCGGCCATCACGCTGCCCTCGGTCAGCGCCAGCGTGGCACCGACCAGCAGGTACTGCGGCGCCAGCGGCGCGCCCAGGTCCAGAAACTGCGGCAGCACCGCCAGCAAAAACACCGTGCCCTTGGGGTTGAGCGCGTTCACCGTCCAGCCGCGCAGCAGCAGTTGGCGGCGCAGGGCGGCGGGCGCCAGATCGGGCGCGTCGGCATCGGCCGGCGCCACCAGCGCATGGGCCGGCGCGCGCCACTGCTGCACGCCCAGCCAGCACAGGTAGGCCACGCCGGCCCACTGCACCACGTGGAAGGCGGTGGCCGAGGCGGCGATCAGCGCGCCCAGCCCGATGCCCACCACCAGCACCTGGGTGGACAGGCCCAGCACCAGCCCGGCGATCAGCGGCAGGCTGCCGCGCACGCCGCCATGCTGCAGGCCGCAGCCCATGGCCGCGACGGCGGCGGCGCCGGGCGACAGGCTGATGGCCCAGGCGGCGGCAAAGAAGGTGATCCAGACGTGAAAGGACATAGGGGCCTGCAAGAGTGAAGACGGCGTCTGTGCATTGTCTGCGAGCCGGCACAATCCGCGCATGTCTCTCTCCCTGCTGCCGCCCACACTCCCCAGCACCGACGCCGAAGCCCGCGCCTTGATCGCGGCAATCGACGCGCAACTTGAACAACACCGCATCGTGGTTGACGGCCATGAAGTCGTCTTCCGCCGCATTGGCAACGGCCCGCCGCTGGTGCTGGTGCACGGCGGCCATGGCAGTTGGCTGCACTGGGTGCGCAACCTTGATGCGCTGTCGCGCCAGCACACGCTGTGGCTGCCCGACATGCCGAGCTATGGCGACTCGGCCGCGCTAGAGGGCGCGCCCTCGCTCGAGCGCCTGGCACAGGCGCTGGCCATGGCGCTCGATGGCCTGCTGGGCGCCGGCACGCCGCTGGACCTGGCCGGTTTTTCTTTCGGCGGTTTGACCGTGGCGCATGCTGCGGCGCGCCGGCTGGAGCAGGGCGGCGCGGTGCGCCGCGTGGCGCTGCTGGGCACCAGCGGCCACGGCATGATGCGGCGCGACCGCATGAAGATGCTCGACTGGAAGGGCCTGGACGACGCGGCCGAGCGCGACCGCTGCCTGCGCCACAACCTGGGCGCGCTAATGCTGCACGACGTGACGCGCATCGACGCCCTGGCGTTGGCGCTGCACCGCCAGGCCTGCCTGCAGACGCGCTTTCGCAGCAAGGGCTACGCCGGCCGCGCCGTGCTGGCCCCGGCGCTGGACGCGCTCGACGCCCACGGCGTGCCGCTGCTGCTGGCCTGGGGCGCGCACGACGTCACCGCCACACCACAAGAAACCGGCCCGGCCCTGGTGGCAGGCCGCGCCTCACGCCGCTGGCAACTGCTGCCAGACGCCGGCCACTGGCTGCAGTACGAGCAACCGGCGCAGACCGAGGCGCTGCTGGAGGCCTGGTTTGCCGGCGCAGCGGAAGAAATGAACGCTATTGAATAAATAGCTGGTTGCCCAGGTGCATCATGTGTTTCAGATGCTTAAGCGCATGAAATGCAGGGTACACCTGGGCAATAAGCTATATTTTTAATAGCGAAATTCACCCGCCCCCGGGCCGCCGCCCACAACCGAGCGCCTATAGTCCCCGCCCATGGCCAAGGAAAAAACCAACTACGTCTGCTCTGAATGCGGCGGCACCAGCCCGCGCTGGCTGGGCAAGTGCCCGAGCTGCGGCGCCTGGAACACGCTGGTGGAGACGGTGGCGCAAGCCGCGCCCGCAGCCAGCAAAAACCGCTTGGGCACACCGGCCTTTGCCGCACTGGCGCAGACCGCCGAGGTGGCGATGCTGGCCGACATCGAGGCCAGCGATTTCGAGCGCACGCCCACCGGCATGGACGAGCTCGACCGCGTGCTGGGCGGCGGCATCGTCGAAGGCGGCGTGGTGCTGATCGGCGGTGACCCCGGCATCGGCAAATCGACCCTGCTGCTGCAGGCGCTGGACGCGCTGTCGCGCCGGCCTTCGGCGGCCTCTGCCAACGAGCCGGCCGGGCTGGACACGCTCTATGTCACCGGCGAAGAAAGCGGCGCCCAGGTGGCGCTGCGCTCGCGCCGCCTGGGGCTGGACCATTCGCAGGTACAGGTGCTGGCCGAGATCCAGCTGGAGAAGATCCTGGCCACGCTCGACCAATTGCGGCCGGCGGTGGCGGTGATCGATTCGATCCAGACGGTGTATTCCGACCAGCTCACCTCGGCGCCCGGCTCGGTGGCGCAGGTGCGCGAATGCGCGGCGCACCTCACGCGCGCGGCCAAGGCCAGCGGCGTCGCCATCATTTTGGTCGGCCACGTCACCAAGGACGGCTCGCTGGCCGGCCCGCGTGTGCTCGAGCACATGGTCGACACGGTGCTGTACTTCGAGGGCGATACGCACAGCAGCTTTCGCCTGGTGCGCGCCATCAAGAACCGCTTTGGCGCGGTCAATGAGATCGGCGTGTTCGCCATGACCGAGCGCGGCCTGAAGGGCGTGACCAACCCCAGCGCCATCTTCCTCAGCCAGCATGCCGAGCCGGTGCCCGGCAGTTGCGTGCTGGTCACGCTCGAAGGCACGCGGCCCATGCTGGTAGAGATCCAGGCCCTGGTCGACAGCGGCGGCCCCAGCCCGCGCCGCCTGTCGGTCGGCCTGGACCGCGACCGGCTGGCCATGCTGCTGGCGGTGCTGCACCGGCATGCGGGCATCTCCTGCATGGACCAGGACGTGTTCGTCAACGCTGTCGGCGGCGTGCGCATCACCGAGCCGGCGGCCGACCTGGCCGTGCTGCTGGCCATCACCAGCAGCCTGCGCGGCAAGCCGCTGCCCAAGGGCTTCCTGGCCTTTGGCGAAGTCGGCCTGGCCGGCGAGGTGCGGCCCGCGCCGCGCGGGCAAGAGCGCCTGAAGGAGGCGGCCAAGCTCGGCTTCTCCGTGGCCGTGGTGCCCAAGGCCAATGCGCCCAAAAAGCCCATCGAAGGCCTGGAAATCCACGCCGTGGAGCGGGTAGAGGAGGCAATGGACGTAGTGCGGCGCTTGCAATAGAGTCCGCTCTGCACCGATCCGGCCCGGCAAAGGCCTTGGCATCGGGGGCAAACGCCGACCGCTGCGGCGCTGCCGAAAATGTCCAGCTTCCTGCCGCGCGCGGCGGCGCGAGGCGCTTAGAACGTGTTTGCGATCTGTATGGGGATCGCGTTGGAGTGCAATCGGGATGAGTGGGCGGCCCAGTCTGCGCCGCATGGGCCCATGCCCATGCAAGCAGATGGGGCGCTCAATCGCCCGATTTCACTCCAACCCGAAGGGCAAGTGTCTTTGCGGGCGGTCTGCGGCGTTGCGGCGCTTGCCAATAGCGGTGCTATTGGCGGCGCACCGCGCCTTGCATCCCATCCCGCAAAGACACTTGCGCGACCCCATACAGACCGCAAATACGTTCTTACCATTCCGCCCCGGAAGGGGCGTTGAGGAGTGTGGACCATGAATAACAACATGAGGCAATGCGGTGCCGAGTTCATCGGCACTTTCTGGCTGGTACTGGGCGGCTGCGGCAGCGCGGTACTGGCGGCGGCGTTTCCCGGTCTTGGCATCGGGTTTCATGGGGTGGCGCTGGCCTTCGGCCTCACGGTGCTCACCATGGCCTTTGCCATCGGGCATATCTCGGGCTGCCATCTCAACCCGGCGATCTCCATAGGGCTCTGGGCCGGCGGGCGCTTTCCCGCCAACCGGCTGCTGCCCTACATCGTGGCGCAGGTGCTGGGCGGCATCGTCGCGGGCGGCGTGCTTTACCTGATCGCCAGCGGCAAGGCCGGCTTTGACGTGACGGCGGGCTTTGCCTCCAATGGCTATGGCGAGCATTCGCCCGGCGGCTATTCGCTGGCCGCGGCGGCCTTGTGCGAGGTGGTCATGACGGCGTTCTTCCTGATCGTGGTCATGGGCGCCACCGACCCGCGTGCGCCGGAGGGCTTTGCGCCCATCGCCATCGGGCTGGCGCTGACGCTGATCCACCTGATCAGCATCCCGGTCACCAACACCTCGGTCAACCCCGCGCGCAGCATGGGCGTGGCGGTGTATGCGGGCAGCTGGGCGCTGCAGCAGCTGTGGCTGTTCTGGCTGGCGCCCATCGTCGGCGGCGTGATCGGTGCCGGCATCTACCGCTGGATTGGCGGCGCGCCTGCACCGGCGCTAGCTGCGCGCTAGCCGCGCGGCGCGCGCCGCCACCAGCGCCCCGGCCACCATCAGCACGCTGGTGGCCAGGAACACGGCGCGCATGCCGATCTGCCCGCCGACAAAGCCGCCCAGCAGCGGCCCCACCACCTGCCCCGCGTACTGCGACGAGGTGGAGTAACCCAGCACGCCACCGGCCACGGCGGCCGGCACGCTTTGCCGGATCACGCTGGCGATGCAGGGCAGCAGGCCGGCCAGCGCCATGCCCATCAGAAGGCGCAGGCCCACCAGTTGCCAGGCATTGGTCACGAAGGCCTGCGGCAGCAGCAGCGCGGCGGCGGCCAGCAGGCAAGCGACGATCACCTTGTGGTGGCCGATGCGGTCGGCCAGCCGGCCCAGGCGCGGCGCGGCCAGGATGCTGCCCAGCGCCGCCGCCGACATCGCCAGGCCCGAGAACCAGGTCACCTGCCCGCCGGCCGGCAGCAACTGCGCCACATAGACGGTGATGATCGGCTCCACCGACATATGCGCCAGCGTCAGTAGCAGGCCGGTCAGCAGCATGGCCAGCACCGGCCGGCGGTCGGGGATCTGTGCCCAGAGTCCCCTGCGCTTGTGGCTTGCCGCTGTGGGCGGGCGCAGGGGCCGGTCTTCCCGTATCAGGAAGCAGGTGGCCAGGAAGGCAATGAAGATCGCCCCGCCAGCCAGGAAGAAGGTGGCGCGGATGCCGATCAGTGGCGGCAGCCCGCCGCCCACCAGCGGGCCCAACAGGCTGCCGGCCATGAAGCCCGAGGACAGCGTGCCCAGCGCCCAGCCCGAGCGCGCCTTGGGTGTCTGCGTGGCCACCAGCACCATCGAGCCCGAGCTGTAGCCGCCCAGCAGCCCGGCCAGCAGCCGCAGCCCCACCAGTTGCCAGGCGTTCTCCACCACGCCGATCAGCGCCATGGTCACGGCCATGCCCAGGCTGGCGCGTATCAGCATCAGCTTGCGGCCGTAGCGGTCGGCCAGGCGGCCCCAGAGCGGGGCGGTGAGCGCGGCGGTAAGAAAGGTGGCGCCAAAGGCAATGCCCGACCACTGCGCCAGCGCCGCATGGCCCTGCACGCCCAACTGCTCCAGGTACAGCGGCAGAAAGGGCAGCAGCAGGGTCATGGCCACGCCGGTGGTGAAGGAGCCGAACAGGCAGACGTAGAGGTTGCGCTGCCAGTAGGGGAAATCCGCCTCTGCGGCGGCGGGGATTGCGGGGGACGGCATGGTGTGCCGATTGTCCGGGCCGGGCCTGCCTCGCGGGCTGCCAAAGGGCGATGGCCGCCCCCGCCATTGGCGCGGTGGCGGAGGGCGCGCGCGGCGCTGCGAAAATGGCGGGATGAACAACTTTTCCAAAGTGCTTATTCCCGTCGGCTGCCTGGTGCTGCTGGCGGCGGCCTTCAGCAGCTATGGCTGGCGCGGCGTGGCCGTCGTGGGCGGCGGCATCCTGATGTGGCTGCTGCTGCATTTCACGCGGATGATGACCGTGCTCAAGCGGGCGTCAGACCGGCCGGTCGGCTATGTCGGCAGCGCCGTGATGCTCAACGCCAAGCTCAAGCCCAAGCTCACCCTGCTGCACGTGGTGGCCATGACCAAGTCGCTGGGCGCGCAGCAAAGCCCGGTCGACACCCAGCCCGAGGTGTTTCGCTGGACCGATGGCGGCGCCTCTTTCGTGGATTGCACCTTTCAGGACGGCCGGCTGACGCGCTGGCAGCTCACCCGCCCACCGGTGTCAGCGGACGTTACGCCGGCGGCGGGGGCTTAAAATCGCCGGCTTTCCGCCAAACCCGACCTTCTCCCAAGGACACCCTGCATGAGCCTCGTCCCCCCCGCGACCGCCCTTTCCGACCGTGACGGCAAGATCTGGATGGACGGCCAGCTCGTCGACTGGCGCGATGCCAAGATCCACGTCCTGAGCCACACCCTGCACTACGGCTGCGGCGTTTTCGAAGGCGTGCGCGCCTATGACACGGTCAACGGCCCGGCCATCTTCCGCCTGCAGGAGCACACCGAGCGCCTGTTCAACAGCGCCAAGATCCTGCGCATGAAGCTGCCCTTCAGCCAGGACGAGGTGAACGAGGCGCAGAAGACCGTGATCCGCGAAAACGGCCTGAAGTCGGGCTATATCCGCCCGCTGGTCTTCATTGGCTCTGAAAAGCTGGGCGTCTCGCCCAAGGGCAACACCATCCACACCATGGTGGCGGCCTGGTCCTGGGGCGCCTACCTGGGCGAGGACGGCCTGAAGCGCGGCATCCGCGTGAAGACTTCCAGTTACACGCGCCACCACGTCAACATCACCATGACGCAGGCCAAGGCGGTCAGCAACTACACCAACTCCATCCTCGCCAACATGGAAGCCACGGAAGACGGCTACGACGAAGCATTGCTGCTCGATGCCTCCGGCTTTGTCTCCGAAGGCGCGGGCGAGAACGTGTTCGTGGTGAAGAACGGCGTGATCTACACGCCCGACCTGTCGGCCGGCGCCCTGAACGGCATCACCCGCAACACCATCCTGCATATCGCCAAGGACCTGGGCATAGAAGTGGTGCAAAAGCGCATCACCCGTGACGAGGTGTATATCGCCGACGAGGCCTTCTTCACCGGCACCGCCGCTGAAGTCACGCCGATCCGCGAGCTCGACCGCATCGAGATCGGCATCGGCAGCCGCGGCCCGGTCACGGAGAAGGTGCAGAGCGCCTTCTTCGACATCGTCAACGGCCGCAATCCCCAATACGCCCACTGGCTCACCAAGGTCTGATCCGCATGACTGCCTCCTCCACTCTTGCCAGCGCCGTGCGCCGGCCGATCGTCGTGGTCGAACTGCTCGCCAGCGACCTCAACGCCCAGGGCGGCGTGTTCTGCCCCAGCCCCAAGGCCGACATGAAGCTCTGGAACAACCACCCCAAGGTCTACCTGGACGTGGCGCACAGCGGCGAGGCCAAGTGCCCCTATTGCGGCACGGTCTACCGCCTGAAGGCCGGCGAGACCGTGCGCGCCGGCCACTGAGCTGCTTTGCCGATGCAGGATGACCGCGCAGGCGGCATACACCGCCCGGCAGCGCCTACGCTCTCGGTCGCGGTCCTGACCCACAACGAAGCCCACCGTATCCGCGCCTGCCTGGAGAGCGCCGCCGCCATCGCCCATGAACTGGTGGTGGTCGACAGCGGCAGCACCGACGGCACCGTGGCCGCCGCCGAAGCCGCTGGCGCGCGGGTCTTCTCCTATCCCGACTGGCAGGGCTTTGCGGTGCAGCGCAATCGGCTGCTGGCGCATTGCACGGGCGACTATGTGTTCTTTCTGGATGCCGACGAGCAGATGACGCCGGCCTTGCGCGATGAGCTGCAGGCCATCGTGCAGCGCAACGAGCGCGCGGTCTGGAAGATCCGCTGGCGCATGGTGGCCTTTGGCCGCCCGCTGACCTGGTACCGCGCCAAGTCGCAGATCGAGCGCCTGTTCCGGCGCGACATGCTGCGCGAATTCACCGGCGTGGTCCATGAAGAGGCGCAACTGCTGGGCGAGCCGGTGCCGCGCCACTTGGTGCGCGCGCCGCTGTTGCACCACTCGCGCGAGACGGTGCGCGCCAGCCTCGACAAGCTCACCCAGTACGCCATGCTGGGCGCGGCCAAGCGCGCCGCGCTGGGCAAGCGCGGCGGCGTGCTGCGCGGCTTGGCGTCGGGCATCAGCATGTTCGTGCGGCTGTATGTGCTGCGGCTGGGCTTTCTGTGCGGCGGCGCCGGATTCCTGTACTGCCTGTTCGTGGCGCTGGAGAGCTTCTTCCGCTACGCGGCACTGCACTACGACCGCGACGATCTTTCCGGGCGGGTCGGGCGATGAGGTCCGACCAGTACGGGCTGCGGGTCGCGTCCGCGGCGGCCTTTCTTGTTCCCGGCGTGGCGCTGTGGCTGCCCTCGGGCTATTCCTATGGCGTGGTGGTGCTGCTGCTGGGGGCGCTGGTTTTTGCGGGCCGCTGGTCGCGCAGCCTGCGGCCGCTGGGCGGCGCTGGCTGGCTGGCGCTGTCCATCGTCGTCATGGGGCTGTTCTGGCTGCTGGACGCGCGCTCGGGCCGCAGCGACTGGGGTGGCTTCGACCGCCCGGTGAAGTACCTGCTGGCGCTGCCCTGCCTGTTCTTTCTGCATGCCTACGCGCCGCGCACCCGCGCGCTGTGGTGGGGCATCGTGGTCGGGGCCATTGGCAGCGGGCTGGTGGCGCTGTACCAGTGCTACGGCCTGCACCTGCCGCGCTCCACCGGCTACACCAACGCCATCCAGTATGGCGACCTGAGCCTGCTGCTGGGCCTGATGTCCCTGGCGCTGGTGGCCGTGCGCCCGCCGTCCCTGCGGCGGCCCTGGGAGCTGCTGCTGGCGGCCTGTGGCGCGCTGCTGGGCCCGCTGGGGTCGGTGCTGTCGCAGTCGCGCGGCGGCTGGCTGGCGCTGCTGGTGGTGCTGCCGGTGATGGCCCTGCTGTGCTGCCAATGGCTGCCGCGCCGCAACTTCCTGCAGATGGTGCTGGTGGTGATCGTGGGCCTGACGGCGCTGTTCATCACCCAGCCGCACCTGATCGACCAGCGCCTGGAGAAGGCGCGCAGCGAAATCGTGCAGTACGAGGCTGGCGACGACTCCGTCACCTCGGTTGGCCAGCGGCTCTACCACTGGAAGCTGGCCTGGCAGATGGGCTGGGACCGGCCCCTGACCGGCTGGACCCAGCACGGCTACGAGCTGGAGAAGGCGCGCCGCGTGGCCGCGGGCCTGGCCAACCCAAGCGTGCTGGGCTTCAGCCACGCGCACAACGAGGTGCTGGACATCTTCGCCAAGCGCGGCCTGCCCGGCGTGGCCGCGCTGCTGTTCTTCTACGGCGTGCCGCTGTGGCTGTTCTGGCCGACACGGCGGCGCCTGGATGCGCACACCGATCCCGAGGAGCGCGCCTCAGTGCTGGCGCTGCGCCTGCTGGGCGTGCTGGTGCCGGTCGCCTGCATCGGCTTTGGCCTGACGCAGGTCTTCATGGCCCACAACAGCGGCAACCTCTGCTACATCTTCTTCAACCTGCTGATCTACGGCTGCCTGCGCGGCACCGGGGCGGTGGTCCCTCGCAACGGAGCACATGCCCATGCACGTCCTGCTGGTCAATAACTCGCCGATCCCGGTGTTTGCCTATGGCGGCACCGAGCGCGTCATCTGGGACCTGGGCCGCATGCTGGTGGGCATGGGGCACAAGGTCAGCTACCTGGTGCCGGCCGGCTCGCACTGCGATTTCGCCACCCATGTGCTGCCCATCGATACCGAGCGGCCTTGGGCCGAGCAGGTGCCGACCGACGTGGACATCGTGCACTTTCAGTTCCACCCCAAGTTCGAGTCCGAAGACGCGCTGGGTCGGCCCTACCTGGTGACCGAGCACGGCAATGCGCGTAAGGCGCGGCCGCTGCCGCTCAACACCGTGTTTTTGTCGCGCGACCACGCGGCGCGCTATGGCTCCACGCAGTTCGTGCACAACGGGCTGGACTGGTCGGCCTACGGCCCGGTCGACTTTGATCGGCCGCGCGAGTACTACCACTTCCTGGGCAAGGCGGCCTGGCGCGTGAAGAACGTGCAGGGCGCGATCACCGTGGCCAAGAAGGCCGGCGTGCTGCTGGATGTGCTGGGCGGCGAGCGGCTCAATTTCCGCCGTGGTTTCCGCTATACCTTGTCGCGCCGCATCCGCTTCCACGGCATGGTCGGCGGCGAGCAGAAGGCCGGGCTGCTGAATGGCTCGCGCGGCATGGTGTTCCCGGTGCGTTGGCACGAGCCCTTTGGCCTGGCCATCATCGAGAGCCTGTACTTTGGCGCCCCGGTGTTTGCCACGCCCTACGGCGCGCTGCCCGAGCTGGTGCCGGCCGACTGCGGCGTGCTGGCCGACAACGCCGAGGCGCTGGCCGAGGCCGTGCGCAACAACCGCTTCGACCCGCGCCGCTGCAACGCCCATGTGCTGGAGCACTTCGGCGCCGAGCGCATGGCGCGCGACTACCTGCGGGTCTACGAGCGCGTGCTGGCCGGCGAGAAGCTCAATGCCACGCAACCCGTCATCCAGGGCCAGGCGCGCGAACTGGCCTGGCGTAACTGAAGCACCCCCCAGGCTTCGCGCTTCGCGTCTTCGCCAACCCCCTAAAGGGGGCACATCCAGCGGCCCGGCAAAGCCGGTTCCGCGGATGTCCTGGCTTGGCCTGCTCCGCGGCCTTCAGTTCTAGTTGGTGTGCGCACTGTTCAGGTTAAGCTGGCCCGCGCCGCGCGCCACTCCGCTTCGAGCACATCCACCAGCGCCGCCGCCGCCATGGGCCGCAACTGGCCCACGCCCTGGCCGGCCCAGAGCGACAGGTAATCCGCATCCCCGGCCGCAGCGGCGGCACGCCGCAGGGCCCCGGTCAGCGCGTTCTGCACCGGGTAGGCCGGCACGGCGGCTTCGTCGGCGGCGAGTGCTTCCATCATGGCGTTGACGATGCCGCGCGCTGGCCGGCCCGAGAAGACGCGGGTGGTGCGCGTGTCGGTGCCGGTCGCGGTGCGCAGCGCCTGCCGGTAGGCCGCGCCAATGCCGGCTTCGTCGCTGGCCAGAAAGGCCGTGCCCATCTGCACCGCCTGTGCGCCCAGCGCCTGGGCTGCGGCAATGCCGCGCCCGTCCATGATGGCGCCGGCGGCGATCACCGGGATTTGCAGCGCATCCACGCAGGCCGGCACCAGCGCCAGGGTGCTGACCATGGACGATGCAAAGTCCCCCAGGAAAGTGCCGCGATGGCCGCCGGCCTCGGCGCCCGAGGCGCAGACCGCGTCCGCGCCCACCGCCTGCCAGGCCAGGGCCTCGGCCACCGTGGTGGCGGTGCCGATCACGTAGCAGCCGGCGGCGTGCAGGCGCTCGACCGCAGCGGCGCCCAGGATGCCGAAGGTGAAGCTGGCAACGGCCGGGCGCGCCGCCAGCAGCGCCTCGAACTGCGCGCCGAAGTCTTCGCACCACTGCGCGGGCACGCTGGGCGTCAGATTGAAGCGGGCATAGAACGGCGCCAGCCGTGCCATGGCGGTGCTGACCGTGGCGGCGTCGGGCGCGGGCGTGTCTTGCACGAACAGGTTCAGGCCAAAGGGGCGGTCGGTGCGGCGCCGGACTTCGGCCACCGCCTCGGCCATGGCCTGGGGCGAGCGCATGCCGCAGCCCAGCGTGCCCAGCCCGCCCGCAGCAGAGACGGCGGCGGCCAGCGCAGGCGTGTCAGAGCCGGTCATCGGGCCCTGGATGATGGGCAGGCGCAGGTGCAGGGAGTCAAGCAGGGAGGTGGTCATGTCGGGCCTCATGCAGGGATCAATAGTTCGCGCAGCGCATCGAGCGCGGCCGACTGGTAGCCGCGCCGCTGCACCAGCACCGTGTCGCAGCTTTGCAGCGGCACCAGGCGCAGCGCCGGCGGCTCGCGCATCAGGTCCAGCAGCGAGCGCGGCACCACGCCGGCGCAGCGGCCGGCCGCCACGCAGGCCAGGATCGCGTGGTACGAGGCCAGCTCCAGGATGCGCGGCGGGTTGCCGTCGCGCGTCATCCAGGCCTCGCCTATGCGGCGGTAGGTGCAGCCCGGCGCAAAGGCGGCCAGGGTGTCGAGCTGCAGGTCTTGCGGGCTGCTGATTTCCGGGTGCTGGGCCGGCAGCGCCAGCAGCAGCGCTTCGCTGAAGAAGGGCGTGAGCTCCAAATCGGCCGCGTCCTCGGCGATGCCCGGCGGCGGCCAGGCGAGCAGGGCGCAATCCAGTGAATGTGAGCGAACACTCTCTACCAATTGACGTGATGGCGCGGTGGATAGCTCCAGCACCACCTCGGGCCAGCGGCTGTGCAACTGCGCCAGCGGCCCCGGCAGCCGGCTGGCGGCGGTGCTTTCCATGGCGCCCAGGCGCAAGCGGCCACCGGGCTGGCCGGGGTGCACCGCCTGGCGCGCTTCCTCGGCCAGGGCCAGCAGGCGGCCGGCGTAGTCCAGCAGCGACTGGCCGGCCGGCGTCAGCGCCATGCGCCGGCCTTCGCGCAGGAACAAGGTGGCGCCCAGCTCGTCTTCCAGCTGCTGCACGCGGGTGGTGACGTTGGACTGGGCGCGCTGCAGCCGCTCGGCCGCGCGTGTCACGCTGCCTTCTGCGGCCACGGTACGGAAAATCTCGAGGGCAACAAAGTCCACGATATATCTTTATAAAAGATGGATTTTAAAAATAGAATCCTGAAAACAGATGATAAGCCGCCCCCGCCGGGGTGGCAACCGCCATGCCCGCCACTGCTTCTTCCGCGCTTCCTGCCCTTCGTGACCGTCCCTATGCCGTAGCCCTGGCCGGCATGGCGTCCCTGGCCACGGCCATGGGCATTGGCCGCTTCGCCTTCACGCCGCTGCTGCCGATGATGTTGCACGACGGCGTGGTGACGCTGGCCGGCGGCAGTTGGCTGGCCACCGCCAACTACATCGGCTACCTGGTGGGCGCGCTGGCCTGCATGGCGCTGCCCTGGCTGGCCCGGCACCGGAGTGGCGTGCCGGGCGCAGCGGTGCTGGCACGGGCGGGGCTGGTGGCGACGGTGCTGCTCACGCTGGGCATGGCGCTGCCGCTGCCCGGCGCCTGGCCGCTGCTGCGCTTTGCCGCGGGCGTGGCCAGCGCCATGGTGTTCCTCAATATCTCGGGCTGGTGCATGGTGCGGCTGGTGGCGCTGGGCCGGCCGGCCATGGGCGGGTTGATCTTCTGCGGGCCGGGCCTGGGCATTGTGCTGAGCGGCTTGCTGGCCAGCGCCATGGTGGCCGCGCACTGGTCGGCCGCAGCCGGCTGGGCGGTGCTGGGCGTGCTGGCCGCGGGCTTGTGCACGGCGGCCTGGCCGGTGTTGCAAGGCGCGGCCGGGCTGCCGGGCAGCGCCGCGAAACACGCAGACAGCGCCGCAGCGCCACACGCTTACCCGCGCACCGAGCGCGCGCTGCTCACGTTGGCCTACGGGCTGGCCGGGCTGGGCTACATTGTTACCGCCACCTTCCTGCCGGTGATTGCGCGCGCCGCGCTGCCGGCCGGCTCGGTCTGGCCGGACCTGTTCTGGCCCTTGTTTGGCGCGGGTGTGGCGCTGGGCGCGGCGCTGTCCACGCGCACGCCCGCCGGCTGGGACCGGCGCCTGCTGCTGGTGGCGGCCTATGCCTTGCAGGCCTGCGCCATTGGCCTGAGCCTGCTGTGGCCCAACCGCGTCGGCTTTGCGCTGGGCAGCCTGCTGCTGGGCTTGCCGTTTACCGCGCTCACCTTCTATGCGCTGCAGGAGGCGCGCCGCATCTGGCCGGCGGCGGGGGATAGTTTTGCGGGGTTGATGACCGCCACCTATGGCATCGGCCAGATCGCCGGGCCGCCGATGGTGGCGCTGCTGCTGCATCGCAGCGCCACGGCGGGGCAGGGCTTTGCCTGGGGCTTGTCAGTGGCGGCGGGCGCCCTGTTGCTGGGGGCCTTGGTGTACGGCGTCATGTACCGCTTCTGGCCCTGGACGAAAAGCGCCTAATCCGCCGTCGCGGGCAGCTCCAGGATGAAGCAGGCGCCGCTCTCGCCGTCTGGCCGGCCTTCGCAGCGCACGCTGCCGCCGTGCCGCAGCGCGATGGAGCGCACCAGCGCCAGGCCCAGGCCCACGCCGCCTTCGCGCTCGCTGGCGCCGGGCAGGCGGTAGAAGGGCTCGAAGATGCGTTCGCGCTGCTCGGGCGGCACGCCCGGGCCACGGTCACAGACGCTCAGCACGGCGCGGTCGCCGTCGCGGCGCACCAGCAGCAGGATGTCGCCATGGCTGTAGCGGCGCGCGTTCTCCAGCAGGTTGCGCACGGCGCGGCGCAACAGCCTGGAGACACCGCGCACGGCAACACCGCTGCGCGCGTCGTCGGGCACTTCCAGCTCGGCGTCGACGCGGGCGCATTCCTCGGCGGCCAGGCCGGTCAGGTCCATGGTCTCCAGCGTGCCGATGTCGGCCTCTTGGGCGTCCAGGCGGCTGGCGAGCAGGATCTCGTCTATCAGCTGGTCCAGCTCGGCGATGTTGCGCGCGATCTCTTCCTTGAACGCGGCCGAAGGCGTGGCGCCCATCAGCTCCAGGCCCATGCGGATGCGCGTGAGCGGCGAGCGCAGCTCGTGCGAGGCATTGGCCAGCAGCGATTTGTGCGAGTCGACCAGGGTCTCGATGCGCTCGGCCGAGTGGTTGAAGCGCCGCGCCAGGAAGGCGACCTCGTCGCTGCCCTGCACCGGCACGCGCGCGGTGAGGTCGCCACGGCCCCATTGCTCCACGCCTTGCTGCAGGCGCTCGAGCCGGCGCGTGAGCTTGCGGATGATCGGGTAGGTGGCCAGCGCCACGGCCACGGCGACCAGGCCCAGCGTCCAGAAGAAGCCAAACGGCGGCCGGCTCCAGAAGCCCGGCGGCGGGCGCTGCAGGTGCATGGTCAGCAGGCGCCCGTCGCTCATGGTGACGACAAATTCAGGCCCGGTGCGCGCCGGCGGCGGCGGATGCAGGTTGGGCGGGAACGGGCTCTGGCCGGGCTCGGGGATGAGCTGCTCGCCCGGCGGCGGGCGCCGCCGCAGGATGCCGTTGCCCACCACGCTGCCGTCCACGCTGCGCACGATCAGCTCGCGCGGCGGCGGGTCGGACGCCATCTGCCAGGCCCAGCCCACCAGCAGCGTCAGCACCGCCACGGCCAGCACCACCGCCAGCCAGATGCGCACATACAGCCGCTGGCCAAGGCGGGCGACGGTGCGCATATGGCGCGGCGGCGCGGTCGTGCCGGATAGCGTGGCGGCCATTAGTCTTGTTGCTTGGCGAAGACGTAACCGACGCCGCGCACGGTCAGGATGCGTTTCGGGTTCTTGGCGTCGACCTCGATCGCGGCGCGGATGCGGCCCATGTGCACGTCGATGGAGCGGTCAAAGGCTTCCAGCTCGCGGCCGCGCACGGCCTCCATGATCTGGTCGCGTGTGAGCACGCGGCCGGCGCGTTCGGCCAGCGCGATCAGCAGGTCGAACTGGTAGGAGGTGAGGTCGGCCGGCTGGCTGCCGATGGTGACCGAGCGCGCATCGCGGTCGATCTCCAGCGAGCCAAAGCGCATGGTGCGGGTCGAGGGCGTGGCGCCTTCGACCCGGCGGCGCAGGATGGCGCGTATGCGCGCCAGCAGCTCGCGCGGCTCGAAGGGCTTGGGCAGGTAGTCGTCTGCGCCCAGCTCCAGGCCGATGATGCGGTCCATCGGGTCGCCCTTGGCGGTGAGCATCAGCACCGGCACCTGCGCCGCCGAGCCCGGCAGCGCGCGGATGCGGCGGCACACTTCCAGCCCATCGATGTCGGGCAGCATCAGGTCCAGGATCACCAGGTCGGGGGCGCCGCTGCTGCTGCCTTCGCCCTGCAGGCGCTCCAGGCCGCCCAGGCCGTCGCCGGCGTGGGCAACGCTGAAGCCCGATTGCGTCAGGTATTCACCCACCATCTGCGCCAGGCGGGTGTCGTCTTCGATCATGAGAAGCTGCGTGGTCATGGTTCCATCCTTGCGCCGATGCTCGCGCTTTGCGTTGTAGCGTCCGTAAAGTTGGGTAAACGGCTGTCGCGCACGATCTGTGTGCGCTTCTAAAAATATAGCAATAGGCTCAGGTTCTACGCCGGCTTCAGGCCTTTTTGGGTAAAAAACTCGGGAGCGAGGCCAGCGCCACCAGCAGCAGCACCGGCAGCCCCAGCAGCGCGGTCATGATGAAGAAGGAGCTGTAGCCGTAGCTGTCGACATAGGCGCCCGAGAAGCCCGCCAGCCATTTGGGCAGCAGCAGCATCAGCGAGCTGAACAGCGCGTACTGCGTGGCCGAGTAGTTGATGTTGGTCAGGCTCGACAAATAGGCAATGAAGGCGGCCGAGGCAATGCCGCTGGCCAGGTTGTCGGCCGCCACCACGGCGATCAGCCCGGTCAGGTCATGGCCGCGCGTGCCCAGCCAGGCAAACAGCAGGTTCGACAGCGCCGACAGCACGGCACCCAGCATCAGCACCCGCATCACGCCCACGCGCATGGCCAGCACGCCGCCCAGAAAGGCGCCCACCAGCGTCATGGCCACACCATAGATCTTGGACACCGCAGCCACTTCATCCTTGCTGAAGCCCATGTCCACGTAGAAGGGGTTGGCCATGATGCCCATCACCACGTCGCTGATGCGGTAGATGGCGATCAGCGCCAGGATCAGCGCGGCCTGCCAGCGGTAGCGGCGGATGAAGTCGGCAAAGGGCTCGATCAGCGCGCCGCGCAGCCATTCGGCCGCATTGCGGGGCTTGGACAGCGCGCGCGGCGCGGGCTCGGGCGAGCACAGCACGGTGACGATGCCCACCGCCATCGACAGCGCCATCGCAAAGTAGGCCGCGCGCCAGGCGCCGGGCTGGTAGCCGGCAAGGCCCGCGACCTCGGCCCGCGCGGCAATCCACAGCGCGCCGGCGCCAGCCCAGATCATGGCCAGGCGGTAGCCGGTCTGGTAGGTGGCGGCCAGCGCTGCCTGCCGGTCGGCGTCGGCCGATTCGATGCGGAACGCGTCCAGCGCCACATCTTGCGTGGCCGAGCCAAAGGCCACCGCCAGCGCGCACCAGACCACCGGCAGCAACGCATCGCGCGGGTCGTGCAGCGCCATGCCGATCAGGCCGGCCACGACCAGGCCTTGCGCCAGCAGCAGCCAGCTGCGGCGCCGGCCCAGCGCGCGCGTCAGTAGCGGTATCGGCAGCCGGTCCACCAGCGGCGCCCAGACCCACTTGAAGGCATAGGCCAGGCCAACCCAGCTCAGGTAGCCGATGGTGGTGCGGTCAACGCCGGCCTCGCGCAGCCAGAAACTGAGCGTGCCCAGCACCAGCAGCAAGGGCAGGCCGGCGGAGAAACCCAGCGCCAGCATGCGCAGGCTGGCCGGCTCGCGGTAGACGCGCAGCGCCTGGCGCCAGGAGCGGTGCGGTGCGGTGGGGGAAGAGGGCGCGGCGGTGTTCGGACTGTCGGACATGGGTATCCAGGTTGCTGCCTATTATTGGCCGCGCTCCGTCTCAGGTCCCGCCTACGTAAGGATTGCTGCGCCGCTCCCGGCCAAAGCTGCTCTCCGGCCCGTGGCCCGGGATGAACACCGTCTGGTCGCCCATGGGCCAGAGCTTGCCGACGATGCTGGCTATCAGCGCCTGCGGATCGCTGCGCGGGAAGTCGGTGCGGCCGACCGACCCGGCAAACAGCACATCGCCGACAAAGGCGCGGTTCATCTCCGCGTTGTGGAACACCACGTGCCCCGGCGTGTGGCCCGGGCAGTGGCGCACCGCAAAGCTGTGCGCGCCCAGCGTCACCGTGTCGCCGTCGTGCAGCCAGCGCTCGGGCACAAAGGCGCCGGCTGGCGGAAAGCCAAAGGCCGCGGCCTGCGCGGCCAGGCCGTCGATCAGGAATTGGTCCTCCGGGTGCGGCCCGATCACCGGCAGGCCGGCGCGCGCCACCAGCTCGGCCACGCCGCCGGCATGGTCGATGTGGGCGTGCGTGAGCCAGATCTGGCGCAGCGTCACGCCCTGGTGCGCGGCCTCGGCCAGCAGCCGGTCGACGTCGCCGCCGGGGTCGATCAGCACGCCCTCCATGCTGGCGTCGTCCCACAGGAGCGAGCAGTTCTGCTGAAAGGCGGTAACGGGAATCGTGCGGTAGTGGAGCATGGGCGGAATTCTGCCCTGCCCGCCGCAGGGCCAAGGGCGGCGCCGCCTACACAGTTGCGGCGGACTCGTTACGGTGCCAGCTTCACTCCAGGACCCTGCCCATGCCGTCTCGCCAGCTCAAGCTTGGTGCTTTCATGCGCCCCGTCAGCATCCACACCGGCGCCTGGCGCTATCCGGGGGCGTGGCGCGACGCCAACTTCAACCTGACGCGCATCAAGTACCTGGCACAGCGGCTGGAAGAGGGGCGCTTCGACGCCTTCTTCATGGCCGACCACCTGGCCGTGCTCAATATGCCGATGGAGGCGCTGCAGCGCAGCCACACCGTCAGCTCCTTCGAGCCTTTCACGCTGCTGTCGGCGCTGTCGCAGCACACCACGCACCTGGGGCTGGTGGCCACGGCATCCACTACCTATGACGAGCCCTTTCACATCGCGCGGCGCTTTGCCTCGCTGGACCATTTGTCTGAAGGGCGCGCGGGCTGGAACATCGTCACCACCAGCAACCCCGACGCCGCGCGCAACTTCGGCCGCGAAGACCAGCCGGCGCACGCCGACCGCTATGCCCGCGCCCGCGAGTTCTATGAGGTGGTCACCGGCCTGTGGGACAGCTGGGCCGACGACGCCTTCGAGCGCGACGCCGCCAGCGGCCGCTTCTTCGACCCGGCCAAGCTGCATGTGCTCAACCACAAGGGGCCGGAGCTGTCGGTGCGTGGCCCGCTGCACATTGCGCGGCCGGTGCAGGGCTGGCCGGTGATCGTGCAGGCCGGCGCCTCCGAGCCCGGGCGCCAGTTGGCGGCCGAGACGGCCGAGCTGGTGTTTGCCGCGCACGGCACGCTGGCCGAGGGGCAGCGCTTCTACGCCGACGTCAAGGGCCGCATGCGCGCCATCGGCCGCGACCCGGAGCATTTGAAGATCCTGCCCGGCGCCTTCGTCGTGGTGGGCGACACGGTGGAAGAAGCGCACGCCATCCGCGCCCGGCTCGACGGCCTGGTGCATTACGAAAGCGCCATCGCCTCGCTCTCGATCTCGCTGGGCAGCGACGCCACGCGCTTCGACCCCGACCGCCCGCTGCCCGAGGACATCCCCGACACCAACCAGAGCAAGAGCGGCCGCGAGCGGGTGATTGCCCTGGCGCGGCGCGAGAACTTCACCGTGCGCCAACTGGCCCAGCGCCTGGGCGGCTACGGCGGGCTGGCCTTTGTCGGCACCGCGCAAACCATCGCTGACCAGATGGAGGAGTGGCTGCTGTCCGAGGGCTCGGACGGCTTCAACATCATGTTTCCCTTCCTGCCCGCCGGGCTCGACGCCTTTGTCGACAAGGTCGTGCCCGAGCTGCAGCGCCGCGGCATCTACCGCCGTGAATACGAAGGCCGCACCCTGCGCGAAAACCTGGGGCTGCCACGGCCGGGCAATCGGTTTTTTCAAGAGAAAAGTGCCTGAAACCAAGGTGGATTCTGGGGTATTAGCTATCTATTAAATAGCATCTCCACGATTTCGCAATGGCCGCAAGGCACCGGTTGCCGCACTGTGCTGGGGCGCCCGGCGCAGGGAGTGCGCGCTGTGGCGCTTGCCCTGGCATTCAGGCTGAAGCCGCCTGAATCGCCCGTTATTCCTGGCCATTCAGCTATTGAAACGATAGCTTGAACGCCTCGCGCCACCGCCCCGGTGGAGCGCCGTGGTGTTGGCACACGGCTTGCATCTCATCTTGTGTACATGATTGGATGCCTTGACGTGGTGCAAACAAAAGACTCCCCTCCCAAGACCGTTTCGTCTGTGGTTCCAGCGGCTCCGCTGGTGGTCGGGCGGCCCGAATCCGCCTGGATTCGCCGCTTCGACCAGCCTTTGCCTGGCGCTGCCGGCGGCGCGCTGGCTGGCCTGCGCTTTGCGGCCAAGGACAACATCGACGTGGCCGGCGTGCCCACCACCGCCGCCTGCCCGGAGTTCGCCTACACGCCCACGGCGCACGCCACCGTGGTGCAGCGCCTGCTGGACGCCGGCGCCACGCTGCTGGGCAAGACCAACCTCGACCAGTTCGCCTGCGGCCTGAACGGCACGCGCTCGCCCTATGGCGCCGTGCCCAATGCCATCGATGCGCGCTATGTGTCGGGCGGCTCCAGCTCGGGCTCGGCCTATGTGGTGGCCAGCGGGCAGGTCGACTTCGCGCTGGGCACCGACACGGCAGGCTCGGGCCGCGTGCCGGCCGGGCTCAACAACATCGTGGGGCTCAAGCCCTCCAAGGGTCTGATCAGCGCTGGCGGCGTGCTGCCGGCGGCGCAGAGCGTGGATTGCGTGTCGGTGCTGGCGCGCACCGTGGCCACTGCGGTGCGCGTGCTGGAGGCCGCCATGGCGCCTGATCCGCGCGACCCCTATGCGCGCAGGCTGGCCATGGCGGCCGAGCCCTTTCCCGCGGCCTTCCGCTTTGGCGTGCCAGCCGTGCTGGAGTTTGCTGGCGACGCACAGGCCGAGGCCGCCTTTGCCCAGGCCTGCGCGCAGTTGCAGGCGCTGGGCGGCACGCCGGTGGCGATCGACTACACGCCGCTCGCGGCCGCTGCCAGCCTGCTCTATGACAGCGCGCTGGTGGCCGAGCGCTATGCCGCGGTGCGCGGCTTCTTCGATGCGCAGCCCGAGGCGGTGATCGAGCCGGTGCGCTCCATCCTGGCCGCCGGCAAGGGCTATGGCGCGGCCGATGTGTTCGACGCCCAGCACCGCCTGCAGGCCCTGGCCGCGCAGGCCGCGCCGATGTGGCAGCAGATCGACCTGCTGTGCCTGCCGACCGCGCCCACGCACTGCAGCATCAGCGCCATGCAGGCTGACCCGCTGGCGCGCAACCGCGTGCTGGGCCACTACACCAACTTCGTCAACCTGCTGGACTACGCCGCGCTGTCGGTGCCGGCCAGCCTGCGGCCCGATGGCCTGCCCTTTGGCATCACGCTGGTGGGCCTGGCCGGCAGCGACTGGCAACTGGCCGAGCTGGGGCAGCGCTTTCATCACGCCACCGGCCTGCCGCAGGGCGCCACCGGCAAGCCGCTGCCGGCACCGGTCGCCATTGCCGGCCTGCAGCCCACGGCCGCCACGCACCTGCCGCTGGTAGTGGTGGGCGCGCACCTGTCGGGCCTGCCGCTCAACCACCAACTGACCGAGCGCGGCGCGCGCCTGGCCGAGGCCACGCACACCGCCGCGCATTACCGCCTGCATGCGCTGCCCGGCACCGTGCCGCCCAAGCCCGGGCTGCAGCGCGTGGCTGAAGGTGGCGCCGCCATCGCGGTCGAGGTCTGGCAAGTGCCGCTGGCCGCAGTCGGCAGCTTTCTGGCGCTGGTGCCGCAGCCCTTGGGCCTGGGCAGTGTCGAGCTGGCCGACGGCCGCTGGGCGCACGGCTTCATCTGCGAAGGCCATGCGCTGCAAGGCGCCCTGGACGTGACGGCCTACGGCGGCTGGCGCGCCTATGTGGCGGCGCAAGCGGCGCGGCCCTGAACGCATCGCAGCATCCAGGCAAGTTTCCATTTCCCTTCTTTTCTTCCAGGAGTTCGTCATGCAGCAAACCCCATCGTCCGTTTCGCCGCGCCGCCGCAGTGTTCTGCAGGCAGGCGCCGCCGCGCTTGGTGCCCTGGCCGCGCCGGCCATCGTGCGGGCGCAGACCGGCCCGAAGATCCGCATCGGCTTCTGGCCGGTGGCGGCGGGCCTGCCCTTCTTCGCTGCCGTGGAGAAAGGCTATTTCAAGGAGGCGGGCCTGGATGTCGAGCCGCTCAAGTTCGCCGGCGCCCAGCAGGTGATGGAGGCCATGCTGTCAGGCCGCGGCGACGGCAGCGCCAACGGCACCGGCTCGGCCAACATGGCGATCGGCGAGATCGCGCAGCCCGGCCTGTTCAAGATCTTCTGCACCAACCCCAGCAATGCGAAAGACGTGCTGGAAGAATTCCTGGTCGCCAAAGACAGCCCGATCAAGAGCGTGGCTGAACTGAAGGGCAAGAAGGTTGCCTCCGGCCCCGGCATCCAGAACGTGACGCTGGCCAAGACCATGCTGGAGCGCGCCGGCGCCACCGGCGCGTCGGTGGTCGAACTGCCGATCGGCCAGCATGTGGCGGCCATCGCCGCAGGCCAGGTCGATGCCTGCTACACGCTGGAGCCCACCGGCACGGTCGGCCGCCTGAACGGCATCACGCGGCTGCTGGAGGCTGGCGTGGTAGCGCACTACATCCTTGGCGATCCGATGGCGCCCTGGCACGGCGGCGCGGCCAGCCTGACCACCGAGTTCATCCAGAAGAACCCCGAGGCGGCGAAGAAATACATCGCGGCCTACACCCGCGGCGTCGAGCTGGTGCGCAAGCAGCCCGACGAGGCACGCCAGTTCATGAAGGGCTACACCGCCATCGACGGTGCGCTGACCAAGGAGGTGCCGCTGGCCGCCTACATGCTGCACAACGAGTTCAAGCCCAGCGACGTCGCCTACTTCCAGAAGTTCTACGACCTGTTCACCGAGAAGGGCATCTTCTCGAAGAAGCTCGCCGTAGAAGGCCTGCTCTACAAGGCTTGAAGAGCATGTCTGCCCCAAGCACATCTTCCACGCCGGCGCGCGGCCCCGGCTGGGCGCCACCGGCCAGCCCGGCGGCTGCCACGCAAGCCAGGAAGTTCGACCGCTCGCGCCTGCTGCCTTTCATCGGCCCGGTGGTGCTCTTCATCATCTGGGACCTGGTGGTGCGCGCCGGCCTGATCAAGGCCATCCTGCTGCCGCCGCCGGCCGACACCATCGCCACCCTGCTCACCGGCCTGGCCGGCGGCGCGCTGCTGACCGACTTCCTGGTCACCGTGGGCCGCACGCTGCAGGCCTTTGTCATTGCCGCCGCAGTCGGCATGCCGCTGGGCGTGCTGCTGGGCAGCAATGAAAAGGCCTACCGCAGCGTGGAGTTCTTGATCGACTTCTTTCGCTCCACGCCGTCTTCGGCGCTGATCCCGCTGTTCCTGCTGATCTTTGGCGTGTCCGACATCAACAAGGTCGCCATTGCCGCCTTCGGCGCGCTGCTGATCGTGGTCTTCAACAGCGCCTATGGCGTGATCAACGCGCGCAAGCAGCGCGTGATGGCGGCCAAGGTCATGGGCGCCTCGCGCTGGCAGATCTTCAAGGACGTGCTGGTGTGGGAAAGCCTGCAGCCGAGCTTTGTCGGCCTGCGCTCGGCGGTGTCGATGGCGCTGGTGATCGTCATCGTGGCCGAGATGTTCATTGGCTCGGAGAACGGCCTGGGCCACGCCATCATCGATGCGCAGCAGGTGCTCAACGTCAAGACCATGTACGCGGCCATCCTGGCGGCGGGTGCGCTGGGCTATGTGCTCAACATCCTCTTTCTGGTGCTGGAGCGCCGCATCATTCACTGGAGCGGAAGATGAACGCCGTACTCAACGCCCCGGTCTTCGCCGACGTGCCCGCACCGGCTTTTCGCCCCGGCCCGGCCGGCACCCACATCACCATTCGCGGGCTGACCAAGTACTTTGCCGGCTGGCCGCTGTACGAGAACTTCGACCTCGACATTCCCAAGGGCAAGATCGTCTCGGTGTTCGGCCCCAACGGCTGCGGCAAGAGCACGCTGATCAACATGATCGCCGGGCTCATCCCCATCGACAGCGGCCAGATCCTGTTCGACGGCAAGGAGCGCAAGGACACCAAGATCGGCTACGTGTTCCAGAACTACCGCGAGGCCATGTTCCCGTGGATGCGCACCATCGACAACATCGCCTACCCGCTCAAGCTGGAGGGCCGCAGCAAGGCCGAGGTCGACCGGCGCATGGAAGAACTCGTCGCCTCCTTCGACGTCAAGTTCGACCTGCGGCGCTACCCCTACGAGCTGTCGGGCGGGCAGCAGCAGACCGCTTCCATCATGCGGGCGCTGGCGCCGAACCCGGAGGTGTTGTTTCTGGACGAGCCTTTCTCCGCGCTCGACTTCGAGATGACCCTCTTCATCCGCGAGAAGCTGCAAGAGGTGTTCATGCAGACCGGCACCACCATGCTGCTGGTGTCGCACGACCTGGAAGAAGCGGTCTACCTGGCCGACCAGGTGCTGCTGCTGACCAAGCGGCCGACCAAGGTGGCCGAGATCCTCGACTACGCCGACGCGCGCCCGCGCACCACAGACACGCTGTCGCAGCCCAGCTTCATCGCCGCCAAGAAGCTGAGCCTGGAGATCTTCCAGCGCGAGGTGCGGCGATGAGTGCACCCGATCTGCTGCCCTACGTAAATGCCAGCGCCGCGCTGCTCGGGCTGCCGCTGGACCAGGCCCACGCGCAGCGCGTGGCCGCGCACCTGGCGCGCACCGCGGCCATGGCCCAACTGCTGGAGGCCGCGCCGCTCGCGCCCGATGACGAGCCGGCAGAGATTTATTGCCCTGCAGCCTTCTGGCCCTTGTCGGATAAGGGGGTGTAGCTATGGAAAAAATAGCGTCCGACAGCGCCGCCATGCTTGCCGCCGTGGCGCGGGGGGACTGCAGCGCACGCGCCTGGCTGGAGCAGTGCATTGCCCGCATCGAGGCCACCGACGGCCAAGTCAACGCCTTCACCGGCCGCACTCTTGAGCGCGCCCGGCGCGAGGCCGACGCCATCGATGCGCGCCGCGCCCGTGGCGAGGCACTGCCGCCGCTGGCCGGCCTGCCCTATGCGGTGAAGAACCTGTTCGACGTGCAGGGCGAGGTCACGCTGGCCGGCTCCAAGGTGAACCGCAGCCACGCGTCTGCGATGGCAGACGCCGTGCTGGTCCAGCGCCTGCGCGAGGCCGGCGCGGTGCTGGTCGGCACGCTCAACATGGACGAATACGCCTACGGCTTCACCACCGAGAACACGCACTACGGCCCCACGCGCAATCCGCACGACCTCACGCGCATCGCCGGCGGCTCCAGCGGCGGCTCGGGCGCGGCGGTGGCGGCGCAGCAGGTGCCGGTGGCGCTGGGCTCGGACACCAATGGCTCGATCCGCGTGCCGGCATCCTTGTGCGGCGTCTGGGGGCTCAAGCCCACCTTTGGCCGGCTGTCGCGGCGCGGCAGCTATCCCTTTGTGCACAGCATCGACCACCTGGGGCCGTTTGCTGATTCGGCGCAGATGCTGGCGCAGGTCTACGACGTATTGCAGTACCCCGACGCGCAAGACCCAGGCTGCCACGCGCTGGCCGTGCAACCGGTGGTGCCCACGCTGGAGCAGGGCGTGCAGGGCCTGCGCATAGGCGTGCTCGGCGGCTACTTCCATGAGCACGCCACGGCGCCCGCGCGCGCGGCGGTGCAGGCCGCAGCCGCCGCGCTGGGCGCCAGCGCCACGGTCGAGTGGCCCGATGCCGCGCTGG
Organism: Xylophilus sp. GW821-FHT01B05; assembly: GCA_038961845.1. Classification (NCBI taxonomy): domain Bacteria; kingdom Pseudomonadati; phylum Pseudomonadota; class Betaproteobacteria; order Burkholderiales; genus Xylophilus; species Xylophilus sp. GW821-FHT01B05. Next base: position 560,182 of record CP152408.1, read on the forward strand.
CCCGCGCCGCCGCCTTCATCATCACCGCGGGCGAGGGCGGAAGCCTGCACCTGGACCACCTGCGCACCCAGGCCGACGACTACGAGCCGTTGTCGGTAGACCGCTTCATCGCCGGCGCGCTGCAGCCTGCGCATTGGGTCACGCGCGCACAGCGTTTTCGCCGCGCCTACCGCGACCGCGTCAACGCGCTGTTTGCCGACTGGGACCTGCTGCTGGCGCCGGCCACGCCGGTCAGCGCCACGCCCATAGGCACCGAATGGCTGGACATCAACGGCACGACGCAGCCCTGCCGCGCGGCCATGGGCCTGCTGACCCAGCCGGTCTCCTTTGCCGGCTGCCCGGTGGTCGCCGCGCCGCTCTGGCCTGCCGGCCCGCAAGGCTTGCCGCTGGGCGTGCAGTTGATCGCCGCCCCGTGGCGCGAAGACCTGGCCCTGCGCGCTGCGCACGTGCTGGAACAGGCCGGCATCGCCCGTGTCCGCTCCCCTTCTTTCTGAAAATATGCCCATGGATATCAACCTGCCCGAGGTGCTGGCCGAAGTCAGCGCCCAGTTCGCCCGCTATGAAAAAGCCTTGACCGGCAACGATGTGGCCGTGCTGGACGAACTGTTCTGGCGCAGCCCGCACACGCTGCGCTACGGCGCCACCGAGAACCTCTACGGCTATGACGAGATCCAGGCCTTCCGCGCCGGCCGCCCGGCGCAGGGCCTGGAGCGCGAGGTGCTGCGCACGGCCATCACCAGCTACGGCCGCGACTTCGCCACGGCCAACATCGAGTTCCGCCGCGCCGGCAGCGCGCGCACCGGCCGCCAAAGCCAGACCTGGCTGCGCACGCCCGAGGGCTGGCGCGTGGTCGCCGCCCACGTCAGCCTGTTGGCCTGATTACCATCGCCCCTGTGCCGAAACCCACTACGCCCACTGCCACCTTGCCCGCCGAGCCCGCGCGGCGCTCCCGCGCGGAAGACGTCCATGCGCTGCTCAAGCGCGACATGGCCGAGTTCCGCCTGGTGCCGGGCGACCGCTTCACCGAGGGCGAGATCAGCGAGCGCCTGGGCGTGTCGCGCACGCCGGTGCGCCAGGCGCTGTTCCGCCTGCAGCAAGAGGGCTTTGTCGAGGTGCTGTTTCGCAGCGGCTGGCGCGTGCTGCCGATCGACTTCCAGCAGTTCGAGCAGCTCTATGACCTGCGCATGGTGCTGGAGACCGAGGCCGTGCGCCGCCTGTGCTCTGGTGCGCTGCGCATGGAACGCACCCAGTTCGACGCGCTGGCCGGCATCTGGCTGGTGGCGCCCGAGGCACGCAGCAGCGACATGGTGCAGGTCGGCCGCTGGGACGAGGAATTCCACTGCGCCCTGGTCGCCGCCACCGGCAACGCCGAGATGGCCCGGGTGCACAGCGACGTGACCGACCGCATCCGCATCATCCGGCGCCTGGATTTCACCTGGGCCGCGCGCATAGAGGCCACCTACGAAGAGCACGGCCAGATCCTGCGCGCCGTGCAGGCCCAGCGCGGCGAAGAGGCGGCCCGCCTGCTCAGCGCCCACATAGGCGCCAGCCAGGCCGAGGTGCGCAAGATCACGCTGCACCAGATCTACATGGCGCGGAATGCGGGGCGGGAAGCCGCGGATTTACCGGCGCTCAGCCCTACGAGCGTGTGAGCAGTTCGTCCAGGCCATCGGCAATGGCCTGCCCCTGCTCTGCCAGCGATCCCACAAGCTCGCCCAATTGATCCAGAGCCACCGAGACCATGTCCAGTGGATGCAGGACCACCTGCACACCGTCGATGGCAAATACGGGGTTCATCCTGGAGCCTGCGATGGAAGAGTTGCGAGGAAGCAAGTCCAGACGCATCAGCGGGACGACCATTCGTCTGCGGTAGCGGTCGAATTGTTGGGACTGGACAAGCACGACGAAGGGAATGGAATCGCGCAGGGGCCCTTTGTTGCGATGGACGTCGAACTGCGCCATTACAAAGTGGAGTGTTCGTCTGCGAACGAACCGATGGACGCGTGCACGGCGTTCCAGTCAGCGGCACAGGCGTCCGCTGCTTGCTGGCGATGACGCTGCGCGCTTTGCTGCGCGGCGACAAACTCGGTCAGAAGCGACTCCATGAGGGGCGACGAGGCGTGAAATCTTGTTTCCCGGGCACAGATCACAGCGTGAAGTCGTACTCCACCGTCACCGGTGCGTGATCAGAGAACTTCACGTCCTTGTAGATGTGCTCGCTGCGCGCCAGCGCGGCGGTGGCTGGCGTTGCCAGGTGGTAGTCAATACGACAAAAAACCTACACATGGATCGGGGCGCCGCTGGCGCGTCAAGACGACGGCGACCGGCCAATTGCGCGCGGGCGACGCTTGGCCCTGAACGACTGCTTCAGAATGATCTCGGTCAGTCATAAGAACCTATTCAAAGACAGCTTTGCGATTCTTGCGGAAGGTCGAATTGCTTCGAAGCGCAAGTCGGAACAGACCGACTTGCGCGGTTCGGCGGCAACGGAATGCGAGTTAAGGCGATTCGCTATGGCTTGGGGATAGGTTCGCTTTCCGCCGAATGCTCTCGACCTTGAGCATCTTCGTGGAGCCTACGTGCCAAACGCCGCCATGAAGACCCGTACGGCCTCGCGCAGAAGGGACTTATTCTCACGAGAGTCCGGCATCTCGAGCTTCAGCAGTCCACGCATGTGTCCTGAGCCCATGAACATCGACAGGAACAGGTCCGCTGCTTGGCGCGGATGGCGTACTTTCAGCGTGCCCGCCGCGTGGGCGAGCCGCAGGTAGTCCGCTAGCTCGTTGGTCACACGCTCCGGGCCCTCCTTGTAGAGCCCACGGCACACATCTGGTTGTGCACCTGCGACGCCGTAGACGGAGCGCAATGCGCCCAAGGCGTCCTCCCCACGCGACAGTGCGAGAAACCGCGCGCCGACCGCGAGGAGGACCTGCTCAGGCTGATCCGGATCCAGCGCCCCCGCCTCCGAGACTCCCGCCATCACCGCCACCGTCTTGTCGCGCACGACGGCATGAAACAACCCTTCCTTGGAGCCGAAGTGGCTGTACACGGTCATCTTGGATACACCGGCGTCCGCTGCGATGGCATCCACGCTGGCACGCTCTAGGCCATGCTCGTTGAAGTGCTTTTGCGCGGCTTCCAGGATGCGCCTGCCGCGCTCGGGATCGCGCGGTCGCCCGCGCTGTGGCTTGGGATCGATAACGGGCAGGCTGTTCATGGATGCTTTTAATGTACTTGACAGTTTAATATATCTAATGCACATTAGTGGACTTGTAAGTACAGCAAATGAAATCCGCCTTGGCAGAAGCTGATCAACACAAGGAAACCACGATGGCACCGCAAAACGCCCGTCAGATTGCCGACTGGAATGGACCCAGTGGGGAGCGTTGGATCGTCAATCAGGCTCGGCTCGATGCCATGTTGGCGGTGTTTGGCAAGGCCGCGATCGAAGCCGCCGCGCCCGTGGTGGGCGAGCGCGTGCTGGATGTCGGCTGCGGCGCAGGCACGTCGAGTTTTGCGCTGGCCACCCTCGTTGGCGCGGGAGGGCGGGTGCTGGGTGTGGACGTCTCCGCCCCGCTGATCGCACGAGCGCGCGCGCTGGCGCCACCGGATGCAACAGCCCAATTTCAGGTGGCCGATGCCAGCAGCGCTGAGCTGCCCGATGGCGCGTTCGACCTCCTGTTCTCGCGTTTTGGGGTGATGTTTTTCGACGATCCGACAGGGGCGTTCGCTCGTCTGCGCCGGGCGCTCAGGCCCGGTGGCCGGGTCGCTTTCGTTTGCTGGCGCAGCGCGGCCGAGAACGGGTGGGCGCGCCTTCCAATGGAGGCGATCGAGGGCCTCGTCCCCTCGGCCGTCCCGCCCGTCGCCGAAGCACCCGGCCCGTTTTCCTTCGGCGATCAAGGACGGGTGGCGCGCATTCTGACGACGGCCGGGTTCGCCGAGATTGCGCTGGCGCCCTTGGACGCTTCCATCCCTTTCGGCCAAGGCGAGACGCGGGACGCGGCGATTGACGATGGGGTGCAGTTAGCGATCGACGCAGGCCCCTTGGCGCGCGTGCTCGCGGAACAGCCCAACGACGTCCGTGCCCGGGCTACGGCCGCTGTCCGCACCGCCTTTGCAGCCCTTCCCGTTGGACGGTCCGTGATGACCGACGGCGCGGCGTGGGTCGTCACGGCGCGCAACCCCCTCCATCCGTCACAAGGAGACCATCCCCATGGATGACGTCCTCATCATCTGCTGCAGCTTTGCCGGCCTGGTCGCCGCCGGCGGCTTCGAGCCGTAGGGAGACTTCTGTGCAACGACGATCCCTGCTGTCGCTGGCCGCGCTCTCCACCATCGGCCTAGCTCACGCACAACCAACCGCCAAGCCCTTCCCCTCGCCAGTCTTTCACAACCCGGAGCCCATCACCATGAACGACGTCATCATCATCGGCGGCAGCTTTGCCGGCCTCGCCGCCGCCCTGCAACTCGGCCGTGCCCGCCGCACCGTCACCGTGCTCGATACCGGCCGGCCGCGCAACCGCTTTGCCGGCCACTCGCATGGCTTGCTCGGCCACGATCACAAGCCACCGCTGGACATCCTGGCCGAGGCGCGGCAGCAGCTGGCGCGCTATCCAACGATCAGGCTGGTCAATGCCCGGGCCGAGAGCGTCTCCGGCGCCATCGACGATTTCTGCGTCGTCACTGACGATCACGAAAGCCTCGGGGCGCGCCGCGTGATCCTGAGCTACGGCGTTGCCGACCAGATGCCTGAGGTTCCAGGCTTTGCCGAAAGCTGGGGCACGTCCATCGTGCCCTGCCCCTATTGCGACGGCTTTGAAGTCGCCGACCGGCATTGGGGCCTCGTCTGGTCCGGCCCGCAATCGCACAATCAGGCCAAGCTGTTCCGCGATTGGACCGACAAGTTGACTGTCTTCGCCGATGGTCACGACATCCCGCCCGATATCCAGGCCGATCTGGCGCGCCGCAACATACCTGTCATCGATGGCCGGATCGTCGAGATCGCCCATCACAAGGGCCATATCTCCACAGTCAATCTCGATACCGGCCGCAAGGTCGCGGTCGACGTCCTGTTCGCCCAGCCGCGCAACAAGCCGTCCGCAACCCTGCATGAAGCGCTGGGCCTCGCCACAATGGACACGCCTACCGGCATCGTCCTCAAGGTCGACGAGCGCCGCGTCACCAGCATGCCCGGCATCTACGCCGCCGGTGACCTCACGACGCCTTTCCTGCCATCGGTCACCCAAGCATCCTCACAGGGTGCGATGGCGGGCATCTTCGCCCAACAGTCAATGCTGGTTTGAAAGACACGACCTCAATAACCAACGCAATGCTCATGAACCACCGCGCAGCCTCTTCCATTGCTGCACGGTGGTCAACCGCTGAGTCGTATTGCACGGTTCCCCCGACCGCCCGCCGACCGCGAAACCTTTCTTTGCAGCGCTCCGTTGTGATGGGCAGCATCTGGCGATCGCTGCAGTGGAGAACGACCGACCCTGGCAGAAAGCGGTCTTGAAAGTCGAGTCCTCGAATGAGGGCAATAGCTGCAAAGCGGACCTTCAATCTTAGGCACCGGAAGACTCATTGAGCCCAAAGCGGACCTGACCCACGTCTGATCAAAGGTCGAAGTCGTAGTCGATGGTCACCGGCGCGTGATCAGAGAACTTCACATCCTTGTAGATGTGCTCGCTGCGCGCCAGCGCGGCGGTAGCTGGCGTTGCCAGGTGGTAGTCAATCGCACAAAACACCCGCAAATGGATCGGGTGTCAGGCAACTGTGGTCAGCAGAAGCGGACGTTCAATGCTGGGAGGCGAACGACCGCTTCAGGCTGGGAGCGGACCTCGTCCTCACACCTTCTTGGCTGAGCGTTTGGGCGCTGGATTGCTGCGCAAGTCCTTTGGTCCAAGGACGTACTCGCAGGTCTTGCCCAGCCGCTGAAGCGCCAGGTCGATGAACGCTCGCGCCCGCGCCGGTTGCGACGATCTGCTGCCGTAGTAGACGAAGTAGCTGGCGTAGTTGGGCATGTGCTCGACCAGGACCGGCACCAACTGCCCCGAACGGATGTAAGGCGCCGCCGTCACGCCGGCGAGTTGCCCCAGCACACGTCCGGCAAGAACGGCCTGAAGCTCGAACAGCTCGTCGTTGCTGCAGATGGCCGGCACCACGGGCTGGTCCGCCGGCTCGTCGTCAATCCTCACGCGCCAGGGCAAAACTTTCCCGGTGCTCGGGTGTCGGTAGGCACTACATTGGTGTGCAGCTAGGTCCCCCAGCGTCAGCGGCACACCGTGTCGCTGGAAGTACGAAGGCGCACCGCAGATGGGCAACTGCACCGGAAACAGTCGGCGTGCGATGACGCCCTCGTGGGGCGACGGGCCGAGACGGAATCCGACATCCACCCGGTCCTCGACCCAGTTCCCGATGCGGTCATCCAGCAGCACGTCGGGCTGGATGCCTGGATGCAGGTCGCAGAACTCCTCGACGAGCCTCCACAGGATCGGCTGGAACGTCGTGCGCGGACCAGTGATGCGCAGCGGCCCGGCGAATTCGTCCTTCGCCGATTTCGCCGTCTGAAGCGCCCGCTGCATGCCCAGTAGCGACGGGTGGACGTCCTCGAACAGCCGCTGGCCGGCATCGGTCAGCGACATCACCCGGGTCGTGCGATGGAACAGACGGGCATCCAGATGGGCTTCAAGCTGGGCCAGGGCCTTGCTTGCTGCCTGCGGACTGATGCCAAGCGCCAGTGCCGCCTTGCGCAGGCTCCCCAGCTCTGCGGCCTTGATGAAGGTCGTGATGGAGCGTAGCTCGTTGATGGCCATGGAAAGCTCTCCTTCATGGACATTGTCATCAATTTGGAGCCAATTTATCAACCTGAATGTCACTATTCAGATGCCAGTGCGATGCCTACAGTTCATCTCATTGAACGTCCCACCAGGAACAACCCATGCAACATGTCGTCCTGAACAACGGTCTCCAGATGCCCATCGCCGGTTATGGCGTCTTCCAGATCGCCGACGCCAAGGAGTGCGAGCGAAGCGTCGTCGACGCCATCGAGACCGGCTACCGCCTGATCGACACGGCGGCCTCCTACATGAACGAGGAAGCCGTGGGCAACGGCCTGCGGGCCAGCGGCATCGCGCGCGACCAGCTCTTCGTCACCAGCAAGCTGTGGGTGCAGGAGACCGGCTATGAGCGCACCCAGCAGGCCATCGAGAAGTCACTTCGGCGGCTGCGACTCGACTACCTGGACCTCTACCTGATCCACCAGCCGTTCGGTGACGTTCATGGCTCCTGGCGAGCGATGGAGGATGCTTACCGGGCCGGCAAGCTCCGCGCCATCGGCGTGAGCAACTTTCATCCGGACCGCCTGATGGACATCAAGGCGTTCAACGAAATCGCGCCAGCGGTCAACCAGGTCGAGGTCAACCCCTTTCAGCAGCAACGCGAGGCGGCACCGTTCATAGCCGACATCGGCGTACAGGCCGAGGCCTGGGCGCCTTTCGCGGAGGGCCGCAACGGCCTGTTCCAGAACGAGGTGCTGAAGGGCATCGCCGAGCGGCACGGGAAGTCAGTGGGCCAGGTGGTGCTGCGCTGGCTGGTACAACGCGGCATCGTGGCCCTCGCCAAGTCCGTCCGCAAGGAACGCATGGCCGAGAACATCGCCATCTTCGATTTCGCCCTCGATGACGCCGACATGGCTCGCATCGCCGTGCTCGACACCAATACGAGCAGCTTCTTCTCGCATCGCGATCCGTCCATCGTCAAGTGGATGTCCGAACGCAAGCTCGACATCTGAACGACACCATGAGCATCGCCGTACCGAGCCCGTCGCCGCGCAACGCGGCTGCGATCCTGGCCATCATCGTGGCCAGCTACCTGATGATCGTGGTGGACATCTCCATCGTCATCACCGGCCTGCCGCGCATCCAGAGCAGCCTGGGCTTTTCCGCCGCGCAGCTCTCCTGGGTCACCAACGCCTACACCCTGAGCTTCGGCGGCTTGCTGCTACTGGGCGCGCGGGCCGGGGACATCCTTGGCCGCAAGCGCATGCTCATCCTCGGGCTGGCGGTGTTCACGCTGGCCTCGGTGGTGATCGGGTTCGCGCCGTCCGTGAACTGGCTGCTGGCGTCACGCGCCATCCAGGGCGCCGGCGCCGCGGTGCTGGCGCCGTCGACGCTGGCCTTGCTCTCCACCCACTTCGCCGAAGGTCCGGAGCGCACCCGTGCGCTGTCCCTCTATGCGGCCGCGGCAGGCGTGGGTGCGACCTTGGGCCTGGTGTTGGGCGGCTTCTTCGCCGACCTGGTCTCCTGGCGGGCCGGGTTCTTCATCAACCTGCCCATCGGCCTGCTGCTCATCGCCGCCGCGCGCCGGCACATCGACGAAACGCCACGACACCCGGGCCGCTTCGACATCGGCGGCGCCATCACCTCCACCCTGGGGATGACGGCGCTGGTCTACGGACTGGTGCGAGCGGCCGACGCCGGTTGGGGCGACCGGCTCGCCCTGGCCGCGCTGGTCAGTGGGGTGGCCCTGATCGGCGTCTTCGTCGTGATCGAGCGCAGCGTCAGCCAACCCATATTGCCCTTGCGCCTGCTGGCCAACCGGGAACGGACCGCGGCCAATCTGGCGCGCATGCTCTTCCTGGGCGGCGCGGTCGGCTTCTGGTTCTTCTCCACGCAGTTCCTGCAGGGGGTGCTTCACCTGCGTCCGATCCAGGCCGGACTGGCCTTCCTGCCGGTCACGCTGCCCAACTTCGCTTCGGCGATGGCGGTGCCCAGGCTGGCCCGCCGGTTCGGGAACGAGGCGCTGCTGACAGCCGGACTCCTGCTTGGTGTGGTCGGTCTGGCCTGGCTCGGCCAAGCCGGTGTCGACTCCACATACTGGACCGGTGTTGCCCTGCCGATGATTCTCATCGGCCTCGGACAGGGCTTGCTCCTGGCCCCGCTCACCGCCGCCGGCGTGGCCGGGGTCGCCCAGAAGGATGCGGGCGCGGCCTCGGGGCTGGTCAACGTGGCGCATCAACTCGGTAGCGCCTTGGGCCTCGGTCTCCTGGTGCTGGTGTTCGCGAATGCCGCGCCCGAAACGACCCATGACGCCGCAGGTCTCGCACTTCGAATCTCAGCCGTCATGGACGTGGCCGCAGTGCTGGTAGGCCTGGCGCTGATCGCCGTCCTGTTCTTCATCGTCGTGCCGCGCCATCGGCGGGCTCGACGTCTGGAGGTCCTCTCATGAAATCACTCCTTCTCGTCGCGCTCGGCGGCGCGGCGGCGGCCAGCGCGGCGCCGCTTCCCGAGGCCGAGGCCGTCCGAGGCGTCGTCGAGGTCCGATCCGCCGCCTCGCAGCGCGTCATGGCCAGCCCCGCCGAGAACTTCACCGGTACCGTGCGCGTCAGCTCTCCCTTCCAGGCGGTGTCTCCGGGCACGGCGGGAGGTGCCACGGTGACGTTCTCCGCTGCTGCCCGGACGGCGTGGCACACCCACCCGCTGGGTCAGACGCTGATCGTGGTGGAAGGGCTGGGGCTGGTGCAGCAGCAAGGGCAGCCCGCGCACGTCATCCGACCCGGCGACATCGTGACCATCCCTCCCCACGTGCGTCATTGGCATGGTGCGGGTCCTTCCGGTCCCATGGTCCATCTGGCCATCGCGGAAAAGGAGAATGGCTCCGCGGTGACCTGGCAGGACAAGGTCACCGAGCAGGACTATCGCGCCGCGTTGGCCGGGGCGGGACTGTCTGTCTCGGACGTTCCGCAGGCAACGAGCGCCAAGGCCGCTCCGCCTCGCTCCGAGACCTTGACCGCCAAGCAGCGCGCCATCGTCCTGACCGGTGCCTTCATGGCCACCAGCGACATGCCGCGTCTCAATGCCGCGTTGAACCAGGGCCTCGGTGACGGGCTCACGATCAGCGAGGCCAAGGAAGTCCTGGTGCAGCTCTACGCCTACGCGGGCTTCCCCAGAAGCCTGAACGCGCTGGGCGAGCTTCTGAAGGTGGTGGACCTTCGCAAGCAGCAAGGCATGCAGGACGTCCTGGGGCGCGAGCCCAGTCGTCCAGTCGCCACCGGCGATGCACTGGTGGCCGCGGGCCAGACGAACCAGACCGAGATTTCAGGTGGGCCCGTCCAGGGGCCGGTCTTCGAGTTTGCACCCGTCATCAACCAGTTCCTGCAGTCCCATCTGTTCGGCGACATCTTCGAGCGCGACAACCTCGACTGGCAGAGCCGCGAGCTGGCCACGGTGGGCGCGCTGGCCGCCACACCTGGTGCGCAGGCTCAGCTCCGGTCGCACATGCGCGCCAGCCTGCGCGTCGGCCTGACCGCACAGCAGTTGAAGCAGCTCGTTCGCGCGCTCGCTGAACACGTCGGTCCGCAAGAGGCCGCCAGGGCCAATGAAGCACTCGAGCAGGCCATCAGCGCCGCAATGAAAGGTTGATTCATGAACGTCCCTCGATACCTGTGCGTCGGAACCCTGGCGATGGCGGCGCTGCTGGGCGGCTGTGCCTCGCAGCCAGGCGGCGGCACGGTGCCCCTGGTCATCCAGAGTCAGGGCAGCTTCACCGTGGGTGGCACCGTGAAGACGACGCCTGGCAGCTACGACAACAACAAGCCGACGTCGGCGGGCCAGAGCTTCCACGGCGACCACCTCTACGCCTTCTATCAGGTGCCGCAGCACCCGAAACCGCTGCCCATCGTCATGCTGCACGGAGCATTCCAGTCGGCCCGCAGCTGGGAGACGACGGCGGACGGTCGTGAAGGTTTCCAGACCATCTTCCTGCGCCGCGGCTTCCCGGTGTACCTCGTCGACCAGCCTCGCCGCGGGCGAGCGGGCAACAGCACCATCGCGACAACGACGGAGCCAACGCCGAACGACCAGCTTTTCTTCGACCAGTTCCGGCTCGGCAAGTGGCCCGGCTACTTCAGCAATGTCCAGTTCGCCCGCGATCCCGAGACGCTGAACCAGTTCCTGCGCTCGGTCACGCCCAACACCGGGCCCTACGACGCGGGTGTCATCTCCGAGGCCATGGCCGCGCTCTTCGCGAAGGTGGGACCGGCAATCCTGTTCACGCACTCGCAGGGCGGCGGTCCGGGCTGGCTGACGGCCATCAGGAGCCCGAACGTGAAGGCGGTCGTCGCCTTCGAGCCGGGCAGCGGATTCATCTTCCCGGAGGGCGAGTTGCCGCCCGCCATGCCCAGCACCGCGGGCACGCTTGCGCCCGAAGCCGTGTCCGCCGCAGACTTCCAGAAGCTCACCCGCATTCCCATCGTGATCTTCTACGGCGACAACTTCCCGACCGAGCCGACGACGGAGCGCGGCCAGGACAACTGGCGCGTGCGGCTGGCCATGGCTCGTCTCTGGGTGGAGGCCGTGAACCGGCATGGCGGTGACGCCCGGCTGGTGCATCTCCCCGACATCGGCGTGCGCGGCAACACGCATTTCCTCATGTCCGACCTGAACAACGTGCAGATCGCCGACCTGGTGACCGCCTTTTTGGTCCAGAAGAAGCTGGACTGACCTCCGACATCGACATCGACCGACAGCGAGCGACACCCCAATGACCCATGACGCCATCGACATGAAGCGCCGCGAGTTCCTCGGCACTTCCGCTCTCGCCATTTCCGCAGCCACCCTTGGAGTTTCAGCGATGACCGTGCCCACCCCCGCCGCAGCCGCCGATTACCGGAACAACCCGTTCACCCTGGTGTACGGAGATGCCATCACCGCCAACGCGCCCGGCAAAGTCCACATCCACTCGATGACCTACAAGCTCAACGGCCTGGACATCGTCGCCAACGTCTACACGCCGGCGAATTTCGACCCGGCCAAGAAGTATGCCGCGGTCGTCGTCGCGCACCCCAACGGCGGCGTGAAGGAACAGACGGCCGGCCTGTACGCGCAGCGGCTGGCGGAACGCGGCTACGTCGCCATCGCGGCCGATGCGGCCTACCAAGGCGGGAGCGGTGGCTTGCCTCGCTCGGTGGACACGCCGACGAACCGCATCGAGGACATCCACGGCATGGCGGACTTCATCACCCGCTGGGCCGGGGTGGATGCCGCGCGACTCGGCCTGCTCGGCATCTGCGGGGGCGGGGGCTATTCGCTCGCTGCAGCGAAGACCGACAAGCGCTTCAAGGCGGTGGCGACACTCAGCATGTTCAACTCCGGCCGCGTCCGTCGCAACGGCTTCGCTGACTCTCAGCTGGCCACGATCCAGCAGCGCATGAAGCAGGCCTCGGACGCGCGCGCTCAGCAGGTGGCCGGCGGCAAGATTCTCTACTCGGGCGATGCCGACATGACGGACGCGCAGATCGCCGCGCTGCCGTTCGAGATGTACCGGCAAGGCTACGAGTATTACTGGCGCACGCATGCGCATCCGGGCTCGACCTTCAAGTACACCACCAGCAGCTTGCTGGACCTGATGCGCTGGGACGCCACGGACCAGCTCGAGTTGATCGAACAACCGCTGCTCATGATCGCCGGCAGCAAGGCGGACAGCCTGTACATGACCGAGGCGGCGTTCCTCAAGGCGACGGGCGCGAAGGGCAAGGAGCTGTTCCTCATCGAAGGCGCCACGCACATCGAGACCTACTGGGTCCCGAAGTACGTCGACGCGGTTGTGGCCAAGTTGACGCCGTTCTACGCGAAGAACGTCTGATCCTTCGGGTCGGCATTCGGTGACCGGGCCAACCAAGCACGGGCCGGTCCAGGGGCTGCATCAAGGAGCATCAGATGAAAGACAGTGCAGACTCGGTTCGTCGCGTCTTGATGGCGGCCATGACCACCCTCCCGTTGACCGCGAGCGCGGCGGCGACGGAACGGCGGGACGGTAGGCGCTCAGGAAGAACGTCGTCGCTGGTCGTCTACTTCTCGAGGTCTGGCAACACCCGTGTCGTTGCGGGGCTGCTTCAGCGGTCGCTCGGAGCCGACCTCTTCGAGATGCAGCCCGAGGTCCCTTATCCCGAGGACTACCTGGCCACTGTCGAAGAGGCTCGCCAGGAGCGCGACAACGGTCGCGCGAGGGCATTGGCGCGCTCGGTTCCCGACATTGCAAGGTACGACACGATCTACCTCGGCTTTCCCATCTGGGGCGAGACCGCGCCACCGGTGATCCGTGGATTCCTGTCGAGCCACGACCTGTCAGGCAAGGACCTGATCCCGTTCATCACGCATGGCGGCTACGGCCTTGGAAACAGCTTGACCCTGCTCGCGCAGGGCGCCTCTCGGGCGCGGTTGCAGCCGGCGTTCTCCACGGAGGCGGATCAGGAGCGCCGGACGATGAATCAGGTCAACGACTGGCTGAAGTCGGCTCGAAGAAAGGGCTAGAGCGCCGTCGGTGTCCGCTTTCGCGGCACAGCGGACGGTGAACGAAGCTTTTACAAACCGCCGCTTTACGCCTAAAGCTGACCGAGCCTATTGATCAAAGGTAGAAGTCGTACTCGATGGTAAGAGGTGCGTGGTCGCTGAACTTGATGTCCTTGTAGACGGCAGCGATACGGGCGGTTGCTGCAACGGAAGGAGTCGCCAACTGATAGTCCAGTCGCCAGCCCACGTTCTTGGCATAGGCCTGGCCGCGGTTGCTCCACCAGGTGTAGGCGGTGTCGGTGGCGTCGGGCTGGAGCTGACGGTAAACGTCCACCAGGCCGCCCTCTGCGTCCGTCAGGTGCAACACTTTTGTCATCCAGGCGCGTTCTTCGGGCAGGAAACCGCTGTTTTTCTGGTTGCTCTTCCAGTTTTTCAGATCGATCTGCTGGTGCGCGATGTTGATGTCGCCGCACAAAATGAACTCGCGCTCGGCCTTGAGCCGCATCAGATGCGGGTGAAAGCCCGCCAGGAAGCGGAACTTGGCCGCCTGCCGCTCCTCGCCCGAGGAGCCGCTGGGGAAGTAGCAGCTAATCAGCGAGAACTTGCGCTGCGGCGTGTCAAAGCGCACCTCGACATAGCGGCCTTCGGCGTCGAACTCCTCCGAGCCGTAGCCGATCAGCACCTCGCTGGGCTCGTGCTTGGTATAGACGCCGACGCCCGAATAGCCCTTCTTCTGTGCGAAGTGGAAGTGCCCCTGCAGGCCGGCCAACTGCTCGAATCTGCCCTGCACGTCGGCCGCCTGGGCCTTGATCTCTTGCACGCAAATACAATCCGGCTGCCATGCCGCGATCCATTCTTCTACGCCCTTGCTGGCGGCGGAACGGATGCCGTTGAGGTTCAGGCTGGTCAATTTGAACAAGGATTTCCCCATGCTGGTTGAAGGCGTCCGGGCGGGTCAGCAGGTGGCGTCAGGCGCTGCGCAGGCCCAGGATTTTGTGAAGTTTTGCGTTGAAGCCGGCGTGCTGCGCTTTGGCGAATTCAAGACCAAGGCGGGCCGCATGAGCCCGTATTTCTTCAATGCAGGCCTGTTCGACGACGGCGCCAAGCTCGGCCGGCTGGCGGAATTCTATGCACAGGCGCTGATCGACGGCGGCGTCGAGTTCGACATGATCTTCGGGCCGGCCTACAAGGGCATTCCGTTGGCCGCCGCCGTAGCGGTGGAACTGGCGCGGCGCGGCCGCAACGTGCCCTTTGCCTACAACCGCAAGGAGGCCAAGGACCATGGCGAGGGCGGCACCCTGGTCGGCGCCAAGCTGGCCGGCCGGGTGCTGATCGTGGACGACGTGATGTCCGCCGGCACTGCCGCGCGCGAGTCCATCGCCATCATCCAGGCCGCCGGCGCCACCCCGCATGGCATCGCCCTGGCGCTGGACCGGCAGGAGAAAGCCACCGAGAACGGCCAGGACGTGGAACACAGCGCGGTGCAGTACATGCGCGGCCGTTTGGGCCTGCAGGTCTGCACCATCGCAAAGCTGGCAGATTTATTGCTGTATCTGGACGTAACTGGCGGCGAATCGGCTGCCCACCATGCCCGCGTGCTGGCCTATCGGCAACGCTACGGGGTCAACGACTAGACAAGGGGCTCCTGTGGATGCTGGCTACCGTGGATGCAGAACAATGGTCCTCGGCAGCCTCCTGGTAGCCGCCGCGGCGGCGCTGCAGGCCCAGCCGGCCGCGCCTGCTGGCGGCATCTATACCTGCGTCGACGCCCAGGGCCGGCGGCTGACATCAGACCGCCCGATCCGCGAATGCCTGGACCGCGAGCAGCGTGAGCTCAATGCTTCCGGCACCACGCGCCGTACCTTGCTGCCGCCGCCCACCGCCAGTGAGCTGGCGGCCAAGGCCGAGCGCGATCGCCGCGACGCCGAGGCGCTGGCGCGCCAACAAGAGAAGGAGCGCGGCGAACGCGTGCTGCTGATGCGCTATCCGCAGCAGTCCGCGCACGACGCCGAGCGCGCCGCCGCCCTGCAGCGGGTGGACGAGAGCGCGGCCCTGGTGCGACTGCGCATCGCCCAGCTCGACCAGCAGCATCTGGAGGTCAAGGCCGCCATGGCGCGCTTCGACAACGACCGGGCGCGCATGCCGCCCGGCCTGCTGCGCGAGCAACTGGACATCGTGCAGGCGCTGCGCACCCAGCAGAACGCTGTCGCGGATATGGAGCAGGATCGGCGCCGCATCCAGCAACGCTTCGACAACGAACTGCTGCGGCTGCGCCCGCTGTGGGCGCAATTGCCGGACGCCAGCGCCAGCGCATCGCGCTGACGGGCTGGCGGCTCATGGCTACTGCTGCAGCTTCTTGCGCAGCAGCTCGTTGACCTGCGTCGGGTTGGCCTTGCCCTTGCTGGCCTTCATGGCCTGGCCGACCAGGGCGTTGAAGGCCTTGTCCTTGCCGGCGCGGAACTCTTCGACGTTCTTCGGGTTGGCCGCGATCACCTCGTCCAGGATGGCTTCAAGCGCGCCGCTGTCGTTTTCCTGGCGCAGACCCTTGGCCTCGATCACTGCGTCCACGTCCGCGCCTTCACCGTTCCAGAGTGCCTCGAACACCTGGCGCGCAGCGTTGTTGGAGATGGTGCCGTCGCCGATGCGGACGATCAGCGCGCCCAGTTGCGCTGCCGCGACCGGCGCCTGCGCGATGTCGGTGCCGCCCGTGTTCAGCCGGCGCGACAGCTCGCCCATGATCCAGTTGCTGGCCAGTTTGGGCGCAGCGCCGGCCTGCACGGCCGCCTCGAAGTAGGCGGCCGTGGCCTTGCTCTGTGTGAGCTGGGCCGCGTCGTATTCGGGCAGGCCGTGCTGGGCCACAAAGCGCGCGGCCATGGCGCGCGGCAGCTCGGCCATTTCGCTGCGTACCCGTTCCACCCACTCGGGCGCGATCACCAGCGGCGGCAGGTCCGGGTCAGGGAAATAGCGGTAGTCGGCCGCGTCTTCCTTGGTGCGCATGGCGCGCGTCTCGCCGGTGTCGGGGTCGAACAGCACGGTGGCCTGCTGGATCTCGCGGCCGTCCTCGATCTCTTCGATCTGCCAGCGGATCTCGAAGTCGATCGCCTGCTGCATGAACTTGAAGCTGTTCAGGTTCTTGATCTCGCGCCGCGTGCCCAGCGGCTGGCCCGGCTTGCGCACCGACACGTTGGCGTCGCAGCGGAAAGAGCCCTCTTGCATGTTGCCGTCGCAAATGCCGATCCAGGTGACGATCTTGTGCAGTTCGCGGGCGTAAGCCACCGCTTCTCCGGACGAGCGGATGTCGGGCTCGGTCACGATCTCCAGCAGCGGCGTGCCGGCGCGGTTCAGATCGATGCCGCTCTGGCCAATGAAGTTCTCGTGCAGCGATTTGCCGGCGTCTTCTTCCAGGTGGGCGCGCACCAGGCGCACGGTCTTCTTCTCGTCCCCCAGGAAGAACTCGACGCTGCCGCCTTGCACCACCGGGATCTCGAACTGGCTGATCTGATAGCCCTTGGGCAGGTCCGGGTAGAAGTAGTTCTTGCGCGCAAAGACGCTGCGCGGCGCGATGTGCGAGCCCAGCGCCAGGCCCAGCTCGATGGCGCGCTCGACCGCGCCCTTGTTCATCACCGGCAGCGTGCCCGGCAGCGCCAGGTCCACCGGCGCGGCCTGGGTGTTGGGCGCAGCACCAAAGGCGGTGGGCGCGCGGCTGAAGATCTTGGAGACGGTCGAGAGCTGGGCGTGCGTTTCGAAGCCGATCACGACTTCATAACCCTGCACCAGCGGCCCGGTGGGGCGGCCTTCCTGTTGTGCGGCAAAGGAATTCATGGATTCGCTCATCCTTAAATGCCCTCCGGCGCGCGGAGGTGGAAGTCGGTCGCTTGCTGCAACTGGTGTGCAGCGTTCAGCAGCTTGCCTTCGGCAAAGTAGTTGCCGATCAGCTGCAGGCCCACCGGCATGCCGCCTTCGCCAAAGCCGGCCGGCACGCTCATGCCGGGCAGGCCGGCGAGCGAGGCGGGCAGGGTGAAGATGTCGGCCAGGTAGTCGGCCAGCGGGTCGTTGCCGTGCTCGCCGATCTTCCACGCGACCGTGGGCGCCACCGGGCCGGCGATCAGGTCGCATTGCTTGAACGCGTTCTGAAAGTCGTCGGCGATCATGCGGCGGATTTTTTGCGCCTGCAGGTAGTAGGCGTCGTAGTAGCCGTGCGACAGCACATAGGTGCCGATCATGATGCGGCGCTTGACCTCGTCGCCAAAGCCTTCGGCACGGGTCTTCTTGTACATGTCGAGCAGGTCGGTGTACTTGTCTGCGCGGTGGCCAAACTTCACGCCATCAAAGCGGCTCAGGTTGGACGAGGCCTCGGCCGGCGCAATGATGTAGTAGACGGGGATCGACAGCTCGGTGCGCGGCAGGCTGATCGGTACCAGCTTGGCGCCGAGCTTCTCGTATTCCTTCAGTGCGCCATCGACCGCTGCGCGCACGTCGGCCGACAGGCCTTCGCCAAAGAACTCGGCTGGGATGCCAATGCGCAGGCCGTCCAGCTTGTCGTTCAGGCCGCGCGTGAAGTCTTCTGCGGGCAGATCGAGCGAAGTCGAATCGCGGTCCGGGTCCGGGCCGCAGATGGTCGACAGCAGCAGCGCACAGTCTTCGGCCGTGCGTGCCATCGGGCCGGCCTGGTCCAGGCTGGAGGCAAAGGCCACCATGCCGTAGCGCGAGGCGCGGCCGTAGGTTGGCTTGATGCCGGTAATGCCGCAGAAGGCCGCCGGCTGGCGGATCGAGCCGCCGGTGTCGGTGCCGGTGGCCGCCGGCGCCAGGCGCGCGGCCACGGCTGCGGCGCTGCCGCCGGAGGAGCCGCCGGGCACGCGCGTCGTGTCCCAGGGGTTGCGCACCGGCAGCACGGCGCTGCCGCCTTCGGCCGGCACCGCCACGTTCTCGTTGGCCGAGCCCATGGCGAATTCGTCGCAGCTCAGCTTGCCGAGCGTAACCACGCCCTGGTCGGCCAGATTCTTGACGACTGTGCTATCAAAAGGGGAGCGATAGCCGGCCAGCATGCGCGAGCCCGCGGTGGTCGGGAAGTCGCGGGTGACGAAGATGTCCTTGTGCGCCAGCGGCACGCCTTCCAGGCGGCCGGCGGTACCGGCGGCGATGCGCGCGTCGGCGGCGCGGGCCTGGGCCAGTGTGGCATTGGTATCCAGCGCCACATAGGCGCCCAGCGCGGCATGCGTCTGGGCGCGGTCCAGGAAGTGCTGGGCCGTTTCCACGGCGGAAACCTCGCGGGCGGCGAGGCGGGCGGCTAGCTGGGCAACGGTATGGTCGTGCAGGGGGAGGTTCTGGGTCATTGCGGGGCTGCTCACTCGATCACGCGCGGGACCAGATACAGGCCGCTTTCGACGGCCGGGGCGCTTTTCTGGCTGTCTTCCCGCGAGGGGAAATGGCCGACCGCGTCTTCGCGCAGGCGCAGCGCTACCTCCTGTATCGCGGCCACGGGGTGGGCCAGCGGTTCGATGCCGGTGGTGTCCACCGCGCGCATCTGCTCGACCACGTCGAAAAAGCCGTTGAGTTGGGTGAGCATGCGCTCGCCTTCTTCGGGGCGAAGCTCCAGCCGGGCCAGATTGGCGATCCGGCCGATGTCCTGGGAGGTGAGGGCCATGGCGGGGCGGGCGTCTTCGGGACGCCGGAAAAGTAGGGGTAAAGGCAGGGAAACCGCTAGCGCCAAGGGGTTTGGCGCACGGGGGATGGAGTATTATCCCGCCTTCGCCGCGAGAGGCCTGTTCAGGCCCGTTTGGCCGGCGATCCTGCCGTCAACAGCGCGTAAAAACCCCTTTTCGAACCCGTTTCGACCCCCCAAGAACCAGGCGACGGCACGCCGGAGCGCATGCCGTGCCCGAGAGGACATGTGATGTTTGGAGCCTTCCGTCGGTACTTTTCCACCGATCTCGCCATCGACCTTGGCACGGCCAACACCCTGATCTTCGCCCGTGACAAGGGCATCGTGCTCGATGAGCCCTCTGTCGTGGCGATTCGCCACGAAGGCGGCCCGCACGGCAAGAAGGTGATCCAGGCTGTGGGCCGCGAGGCCAAGGCCATGCTGGGCAAGGTGCCCGGCAATATCGAGGCGATCCGCCCGATGAAGGACGGCGTGATTGCCGACTTCGTGATCACCGAGCAGATGATCAAGCAGTTCATCAAGATGGTGCACCCGCGTACGCTGTTCACCCCCAGCCCGCGCATCATCATCTGCGTGCCCTGCGGCTCGACCCAGGTCGAGCGCCGCGCCATCAAGGACGCGGCCGAGGCCGCTGGCGCCACCGCCGTCTATCTGATCGAAGAACCCATGGCCGCCGGTATCGGCGCTGGCCTGCCGGTCAGTGAAGCCTCTGGCTCCATGGTGGTCGACATCGGCGGCGGCACCACCGAAGTCGGCGTGATCTCGCTTGGCGGCATGGTTTACAAGGGCTCGGTCCGTGTCGGCGGCGACAAGTTCGACGAAGCCATCATCAACTACATCCGCCGCAACTACGGCATGTTGATCGGCGAGCCCACCGCCGAGGCCATCAAGAAGAAGATCGGCAGCGCCTTCCCGGGCTCCGAAGTGCGCGAGATGGAAGTCAAGGGCCGCAACCTCTCCGAAGGCGTGCCGCGCAGCTTCACCATCAGCAGCAACGAAGTGCTGGAAGCCCTGACCGACCCGCTCAACAACATCGTCTCGGCCGTCAAGAACGCGCTGGAGCAAACCCCGCCCGAACTCGGTGCCGACATTGCCGACCGCGGCATGATGCTGACCGGCGGCGGCGCGCTGCTGCGCGACCTGGACCGCCTGCTGGCCGAGGAAACCGGCCTGCCGGTGCTGGTGGCCGAAGAGCCACTGACCTGCGTGGTGCGCGGCTGCGGCATGGCGCTGGAGCGCATGGACCGCCTGGGCAGCATTTTTACCAGCGAATAAACCTCGGCGCCCTGCGGGGGCCGCTGTGACGATCCGAGCCGGCTGGCCTATGATGCAGCCGGCTTTTTTCCACCCTGACGCCGCTCCCGTTCGTCCCTTCGCCCGACTCTCCCCATGCCCCTGGGAACCCTGGACCGCACCGCGCCCCCTTTCTTCAAGCAGGGGCCGTCGGCGCTGTCCACGCTGATCTTCTTTGGTGCGCTGGCGCTGTTCCTGATGGTGGCTGACGCCCGCCTGGGGCTGACGCCGCCGCTGCGCTCGGCCATCTCGGTGGTGCTGTATCCGCTGGAGCAACTGGCGCTGCAGCCGGTGCAGTGGGTGCGCAACACCGGGGCCTATTTCCAGACCATGCGCGCGGCGCAAGAGCTGGAAGACTCCGCGCGCCGGCAGATGCTGCAGCAGTCGCAGCGGGCCAACCAGGTCGAGGAACTGCTGCTGGAAAACCAGCGCCTGCGCGACCTGCTGGGCTTGCGCGGCCGGCTCCAGGCACCCGAGCAGACGGCCGAGGTTCTGTATGACGCGCCCGATCCCTATACCCGCCGCGTCATCATCGACCGCGGCACGCTGCAGGCCGTGGCGCCGGGCTCGCCGGTGATAGACGAATTCGGGGTGCTGGGGCAGATCACGCGGGTGCACCCGTTCCTGGCCGAGGTCACGCTGCTGGTCGAGCGCGACTACGCCATTCCCGTGCTCAACACCCGCACCGGCGCGCGCAGCGTGGCCTACGGCAACCCGTTGTCCGGCCCGGGCGGCGGCTTGGAGCTGCGCTTCATGCCCGGCAATGCCGACGTGCAGGAGGGCGACCTGCTCACCACCAGCGGCGTGGACGGCGTCTACCCTGCCGGCCTGCCGGTGGCGCGCGTGGACCGGGTCGAGCGCCGCTCGGATTCCGCCTTTGCCCGCATCCACTGCGAGCCGCTGGCGCGCATGGAGGGCGCGCGCCATGTGATGGTGCTGCAGCCGCTGTCGGCGCAACTGCCGCCGCGCCCGCCTGCGGGAACGGCGGCGGACGCGACGCCGCAGCAGCGGCGCAAGCCGGAGCCACCGCCCGCAGCGGCAAAGCCCGGCGCCACGGCGGCGCCGGCCCGTCGTACACCGGCGGCGCCCGCAACAACACCTGCTGCACCGGCCGGGAGGCAGCCATGATCATGCGCAAGGGCCAACAGCAACTGCTGCTGCCGGCCAACCCTCTTTTCATCTGGGCCAGCCTGGGCGCGGCGCTGCTGCTGGATCTGCTGCCGATCGGCCGCGCCATCTGGGCCCCTGACCCACTGCTGCTGCTGCTGGTGTTCTGGAGCGTGCACCAGCCTGCTCGTGTGGGCATGGGCGCGGCCTTTGTGCTGGGGCTGTGCATGGACGTGCACCAGGCCTCACTGCTGGGCCAGCATGCGCTGGGCTATACCGTGCTGGTCTACCTGGGCTTTCGGTTGCAGCGCCGGCTGCTGTGGCTGGGTGTGCCGGCCCAGACCGTGCTGCTGCTGCCGGTGTTCCTCAGCGCGCAGGTGATTGAGCTGCTGGTGCGGCTGATCGCCGGCGGTGTCTTCCCGGGCTGGGGCTTTGTCATTGCGCCCGTGCTGGAGGCATTGCTGTGGCCGCTGGCCAGTGTGGTCTTGCTCGCGCCGCAGCGCCGCGCTCCCGATCCAGACGAAAATCGTCCACTCTGATCGGCGGCTGCCATGACTGAACTGCGCAATGTCGAGGCCGAGCTGGCGCGTTTCCGGCGCCGGCTGTTGGTGATCGCCCTGGTGGTGCTGGGCGCGTTCGGTCTGATCGTCGGGCGGCTGGTGTATTTGCAGATCGTGCGCTACGACGACCTGGCCGCGCAGGCCGAGAGCAACCGCACGGCGGTCGTGCCCATCGTGCCCAACCGCGGGTTGATCCTGGACCGCAACGGCCTGGTGCTGGCCACCAACTATTCGGCCTATACGCTGGAGATCACGCCCTCGCGTAGCGGGCCGGTGGACGAGGTGATCGACGCGCTGTCGGAGCTGGTCGAGATCACGCCGCGCGACCGCCGCCGCTTCAAGAAGCTGATGGAGGAGTCGCGCAGCTTCGAGTCGCTGCCGGTACGCACCCGCCTCACCGACGAAGAGGTGGCGCGCTTCGCCGTGCAGCGCTACCGCTTTCCGGGCGTGGAGATCAAGGCGCGGCTGTTCCGCAGCTACCCGTTCGGCGATATCGCCAGCCACGTGATCGGCTATATCGGCCGCATCAACCAGCGCGAGAAGGAGCGCATCGAGGACTCCGACGACGCGCCCAACTACCGTGGCACCGACGTCATCGGCAAGCTGGGCGTGGAGCAGAGCTTCGAGCGTGAGCTGCATGGCGCCACCGGCGTCGAGCAGATGGAGACCTCCGCCGGCGGCCGTGCCGTGCGCACCCTGGCCACCCATCCGGCCACGCCCGGCAAGACCGTGGTGCTGTCGGTCGACGTCAAGCTGCAGAAGATGGTGGAGGACCTGTTTGGCGACCGGCGTGGCGCCCTGGTGGCGATAGACCCGCGCACCGGTGAGGTGCTGGCCTTCGTCAGCAAGCCGACCTTCGACCCGAACCTGTTCGTTGACGGCATCGACCAGGAAAACTGGGCCGCGCTGAACGAATCCATCGACAAGCCGCTGCTCAACCGCGCCCTGCGCGGCACCTACCCGCCGGGCTCCACCTACAAGCCCTTCATGGCGCTGGGCGCGCTGCAGACCGGCAAGCGCGGCCCCAGCGTGGTCATCAACGACCCGGGCTTCTACATGTTCGCGGGCCACCGCTTCGGCAGCCCCGAGGGCTACCTGGGCAACCTCGACATGCAGCGGGCGATCCAGCTCTCGTCCAACGTCTACTTCTACACCCTGGCCAACGAGATGGGTGTGGACCTGATCCACGACTTCATGAAGCCGCTGGGCTTTGGCCAGATCACAGGCATCGACATCAACGGCGAGGTGCGCGGCGTGCTGCCCAGCACCGAGTGGAAGCGCAATGCCTACAAGCGCCCCGAGCAACGCCGCTGGTATGCGGGCGAGACCATCTCGCTGGGCATTGGCCAGGGCTACAACAGCTTCACCATGCTGCAGCTGGCGCAGGCGGCGTCGGTCGTGGCCGACGGCGGCATCAAGCGCCGGCCGCACCTGGTGCTGGCCACCAAGGACCCGTTGAGCGGCGAGCAGTTGCCGGTGCCGCAGCCGCCTGCGGTGGACCTGGGCTTCAAGCCGGCCAATGTGGCGGTGGTGCGCGGCGGCCTGGTCAGCGTGGTCACCAGCGGTACTGCGCGCGGCGTTTTTGCCGGCGCGCCCTACCTCGCCGCCGGCAAGACCGGCACCGCGCAGGCGGTGACGCAGGCGCAGAACACCAAGTACAACGCGCGCGCACTCGAAGAGCACCAGCGCGACCATGCGCTGTTCATGGGGTTCGCGCCGGCCGACGCGCCCAGGATCGCCGTGGCCGTCATCGTCGAGAACGCCGGCTGGGGCGCCGGTGCCGCAGCACCCATTGCGCGCCGCGTGCTCGACTACTGGCTGGCCGGCCTGTACCCAAGCGAGGAAGACATGGCTGCCGTGCGCATCGGCAAGGCCACCGCCCCAATAGGCAAGCCGCGCCGCGTGGAAGATGTGGAGCTAGTCGCGCCCTGACCCTCGCCACGGCCGCATCGAACAAGAGGCCGCGGAGCAGGCCAAGCGCAGACATCCGCGGAACCGGCTTTGCCGGGCCGCTGGATGTGCCCCCTTGAGGGGGAAGGCGAAGACACGAAGTGCGTAGCCTGGGGGTGTGCCTTACTACTTCAGGCCAAAAAAAAGCGCCGACTAGCGGCGCTTGGGATAGGTGATCTGCATCTCGTGTCTGGATGCTTGGGATCGGTGTTCTGATTCTGCTTAGCTGTGTCTCCTCGGCCCCCGCCCAGACTGGCCTGGGGCCTGTCTGCGAGTACCCGTGACTTTAGGCCTTTGCACTGTTTCGGAGCATAGGGTGTTACCCGTGTGTTTTACCTTCGGAAACAGTTGGCACGGGTCGTGCTGTCACAAAGCATCCAACAAAACGAGGCCGCTGATGCGCAATATCACTGGGCAACGGGCATGGATGCGGGCTTTCATGGGCTCGTTTCTGGGTTTGAGTGGGCTTGCTGCGGCCTGGGCGGCGGATGCACCCCCCGCCGTGGTGCGCCCCTCTCTGGTGCCTATCGACAGCCTGGCGCCGGCCGACACGGCCTGGATGATGACGGCCACCGCCTTGGTGCTGCTGATGACGCTGCCGGGCATTGCGCTGTTCTATGCCGGCATGGTGCGGCGCAAGAACGTGCTCAACACCATGGCCTGCGTGATCGGCGTGGCCTCGCTCATCACGCTGCTGTGGTTCTCTGTGGGCTACTCGTGGGCCTTCACGCCGGGCAACGCCTTCATCGGCGGCAACGAGCGGCTCTGGTTCTCTGGCCTGGAGGTGCTGCCGGGCGCGGGCCAGGTGGCGGTGAGCCACATCGCGCCGCATGTGCCCGAGGCCGTGTACGCCATGTTCCAGCTGACCTTCGCCATCATCACGCCGGCGCTGGTGGTGGGCGCCTTCGTCGAGCGCATGCGCTTCTCGGCCGTGCTGTGGTTTGCCGCCCTGTGGTCGGTGCTGGTCTATGTGCCGCTGGCGCACTGGGTCTGGGAGCCGGGCGGCTGGCTGGCGCAACTGGGCGCGCTGGATTTCGCTGGCGGCACGGTGGTGCACATCAACGCCGGCGCGGCCGGGCTGGTCTGCGCCTGGATGCTGGGGCCGCGCAGCGGCTACGGCCGTGAGCCGTTCGAGCCCTTCAACCTGGGCCTGACCATGACCGGCACGGGACTGCTGTGGGTCGGCTGGTTTGGCTTCAACGCGGGCTCGGCGCTGGCGGCCGATGGCCGCGCCGGGCTGGCGCTGGTGGTGACGCACATCGCGGCCTCGGCCGGGGCCATCGCCTGGATGGTGGGCGAATGGGTGATGCGCCGGCGGCCTTCGCTGCTGGGGCTGTGCTCGGGTGCGGTGGCCGGGCTGGTGGCGATCACGCCGGCATCGGGCTTTGTCACGCCGCGCGCGGCGCTGGTGATCGGCCTGGTGGCCGGGCTGGCCTGCTATTGGGGCGCGACCGGGCTCAAGCGCCTGCTGCACGCGGACGATTCGCTGGACGTGTTCGGCGTGCACGGCATTGGCGGCATCGTTGGCTGCCTGCTGACGGGCGTGTTCGCCAACCCGGGCATTGGCGGCAGCGCCGGCAGTGTCGCGGTGCAGGCGATCAGCGCGGCGGTGGCGCTGGCCTATAGTGCGGTGGGCACGGCGGTGGTGCTGACCATCGTGCGCATCCTGGTGGGGCTGCGGGTGAACGAGGGCGCCGAGCAGCAGGGCCTGGACGTGGCGCAGCACCGGGAGCGCATCCCCTCCTGAACAGGAAGGAATTCCACATGCTCGACAGCGAAAAACTGGCCATCGCCGCCCACCTGCACGTGCTGCTGCGGCGCATCACCGGCCGCGTGACCGACACCGAATGGATGGCCAGCAACAAGGAATACGCGGCGGCGATAGTGCACTTTGCGCAGGAGAAGGCCGACGAGGAAGAGCGCCCCGAGCTGGCAGAGTGGGCCTACAAGCTGGAGCGGGCCATGGGCCTGCTGCCGCCGGCGGCGCCACCTGCGGCAGCAGCGCCCGTGCCCGCGCCCGACGGACCAGACCCCCGCTACGTCGGGCGTCTACGCTAAGCCTGGGACACCCCCAGGCTACGCGCTTCGCGTCTTCGCCTTCCCCCTCCAGGGGGGCACATCCAGCGGCCCGGCGGAGCCGGTTCCGCGGATGTTTTGGCTTGGCCTGCTCCGCGGCCTTCTGAGCCTTTGTGTTTTGTGCGTCCGCGTTCGTGGAGCAGCCCATGGGAAGGTTCAGGCCGCTTCCGCGATGATCCAGCGCGCAGCCTTCTCCGCAATCATCAGCGTCGGGCTGTTGGTGTTGCCGCTGGTGATGCTGGGCATGACGCCCGCGTCCACCACGCGCAGGCCGGCGATGGTGCCGCCACGGCCGTCGAGCACGCGCAGGCGCGCGTCGACCACGGCCTGCGGGTCGTCGGCGCGGCCCATGCGGGTGGTGCCGACCGGGTGGAAGATGGTGGTGGCGATGTCGCCGGCCAGGCGCGCCAGCTCTTCGTCGCTCTGGTACTGCGTGCCGGGCTTCCATTCTTCGGGCTGCCAGGGCGCGAGCGCGGGCTGGGCGACGATGCGGCGCGTCACGCGCAAGGAGTCTGCGGCAACCTGCCGGTCTTCGGCGGTGGACAGGTAGTTGGGCGCGATCGCCGGGGCGTCTTCGAAGCGCGGCGACTTCAGCTGCACCGTGCCGCGGCTGGTCGGGTTCAGGTTGCAGACGCTGGCGGTGAAGGCCGGGAAGCGGTGCAGCGGCTCGCCAAAGGCGTCCAGCGACAGCGGCTGCACGTGGTACTGCAGGTTGGGATGCGGCCGCGCCGCATCGCTGCGCGTGAAGGCGCCCAGTTGCGAGGGCGCCATGCTCATCGGGCCGCTGCGCTTCAAGGCGTATTCCAGCCCTATGCGTGCCTTGCCCCAGAGGTTGCCGGCCAGGGTGTTGAGCGTGGCGTGGGCGGTGCCCGTGCCCTGCACCTTGTAGACCGAGCGGATCTGCAGGTGGTCCTGCAGGTTGGCGCCGACGCCGGCCAGCTCGGCCTGCACGGCGATGCCGTGCTGCTGCAGCAGCGCGCCCGGGCCTATGCCGGAGAGCTGCAGCAACTGCGGCGAGTTGATGCTGCCGGCGGCCAGCACCACTTCGCGCGTGGCGGTGGCGGTGACCATCTGCTGGCCGTTCCAGACCTGGGCGCCGCTGCAGCGCAGGCTGCCGTCGGGCTGGCGCTCGATCTGCAGGCGGCTGACCTGGGCGCCGGTCCACATCTCGAAGTTGGACCGGCCGTAGCAGACGGGGCGCAAAAAGGCTTTGGCGGTGTTCCAGCGCCAGCCGCTCTTCTGGTTGACCTCGAAGTAGCCCACGCCCTCGTTGTCGCCGCGGTTGAAGTCTTCGCTGGCCGGGATGCCGGCCTGCTGCGCGGCCTGCGCAAAGGCGTCGAGGATGTCCCAGCGCAGACGCTGCTTCTCTACCCGCCATTCATGGCCGCTGCCGCGGTAGCCGTCGCTGGCGGCCATGCCGGCGGCGCCGTGTAGCGCGTCGCCGCCCTTGTAGTGGTCTTCGTGGTGGCGGAAGGCCGGCAGCACCTGGTCCCAGCGCCAGCTGTCATCGCCGGTGACCTGCGCCCAGCCGTCGTAGTCGCGCGCCTGGCCGCGCATGTAGATCATGCCGTTGATGCTGCTGCAGCCGCCCAGCGTCTTGCCGCGCGGGTAGCGCAGCGTGCGGCCGTTCAGGCCGGCGTCGGGCTCGGTGTTGTAGAGCCAGTCGGTGCGCGGGTTGCCGATGCAATACAGGTAGCCGACCGGGATGTGGATCCAGTGGTAGTCGTCCCGGCGGCCGGCCTCGATCAGCAGCACGCGGCGGCGCGCGTCGGCGCTGAGCCGGTTGGCCAGCAGCGCGCCGGCGGTGCCGCCGCCGATCACGATGTAGTCGAAGGCGAGTGTCTCGCTCATCTGTCTTGTCTCCTCTTGGTGTGGGTGCGAGGCTACTTCAGCTTGCCCTGCGACAGGTCCATGACCATGCGGGCCGACAGGTACAGGCGCGGCACGATGGTGCCGGTGTGCACGTATTCGGCGTCGTTGGAGTGCGCGCCAAAGCCGCTCAGGCCAAAGCCTTCGATCACGGCCGCCTTGGTTTTGAGCGCGGCAAAGGCGGCGTCGGTGCCGCCGCCGGTGGCGCTGTCAAACACCTTCAGCGGCAGGCCGATTTCTTCATAGATGGCGGTGCCGTGCGCGGCCAACTGGCGCGAGGCGGGCGTGGCCTCGAGCGGCGGGCGGCGCACCTCGAAGCGCAGCTGCACCTTGGATTCGGGCAGCAGCTTGTTCTGTATGCGCTGCTGCAGCGCGGCTTCGAGCTGCTCAAAATCTGCCACCTTGAGCGCACGCGCATCGGCCTGGGCCGTGGCCTGCGCCGGGATCACGTTGCGGTTGGTGCCGGCCTGGGCCACGGTCCAGTTGAGCTTCAGGCCCTTCTCGGGTTGCGACAGGTCTTGCAGTTGCAGCAACTGGTGCGACAGCTCGTAGAGCGCGTTCACGCCCTTCTCGGGCGCCACGCCGGCGTGCGAGGCGCGGCCGTCTACCGTCAGGTAGGCCGCGCCAATGCCGCTGGTGGCCAGGCGCAGGCGGCCGTCCGGGCCGCCGCCTTCAAAAGAGAACACCGCGTCTTGCTCGCCGCCTAGGCGCGTGATGGTGCTGCGCGCGCCGGGCGAGCTGATTTCTTCGTCGCCGTTGATCAGCACGGTCAGCGTGCCGTAGTCCTTGAACTTGAGCTTTTGCAGCAGCGCGATGGTGTGGATGATCAGCGCCACGCCTTGCTTGTCGTCGGCAATGCCCAGGCCGTAGGCGCGCTCGCCGTCCAGGCGAAACGGCTGGTCTTTGAGCATGCCGCGCAGGTAGACCGTGTCCATGTGGGCGATCAGCATGATCTTCTTGCTGCCCGTGCCCTTGAACACCGCATGCACCATGGCGCCGGGCTGCGGCGGCGTGTCGTCCATGCGGTAGATGTCGGTCGGCTGGATCAGCTCGACCTGGCCGCCCAATTGCGCCAGGCGGTCGCGGATCAGGGCTGCGATCTGCGCCAGGCCTTCGCTGTCCTTGCTGCCGGACTCGATGTTGACCAGGTCGCGCAGCGTGTCGAGCAAGGGGGCTTTTTCCTGCTCGGCCAAGCCGTGCACGGCGGCCACCGGCGCGGCGTGCAGCGTGCCGCCGGCAAAGGCCAGCGCGCAGGCGAGCAGGGCAGAGACCAGCGTGGTCCGGGAGGAAGAGGGGTGCGACATGACGAGCCTTGGCGGAGGAGGGAGTGAGCCATGGTAGTGCAGCACTCGCCTTTAATATTTGATTTATTTATGAATAAAAAATGGCTGAATAGGCCCAGTGTCCAGGAGCTGCCTGGGCATTGCCAATTGAATCGCCAAATCAATTCATAAATAATGCAAATATGGCAACGCTCCCCTACGGCCCCGACCCGCAAAGCCTGCGCGCCTTTGTCGCCGTGGCGCGCGAGGGCAATGTCACGCGCGCCGCGCAGCAGCTGCACTTGTCGCAGCCGGCGGTCAGCCTGCAGTTGAAGGCGCTGGCCACGCGCACCGGCCTGGTTCTGTTCAGCCGCACGCCGCAGGGCCTGGCGCTGACGGCCGACGGCGCGGCGCTGCTGCCGCAGGCCGAGCGCGCGCTGGCCGCGCTGACCGACTTCGACCACAACGCCGGCCAACTGCGCGGCACGGCGCGCGGCAGCTTGCGCATAGGCACCATCCTGGACCCGGAATTCACCCGCCTGGGCGCCTTCCTGCGCGAGCTGCTCGAGGCCGCGCCGCAGATCGACACCGACCTGCGCCAGGCTATGAGCGGCGACCACCTGCCCGCGCTTGCCAGCGGCGCGCTGGATGGCGCCTTCTACCTCGGCGAGCTGCCCGCGCCGCCGCCGGCCGACATCCTGCTGCGCCCGCTGGTGCGCTTCACCTACCGCGTGCTGGCACCGGCCGGCTGGGGCCCGCAGGTGCTGGGCCGGCAGTGGAAGGCGCTGGCCGCATTGCCCTGGCTGGGCACGCCGCCAGAATCCGTGCACCACCGCCTGCTGGCCGGCGTGTTCGGCCCGCTGGGCGTGGAGCCGCGCCGCGTCGCCCGGGTCGATCAAGAGGCGTCCATGCTCGATCTGGTGCGATCCGGCGTGGGCCTATCGCTGGTGCGCGATGCCATCGCCATCCGCGAAAGCCAGGCGCGCGGGCTGGTGGTGGCAGACCGGGTGTCGCTGGCCTGCACGCTGGGCTTTGCCAGTTTGCGCACGCGGCAGGCCGAGCCGGCGCTGGCTGCAGCGTTGGCGGCGCTGCAGCGCGTGTGGTGAGCCGGGTTCGCTCCAGGCTGCGTGCACCTGCTTACCCGCCCCGCGCTGCCTCTTCACACACCGTACCCACAATGCGCGCTGTTGGCTGACAATGTTCCCCCGCTGCCGCCACTAGCATCAGACGGCCTCTTCACCCACCGGCACGCACCAAGCCCCCAACACCACTGATGGACGACGCCCAACCCCGCATCACCCCCGCCGACACCGACGGCGGCGCGCGCGGGTACGTGTTGCAGGGCCGCTGGACGGCGGCGCAGTTGGCGGACCGGGCCACCTGGCGCGGCCTGTGGGCACAGTTGCAGGGCGCGCCCGCCGCCGGTGGCCGCTGGGACCTGCGCAGCGTGCAGCAGCTCGACCACATCGGCGCGCAACTGCTGTGGGACCACTGGCAGCAGCGCTGGCCCGATGCGGTCGATGCGTCCGACGGCCAGCGCGCCATGCTCGAGCGCGTGGCGCATTTCACCGTGCCAACGCCGCCCACGGTGTGCAAGAGCAGCGTCGCCGAAGGCATCGACTCGCTCGGCCGCAAGGTGCTGCTGGCGCTGGGCCACATGCGCTATGGCACGCGCATGCTGGGCCAGTTGCTGTTCGACACCCTGCGCCTGCTGCGCGCGCCCTGGCAGGGGCCGTGGCGCGACATCTCGGGCCACCTCTACAGCATGGGCGCCATGGCGCTGCCCATCACCGCGCTGGTGGGCTTCCTGATCGGCGTGGTGCTGGCCTATTTGATGAGCATGCAGCTCAAGCAGTTCGGCGCCGATTCCTTCATCGTCAACATCCTGGGCATTTCGCTGATCCGTGAACTCGGGCCGCTGCTGGCCGCCATCCTGGTGGCGGGGCGCTCGGGCTCGGCCATCACCGCGCAGATCGGCGTGATGCGCGTGACCGAAGAGCTGGACGCCATGCGCGTCATGGGCATCCCGCACGGCTTTCGGCTGGTCATGCCGCGCGCCATTGCGCTGGCCCTTGCCATGCCGCTGGTGGCCGTGTGGACCACGCTGGCATCGCTCGCCGGCGGCATGTTCGCCGCCGACCTGGCCATGGGCGTGACGCCGGCCTTCTTCCTCAATGCGCTGCCGCAGGCGGTGCTGCCCTCCAACCTGGCGGTGGCGCTGTTCAAGTCGCTGGTGTTCGGCGTGGTGATCGCGCTGGTGGGCTGCCACTTCGGCCTGCGCGTCAAGCCCAATACCGAGAGCCTGGGGCAGGGCACGACGACCTCGGTGGTTACCTCGATCACGGCGGTGATCTTGATCGACGCCTTATTCGCCATCGTCTTTCGCAATGTAGGGATATAGCGTGACGCTGTGCGATACCGACACCCCCGCCGCACCGCGCGCCCCTGATGCGCCGGTGGTCGAGATCCGTGGCCTGTGGACCGCCTTTGGCAGCGGCCGCCAGCAGGTGGTGGTGCACCAGGACCTGGACCTGACGATCGAGCCCGGCGAGATCCTGAGCCTGGTCGGCGGCTCGGGCACCGGCAAGACGGTGCTGCTGCGCCAGATGCTGGGCCTGGAGGCGCCGGCGCGCGGCGAGGTCTCCGTGCTGGGCGAGCCGGCCGCGCGCATGGGCCGGCGCGGCGCGTCGAGCCGGGTCGGCATGCTGTTCCAGCAGGGCGCGCTGTTCTCGGCCTTCAACGTGCTGGAGAACGTCGCCTTCCCGCTGCGCGAGCTGGGCACGCTGCCGCTGGCCATGGCGCGCGACGCGGCCATGGTCAAGCTGCAGATGGTCGGCCTGAAGCCGGCCGACGCCATCAAGATGCCGGCCGATCTGTCGGGCGGCATGATCAAGCGCGTGGCCCTGGCGCGCGCGCTGGCCATGGACCCGCCGCTGCTGCTGCTGGACGAGCCCACCGCCGGCCTCGACCCCAGCAGCTCCGACGCCTTCTGCACGCTGCTGCAGGAGCTGCACCAGGAGCTGGGCCTGACCGTGGTCATGGTCACGCACGACCTGGACACGCTGATTGCGCTCAGCACCCGCGTCGTGGTGCTGGCCGACAAGCGCATCGTCGCCAGCGGCACGCCGCAGCAGGTGGCGCTGGTCGACCACCCGTTTATTCACGACTACTTCCTGGGCGAGCGTGGCCGGCGTGCCATGGCGCCAGCGCCACCCCTGGTCTGGCCGGCCGAGCCCTGAAAGCTAGAGAGAAAGAGGTCCTTCCATGGAAAACAAATCCCATGCCTTCGCCGCCGGCCTGTTCGTGCTGGTGGTCACCGGGCTGCTGGTGCTGCTGGCCTTCTGGCTCACGCGCGACAGCGGCAGCTACAAGACCTACGAACTCTCCACCAAGGACACCGTCACCGGCCTGCAACTGCAGGCGCCGGTGCGCTACAAGGGTGTGCCGGTGGGCAAGGTCACGCAAATAGGCTTCGACCGCGAGGCCGCCGGCAACGTGCTGGTGCGCATCGCGGTGGAAGACGGCACGCCGCTCACGCCCACCACCTTCGGCACCCTGGCCTACCAGGGCATCACCGGCCTGGCCTTCATCCTGCTGGACGACGACGGCCAGGCGCTGCCGGCCCCGCCAGCGGGCAGCGACGGCGTGCCGCGCCTGCCGGTCAAGCCCTCGCAACTGGGCAAGCTGACGGAGAGCGCGCCGGCCATCCTGGCGCAGGTCGAAGAAGCCGGTCGCCGGCTGAACACGCTGCTGTCGGACGAGAACCAGCAGCGCTTCTCCAGCACGCTCAGCGGCTTGTCGCTGGCCTCGAACAACATCGCGCGCCTGACCTCGCACCTGGACAGCACCCTGACCGACCGCGTCGACCCGGTGCTGGCCGGCATGCCGCGCGTCATGGGCGACGCCGGCGTCACGCTGCGCTCCTTGCAGGCTGCGGCGCAAAACGTCTCCAGCGCCGCGACAGAGATCGGCACCGCCGCCGGCCGCCTCAACGAGAAAGACGGCCCACTCGACCGCCTGGCGCAAGGCACCGGCGCGCTCAGCCACACCGTCGACCAATTCGGCGCCACCACGCTGCCGCGCCTGAACCGCGTCGGCGACGACGCCTCGCGCGCCGTGCGCCAACTGGGCCGCACCGTCACCAACATCAACGACAACCCGCAGTCGCTGCTCTTTGGCAACGGCGCCGCCCGCCCCGGCCCGGGCGAACCCGGCTTTGCCGCCCCCGGAGGAACCCGATGAAAACGCCTGCTTCTTTTGCTATTGAATCGGTAGCTATTAACCGGGGCCATTCCTGGGCTTGGGGCCGATTTGGCTCTGTATTCCTGCTGGCCGCAGCGCTGGCCGGCTGCTCGGCCCTGCCGGACCGGCCCACGCGCCCGGTGCTCTACGACTTCGGCCCCGGCCAGGTCGCGCCGCAGCCGCAGACCCGCGAGGCCAACCTGCCGCCCCTGGCGCTGGCCGACATCGACACCAGCGGCCTGCTAGACAGCGCCGCCGTCATGTACCGCCTGGCCTACGCCGACGCCCAGCAGCTGCAGCCCTATGCACTGGCGCGCTGGACCCTGCCGCCCTCGCAACTGGTCAGCCAGCGCCTGCGCCAGCGCCTGGGCGAGCGCCGCGCCGTGCTCGACGTGGACGACAGCGCTTCGCTCAAACGCGTCGACGGCAAGCTGCCCAACATCCTGCGCCTGCAACTGGAAGAGTTCAGCCAGATCTTCGACAGCCCCAGCCAGAGCAGCGGCGTGGTCCGCCTGCGCGCCACCCTGGTCGAGAACACCCCCGAGGGCGACCGCCTGATCGCCCAGCGCCTGGTGCTGGCGCGCCAGCCCGCGCCCACGGCCGATGCCGCTGGCGGCGCCAAGGCGCTGGTGGCGGCCACGGACGATGCGGCCCAGCAGATCAGCGACTGGCTGGCGCAAGCCGCCACGCCCTAGCCGGGCGCGCCGCCGGGCCTACGGCTTCATCGCGTGGTTGTAGACCCAGCCGAAGCTGGTGGACTTGTCTGCCACCAGCGGGCCGCGCGCGTAGAAGTAGGCGCTGCCAATGGCGGGCAGGCCATCCAGGTCCAGTACCGCCCAGCCGTCGTCGGCGATGTTGGGGTCCTGGTAGTACGGGTAAGGTGGCGGGTCAAACCTGCCGGAGAGTCGGGCCGCCGTTGTGAGGCTCGCATTGAGCGCCGACTGTGAGGTGAGCGCCATGGGCAACACGCTCGCGTTGCCGCACAGGGTGGTCAGTCGGAACTGGTTGGAGCCGGTGATCGTCGCGCCGGACTCTACATCGCTGGTGTATCCCTGGCGTTCCATGAAGACATAGCGTTTTGTCGCGCAGATGCGCTGCGCTTGGGACGTGAAGACGGCGGGCGTGAAGTACCGCGAATTCCCATGCGCACCTACGTTGAACACCGGCTGCAATGCGGTGGGCTCCATCGCCACGGCATAGCGCCGCGTGGGCATGGTGACGGTCCAGTCGGTGCGCGCGTCGATGCGCAGGTCGCGGACGAATTCGTTCACCAGGCGCGGCACGGAGAGGCCGGCAGACAGCGCCTCGACATGGCGAAAGGGCGCGTCGGCATCGATGGCGGCCGTACCCAGATAGGGCGTGGACAGGTCCGGCAGGTCAAACTGCCTGGGCTGCACGCGCCGCGCTGCGCTGCGCAGCAGCGGATCGTTGGTGAGCTGGTCTACCTGCGTGGCGGTGTCATCGGTTTGCGGCGAAAACACCAGCCGGCCGCGGCCCGGCGTCCCTGCAGCGGTGACGGCGGTCAGCATCGTGGTCGGCGTCGACCAGGCCACCGAGGCACCGGCGACATTGATGATGATGGAGTTGACCAGCAGGCCGGTGCTGGGGGTGTCCAGGCCCATGCTGAGCGCCTCTTGCTCGGATGCCGGTTCGTTCAGCAGCGCGGCCAGTGCTGGGGCATCGGCCTTGGGGCATTTGTACTGCCCTGCCGCTCCGATGGCGACAGGGAGTGGCCTGTAGGAGCCTCCGTTCTGGGCTCTTGCGAACGGTATGTCGGCCGCCGTAATGATCTCGATATAGCCTTCGCGCGTCCACGCGGCCCGCTCGGTGGCACTCAAGGCGGTAGACACGCGGCTGGTACTGAAGGCGAGGTTTGTATCCCGTGGCAAGGTGCAGGACGTGTCTTCCGTCGTGATGCGCGACAGGCCGTCCGTGTCCTGCGAAATGCTGGCCGCCCAGGCATCGCCTGCCTGCAGCAGGATCGTGAGGTCCAGCAGGTTGTCCCCGTTGCTCGCGCCGCGGAAGCGCAGCTTGACCACCTTGCCGTTGTACGAGTCGGTGTTGGTGATGCTCAGCAAGGTGGAGTTGCCGTTCTGCGTGCTGAAGTACGGAACGATGGCAATGTGCCCGGTGCCGCCGCCGCGGTTGATCTGGAAGGTCTGCGCATCGGTTACCGACAACGCGTTTGCGCCCCCGGTGCCTGCTATCGATACGCCCGCTGTTGATGGCAGCGCGGCACCCATCGACAGGATGGCGGCCATGGCGGCGGAATACGGAATCGGGAACTGCATCGCATCACTCCTCATGTAGTTGGGGGAAGGCATGGCGGGCCTCGTGTACTCCCTATGCGGCCTCGCTGCCGCAATGACTATAGAGGACGCCAAAGAGGGCCTGCGCTCCCTGTGGTCAAAGCCTCGCTGGGCGGTGTTGGGCTGAGCCGCCGGCTTTCGCCCGTGGCGATGGGGCCCGCATCACCTCACGTCGGCAGGGTTGCGGCAGATGCGCTACAACCCATGCTTCGTCCCGCTGCCGCACATACGCGCATCTCCACCCGAAGCAGACCCGCCTTGAGCCAAGACCTCCACGCCCGGCCGCAGGCCAGCCCGCCAGGGCCGCTGACGATCGACTACTTCTTCTCGCCGCAAAGCCCTTGGACCTACCTGGGCCACCAGCGCTTTGCCGCGCTGGCGCAGCAGCATGGGGCCCGGGTGCGGGTGCTGCCGGTGGATCTGGGCCAGGTGTTCCCGGTGTCGGGTGGCGTGCCGGTGGGCAAGCGCGCGCCACAGCGCCAGGTCTACCGCCTGCTTGAGCTGCGGCGCGTGGCTGAGTATTTGGCCTTGCCCATGCACCCGCAGCCCAAATACTTTCCCGTGGCCAGCGGCGACGCCGCGCGGCTTATCGTTGCCGCCGACCAGCGCGAGGGCACGCCCGCCGCCATGCGCCTGTGCGGTGCCGTCTTTGCCGCGGTCTGGGCCCAGCAGCGCAACATCGCCGACCCCAAGGTGCTGGCCGCGCTGCTCGACGAGGCCGGGCTGCCCGCCGCACTGCTGGAGCAGTCGCTGAGCCAGGCCGCGCACGAACGCTACGAGGCCAACACCGAAGAGGCGATTGCCGCCGGCGTGTTTGGTGCCCCGAGCTATGTCGTGGGCGGCGAGATTTTCTGGGGCCAGGACCGCCTGGACTTTCTGCAACGCAAACTTCAACGCCATTCATCACCAGGAGCATGACCACCATGGGTTCTTCCACTGTCACCCTTACCGCCGCCGACGGCTTCCAGTTCCCCGCCTACGTGGCCGAGCCCGTGGGCACGCCCAAGGGCGCCATCGTGGTGCTGCAAGAGATCTTCGGCGTCAACTCGCACATCCGCTCGGTCGCCGACGGCTATGCCGCCGAGGGCTACCTGGCCGTGGCGCCGGCCACCTTCACGCGCGTCAAGCCGGGCGTGGAGCTGGGCTACACCGGGCCTGACATGGGCGCCGGCATGGAGCTGAAGGCCGCCGTCGAGGCCCTGCCCGCGCCGGGCGTGCTGCAAGACGTACAGGCCGCCGTGCAGTACGCGGCCAAGGCCGGCAAGGTCGGCATCGTCGGCTACTGCTGGGGCGGCCTGCTGACCTGGCGCTCGGCCGAGCAGGTGCAAGGCCTGTCGGCCGCGGTCGCCTACTACGGCGGCGGCGCCACGACCGAGGCCGAGGCCGGCCGCACGCCCAAGGTGCCGGTGCTGGCGCACTTCGGCGACAAGGACCAGCACATCACGCTGCCCAGCGTGGAAGCCTTCATCAAGCGCCAGCCCGAGGTCGAAGTGCACATCTACCCGGCCGACCACGGCTTCAACTGCGACCAGCGCGGCTCCTGGGACGCCCCCGCGGCCAAGCTGGCGCGCGAGCGCTCGCTGGCGTTCTTCGCCAAGCACCTGGGCTAAGTGCCCTTCCAGTGTTCGTCTAGAAATGCCAGCAGCGCCTTGAACGCGGCGCTCTGGTGGCGGCGCTGGGCGTAGGCGATGTAGAGCCAGGTGTCGCGCGGCGAGGTGCCGCACAGCACCCGCTCCAGCGCGCCGCTGTCGATATGCGGCTGCAGCAGCAGCTTGGGCAGGCAGACCACGCCCAGCCCCTGCATCGCCAATGAAATCAGCGGGGCCGCGTCGGTGGCCTCCATGCGGCTCTTGAGGTCGATGCTCAGCGGCCGGCCGTCCACCTCGAAGCGCCAGTGCGGCTGCGGGCCGGGCTGGGCATAGACCAGCGCCGCGTGCTGGGCCAGTGCGTCGGGGTGCGTCGGGCGGCCGTGGCGGTCCCAGTAGGCGGGCGCGGCGCAGACGGCGAAGTCGACCTGCCGCAGCTTCTTCACGATGACGTTGGCATCGGTGATCGGGCCCACGCGCAGCGCCAGGTCGATGCCGTCCTCGATCAGGTCGACCTTGCGGTTGCTCAGCTGCATGTGGATGCTGACCAGCGGGTGCCGCTCCAGAAAGCGGCCGATCAGCTCGGGCAGCATGGTTGCGGCCAGCCCGTGCGGCGCGGCGATGCGGATGCGGCCGCTGGGCTCCAGCGCGCGCTGGCTCAGCTCGTTGTGGGTCAGGGTCATCATCTCGATCAGCGGCGTGCTGCGCTCCAGCAGCAGGCTGCCGGCATCGGTCAGGCTGACCATGCGGGTGGAGCGGTGCAACAGGCGCACCTGCAGCCGCGATTCGAGTTCTGCCACGTACTTGCTGACGTTGGCCTTGGACATGGCCAGCGGTGCCGCGGCGCGGGAGAAGCTGCCGCGCAGGGCCACTTCACGAAAAGTCCGGATCAAATCCAGGGAATCCATTGTTTCAGTTCCTGAAACCAGTCTCTGGCATTCCGGTTGCGCTCTACCTCTGTAGGAGCCGGCTTACAAGCTGTGTGTAAAGCGGGATTCCTGGGGGCGTGGCGGGTGATTGTTTCTATTTTCGAAATGCCGTGATTCCTCCGGCGGGCATTTAAGCACGAAACTTTGGTGTCATATGGAATTCACACTCCGGGCAATAGATGCAAACCCTGGGCTTCTCGAAGTCCAAGAGCAGATGCCCGGGGCTGCTGTCAGAAGTTGCCACTACTACTAAGAAAGAATCATCATGAACGCATCCAAGCTCTTCGCTATCGCCGCTCTCGCCGTCACCGCCTCCGTGGGCGCCCAAGCCGCTTCCACCTCCATGGGTGAAGGCGACCAACAATCGTCGCGCGCACTGCAGATCCAGCCGCAAGTCGCACCCGCTGGCTACACCATCCTGGCCCGCGCCACGGGCGACGTGACGCCAGTGGCCGCCAACGGTGAAGGCGACCAGCGTTCGCAGTACGCGGCCCAAGTGGAATCCTCCACCGTCAGCCGTGCCGCCGTGGCCGCTGAAGCCCGCCAAGCCGTGCGCATGGGCCAGATCGCCCACGGCGAGGCTGACTACTCCGCCATGTAAGTTCTGGTCGGGCGCTGCCCACAAAGAGCAAAAGAGCCGGGGCCGTGAGGCCGCCGGCTCTTTTTTCATTCGTCCACCGTCGCGCGAACTGAACGATTCAAAAGGCCGCGGAGCAGGCCATGCCAAGACATCCGCGGAACCGGCTCCGCCGGGCCGCTGGATGTGCCCCCTTGAGGGGGTTGGCGAAGACGCGAAGCGCGCAGCCTGGGGGTGGTTTATCTCTCTGATCGGAGATATCGCTTGCGCCAGAACAGGGCTACGAGTACGACGGAAATCACGCCCATGCTGCCCATGGCCCACCAGAAGCCGTTCTGCTTGTGCACCAGCGGGATGAACTCGAAGTTCATGCCAAAGATGCCGGCGATCAGGTTCAGCGGCAGGAACACGGCGGTGAGCGTGGTGAGCACGCGCATGGTGTCGTTGGCGCGGTTGCTCTGCAGGCTGAAGTGCATCTGCACCGTGGTTTCGGCGCTTTGCTCCAGCCGCCGCACGTGGTGCACCACGCGCTCTATGTGCTCCAGCACGTCGCGGCTGCGCACCTGCAGCAGTTCGCGTTCGCGCTGCGCGGCGGGCGTGCCGGCTGCGGGCAAGGCTTCGAGCGTGTCGATCCAGTCCTGCACGGCGGCGCGCTGGTCTTCGCAGATCTCGTCCAACTGGTGCAGCGCCATGCGCGCCTGCAGCAGCGCCGTCCAGTTGGTGAAGCGGCTGCGCGGGTTGAGCAGCTCGGTCTGCCAGTGGTCGAGCTGGCGCGTCAGGTCGCGCCGCAGCTCCAGGTAGCCGTCGACCATCAGGTTGACGACGCGCAGCATCAGGTCGGCCGGGCTGCTGGGCAGGCGGCTGCCGGTGGCGCGCGCCTCGGCGCCCGGGCCGGCCAGCAGGCGCAGGGCGTAGGCGTCGCGCACCGTGCAGTCTTCGGGGTGCACGGTCAGCAGCACCTGGTCGAACACGGCAAAGCCCACCGGCCGGGTGTCGATGCGGCGCAGCACTGGCAGGCCGCCCCGGCGCAGCGGGATGGCGGGCGGGCCGGGCGGCGAGTCAGGGGCGGCCGCGCCGTTGTCGCGCGATTGCGTGGCCAGCCGGCGAAACACCAGCAGGTCGTACTGCGAGGTGTAGTCGTAGTGCGAGGGCAGGTGTGGGTTCAGCAGGTCACTGATGTGCAGGTCCACCAGCGGCGTGCCGGCGGCGGCCTGCAGCGCGGCCTGGATCTGCGCCTGCTGCGCCGTGAACTCGCTGCGCGCGCATGAAATCCAGACAAAGCCGGCAGCCGGCGCTGCCTGCGGCAGTTCCCCGGTTTCCTGGACGCCGCTGGCCTGGATCTGGAAAATACGCATGAATATGCCTCTAGCCCAGGTGCCGCCTGGGCTTATAGCTATCGTTTTTGAAGGAGCCGTGCCGCTTCTACCGCGCAGTAGGTCAGGATGCCGTCGCAGCCCGCGCGCTTGAAGGCCAGCAGGCTTTCCAGCACGGCGGCGTCGTTGTCGAGCCAACCGTTGCCGGCGGCGGCCTTGAGCATGGCGTATTCGCCGCTGACCTGGTAGGCGAAGGTCGGCACGCGGAACTCGTCCTTCACCCGGCGCACGATGTCCAGGTAAGGCATGCCGGGCTTGACCATCACCATGTCGGCGCCTTCGGCGATGTCCATGGCCACCTCGCGCAGCGCCTCGTCGCTGTTGCCCGGGTCCATCTGGTAGGTTTTCTTGTCGCTCTTGCCCAGGTTCTTGGCCGAGCCCACGGCGTCGCGGAAGGGGCCGTAGAAGGCGCTCGCGTACTTGGCGCTGTAGGCCATGATCCGGGTGTGGATATGGCCGCACTCCTCCAGCGCGGTGCGTATCGCGCCGATGCGCCCGTCCATCATGTCGCTGGGCGCGACGATGTCCACGCCGGCCTCGGCCTGGGTCAGCGCCTGGCGCACCAGCACCTCGATGGTTTCGTCGTTCAGCACATAGCCGTTGTCATCCAGCAGGCCGTCCTGGCCGTGGCTGGTGTATGGGTCCAGCGCCACGTCGGTCAGCACGCCCAGCTCGGGGAAGCGGGACTTCAGCTCGCGCACCACGCGCGGCACCAGGCCGTTCGGGTTGGTCGCCTCGCGGCCGTCGGGCGTCTTCAGCGCCGGGTCTATCACCGGGAACAGCGCCAGCACCGGGATGCCCAGGGCGACGCACTCTTCGGCCACCGGCAGCAGCAGGTCCAGGCTCAGGCGCTCGACGCCCGGCATCGACGCGACGGCCTGGCGCTGCTGCGTGCCATCCAGCACAAAAACCGGGTAGATCAGGTCATGCGCGGTCAGCATGTGCTCGCGCACCAGGTTGCGGCTGAAGGCATCGCGGCGCAGCCGGCGTGGCCGGGCGAGAGGGTAGGGGGTGGGAGCGGAGTGGTGCATGGCGGGCAGCAAAGCGAAGGGGCAGGGCGCCAGAAGATGGGGCGAGAGAGGCAATTGCACCACACCGCCCGAATTCTGCTTGGCGATGGTTACAGTTTTTCTTGCGACAAAAGTCACACTTCGCTAAATTCGCCCATGGACGGTTTGCGCCGTCCCCCGCTTTTCCTCCCTGAGCGGGTGCCTTGATGTGTGACAGCAAAAAGGCTTCCTCCACCCGGCCCTCTCAGAGGGGCCGGGTTTTTTTTTGCCGGCCCGGCCTGCTTGCGGGCCTGGTCCTACACTTGACCGATGGCCATGCTCTGGATCAAAGCCCTGCACATCGTTTTCGTCGCCAGCTGGTTTGCTGGCCTGTTCTACCTGCCCCGGATCTTCGTGAACCTGGCGCAGGTATCGCCTGGGTCGGTTGCAGAGCGCGACCGCCTGCTGCTGATGGCCAGAAAGCTGCTGCGCTTCACCGCCTTGCTGGCGGTGCCGGCCGTGCTGCTGGGCGGCTGGCTGTTCCTGGGCTATGGCATTGGCCGCGGCCCGGGCAACGGCTGGATGCACGCCAAGCTGTTCGTCGTGCTGCTGGCCATTGGCTACCACCACGCCTGCGCCCGCCTGCTGCACAAGTTCGAGGCCGGCCGCAGCCAGCGCAGCCATGTCTGGTTCCGCTGGTTCAATGAAGTGCCGGTGCTGCTGCTGCTGGCGGCCGTCGTGCTGGTGGTCGTCAAGCCGTTCTGATCATGCGCCGGCCAAGCGGCGAGCCGCTCGGGATCAGCCCCAAAACCGTGGCCTGGCCGCTGGCGCTGGCCTATGCGGCGCTGATCGTCTACGCCAGCCTGTACCCGTTCTTTGACTGGCGCGACCAGGGCATCGTGCCCTGGGCCTTCCTGGCGGCGCCGCTGCCGCGCTGGTGGACCTGGTTCGACGTCGTCTCCAACGTGCTGGGCTATGCGCCGCTGGGTTTTCTGCTGGGGCTGGCGGCGCTGCGCTCGGGCCGTGGCGTGCGCGGCGTGCTGTGGGCGGTGCTGGCCTGCGGCCTGTTGTCGCTGGTGATGGAGACGCTGCAAAGCTACCTGCCCACGCGCGTGCCCTCCAATGTGGACCTGGCGCTCAACACCGCCGGTGCTGCGGCCGGCGCCTTCCTGGCCTGGCTGCTGGAGCCGCTGGGCGCCATCGCCCGCTGGGACCGCCTGCGCGAGCGCTGGTTCGTGCCCGACGCCCGCGGCGCGCTGGCCTTGCTGGCGCTGTGGCCGGTGGCACTGCTGTTCCCGGTGGCCGTGCCCTTCGGCCTGGGCCAGGTGCTGGAGCGCCTGGAAGACGGCCTGGCCACGCTGCTGGACGGCACGCCCTTCCTCGAATGGCTGCCGATGCGCGACGTCGAGCTGCAGCCCCTGCTGCCCGGCGCCGAGCTGCTGTGCGTGGTGCTGGGCGCGCTCATCCCCTGCCTGCTGGGCTACTGCATCGTGCGCACCTTGCGCCAGCGCGCGGTGTTCGCGGTCTGCATCCTGGCACTGGGCGTGGCCGCGACCACGCTGTCGTCCGCCCTTACCTACGCGCCGGCCCATGCCTGGGTCTGGCTGACCTTCCCGGTGCAGGTCGGGCTGGCGGCCGCGCTGGTACTGGCCGCGCTGGCCCTGCCGCTGCCGCGCCGCGGCTGCGCGGCGTTGGCCCTGCTGGCGCTGGCGGTGCACCTGAACCTGCTCAACGACGCACCCACCAGCGCCTACTTTGCGCAAACCCTGCAGACCTGGGAGCAGGGCCGCTTCATCCGTTTCCACGGCGTGGTGCAGTGGCTGGGCTGGATCTGGCCGTATGCGGTGCTGGCCTATGTGCTGGTGCGGGTATCGCGCCGTGATCGGGTACAGGCCCCTGCCTAGAATGGCGCGGATGAGCACGCCCGCGCCTTCCTCTTCCGCCTCTTATTACGAACGCCACATCTTCTTCTGCTTGAACGAGCGCAAGAACGGCGAGGACAGCTGCGCGCTGCACGACGCCCAGCGCGGCTTCGACCACTGCAAGGCACGCGTCAAGGCGGCCGGCCTGGCCGGCCCGGGCAAGGTGCGCGTGAACAAGGCCGGTTGCCTGGACCGTTGCGCCGGCGGCCCGGTGGCCGTGGTCTACCCCGAGGCGGTCTGGTACACCTTTGTGGACGAGTCCGACATCGACGAGATCGTCGACGCCCACCTGGGCCGCGGCGAAGTCGTCGAGCGCCTGCTGCTGCCGCCGCACGTGGGTCGCTGACATTTTTTGAATAAAAAGTGGCTTTAGCCCAGGTGCAGCCTGGGCTAATAGCTATGAAAAAAGTAGTAATCGCATGAATGCCCAAACCGAGTCCCTGCGCCTGACCGGCGCCGCCGGCGCCATCGAGGCGTTGCGCGACGCGCCCGCCGACGGCACGCCCTCGCGCGGCGTCGCCGTCATCAGCCATCCGCACCCGCTGTTCGGCGGCACCATGGACAACAAGGTCGTGCAAACCCTGGCGCGCGCCTTCGTGCAATGCGGCTGGACGGTGGTGCGCTTCAACTTTCGTGGCGTCGGCGCCAGTGCCGGCACTTACGACGAAGGCCGTGGCGAGGCCGAAGACCTGCTGGCGGTGATCCAGCAGGTGGCGCCCGAAGGCCCGCTGGCGCTGGCCGGCTTCTCCTTTGGCTCCTTCGTCACCAGCCAGGCGCTGGCCACGCTCTGGCCCACCCGGCCGGCCGAGCAGGTCGTCTTCGTCGGCACCGCAGCCAGCCGCTTCAAGGTCGCCACGCTGCCGCCCGAAGCCCATGCGCGCACCCTGGTCGTGCACGGCGAACAGGACGACACCGTGCCCCTGGCCGCGGTGCTGGATTGGGCCCGGCCGCAAACACTTCCTGTCACAGTCGTCCCCGGAGGCGGCCATTTTTTCCACGGACAATTGCCGCTGCTCAAGGGCCTGGTGGTGCGCCACCTGCTGGTGCCGTGAGCGTGGCCTGCTCCGGCGTTTCTTCTCTTTCTTCCATCCTCATCCCCCGTATTCCGTCCTCCATGACCCGCATCCTGCCGGCGCTTCGCGCGCTCGTCTTCGCCGCGCTTGCCGCGCCTTTCCTCGCCGCGCTGCCGGCCGCCGCCCAGGTGCCGCAACCGCCGGAAATCGCCGCGCGCGCCTACCTGCTGTTTGACGTCACCTCGGGCCAGACCCTGGCGCAAAAAGACGCAGACATGCCGGTCGAGCCCGCCTCGCTCACCAAGCTGATGTCGGCCTACCTGGTGTTCGACGCGCTACGCGCCAAGAAGATCACGCTGCAGCAGACCATGCCGGTCAGCGTGCGCGCCTGGAAGATGCCCGGCTCGCGCATGTTCATCGACCCCAAGATGCAGGTGCCGGTGGAAGACCTGATCAAGGGCATGATCGTGCAGTCCGGCAACGACGCCACCATGGCCCTGGCCGAAGCC
Organism: Xylophilus sp. GW821-FHT01B05; assembly: GCA_038961845.1. Taxonomy (NCBI): domain Bacteria; kingdom Pseudomonadati; phylum Pseudomonadota; class Betaproteobacteria; order Burkholderiales; genus Xylophilus; species Xylophilus sp. GW821-FHT01B05. Next base: position 604,699 of record CP152408.1, read on the forward strand.
GTCGGCGGCAGCGCCGAGCGCTTCGTGCAGATGATGAATGACCAGGCCAAGGTCCTGGGCATGAAGAACACCGGCTACAAGAACCCTGAAGGCCTGACCGAACCCGGCCACACCACCACCGCGCGCGACCTCTCCATCCTGGCCACGCGGCTGATGCAGGACTTCCCGGAATACGTCGGCTACTACGCCATGAAGGACTACCGCTATCCCGGTACGCCCGCCAGCAACGGCCACAACCGCAACACGCTGCTCTACCGCGACCCCACCGTCGACGGCCTGAAGACCGGCCACACCCAAGCCGCCGGCTACTGCCTGGTCGCCACCGCCAAGCGCGACATCCCGGGCGTTGGCTCGCGCCGCCTGCTATCCATCGTGCTCGGCACCGCCAGCGACAGCGCGCGCGCCAATGAATCGCAGAAGCTGCTCAACTGGGGCTATACCGCTTTCGATGCGGTCAAGCTGTTCGACGCCAACCAGGCCGTGGTCACCCCCAGCGTCTGGAAGGGCTCCAGCAACCAGATCAAGCTCGGCCGGCCCAGCGCCATCGTCGTTGCCGTGCCTGCAGGCAGCGGCACCAAGATCAAGACCGAAGTCGCGCGCCCCGATCCGCTGGTGGCGCCCTTCGACAAGGGCCAGGCCGTCGGCACGCTCAAGGTGACGCTGGCCGACCAGCCCTTGCTCGACGTACCGCTGGTCGTGCTGGAGGCCGTGCCGCAGGCCGGCTTCTTCGGCCGCGCCTGGGATTCCATGCGCCTCTGGATCAAGTAAATCGCCGGCATTTGCCCTCAATCGGGGGGCACTGCTATACTCGCGGGCTTTTCGGAAAAACTTCCGAAGGGATTCACGTTTTCGTTTTCCAAACGTTTAGGGACGTTTTAATGCCAACCATCAACCAGCTCGTGCGTCAGGGGCGCGAGGTCGAAAAGACCAAGTCCAAGAGCCCCGCGATGCAAAACTCGCCCCAGCGCCGTGGCGTATGCACCCGTGTGTACACCACGACGCCAAAGAAGCCAAACTCCGCTCTGCGGAAGGTCGCCAAGGTTCGCCTGACCAACGGCTTCGAAGTCATCTCCTACATCGGCGGTGAAGGCCACAACCTGCAGGAACACAGCGTCGTGCTGGTCCGCGGCGGCCGTGTGAAGGATCTTCCAGGCGTGCGCTACCACATCGTTCGTGGTTCGCTCGACTTGCAAGGCGTCAAGGATCGCAAGCAATCGCGCTCCAAGTACGGTGCCAAGAAGCCCAAGGCCAAGTAAGCCCTGCGCTTTTCGTCAGTCTAGAAGGTGCTGTTTCCCGCGTGGCGCGGAGATGCAGCGTAGTGACCCGATGTCCGGGTCGAGTAAGTGAGAGTCCTGCTGGCTCTCGCGGTGTCCGCCAGGGCGCCAACTGAAGCAAACAAGAGGTGAAAAATGCCACGTCGTCGCGAAGTCCCTAAACGTGAAATCCTGCCGGACCCTAAGTACGGCAATGTCGAACTGTCCAAGTTCATGAACGTCATCATGGAAGGCGGCAAGAAGGCCGTCGCCGAGCGCATCATCTATGGCGCGCTCGACCTGATCGAGAAGAAGAACCCGGACAAGGATCCCCTGGAAGCCTTCACCGTTGCCATCAACAACGTCAAGCCCATGGTGGAAGTGAAGTCCCGCCGCGTCGGTGGTGCCAACTACCAGGTCCCGGTGGAAGTGCGCCCCGTGCGCCGTCTGGCGCTGTCGATGCGCTGGATCAAGGAAGCCGCTCGCAAGCGTGGCGAAAAGTCCATGGCTCAACGCCTGGCCAACGAGCTGCTCGAAGCCACCGAAGGCCGTGGCGGCGCCATGAAGAAGCGTGACGAAGTGCACCGCATGGCCGAAGCGAACAAGGCCTTCAGCCACTTCCGCTTCTAAGAACCCGTCCTTATTCAGTCCCCCAGGCTGCGTGAGCCCGACCTGCTGCGATATCGCGGCGGGCGGGCTCTCCGCCGTTCCAGGAGAAACACATGTCCCGCAAGACCCCTATCGAGCGCTACCGCAACATCGGTATCTCGGCGCACATCGACGCTGGCAAGACCACGACGACCGAGCGCATTCTTTTCTACACCGGCGTGAACCACAAGATTGGTGAAGTGCACGACGGCGCTGCCACCATGGACTGGATGGAGCAAGAGCAAGAGCGCGGCATCACGATCACCTCGGCTGCCACCACCTGCTTCTGGAAGGGCATGGCTGGCAAGTTCGAAGAACACCGCATCAACATCATTGACACCCCCGGCCACGTTGACTTCACCATTGAAGTCGAGCGCTCGATGCGCGTGCTCGACGGTGCCGTGATGGTGTATGACGCGGTTGGCGGCGTGCAGCCCCAATCCGAAACCGTCTGGCGCCAGGCCAACAAGTACAAGGTGCCCCGCCTCGCGTTCGTCAACAAGATGGACCGTACCGGCGCCGACTTCCTGCGCGTGCGCCAGATGATGGTGGACCGCCTGAAGGCCAACCCCGTCGTGATCCAGATCCCGATCGGTGCCGAAGAGCACTTCCAGGGCATCGTCGACTTGGTCAAGATGAAGGCCATCATCTGGGACGAAGACAAGGGCGTGACCTTCCAGTACGGCGAGATTCCCGCCAACCTGACCGACGTCTGCAACGAATACCGTGAAAAGCTCGTCGAAGCGGCTGCCGAAGCCAGCGAAGAGCTGATGAACAAGTACCTCGAAGGCGAAGCGCTGACCGAGGCAGAAATCAAGGCGGCCATCCGTCAACGCACCATCGCTGGCGAAATCCAGCCGATGCTGTGCGGCTCGGCCTTCAAGAACAAGGGCGTGCAAGCCATGCTCGACGCCGTGATCGAGTACATGCCGGCTCCGACCGACATTCCTCCGGTCAATGGCCTGGACGAAGACGAAGCTCCGGTGGTCCGCAAGGCGGATGACAACGAGAAGTTCTCGGCTCTGGCATTCAAGCTGATGACCGACCCGTTCGTGGGCCAGTTGACCTTCGTGCGCGTCTACTCCGGCGTGCTGAGCAAGGGCGACAGCGTCTACAACCCGGTGCGCGGCAAGAAAGAGCGTATCGGCCGTATCGTGCAAATGCACGCCAACAACCGTGAAGAAGTCAGCGAAATCCGCGCCGGCGACATCGCGGCTTGCGTGGGCCTGAAGGAAGTGACCACGGGCGAAACCCTGTGCGATCCAGCGGCTATCGTGACGCTCGAACGCATGGTGTTCCCGGAGTCCGTGATCTCGCAGGCCGTTGAGCCCAAGACCAAGGCTGACCAGGAAAAGATGGGCATCGCGCTGCAGCGCCTGGCCCAGGAAGATCCTTCGTTCCGCGTGCGGACCGACGAAGAGTCTGGCCAGACCATCATCGCCGGCATGGGCGAGCTCCACCTTGAAATCATCGTGGACCGCATGAAGCGCGAATTCGGTGTCGAGGCCAACGTCGGCAAGCCGCAAGTGGCCTACCGCGAAACCATCCGCAAGACGGTGGAAGAGGCTGAAGGCAAGTTCGTGCGTCAATCCGGCGGCAAGGGCCAGTACGGCCACGTCGTGCTGAAGATCGAGCCGAACGAGCCGGGCAAGGGCATCGAGTTCGTCGACGCGATCAAGGGCGGTGTCGTGCCGCGCGAATTCATTCCTGCGGTCGAGAAGGGCATCAATGAAGCCGTCACGCAAGGTGTGCTGGCCAACTACCCGGTGGTCGACGTCAAGGTCACGCTGCACTTCGGCTCGTACCACGATGTGGACTCGAACGAACTCGCGTTCAAGATGGCTGCCATCTTCGGCTTCAAGGAAGGCTGCCGCAAGGCCGGCCCGGTCATCCTGGAGCCCATGATGGCTGTGGAAGTCGAGACGCCTGAAGACTACGCCGGCAACGTGATGGGCGATCTGTCCTCGCGTCGCGGCATGGTGCAGGGCATGGACGACATGGTCGGCGGCGGCAAGGCCATCAAGGCCGAAGTGCCGCTGTCCGAAATGTTCGGCTACTCGACCACGCTGCGTTCGATGTCGCAAGGCCGTGCTACCTACACGATGGAATTCAAGCACTACGCGGAAGCCCCGCGTAACGTGGCTGAAGCCATCGTCGCTTCGCGCGCCAAGTAAAAACTGAGCCACCGGAGCTTGATGCTCTGGTGGCTTTCTTCCTGTCTGCGATCCGGTGCCGCCCTGTTGTCCGTGCGGGGCGAACCAGCAATCGGGTGCAGACATTAAACCGTTACACGGACATTGCTCTTTGGAGTTGAAAAAATGGCAAAAGGTAAATTCACCCGCACGAAGCCCCACGTGAACGTGGGCACGATTGGCCACGTTGACCACGGTAAGACGACGCTGACGGCAGCGATCGCCACCGTGCTGTCGGCCAAGTTTGGCGGCGAAGCCAAGGCCTACGACCAGATCGACGCAGCGCCCGAAGAAAAGGCCCGCGGCATCACGATCAACACCGCACACGTCGAGTACGAAACGGCCAACCGCCACTACGCACACGTCGACTGCCCTGGTCACGCCGACTACGTCAAGAACATGATCACCGGTGCTGCCCAAATGGACGGCGCCATCCTGGTGTGCTCGGCCGCTGACGGCCCGATGCCCCAGACCCGTGAACACATCCTGCTGGCCCGCCAAGTGGGCGTTGGCTACATCATCGTGTTCCTGAACAAGTGCGACATGGTCGACGACGCCGAACTGCTCGAACTCGTCGAAATGGAAGTGCGCGAGCTGCTCGACAAGTACGAGTTCCCTGGCGACGACACCCCCATCATCCACGGCTCTGCCAAGCTCGCCCTCGAAGGCGACAAGGGCCCGCTGGGTGAAGAGTCCATCATGAAGCTGGCCGAAGCCCTCGACACCTACATCCCCACGCCTGAGCGCGCAGTGGACGGTGCCTTCCTGATGCCCGTCGAAGACGTCTTCTCCATCTCTGGCCGCGGCACCGTCGTGACCGGCGCTGTCGAGCGCGGCGTCATTAAGGTTGGCGAAGAAATCGAAATCGTCGGCATCCGCGACACGCAAAAGACCATCTGCACCGGCGTCGAAATGTTCCGCAAGCTGCTCGACCAGGGCCAAGCTGGCGACAACGTCGGCCTGCTGCTGCGCGGCACCAAGCGTGAAGACGTCGAACGCGGCCAAGTGCTGTGCAAGCCCGGCTCCATCAAGCCGCACACGCACTTCACCGCAGAAGTCTACGTGCTGAGCAAGGACGAAGGCGGCCGTCACACGCCCTTCTTCAACAACTACCGTCCACAGTTCTACTTCCGCACCACCGACGTCACCGGCGCCATTGAGCTGCCGGCCGACAAGGAAATGGTCATGCCAGGCGACAACGTGTCGATCACCGTCAAGCTGATCAACCCCATCGCCATGGAAGAAGGCCTGCGCTTCGCTATCCGCGAAGGTGGCCGTACCGTGGGTTCGGGCGTCGTCGCCAAGATCATTGCGTAATTTGCGCGAACACGAGGAAACACCATCATGTCCAAGCAAAAGATCCGCATCCGCCTCAAGGCTTTCGATTACAAGCTGATCGACCAGTCCGCCGCTGAAATCGTTGACACCGCCAAGCGCACCGGCGCCATCGTCAAGGGCCCGGTGCCCCTGCCGACGCGCATGAAGCGTTTCGACATCCTGCGCTCGCCGCACGTCAACAAGACCAGCCGCGATCAGTTCGAAATCCGCACCCATCAGCGTCTGATGGACATCGTCGACCCAACCGACAAGACGGTTGACGCGCTGATGAAGCTCGACCTGCCGGCAGGCGTCGACGTGGAAATCAAGCTGCAGTAACACGCAGCGCGCCCGTCTGAAGCCCATCCGGTGCCTGCGCCGGATGGGCTTTTTTCATGGGGCGTACTGGCATTGCCAGATCGGATGCTTGCGCTATTTTTTTAGGCGGGCTAGAATGCGCGGCTCTGCCCGATTTGCGTCTTGCGTAGGTCTGGCGGAATTTTTATCAACCTTCTTTCGCGCACGCGCAACTTCGATTTGGCGCGCGTGCAAACGCAGCGGCCAATTGCAGTCGTTGCGGCGAGAGTTTTGGAGAAAACACATGAGTCTGAGCAACTCCCTCGGGTTGCTGGGTCGCAAGGTGGGCATGATGCGTCTTTTCACCGATGACGGGGACGCAGTGCCTGTCACGGTGGTGGACGTGTCCAACAACCGCGTGACCCAGGTTAAAACCCAAGAGAACGATGGCTACGTCGCCCTTCAGGTGACGTTCGGCGCACGTAAGGCCTCGCGCGTGGTCAAGCCCCTGGCGGGCCACCTGGCCAAGGCTGGCGTGGAAGCCGGTGAAATCATCCGCGAATTCCGCGTGACCGCTGATGCAGCGGGCCAGTACCAAGCCGGCGGCGTGGTCAAGGCCGAGTCGCTGTTCACGGTGGGCCAGAAGGTGGACGTGCAAGGCACGACCATCGGTAAGGGCTTCACCGGCACGATCAAGCGCCATCACTTCAAGTCGCAACGCGCGTCGCACGGTAACAGCCGTTCGCACAACGTTCCGGGCTCCATCTCGATGGCGCAGGATCCGGGTCGCGTGTTCCCTGGCAAGAAGATGTCGGGCCACCTGGGCGACGACCTCGTCACCACCCAGAACCTCGACGTGATCCGCGTGGACGAAGTCCGTCAGCTGCTGCTGATCAAGGGTGCCATTCCTGGCTCCAAGGGCGGTTTCGTGACCGTGCGTCCGGCCATCAAGGCCAAGCCAGCTGCTGAGGGAGCGAAGTGATGCAACTCGAACTCCTGAACGCACAAGGCCAGGCTGATTCCAAATTCGAAGCGCCGGAAACCGTGTTCGGTCGCGACTACAACGAAGATCTGGTGCACCAGATCGTCGTCGCGTTCCAGGCCAATGCGCGCCAGGGCACCCGTGCCCAGAAGGATCGCGAACAGGTCCACCATTCGACCAAGAAGCCTTTCAAGCAAAAGGGAACGGGCCGCGCCCGTGCCGGTATGACGTCCTCGCCTCTGTGGCGTGGGGGCGGCCGGATTTTCCCGAACATGCCTGACGAAAACTTCACGCAGAAGATCAACAAGAAGATGTACCGCGCCGGCATGGCCTCCATCTTCTCGCAGCTGGCCCGCGAAGGCCGCCTGGCTGTGGTTGACTCGCTGACCGTGGATTCGCCCAAGACCAAGCAGCTCGCCGACAAGTTCAAGGCGATGAACCTGCAATCGGTGATGGTGATTGCCGAAGAAGTCGACGAAAACCTGTACCTTGCATCGCGCAATCTGGTGAACGTGCTGGTTGTTGAACCGCGCTACGCCGATCCGGTGTCGCTGGTGCACTACAAGAAAGTGCTCGTCACCAAGGGCGCGATCGACAAACTCAAGGAGATGTTCGCATGAGCACCCCCATCGCGAAGTTTGATGAAGGTCGTTTGATGGCCGTGCTGCTCGCACCGATCGTGTCCGAAAAGGCCACGATGGTGGGTGAGAAGTCCAATGCCGTCACGTTCAAGGTGCTGCAGGACGCCACCAAGCCAGAGATCAAGGCTGCCGTTGAACTGATGTTCAAGGTCCAGGTCAAGGGCGTGTCCGTGCTCAACACCAAAGGCAAGACCAAGCGTTTTGGCAAGTCCATTGGCCGCCGCGACAACGTGCGCAAGGCCTACGTGACGCTGCAACCGGGTCAAGAGCTGAACCTGTCCGGGGAGGCCGCGTAATCATGGCTGTCATCAAGATGAAACCGACCTCGCCTGGCCGCCGTGCCGTGGTGAAGGTCACGCGTGATCACCTGTACAAGGGTGCTCCGCACGCAGCCCTGCTGGAACCTCAGTTCCAGAAGGCTGGCCGTAATAACAACGGTCACATCACCACCCGCCACAAGGGCGGTGGTCACAAGCACCACTACCGCGTGGTCGATTTCGTCCGTAACAAGGACGGCATCCCAGCCAAGGTGGAGCGCATCGAATACGATCCGAACCGCACGGCCCACATCGCTCTGGTGGTGTATGCCGACGGCGAACGCCGCTACATCATCGCCCCGCGCGGTGTTGAAGCTGGCGCGACGCTGCTGTCCGGCTCGGAAGCCCCGATCCGCGTCGGCAACACGCTGCCGATCCGCAACATCCCGGTGGGTTCGACCATCCACGCGATCGAAATGCAACCCGGCAAGGGCGCGCAAATTGCTCGTTCGGCTGGCTCTTCGGCCACGCTGCTGGCGCGCGAAGGTACCTACGCTCAGGTTCGCCTGCGCTCGGGTGAAGTGCGCAAGATCCACATCGAGTGCCGCGCCACCATTGGTGAAGTCGCCAACGAAGAACACAGCCTGCGCCAACTCGGCAAGGCCGGTGCCAAGCGCTGGCAGGGTATTCGCCCGACCGTTCGCGGTGTGGCAATGAACCCGGTCGATCACCCCCATGGCGGTGGTGAAGGCAAGACCGGCGAAGGCCGTCACGCAGTCGATCCGTGGGGCAATCTGACCAAGGGTTACCGCACCCGCAACAACAAGCGCACGCAGGTCATGATCGTGTCGCGTCGCAAGAAGTAAGGGATAGCAAATGACTCGCTCTCTCAAAAAGGGTCCGTTTGTTGACCATCACCTTGTGGCCAAGGCCGACAAGGCGGTGACCACCAAGGACAAGAAGCCGATCAAGACCTGGTCGCGTCGCTCCATGGTTCTGCCCGAGTTCATCGGTCTGACCATCGCCGTGCACAACGGCAAGCAGCACGTGCCCGTCTACATCACCGACCAAATGGTCGGCCACAAGCTGGGCGAATTCGCCCTGACGCGCACGTTCAAGGGTCACCCCGCGGACAAGAAAGTCAAGAAGTAAGGAGCACCGACATGTCTGAAACACGTGCAGTCCTCCGCGGCGTCCGTCTCTCGGTCGACAAGGGTCGTCTGGTCGCTGACCTGATCCGCGGCAAGAAAGTGGACCAAGCCCTCAACATCCTGTCCTTCACGCAGAAGAAGGCAGCTGGGATCGTCAAGAAAGTGCTGGAGTCGGCTATTGCCAACGCCGAGCACAATGACGGTGCCGACATCGACGAACTGAAGGTCACGACCATCTACGTCGAGCAGGGAGCCACCCTCAAGCGCTTCACCGCGCGTGCCAAGGGCCGTGGCAACCGCATCAGCAAACCCACGTGCCATGTGTACGTGACGGTGGGCAACTAACAGAAGGTCTGGAAGATATGGGACAGAAAATCCACCCAACCGGCTTCCGTCTGTCGGTAAGCCGTAACTGGTCCAGCCGCTGGTATGCCAACAACCGTGACTTCGCCGGCATGCTGGCTGAAGACATCAAGGTGCGCGAGTTCCTGAAGGCCAAGCTGAAAAACGCCGCCGTCTCGCGCATCCTGATCGAGCGTCCTGCCAAGAACGCCCGCATCACCATTTTCTCGGCACGTCCGGGCGTGGTGATCGGCAAGAAGGGTGAAGACATCGAGAACCTCAAGCGCGAGCTCGCAGCCCGCCTGAAGGTGCCGGTCGCCGTCAACATCGAAGAAGTGCGCAAGCCTGAAATCGATGCCAAGCTGATCGCCGACTCGATCACCCAGCAGCTCGAAAAGCGCATCATGTTCCGCCGCGCCATGAAGCGCGCCATGCAGAACGCGATGCGCCTGGGCGCTCAAGGTATCAAGATCATGTCGTCGGGCCGCCTGAACGGCATCGAAATCGCTCGTTGCGAGTGGTACCGCGAAGGTCGCGTGCCGCTTCACACCCTGCGTGCCGACATCGACTACGGTACCTCTGAAGCCAAGACCACCTACGGCGTCATCGGCGTCAAGGTCTGGGTCTACAAGGGTGACACCCTGGGTCGTAACGACCTGCCCGCCGTGGTCGAGCCGCGTGACGACGAACGTCGCCCGCGTGGTCCGCGCCGTGATGGCCGCCCAGGTGGCGACCGTCCGGGTGCCGACCGCCGTGGTCCGCGTCGCGATGCCCGCCCAGTGGGTGGTGGCAACGTGGCGCCTGCCGATGGCAGCGACAAGCCCGCCGGTGCCGGTGGTGCCGCCGACCCCTCAGCCGTTAAGCGCGTCCGCAAGGTAGCCGCGCCCGCTGCAGCAGCGGACGGTGCCAAGACCGAGTAATCGGTCGTTTAAGGAAAAAACATCATGCTGCAACCCGCTCGCCGCAAGTACCGCAAGGAGCAAAAGGGCCGCAACACCGGCGTCGCCACCCGGGGCAACTCGGTGGCGTTCGGTGACTTCGGTCTGAAGTGCACCGACCGCGGCCGTCTGACGGCCCGCCAGCTCGAAGCCGCACGTCGTGCGATTTCCCGTCACGTGAAGCGTGGCGGCCGCATCTGGATTCGTGTGTTCCCTGACAAGCCAATCTCTACCAAGCCCGCAGAAGTGCGGATGGGTAACGGCAAGGGCAACCCCGAGTACTACGTGGCTGAAATCCAGCCCGGCAAGATCGTGTTCGAGATTGTCGGTGTGCCGGAAGAACTGGCCCGTGAAGCGTTCCGCCTGGCTGCTGCCAAGCTGCCGCTGCGCACCACGTTCGTCGCTCGCCAGCTTGGCACTTGATCAGGAGAAATGACATGACCAAAGCTGCTGAACTGCGCCAAAAGGATGTTGCTGGTATCGAAGCCGAAATCAAGGCCCTGCAAAAGGCCCACTTCGGTCTGCGCATGCAGAAGGCCACGCAACAACTCAACAATACGTCGACGCTGCGCACCACGCGCCGCGACATCGCCCGCGCCAAGACCATCCTTGCCCAAAAGCAGGCCGAGTCCCAGGCTGCCAAGTAAGGAGTGACCATGACGGAAGCTAAAAAATCCCTCAAGCGCACCTTGATTGGCAAGGTGGTTAGCGACAAGCGTGCCAAGACCGTGACCGTGCTGGTCGAGCGCCGTGTGAAGCACGAGCTCTACGGCAAGATCGTGGGCAAGTCGAGCAAGTACCACGCCCATGACGAAAATGGCGAGTACAAGCTGGGCGACACCATCGAGATCACGGAAAGCCGCCCGATCTCCCGCACCAAGAACTGGGTTGCTACCCGCCTGGTTCAAAAGGCTGCGGTGGTCTGAAGCCGTTGATTCGGCTTCGGTCCCGTACCGTATGAAAACGGCCCTCCTTTTGGCGGGCCGTTTTTCTTTTTGGGGCACCCTATCGGGCGCCCCGTAACCCGCAAGGAGAGACGCATGATCAAGATTGGTGACAAGCTGCCAGCGGCAACGCTGATGGAATATTCCGAGGTCGAAGGCAATGGCTGCAGCATCGGCCCGAACCCGGTGGACGTCCTGCAGGCCACGGCCGGCAAGACCATCGCGCTGTTTGCCGTGCCGGGCGCGTTCACGCCCACCTGCTCGGCCAAGCATGTGCCGGGCTACGTGGAAAATGCCGCCGCGCTCAAGGCAGCGGGCGTTGACGAGATCTGGTGCCTGTCGGTGAACGACGCTTTCGTGATGGGCGCCTGGGCGCGCGACCAGAAGACCGACGGCAAGGTGCGCATGCTGGGTGACGGCAGCGCCGCCTTTGCGCAGGCCACCGGCCTGACGCTGGACCTGATCGGCCGCGGCATGGGCTTGCGCAGCAATCGCTACTCGATGCTGGTGCAAGACGGTGTGGTCAAGACGCTCAACATCGAAGCACCCGGCAAGTTCGAAGTGAGCGATGCCGCCACGCTGCTGGCGCAGGCCAAGACGGCTTGAGTTTGAAGTGATGCTAGCTATTTAATAGCTAAAAGCCGGCGCGAATAAAGGGATTCAGCCGCTTTTCTTCAAAAAAGGCGCCCGCAAGGCGCCGTTTCCATTTCAGCACCCACACGGCGCACTGCGCGCGAAGCCAGCACAGCCCAATGCCAAAAACACCGCGGAACCGGCTCCGCCGGGCCGCAGGTGTTGCCCCCGGTAGGGGGTTGGCGCAGCGACACGCAGTGCGCGAAGCCTGGGGGTGGGCTTAAATTCAAATACTTGCCTTGAGGTAATGCGCGCCGCTCAAGGGGCTCAGGTAGTAGGGCGGGACCTCTTCGAAGCCCAGGTCGGCATAGAGCGCGCGGGCGGCCTCCATCGCATCCAGCGTATCGAGCAGCACGCAGGCGTAGCCGCCGCGGCGCGCCAGGTCCATGGTGGCCTCGGCGAGCTGGCGGCCCAGGCCGAAGCCGCGGAAGGCGCGGCGCACGTAGAGGCGCTTCATCTCGCTGGCGTTGGGGTAGTCCGAGGTGTCCAGCGGCCGCAGGGCGCAGCAGCCCGCCAGCTCACCGTCGACCCAGGCCAGCAGCAGGCCGCCGCGCGGCTCGGCATAGTCGCCGGGCAGGTGGGCCAGTTCGTGTTCAAGGGTGGCCATGTCCAGTTCGGCCTCAAGGCTCTGGACGTACTCGCGCAGGATCTCGCGGGTGGCAGCCCATTCGTCGGGCGTGGCGGGAGGGCGGAGCTGAATCTGCGGACGGGGAGCGGAAGACACGCGTGCGGCGGAGAAAGGTCGGCCGGCCAGTTTAACGCCCGTGCCGGGGCCGGTCTTTCGCCGTCGGTCGCCCGGGCGGCTACCGGACATGCCCGGGGATTGTCACGCGTGCCAACTTCACTCGGGCGGTTGCTATCTAATATATAGCTGTAAGCCGGCGCCCAATAAGCGAAACAGCCTGTTTTCTTGCAAAAACAGGCTGTTGACGACAAACCATGGGCCTCAGGCTTCGGCGAGCAGTTTTTCGATCAGTTGGTGCAGTTCGGCGAAGTCTGGCTGGCCGACGTAGCGTTTGACGATTTCACCACGCTTGTTGACCACGTAGCTGGTCGGCGTGAGCTGCACGTCGCCCCAGGCCTTCGCCACGCTGCCGGTGTTGTCGATCGCCACCTTGAACGGTAGTTTGCGCGTCTGCGCGTAGTTGACGACGTAGCTCGGCGGATCGTAGCTCATGGCCACGGCCAGGGTGTCGTAGCCGCGCGACTGGTACTTGTCGTAGGTGGCAATCACCTGGGGCATCTCGGCCACGCAAGTGACGCAACTGGTGGCCCAGAAATTGACCAGCGTCACCTTGCCGCGCAGGTCTTGCGTGGTGTGCTGCGAGCCGTCGAGCAACACGAAGGTGGAGGTGGGGGCGGCCGAGGTCCCGCTGCTCCAGAAAGCGGCGGCGCCCAGGCCGAGTACGGCGGCAGTCGCGGTGGCGTAGAGGATGCGTTTCATGGCGGGATGGTGGGGCGGCAGTCGGGGGCGCAGCCTGCGAAGTGTAGGCCGTTTGCCGTGTCGCTGCAGGGGAGTGGAGCCGTGCCGGCGCGCAAAGGTTCCTTGTAGCGTTGTGATACGTGGATGCGCCGGTGGCGGCCCGCGCTCCGATAATCGGCGGCATGCGATTGCCCGTATGTGCTGCCCTGCTGACCTGCGCCGTTTCCCTGGCTGGCTGCACGCCTGATCTGAATTGGCGCGAGGTGCAATTGCCACCCACGCCGCTGCAGGCGCTGCTGCCCTGCAAACCGGACGATGGCGAGCGGCCGGTGATGCTGGCCGGCCAGGCTTTGCGCATGCACATGCTGGGCTGCGATGCTGCCGGCGCCACCTTCACCCTGGCCTGGGTCGAGCTGACCGAGCCGGAGCAACTGGGGGCCGTACTGGGGGCCTGGCAGGATGCGTCGTTGGCACGGATGGGCCTGCTGCCGGGGCCTGATGCGCCGGCTGGCCAGTCCTTTGCGCCGATAGGTGCCATCTCGCTGCCACAGTCGGTGCGGCTGGCGGCCACCGGGCGGCGTCCGGATGACCGGGGGGCCGTGACCGTGCAGGCCGCCTGGTTTGCCAGCACGCGCGGCGGCAGGGCCTACGCCTACCAGGCGGCCATGTACAGCTCGCGGGCCGAGTTGGCAACGGCAGAGAACTTCCTCGCCGGCCTGCGCGTGCCCTGACGGCCGGCACATAATCGAATGGTGCACCGCAACGCCACGCCCAACCGCATCTTCATCATCGCCCACGCGCCATTGGCCCACGCGTTGCGCCAGTGCGTGCTCCACGTGTTCCCGGACAGTGGCGAAGGCGTGATGGCGCTCGATGTACAGCCCAACGTCTCCCCCGAGGAGACGCTGGCCTCCGCACGCATCATCCTGCAGCAGCAGCGCAGTGGCGGGACGCTGGTGCTGACCGACGTGTTCGGCGCCACGCCCTGCAATGTCGCGCAGCGGCTGGTCGATGGCGTGCGCTCCAAGTTGGTCACCGGCGTCAACCTGCCGATGCTGCTGCGCACCGTCACCTACCGCCACGAGGCGCTTGACGCGCTGGTCGCGCGCGCGGTGGTCGGCGGCACGCAGGGCGTGATGCAGGTCGCCATTACCGCACCGCAGAACCAGGCCCGCCGCAAACATGATCCAGACGAACATAACCATCAGCAATAGGCTCGGGCTGCACGCCCGTGCATCGGCCAAGCTCACCAAGCTCGCCGGCAGCTTCCCGTGCGATGTATGGATCGCGCGCGGCGACCGCAAGGTCAACGCCAAGAGCATCATGGGCGTGATGATGCTGGCCGCGGGCATCGGCACCGAGGTCCGCATCGAGACCGATGGTGCCTCCGAGCAGGCGGCGATGGAGGCGATCCTCGCGCTGATCCAGGACAAGTTCGGCGAAGGAGAGTGACGTGACGCTGCTCCATCTGCAGGTTGAGCGGGAGGCGTCGTGACCTTTGCCGTGCATGGCCTGGCTGTTGCCCGTGGCATCGCCATCGGGCGCGCTGTGCTGGCAGCATCCAGCCGGATCGACGTTGCGCACTATTTCGTCGATGCCGGCCGAGTGCTGTCCGAGATCGCGCGGGTGCGCTCGGCGCGCGATGCGGTGATCGAAGAGATCCAGCGGCTGCAGCAGACCGTGGCGCTGATGAGCGCCAAGGAAGCCCCACAGGAGCTCTCCGCCATCCTCGACGTGCACCTGATGCTGTTGCAGGACAAGGAGCTGGAAGAGGGCGTCAAGCACTGGATCACCGACCGCCTCTACAACGCCGAATGGGCGCTGACCACGCAGCTGGAGGTGATCTCGCGCCAGTTCGACGAGATGGAAGACCCCTACCTGCGCGAGCGCAAGGCCGATCTGGAGCAGGTGGTCGAGCGCATCCTGCGCTACATGAAGGGCGTGGCCTCGCCGGTGGCGCCGCCGCCCGTGCGGCCGGCACCGCGCCAGCAAGACCTGCAATTGGGCGACACCGAGGACGTGCCGCTGGTGCTGGTGGCGCATGACCTGTCACCGGCCGACATGCTGCAGTTCAAGCAGAGCGTGTTCGCCGGCTTCGTGACCGACGTGGGCGGCAAGACCTCGCACACGGCCATCGTCGCGCGCAGCATGGATATACCCGCAGTGGTTGGTGCGCGCAGTGCCAGCCAGCTGGTGCGGCAGGACGATTGGGTGATCATCGACGGCGACGCCGGTGTGGTGATCGTCGACCCGTCGGCCATCATCCTCGCCGAGTACGGCTTCAAGCAGCGGCGCGGCGACCTGGAGCGCGAGCGCCTGGCGCGGCTGCGCCACACGCCGGCCATCACGCTCGACGGTGAGCGGGTGGAGCTGCTGGCCAACATCGAGATGCCCGAGGACGCTGAGGCCGCCGTCAAGGCCGGCGCCGCGGGCGTGGGGCTGTTTCGTAGCGAATTCCTGTTCATGGGCCGGCAGGGCCACCTGCCTGACGAAGAAGAGCAGTACCAGGCCTATCGCAAGGCTGTGGAAGGCATGCAGGGCCTGCCGGTCACCATCCGCACCGTGGACATCGGCGCGGACAAGCCGCTGGACGATACGCGGCGCGATGCCTCCCACCTCAATCCTGCGCTGGGCCTGCGCGCTATCCGCTGGAGCCTGGCCGATCCGGCCATGTTCCGCACCCAGCTGCGCGCCATCCTGCGCGCCTCGGTGCACGGGCCGGTGCACATGATGATTCCCATGCTCGCGCATGGCAGCGAGATTCGCCACACGCTGGCCCTGATCGACCATGCGCGCGCTGAGCTCGACAACACCGGCATCGCCTACGGCAACCCGCAGATCGGCGCCATGATCGAGATCCCGGCGGCGGCGCTCACGCTTCCGCTGTTCCTGCGTTACTTCGACTTCCTGTCTATCGGCACCAATGACCTGATCCAGTACACGCTGGCGATCGACCGGGCCGATGAATCCGTGGCGCACCTGTATGACCCCTTGCATCCGGCGGTGCTGCGCCTGGTGGCAGACACCATCACCGAATGCCGGCGCCGTGGCAAGGGCGTGAGCATCTGCGGCGAGATGGCGGGCGACATCAGCATGACGCGCTTGCTGCTGGGCCTGGGCCTGCGCAGCTTCTCCATGCACCCGGCGCAGATCCTGGCGGTCAAGCAAGAGGTGCTGCGCTCTGACACCGGCCGTCTCGCGCCCTGGGCGCAGCGCGTGGTGCAGGCCGAGGACCCGGCGGCCGCCATGGCTGGCTGAGTCTGAGTCTGGCTCAGTCGCCCAGCGGCCGCAGCAGCTCGGCCACGTCGTTCTCGGTAAACAAGGGCTCGCGCCGCGCCACGGCGCCGCTGTAGAGGCTCTCGGCCAGCGCGGCCTTGCGCGCCTGCAGCGCCAGGATGCGCTCTTCTATCGTGCCCTCGGCCACCAGCTTGTAGACGAAGACCTGGCTGCGCTGGCCGATGCGGTGGGCGCGGCCGGTGGCTTGGTCTTCTACCGCCGGGTTCCACCAGGGGTCGTAGTGGATGACGGTATCGGCCTGCGGCAGGTTCAGGCCGGTGCCGCCGGCCTTCAGGCTGATCAGGAACAGTGGCACCTCGCCCGAGGTGAAGCGTGCGATGGCACGGTCGCGCTGCTGCGTCTGGCCGGTGAGCTTGGTCCAGGCGATGTTGCGGGTTTTCAGCTCGTCCTCGATCAGGCCCAGCATGGTGGTGAACTGCGAGAACAGCAGCACCCGCCGGCCCTCGGCCAGCATCTCGGGCAGCAGCTCCATCAGCAGTTCGAGCTTGGCGGACTGGCGCAGGCGTTGCGCCGCCGGCACCGAGGACACCAGACGTGGGTCGCAGCAGACTTGGCGCAGCTTGAGCAATGCATCCAGCACCTGGATCTGCGACTTCGCCAGCCCCTTGTCCTGCAGCGACTGGCGCACCGCTTTTTCGGTGGTCAGGCGAATGGTTTCGTAGAGGTCGGCCTGCGCACCCTCCAGCGTGATGCTGGTGATGTTCTCCACCTTGGCGGGCAGCTCGTCGGCGACCTCGCTCTTGTTCCGCCGCAGCATGAAGGGCGTGATGCGGCGGCGCAATTGGTCCATGCGCTCGGGGTCGGCGTGCTTCTCGATTGGCGTGCGAAACAGCTCCTTGAAGCGCGTCTGGCTACCCAGAAAGCCCGGCATCAGGAAGTGGAACAGGCTCCACAACTCGCCCAGGTGGTTCTCCAGCGGCGTGCCGGACAGGCACAGGCGGTGCCGGGCGTCGAGCTCGGCCACCACCTGCGCTGCATGGGTGCTGGCGTTCTTGATGTTCTGCGCCTCGTCCAGCACCACCAGGTGCCAGGCCTGGGCCTGCCAGCGCGCGCGGTCGCGCTGCAGCAGGGAGTAGGGCGCAATCACCAGGTCGCAGCGCGCCAGCGCGTCGGCCGCCGCATGCCGCTCCTTGCCGTGCCAGACCTGGGTGCGCAGCCCAGGCGCAAAGCGGGCGGCCTCGTGCCGCCAGTTGCCCAGCAGGCTCACAGGAGCCACGACGAGGCAGGGCCGGTCGAGCCGGCCAGCTTCTTTCTCGACCAGCATGTGGGCCAGGGTCTGCAAGGTCTTGCCCAGGCCCATGTCGTCGGCCAGGATGCCGGCCAGGCCATGCGTGCGCAAGAACTGCAGCCAGTCCAGGCCGCGATGTTGATAAGGCCGCAGCGTGGCCTGCAGGCCCGCGGGCAGCGGCACTTCGGGCAGGCGCTCATGGCCGCCGAGCTGGCGCAGCATCTCGCGCAATTGCGCCGCACCTTCCCACTGCGCACCTGCTCCTAGCGAGGCGCCCAGGCGCAACGCCTCCATGCGCGACAGCCGCAGCAGTTCGCCGTCCAGGTCGTGGTCGCCCACCAGGTCGAGCAAGGCCTGTAGCCAGGGGCGCAGCGGTGCGGACGGCAGGCGCACAAAGCCGCCGTCCTCGCGCGGGCGCCAGATCCATTCGGGCAGTTCGGCGCCGTCGGCCGTGGGGCGTAGCTGGTCCAGCAGCTCGGGCAGCCAGGGCAGCACGTTCTGGCGCCGGCCATCGATCTCGATGCCCAGCGATAGGTCGAACCAGGGCGAGATGCTGCCTTCTTCAGGCGCGTCGCCGTGCAGCTCCAGGTCTTCGCCCGTGGCAGCGGAGACCAGTCGCACGTCAAGCGCATCTGCATACTGGATGAAGCCCAGCAGGCGTTGGTCGATTTCCAGTGTGAAGCCAGCCTCGCGCAGCGGCGCATAGTCACGGTCGGCCCAGTCCAGCCAGGGCGATGGCCCGGCACTGGGCACCAGATGGTGCTGGCCCTGGCCGTCGTCGAGCAAGCCCAGGCGGTTCAGCGCCAGCCGCGCGCTTAGCTCGGTGGCCATGTGTCGTTGCAGCACTACCCGGCGCGCGCCTTGCTCCACCAGTACCCGGCCTTCATGGTGCGGCCAGTAGTGGCGCAGGCCGGCGTAGTCGAAGCGCAGCGTGGCGCGCAGCAAGCCGAGGCGGGCCGTGTCTTGCGGCGGCACAGGCTCCAGGAGCAGTCGCGGGACCGGGATGACATCCTGCAGCGTCTCCGGTGGCGTCACGGTGGGCGGCAGCGGCAGGCCGGCCAGGCGGCCCAGCAGCGCAGCCTGTTGGCGGGCGAAGGCGGATTGCGGGATCGGCGGCGCGTTCAGCAGCAGCGGCAGGTGCTGTTCGGCGACGCCGGGCGCTTCCGCCAGACCGCAGAGGCCGGCCGCAGTGTCCAGGTAGAACGGCGGTTGGCTGGTGAACAGGCGGGCCTCGGGTGTGTTCTCGGCAAGCTGCGGGCGCAGTGCCCACAGCGGCTCCGGGTCCGACGGCCGGGCGATCTCGCTCCATTGCCAGCAGATACTGCGCGGCGGGCCCCACTGCAATGCGTCACCACTGATCTGCCCCTGCGAGTCGGCCATGAAGAGCCGGCCCGTGCCCGCCGCCAGTTGCAGCGCCAGCACGCCGGCGCGGCCCTGCAGCAGGCCCTGGAGCGTGCCGTAGCCCTGCTGCTCCAGCGAGGCGATCAGCCGCACGCATTCCTGGTCTTCGGCGGCCCCGACAGCCTGGCTGCCGCCGCTGTACGACTGGTAGTAAGGGGTTTTGACCTTGGTCCAGCCGCCACGGCGCAGCGGGTGCGCGCGGCCCCAGCCCAGCATCAGTAGCCGAGGCCCCTCACCCTCGCGTCCTCGACGCGGCCGTTCGGACAAAAGGTAGACATTCCGGTCTGCGGTGGGGGCGGGCGGTGGCGGTGTGGTGTCGGCTGCGCCGAACAGGTCCAGCCATTGGTCCACCTGACCCTGTGCCTGCGCCAGCACCTGGGCGGGCGATGGCGGCTGCTGCGGTGGCGGGGCTGTGGCGGCCGCCTGCTTCAGCACATTGCCTGATTTGTAGGCGGCCTTGAGCGTAAGCGCCACCGCATGCTTGCAGTTGTACCCGACCGGGCAGGTGCAAGAGCTATTGAACAGCAGGATGCGGCCGTTCTCGCCCACCTCCAGTTCCACGCTGGTCTCGTAGGGCAGGCGCTCGGTGCCGCGGACTTCACCCTCGATGTGCCACTCGCTGCTGCTGGCGGCGGTCAGTTCGTAGTCCAGCACCAACTGGCCACGGTAGACCTCCAGCCCGCGTGTGTAGGTGCCTGACGAGACCCGCGTCTGCAGAGACTGCGGGTCCAGCAGGAGGGTCGCCGACATCAGCCGGCGATCGGGTTCAGTACGTGTTCGGCCTGTTGGTCGGCGTGGTAGCTGGAGCGCACCATGGCGCCTACGGCAGCATGCGTGAAGCCCATCTTGTAGGCCTCTTCCTCGAACATCTTGAAGGTGTCCGGGTGCACGTAGCGGCGCACCGGCAGGTGGCTGGTGCTGGGCGACAGGTACTGGCCGATGGTCAGCATGTTGATGTCGTGTGCGCGCATGTCACGCATCACCTGCAGGATTTCTTCGTCGGTTTCGCCCAGGCCGACCATGATGCCGCTCTTGGTTGGCACGCTGGGGTGCAGGGCCTTGAACTTCTTCAGCAGGTTCAGGCTGAACTGGTAGTCGCTGCCCGGACGAGCTTCCTTGTACAGGCGTGGCGCGGTTTCCAGGTTGTGGTTCATCACGTCCGGCGGTGCGGCCTTGAGGATTTCCAGCGCGCGGTCATCGCGGCCGCGGAAGTCGGGCACCAAGATCTCGATCTGCGTCAGAGGCGACAGCTCGCGGATGTTCTGGATGCATTCGACGAAGTGGCCGCTGCCGCCGTCGCGCAGGTCGTCGCGGTCCACGCTGGTGATCACCACGTACTTGAGGCGCAGCTTGGCAATGGTGCGCGCCAGGTTCAGCGGCTCGTCCTTGTCGAGCGGGTCGGGCCGGCCATGGCCGACGTCGCAGAACGGGCAGCGCCGGGTGCACTTGTCACCCATGATCATGAAGGTGGCCGTGCCCTTGCCAAAGCATTCGCCAATGTTGGGGCAGGAGGCTTCCTCGCACACCGTGTGCAGGTTGTTCTCGCGCAGGATCTGCTTGATCTCGTAGAAGCGCGTGGTCGGGCTGCCGGCCTTGACGCGGATCCAGTCGGGCTTCTTGAGCGTCTCGCCCTGCTCGACCTTGATCGGGATGCGCGCGAGCTTGGCCCCGGCCTTCTGTTTGGCCAGCGGGTTGTAGGTGGCGAGGCTCTGGGCTTCGCGGACGACTTCTGTGGTGCTCATGGCGCGGTTCCGGCGAGGGGGAGTGGGGTCAGGGCGCGAGGTAGATGCCGAGCTTCTGCCCCAGCACCAACGCGGCCTCATCCCAGGAGGCGGTAACGCCGATTGTAGAAAGGTCCACCGTTTGCAGTCCGGCATAGCCGCAAGGGTTGATGCGCAGAAAGGGTTCCAGGTCCATCGCCACGTTCAAGGCCAGGCCGTGGTAACTGTAGTGCCGGCTCACCTTGATGCCTAGCGCGGCGATCTTGCCCAGGCCGTGAAATGGGTCGCCCGCAGGCATCGGGCCGGTGAGCGCCGCGTGCGAAAACGGGTCGTCCAGCCGCACGTAGATGCCAGGCGCACCCGTCACGCGGTGGCCGGTGACGCCAAAATGCGCCAGGGTGCGGATCACCGATTCTTCCAGGCGGTAGACGTATTCTTTGACGTAGTAGCCAGCGCGTCGCAGGTCCAGCAACGGGTAGGCCACCACCTGGCCGGGGCCGTGATAGGTCACCTGGCCGCCGCGGTTGGTGGTGACGACGGGGATCGCGCCGGGGTTCAGCACATGGTCGGCCTTGCCGGCCAGGCCCTGGGTGAAGACCGGGTCGTGCTCGCAGATCCAGAGCGCATCGGCGGTCTCCGGTGTGCGCTGCGCGGTGAAGTCCTGCATGGCCGCATAGGTGGCGGCATAGTCCACGCGGCCGAGGTTCGAGGCCACAAGGCTCATGCGGCAGCGCGTGTTGTCACAGCACGACCTTCACCATGGGGTGGGAGGACAGCGCGCGGTACAGGTTGTCGAGCTGCTCGCGGCTGGTGGCCGTCACGGTGATGGTGATGCCCAGGTAGTTGCCGGCCTTGCTGTCGCGCAGCTCGACGGTAGTGGCATCGAACTGCGGGTCGTACTGCTCGGCGATGGCTGTGATGGCATGCACCAGCCCATCGACCTTGGTACCCATGACCTTGATCGGGAACAGCGAGGGGTATTCGATCAGCGAATCCTTGCGCGGATCGTTTTCGGGAGTGGTGGGCGTGGTGCTCATGCAGTGTCCTTGGAGGGAGGGGGCGAAATGGTACGGCGTGGCAGTCTGCGCGTTTCGCCAATGGCCATGACCGAAAAATCCGCTTCGGTCAGTCCTTGTGCCGCGCGGGCGGTGGCCAGATCGCGCGGTGGCTGGTCCAGCGCCTCGTCGGTCAGGGCAAAGGTACCCCAGTGGATGCCGATGCTGCGCTTGGCGCCCAGGTCGTGGTGGATCTGTACGGCCTCGGGTGGGTCCACATGCTGTTCGCGCATGAACCAGCGGGGATCGTAGGCGCCAACGGGAATCAGCGCCGCATCGAAGCCACCGCCCTGCGCTGCGGCTTGTCGGGTTGCGAAGTGTGCGCGAATGTCTGCGAAGTCGGGCGAGTAGCCGGTATCGCCGGCAAAGAACAGGTGGAACTCCGGCGCCAGTACCGCGAAACCACCCCACAGCGTGGCAAGCCGATCGCGCAGGCCGCGGCCACTCCAGTGCTGGGCTGGCGTGAGGGTGATTTCTGCCGTGGCATTGCCGGCTTCTACCAGGTGTGTGTCCCACCAATCGAGTTCGACCGCGCCCGGGATCCCCTGGCGTGCCAGCCAGGGGCCGATTCCCAGCGGCACGATGAACAAGGGCGGTCCGCCGGCCTGTGCGGCGAGGGCGCGAACCGAGGCCGTGTCGAGGTGGTCGTAGTGGTTGTGGCTGATCAGCACCAGGTCCACATGCGGCAGCTGCGCCGCAGTCAAGGCGGGAGGCTGCAGGCGGCGTGGTCCGGCAAAGGAGAGGGGCGAGGCGCGCTTGGAGAACACCGGGTCCGTCAATACCGTGAGGCCACGCGTGCCGACAGGCAACTGCGCCAGCATCGTAGAGTGGCCGATGAAGGTGAGAGCCGGCTGCATCGCCGCGCCGGCCTCGGCGTTGGCCCGCAAAAAGGCATGGTCGGGCACGACGGTGGGAGGTGCTTCCCGCGGGGCTTGTGGCAGCCCGGCGTGCCGTGCCTCGCGCTTCCAGCGCAGCACGTCGCGCAAATTAGGGGGCGTGAAATCGCCGTAGCGGTTCTGGAAGCCATCCGGGCGATGGTGTGGCTTGGCTGCGTCGTAGTAGGGGTTCAAGTTCGGCTGTGCTGTGGTGGCGTCCGGGGCGGCATCGGGTGCCGATTCCCGGGCTGGAAACCCCTCGGCCGAGGGTTCTGCATGGCATTGTGGCGCGGCCCCGAAAAGGACCTTTGCGCGCAGCCTTCTCCCATAACCTGCCGGGTCATGGAAGAAGTGCCTGGGCTTATACCTATAATCAATGGCTTTGCTGAATTTTGGAAACCGTAACACAGGCTTCGCCAACAGATGAAACCCGTGACTACAGATTCCGATATTGAGGCAGGCGAGCCCGAATTCAAGCCGCTGTCTGCCGAAGAGGCGCAGCAGCTGCGTGAGCGTCATCCGCAGGTATCGCCCTGGCGGGTGATCGGCGGGCAAGTGATCGTCGGTGTGCTGCTGTCCCTTGGGGTCTGGCTGGCCACCGGGCAGTCGCGCATGGCATGGTCAGCGGCCTGGGGGGCGCTGGCCGTGGTGGTGCCCGCCGCATTGTTTGCGCGCGGCATTACACGCCGGCGGGCTGCAGGGAATCCGGCGGCCGCGGTTGCCAGGTTTCTGGGATGGGAAATCGTCAAGATCGTACTGACTGTCGCCTTCGTGGCGGCAGCGCCCCGGGTGGTCCCGGGGCTCAGCTGGCTTGTGCTGCTGTTGGGCATGGTGTTGACGATGAAGGCGTACTGGATCGCACTGCTGGTGCGGTCAAAGCGCACAACTGGTTGATGGATCGTTCATTGTCGAGAAGAGTTCAAGGAAATTACTGAGATGGCCGCAGAAGGACACGCCCCGACCGCCAGTGAATACATCGTTCACCACCTGACGCACTGGCAGGTCAACTGGGATCTTGAACCTGTGAAGCAGGTCAAGATCATCGATTTCAATGTGATCAACCTGGATTCGGTCCTCTACGCCGCTGTGCTGGGGGCCCTGGGCTGCTTCATTCTTTGGCTGGCCGCGCGCAAGGCCACCTCGGGCGTGCCCGGGCGCTTCCAGGCTGCCGTCGAGATGCTGGTCGAGATGGTGGACAACCAGGCCAAGGCCAACATCCACAACGCCCAGAGCCGCCGCTTCATTGCACCGCTGGCCCTGACCGTGTTCGTCTGGATCTTCATGCTCAACGCCATGGACATGCTGCCGGTCGACCTTCTGCCGCTGGTCTGGCAGGGCGCGCACAGCGCGGTTGGCAGCGATCCGCACCATGCCTACATGCGTGTCGTGCCGACCGCTGACTTGTCCACCACACTGGGCCTGTCGACCTCCGTGCTGCTGTTGTGCCTGTTCTACAGCGTCAAGATCAAGGGCCTGGGCGGTTGGGCGCATGAGCTTGTGTCGGCCCCGTTCGGCACCAGCAAGAATCCGGTGTTTGCCGTGATCCTCGGCATCATCAATCTGCTGATGCAGATCATCGAGTACGTCGCCAAGACCGTGTCGCACGGCATGCGGTTGTTCGGCAACATGTATGCGGGTGAACTGGTCTTCATGCTGATCGCGCTCATGGGTGGCGCGGCGGCGGCGTCGTTGTCGGGGGTGTTGCTGCCTGTCGGGCACATCATCGCCGGTACGGTCTGGGCGATCTTCCACATTCTGGTGATCACGCTCCAGGCGTTCATTTTCATGATGCTGACCCTGATTTATCTGGGCCAGGCGCATGACGCCCACTAGTTCTCGCTAGTTTTTTCGTTCTCTTTCCAACTCTCTCTATTTCACCAAAGGAATCATCATGGAAAACGTTCTCGGTCTCGTCGCTCTGGCTTGTGGTCTGATCGTGGGTCTCGGCGCTATTGGCGCCTCGATTGGTATCGCGCTGATGGGTGGCAAGTTCCTGGAAGCGTCGGCTCGCCAGCCTGAACTGATCAACGAACTGCAAACCAAGATGTTCATTCTGGCCGGTCTGATCGACGCAGCTTTCCTGATCGGCGTGGCTATCGCTCTGCTGTTCGCTTTTGCCAATCCCTTCGTTCTGGCCTGATTCCCGACCAACGCCCCCTTTTAGAAAGGTGTTGCCGTGAGTATCAACGCGACCCTGTTCGTTCAGGCGATCGTCTTCTTGATCCTCGTGCTGTTCACGATGAAGTTCGTGTGGCCGCCGATCGCGAAGGCGCTTGACGAACGAGCCCAGAAAATCGCCGATGGCCTCGCTGCCGCCGACCGTGCCAAGTCCGAATTGACCGCTGCCAACCAGCGCGTCGAAAAGGAACTGGCCGATACGCGCAACGAGACCACGCAGCGCCTGGCTGATGCCGAGCGCCGCGCCCAGGCCATCATCGAAGAAGCCAAGGCCCGTGCCAGCGAGGAAGGCAGCAAGATCGTTGCAGCCGCCCGCGCTGAAGCTGACCAGCAAACCGTCCGTGCACGTGAAGCCTTGCGTGCAGAGGTGGCAGCGCTGGCTGTGAAGGGCGCCGAGCAGATCCTGCGTAAGGAAGTCGACGCCGGCGTTCACGCCGACCTGCTGTCGCGCCTGAAGACCGAGCTGTAAGGGGACCGACCATGGCAGAACTCGCCACGATTGCGCGTCCCTATGCCGAGGCGCTGTTCAAGTCCGCGACTGGCGGCGACCTGACTGCTACGGCGGCCTGGGTCGACGAGCTGGCTGCGATTGCTGAGAACCCGCAGCTCGCGCAGTTCGCCGACAGCCCCAAGGTGACGGCCGAGCAGGTGCTGGGCCTGATCGCTGACGTCGCTCGTACGCCCTTGCCCGACGCGGCGCGCAATTTTCTGCGCGCCGTGGTCGAGAACGGCCGCCTTGCGGCGCTGCCCGAAGTGGCGAAGCAGTTCCGCGCGCTCAAAAACGCGCAGGGCGGCTCTTCCGATGCGGTGGTCTACAGCGCTTTCCCGATTGACGCAGCAGCGCTGGCCGAGCTCGGCCAAGCGCTCCAGAAGCGCTTCGGCCGCCAGCTCAATCTGAGCGTGCAGCAGGACTCTGCGCTGATCGGCGGCGTACGCGTCGTGGTTGGCGACGAGGTGCTCGACACCTCGGTCAAGGCCCGTCTTGAACAAATGAAGGTGGCCCTCTCCGCGTGATGCGCGGTCCGGGCTTCCCGCTAACCTCAAAGAGAAGGAAAGAGTCATGCAACTCAATCCCGCAGAAATTTCCGAACTGATCAAGAGCCGCATCGAAGGGCTGGCGGGAAGCGCCGACATCCGCAACCAGGGCACGGTCGTGTCCGTGACCGACGGTATCGTTCGCATCCACGGCCTGTCTGATGTGATGCAGGGCGAAATGCTCGAGTTCCCGGCCGGCTCCGACGGCCAGCCGTCGTACGGCCTGGCACTGAACCTCGAGCGCGACTCGGTCGGCGCCGTGATTCTGGGCGAGTACGAGCACATCTCCGAAGGCGACACCGTCAAGTGCACGGGCCGCATTCTGGAAGTGCCAGTGGGCCCCGAGCTCATCGGCCGCGTGGTCAATGCGCTGGGTCAGCCGATCGACGGCAAGGGCCCGATCAACGCCAAGCTGACCGACGTGATCGAGAAGGTCGCCCCAGGCGTGATCGCACGCCAGTCGGTGGACCAGCCGCTGCAGACCGGCCTGAAGTCGATCGACTCGATGGTTCCCGTGGGCCGTGGCCAGCGCGAACTGATCATCGGCGACCGCCAGACCGGCAAGACGGCCGTGGCCATCGACGCCATCATCAGCCAGAAGGGCCAGGGCGTGACGTGTATCTACGTCGCCATCGGCCAGAAGGCATCGACCATCAAGAACGTGGTGCGCGCGCTGGAACAAGCCGGTGCGTTGGACTACACCATCGTGGTTGCTGCATCCGCTTCTGAATCGGCTGCCATGCAGTACGTGTCGGCCTACTCCGGCTGCACCATGGGCGAGTACTTCCGCGATCGCGGCGAAGACGCGCTGATCGTGTATGACGACCTGTCCAAGCAGGCCGTGGCTTACCGCCAGGTGTCGCTGCTGCTGCGCCGCCCGCCAGGCCGCGAAGCCTACCCTGGCGACGTGTTCTATCTCCACAGCCGTCTGCTGGAGCGTGCCGCTCGTGTGAACGCCGACTACGTCGAAGCCTTCACCAAGGGCGCCGTCAAGGGCAAGACCGGTTCGCTGACGGCACTGCCGATCATCGAAACGCAGGCTGGCGACGTGTCCGCCTTCGTGCCGACCAACGTGATCTCGATCACCGACGGCCAGATCTTCCTGGAAACCAGCCTGTTCAACGCCGGCATCCGTCCCGCCATCAACGCGGGTATCTCGGTGTCGCGCGTCGGTGGTGCAGCCCAGACCAAGCTCATCAAGAGCCTGTCCGGCGGTATCCGTACCGATCTGGCCCAGTACCGTGAACTGGCTGCGTTCGCGCAGTTCGCCTCGGACCTGGACGAAGCCACCCGCAAGCAGCTCGACCGCGGTGCCCGCGTGACCGAACTGCTCAAGCAGGCCCAGTACAGCCCGCTGCCGATCAGCCTGATGGGCGCCACGCTGTTCGCGGTGAACAAGGGTTTCCTCGACGACGTGGACGTGAAGAAGGTTCTGTCCTTCGAACACGGCCTGCACCAGTTCCTGAAGACCAGCCACGGCGCTCTGCTCGACAAGATCGAGAAGGCCAAGGCTCTGGACAAGGACGCTGAGGCAGAACTCACCACCGCGATCACCTCGTTCAAGAAGTCCTTCGCCTGATTCCGGTCGGGTGAAGACTTAAGGAGTCCCAATGGCAGCAGGCAAGGAAATCCGCGGCAAGATCAAATCGGTGGAAAACACCAAGAAGATCACCAAGGCCATGGAAATGGTGGCCGCGTCCAAGATGCGCAAGGCGCAGGACCGCATGCGTGCGGCGCGCCCATACAGCGAGAAGGTTCGCGCCATCGCCGCCCACCTGGGCGAGGCGAATCCGGAGTACACGCACCCGTTCATGCAAACGAACGATGCGAAGACCGCCGGCTTCATCGTGGTCACCACCGACAAGGGCCTGTGCGGCGGCATGAACACCAACGTGTTGCGTGCCGTCACGACCAAGCTGCGCGAGCTGCAGTCGCAGGGCGTGCAGGCCGAGGCCGTGGCGATTGGCAACAAGGGCCTGGGCTTTCTCAACCGCATCGGCGCGCGCGTGGTCTCCCACGTCACCGCGCTGGGCGACACGCCGCACCTGGACAAGCTGATTGGCCCGGTCAAGGTGCTGCTGGACGCCTATGCGGAAGGCCGCGTCAGCGCTGTCTACCTCTGCTACACCCGCTTCATCAACACGATGAAGCAGGAGTCGGTGGTGGAACAGCTGCTGCCGCTCGCCGCCGAGACGCTCAAGAAAGACCCCGGCGCACCGGCCTGGGACTACATCTACGAGCCCGACGCGCAGACCGTCATCGACGAGTTGCTGGTGCGCTATGCCGAATCCCTGGTTTACCAGGCGGTGGCGGAGAACATGGCGTCCGAGCAGTCGGCCCGTATGGTGGCCATGAAGGCCGCCACCGACAACGCCGGCAACGTCATCGGCGAACTGAAGCTGGTCTACAACAAGACGCGCCAGGCTGCGATTACGAAAGAACTTTCGGAAATCGTTGCGGGTGCCGCGGCTGTCTGACGGCCCGCAAGTCACGTACACATTTTTGGAGCAAACAATGGCTCAAGCCAACATCCAAGCAGGCGCGCAGGGCAAGATCGTGCAATGCATCGGCGCCGTGGTTGACGTGGAATTCCCGCGCAACCAGATGCCCCGGATCTACGACGCTCTCAAGCTCGAAGGTTCGACCCTGACGCTCGAAGTGCAGCAGCAGCTCGGCGACGGCGTGGTCCGCACGATTGCGCTGGGCTCGTCCGACGGCCTGCGTCGCGGCCTGGTGGTGTCCAACACCGCCGCCCCGATCACCGTGCCGGTCGGCAAGGCCACGCTTGGCCGCATCATGGACGTGCTCGGCGCGCCCATCGACGAGCGCGGCCCGGTCAGCCAGGAACTCACCGCCTCCATCCACCGCAAGGCTCCTGCATACGACGAACTGTCGCCGTCGCAAGAGTTGCTGGAAACCGGCATCAAGGTGATCGACCTGATCTGCCCGTTCGCCAAGGGCGGCAAGGTCGGCCTGTTCGGCGGCGCCGGCGTGGGCAAGACCGTGAACATGATGGAACTCATCAACAACATCGCCAAGGCGCACTCGGGCTTGTCCGTGTTCGCTGGCGTGGGCGAGCGTACCCGTGAAGGGAACGACTTCTACCACGAGATGGCCGACTCCGGCGTGGTGAACCTCGAGAACCTCGAGGAGTCCAAAGTGGCCATGGTCTACGGCCAGATGAACGAGCCCCCGGGCAACCGTCTGCGCGTGGCGCTGACCGGCCTGACCATTGCCGAGTCGTTCCGCGACGAAGGCCGTGACGTGCTGTTCTTCGTGGACAACATCTACCGCTACACGCTGGCCGGTACCGAAGTGTCCGCACTGCTGGGCCGTATGCCTTCCGCCGTGGGCTACCAGCCGACGCTGGCAGAAGAAATGGGCCGCCTGCAAGAGCGGATCACCTCGACCAAGGTGGGCTCGATCACCTCGATCCAGGCCGTGTACGTGCCAGCCGACGATTACACCGATCCGTCGCCTGCCACCACCTTCGCCCACTTGGACTCCACCGTGGTGCTGTCGCGTGACATCGCCTCGCTGGGTATCTACCCGGCCGTGGACCCGCTGGATTCGACCAGCCGCCAGCTCGACCCGAACGTCGTCGGCGAAGACCACTATTCGACCGCCCGCGCGGTGCAGGTCACGCTGCAGCGCTACAAGGAACTGCGCGACATCATCGCGATTCTGGGCATGGACGAGCTGGCACCGGAAGACAAGCTGATCGTGGCCCGCGCCCGCAAGATCCAGCGCTTCCTGTCGCAGCCCTTCCACGTTGCTGAAGTGTTCACCGGCTCGCCCGGCAAGTACGTGCCGCTGGCTGAAACCATCCGTGGTTTCAAGATGATCGTCTCCGGTGAGGCCGATCACCTGCCAGAGCAGGCCTTCTACATGGTCGGCACGATCGACGAAGCCTTCGAAAAGGCCAAGAAGCTGGCGTAAGCGGCGTATACGGGCGCCTGGCGGCGTTGCCGTGCTCAACGTACTCCAGTACGTTTTCGCGCGGCGCCTTGCCAGACACCCGCCTGCTTGCTTACCCCCACTTCTTCCTTCCGATAGGCAAAAGGAATCCAAATGGCCAACACCATTCATGTCGACGTCGTCAGCGCGGAAGAGTCGATCTTCTCGGGCGAGGCGCGCTTCGTGGCGCTGCCCGGCGAGGCCGGCGAGCTGGGCGTGTACCCGCGCCACACGCCGCTGATCACCCGTATCAAGCCCGGCACGGTGCGCATCGAGACGGCTGACGGCGGCGAGGAATTCGTCTTCGTGGCTGGCGGCATCCTCGAGATCCAGCCGGACTGCGTGACGGTGCTGTCCGACACGGCAGTGCGCGGCAAGGACCTCGACGAAGAGAAGGCCAATGCGGCCCGGGCGTCTGCCGAAGAGGCGCTGAAGAACGCCAAGACCGACCTCGATCTGGCCCGCGCGCAATCCGAGCTGGCCGTGATGGCGGCCCAGATCGCTGCGCTGCGCAAGTACCGCCAAAAGCGCTGAGCCCTGCTCTGCGCATGCAAAAAAACCGCCTTCGGGCGGTTTTTTCTTGGGCTTATTGAAATTTGGTAACTACTCAGTCTCCACACCGCTCGGGCTGAGCTTGTCGAAGCCCTGCCCTGCATCACCAAGCCCTTCGACAGGCTCAGGGCGAATGGGGGGGAGTAGTTACGAAATTTGAAGAAAAAAGGCCTCTAGCCCAGGCGTGGCCTGGGCTGGTGGCTATTAATTTAGTAGCGAATCGCCTTCCAGCACTGGCGCGTCGGGCAATGCGTTGACGCGGGCCGGTTCGTCGCTGCCGGCGGCCGGGGCGGGAAAGTATTCGACCAGCAGGGCCGACACCTCTTCCAGCGCCTTGGTCAGGCCGTCTTCATAGCGCGCAGCGCCGAAGGCGTCGCCCATGTGGGCGACCAGGTGCTGCCATCGGGTGGCGTCGACGTGGCGGTTCAGGCCGCGGTCGGCGACGATCTCGATGGCGTGGTCGGCCAGCAGCAGGTAGATGAGTACGCCGTTGTTGTCCTCGGTGTCCCAGACGCGCAGCTTGCCGAACAGGGTCACTGCGCGCTCGCGTGCCGTGGCGTGGCGCCAGAGGTAGCTGGTGGGCAGGCCGGCTTCCACGCAGATGCGGATCTCGCCGGTGTGGCGCTGCTCGCTGGCGGCAACACGGCGCATCAGGCGCTCGAGCATGTCGGGCGGGATGGCGCGGTGCGTGTCGCGCTCGTCGCGCCAGCGGTGGCGCACGATGCGCGCCAGGGTTGCGATCAGGCCTGCCATCACCAGTCTCCCGAGGCGCCACCGCCACCAAAGTCACCACCGCCACCGGAGCTGAAGCCGCCTCCGCCAGAACCAAAACCGCCGCCACCGCCGCGGCCACCAAAGCCACCCAGGCCTCCGCCCAGGCCACCCAGCCCACCAAAGCTGCCGGGCAGCGCGCCGCCCAGCGGCCCGGTGCGCGCCAGCAGGCCAAACACCAGCGCCGCCACGGCGGCCAGGCCGGCGGCGACCAGGCTCAGCGTGAAGACAAAAGCCAGCCCGCCGACGGCCACGCCGCCGGCGACGGCGCCCAGCGGCCGGCCCAGCACGCGGCGCAACACGGCCGACAGCACCGGCACGGCGATGAACAGGAACACCGCCAGGTCCAGCCACTGGAAGCCATGCGTGCCGCGCGTGCGCTCGTCGCCGTCGATCGAGGCCTGGGCCGCATCAGGCTGCACCGGTGCGGGCAGCGCCTCGGCGCGGATGCGGGTCTCCAGCCGGTCCAGTGCGGCAGAGATACCGCCGGCGTAGTCGTCGCGCCGGAAGGCCGGTGTGATGGCCTCGTCGATCACTTCCTTGGCGGCCAGGTCGGGCACCGCGCCTTCGAGCGCCTTGGCGACCTCGATGCGCACCTTGCGGTCGCGCTTGGCCACCAGCAGCAGCAGGCCGTCGCCTATGGTCTTGCGGCCGATCTTCCAGGCGTTGGAGACACGGTTGGCGTAGGCGGCGATGTCTTCGGGCGCCGTGGTCTGCACCAGCAGCACGGCCACCTGCGATCCGGTGGCCTGCTCGAAGGCGGCCAGGCGCTGCTCCAGTGCGGTTTTTTGCTCGGTGCTGAGCGTGCCGGTGTTGTCGGTCACGCGGCTGGCCAGCGGCGGCACCGGCTGCAGCTTCTGGGCGTGCGCGGTGGGCGCCAGCACCAGCAGGCAGGCGGCCGCCAGCAGCAGCCAGGCCAGCAGCCGGCGCAGCGCGGTCGCCGGATCGGGGAAGCGAAGCAGCATTGGCGCCTACTTCTTCTCGGTGCCGAAGTCCACCGTGGGCGGGGCGGAGATCTGCGCCTCGTTCTGCACCGTGAAGCTGGGTTTGGGCGGGTAGCCAAACACCTTGGCCGTGAGGTTGGTCGGGAAGCTGCGGGCCTTCACGTTGTACTCCTGCACCGCCTGGATGTAGCGGTTGCGGGCCACGGTGATACGGTTCTCGGTGCCTTCCAACTGCACCCGCAGGTCGCGGAAGGCCTGGTTGGCCTGCAGCGTGGGGTAGTTCTCGGATACCGCCAGCAGGCGCGACAGCGCGCCGCTGAGCTGGCTCTGCGCCTGCTGGAAGCGCTCGAAGGCCTGCGGGTCGTTCAGCGTCTCGGGCGTGACCTGGATCGAGGTGGCCTTGGAACGCGCCTCTATCACCTTGGTCAGGGTGTCTTGTTCGAAGTTGGCCTGGCCCTTGACGGTGGCGACGATGTTGGGGATCAGGTCGGCGCGGCGCTGGTACTGGTTGAGTACCTCGCTCCAGGCGGATTTTGTCTGTTCGTCCAGACGCTGGAAGTCGTTGTAGCCGCAGCCGCTGAGGGCCAGCGTGGCAAGAAGAAGCAGGAAGAGGCGTCGCATGGCGGGCACCTAGAGTTCAGGAATGCGGCCAAGTATCCATGCAGTGGCAGGCGGTCGCAAACGCAGGCGTTACCTGTTGTCAGCCGGCCTGTGGCATCCTCCGCGCCATGAGTACCAGACCGCTTCGCGCCGCTACTGTCGGCGGTACCGCCGACGACGTGGAGGCGCAGTTCTACGAGGCCCTGCAAAAGGGCGATATCCGCCAGCTGATGGCCTGCTGGGCCGACGAAGACGAGATCGTCTGCGTGCACCCCGGCGGCCCCCGGCTGGTGGGCCCGGGCGAGATCCGCGCCGCATTCGAGGCCTTGTTCAACCATGGCACGCTGCGGGTGCGCACCGAGGGCGTGCGGCGCATAGACGCGCTGGCCAGCGCCGTCCATACCCTGGTCGAGCGCATCGAGCTGGAGCTGCCCGGCGGCCGGCAGGAGGCCTGCGTGGTCGCCACCAACGTCTACCACAAGACCGCGCAGGGCTGGCGCATGGTGGCCCACCACGCCAGCCCCGGCACGCCGCAGGAGGCACAGGCGACGGCGCAGGACGGACCCCAGGTGTTGCACTGAATTTTTGAAAGAAAAGTGCCTGCAGCCCAGGCTGCACGCCGGCATATAGCTATGAAGTATGTAGCGCCACGCTGGTTGCCGGGCGGCAACCTGCAAACCATCTGGCCCGCACTCTATGGCCGCCGCGGCCCGGAGGCGCCGCCGGCCTACCAGCGTGAGCGCTGGGACACGGCCGATGGCGATTTCATCGAGGTCGACTTCCTGCGCGCAGCCGGCACGGCCGTTGGCCCCGCTGGCCCGCGGCCGCTGCTGGTGCTGTTCCATGGCCTGGAGGGCTCGTCGCGCAGCCACTACGCCGAGGCCTTCGCCGCCTTTGCCGCAGAGCGCGGCTGGGACTATGCCGTGCCGCATTTCCGCGGCTGCGGCGGCAGCCTCAACCTGGCGCCGCGTGCCTACCACTCGGGCGATTTTGAAGAGATCGGCTGGGTGCTGGAGCGCCTGCGCGCGCAGCGCGGGGCGCAGGCCGGCCCGCTGCTGGCTGTGGGCGTGTCGCTGGGCGGCAATGCCTTGCTGCGCTGGGCCGAAGAGGCCGGCGAAGGCGCGGCTCGCACGGTGGCTGCCGTGGCGGCGGTCTCCGCGCCGCTGGACCTCGCCGCTGGCGCCGAGGCCATTGGCCGTGGCTTCAACCGCTATGTCTACACGCGCATGTTCCTGGCCACCATGAAGCCCAAGGCGCTGGCCAAACTGGCGCAGCACCCAGGCCTGTTCGACGAGGCAGCGCTGCGCGCCGCGCGCGACCTGCACGCCTTCGACGACATCTTCACCGCGCCGCTGCACGGTTTTCGTGATGCGCGCGACTACTGGGCGCGCGCATCGGCTGCGCCGCACCTGGCGCGCATCCGCGTGCCGGCGCTGCTGCTCAATGCCCGCAACGACCCCTTCGTGCCGGAGGCCTCCTTGCCGGGCGCGGTGGCCGGCCCCTGGGTCACGCTGTGGCGGCCGGCGCAGGGCGGCCACGTAGGCTTCCCGCAGGGGTGGCCGCCGGGCCATGTGCTGGCCATGCCGCAGGCCGTAGGCGGCTGGCTGGCGCAGCATGGGCTTGGTGGCCGGCTGTCAGAATCGCCGCATGGATGACATCGTCAAGCAAGCCCTGGCCAAGTGGCCCAACGTCCCCGCCTGCTACGGCTGGCTGGGCCTGGATGCGCGCGGCCAGTGGTACATGCGCGACGACCAGGCCCAGGCCGCAGGTCCGTTCACGCAAAGCCGTGGCTCGCTGCTGCGGCATGACAAGCTGATCGACTTCATCCAGCGCAACTACGAGGCCGACGCCCAGGGCCGCTGGTTCTTCCAGAACGGACCGCAGTGCGTCTATGTGGAGCTGGAGGCCACGCCATTCATCTGGCGCGTGGCCGAGGGCTTTGAGGTCAGTGCCCACACCGGCGCTGAGGCCCGCGTACAGCGCTGCCTGGTCGACGAAGCCGGGCGTGTATACCTGGACACCCACCTCGGTTTTGGCCTGGTGCACACGCTGGACATGGCGCTGGTCGGCGACGCGGTAGAGCAGGGCCTGTGGGTGCCGCAAGAGGTGCAAGCCGCCACGCTGCCCCAGCGCTTCGGCTACGTTTTGAGTCCCGCAGCCAGCGCCCAATAAAAAAGCCGGTCAATGACCGGCTGATTCAGAGTGCTGGCAGTGCGCAGCCCTGGGGGCTACCGTGCAGCGTTGGCCATGTATTCGACGGCGGCGTGCATGTCGGCATCCGAGGCTTGCGAGCCGCCGCGCGGTGGCATGGCGCCCTTGCCCTGGATGGCGATCTTGGTCATACCGTCGATGCCATCCGCCAGGCGCGGGGCCCAGGCGGCCTTGTCGCCGAACTTGGGCGCGCCGGCCACACCAGCGGCGTGGCACATCTGGCAGGTCTGCTTGTAGAGCGCCTCGCCCGCGCCGCCGCCGGCTGCGGCAGCGGTCTGGACTGCGGCCGGGGCTGCTTGCGCCACCGGCTGTGCTGCTGCTGGGGCTGCGGCTTCTGCGGCAGGTGCTGCTGCGGCCGGGCTGGCGGCGCTGTCCGCAGAGGCGGTGGCTGCCGGGCGGTCGGGGATGGGGAGCTTGGCGCCAGCCGCATTGGCCATGTAGACCACGGCACGGCCGATCTCGATGTCGTCGAAATCGCCGCCGCCCTGCGGCGCCATGGCGCCCTTGCCGGCCAGGGCCGAGTGCAGCAGCGCGTCGTAGCCGGTCTTGATGCGTGCGGCCCAGGCCGCGACATCACCAAGTTTGGGAGCACCTGCCACACCTGCGCTGTGGCAGGTGGTGCACTGGGCCTTGAACACGTCTTCGCCGGACTTGAGCGGACGGTTGGCGTCGCGGATCTCCACCGTGCCGACACGCGCGATGCGGGCGTCGATGGCTTTTTCCATGTCGGCGGCGCCGGCCGCAGGCTTGTTGGCCGAGGTCACGAAGAGCACCAGTCCAATGATCACGAAGATCGGGACCACAAACGATAGAAAGACGGTCGCCAGCAGTTGCTTGGGGGTCTTGATCGGGCCGGTGTGCGCTTCTTCGTGGGGGGTGTCGCTCATAGCGTCCTCAGCGTTTTTCGGGGGCTTTGAAAATCAACCTTTGATTATAGACAGCGCCCCTTTTAGAACGTGTTTGCGATCTGTATGGGGATCGCGTTGGAGTGCAATCGGGATGAGTGAGTGGCGCGGATCCCGCCGCATGGGCTCATGCCCATGCAAGGGGCCGGGGCGCTCAATCGCCCGATTTCACTCCAACCCTTCGGGCAAGAGTCTTTGCGGGCGGTCTGCGGCGTTGCGGCGCTTGCCAATAGCGGTGCTATTGGCTGCGCACCGCGCCTTGCATCCCATCCCGCAAAGGCTCTTGCGCGACCCCATAGAGATCGTAAACACGTTCCTAGGCCGCCCCAGGCCGATGTGCCGGCCCGGGGCGGCGCGCTTCAGCGCGACGGTGGCTGCGCGGCGGGCGCGCTGGCCACGGGGGCGGGCGCGGGCTCGCTCCAGCCGCCTCCCAGCACCGAATACAGCGTGACCTGGTTCTGCAATTGCGTCAGGCGCGTGCTGACGGTCTGCTGCTGCGCGGTGAACAGCGAGCGCTGTGCATCCAGCAGGTCGAGGTAGCTGGCCACGCCGTTGCGGTAGCGCAGATCCGACAACTGCAACACGGCGGCCTGGGCTGCGGTCTGGGCCTGCTGCGCGCGCAGTTGCTCGCCCAGCGTTGCTCGGCCGGCAAGGGCGTCGGCAACCTCGCGGAATGCGGTCTGGATGCTTTTCTCGTACTGCGCAACAGCAATGGAGCGGCCAGCCTCGGCCGAAGCCAGGGTGGCGCGATTGCTGCCGGCATTGAAGATCGGCAACACCAGTTGCGGCGCCAGCGAGAAGCCCCAGGAGCCGCTCTTGAACAGGCCCGACAGCTCGCTGCTGCTGGTGCCCGCTTGCGCGGTCAGCGAGATGCGCGGGAAGAAGTTCGCGCGCGCCGCGCCGATGTTGGCATTGGCACCGATCAACTGCTGCTCGGCCTGGCGGATGTCGGGCCGGTTGATCAGCAGGTCGGAGGGCAGGCCAGCCGGCAGCTCGACCATCAGGGGCGCGTCTGCCAGGCGCAGTTGTGCGGTGCTGGCCCGGATGTCATCCGGCAGCGGCTGGCCGAGCAGCAGCACCAGGGCGTTTTCGTCCTGGGCGCGCTGGCGCTGCTGCTGCGCCAGCGTGGCGCGCGCGGTTTCGGTTAGCGACTGTGCTTGCTGGAAGTCCAGTGCAGAAGACACGCCGTTGTCCAGTCGCAGCTTGGTGAGCTGCACTGACTCTTCGCGGGTCTTGAGCGTATTGCGCGAGATGTCCAGCAACTCTTCATCGGCCAGCAAGGTGAGCCAGCCGTTGGCAACGGAAGACACGAGGCTGATCTGCGCGGCCTTGCGGCCTTCTTCGGTGGCCAGGTATTGCGCCAGCGCCTGC
Organism: Xylophilus sp. GW821-FHT01B05; assembly: GCA_038961845.1. NCBI lineage: Bacteria > Pseudomonadati > Pseudomonadota > Betaproteobacteria > Burkholderiales > Xylophilus > Xylophilus sp. GW821-FHT01B05. Next base: position 641,818 of record CP152408.1, read on the forward strand.
TCTTTCAGGCTGCCGATCCGGCCGAAGAAGTCGAGCTCCCAGGCCGAGATGGTCGGGCCGACGGAGAAGCTGTTGCCGATCTTGCCGTCGACGACGCTCGGCCCGCGGGTGGCGGAGGCCCCCAGGCCCACCGCCGGGAATTGCGCGGCACGCTGGATCTGGAACTGCGCGCGCGCCTGCTCGATGTTGAGCACCGAGACCCGCAGGTCGCGGTTGTTCTCCAGCGCCAGGCCGATCAGGCGGCGCAGCCGCTCGTCGGCGAAGTACTCCTGCCAGGGCAGCTCTGTCGCGGCGGGTGCCGCAGTGGCTGCCGTGGCGGGGGTGCCGGGCCAGTCCGTGCCCACCGGGGCGGCGGGCCGCTCGTAGGTCGGGATCAGGCTGCAGCCGGCCAGCAAGGCCGCTGCTGCCAACGCCGAAAGGCGCATCGTGGAGAGCTTAGACATGGTCATCCTTGGCTGCTTGTGCGTCCATGCCGGCGTGGCGCGCATGGTCTGCATAGATCTTCTGCTGGCGTTCGCTGCCCTTGAACAGGGTACGCACCACCACGAAAAACACCGGCACGAAGATCACGGCCAGCAAGGTGCCCGTCACCATGCCACCCAGCACGCCGGTACCGAGGGCACGCTGGCTGGCCGAGCCTGCGCCCGAGGCGATCACCAGCGGCACCACGCCCAGGCCGAAGGCCAGCGAGGTCATGATGATCGGGCGGAAGCGCAGGTGCGCGGCCTCCAGCGCCGACTCGATGACGCCCTTGCCCTGCGCCTGCAGGTCCTTGGCGAACTCGATGATCAGAATCGCGTTCTTCGCCGACAGGCCGATGATGGTGATCAGGCCCACTTGGAAGTACACGTCGTTGGAGTAGGAGCGCAGCATCGTCGCCACCAGCACACCGAGCACGCCCAGCGGCACCACCAGGATCACCGCCAGCGGGATCGACCAGCTCTCGTACAGCGCCGCAAGGCACAGGAACACCGCCAGGATGGCGAAGCCGTACAGGATCATGGCCTGTGAGCCAGCGAGCTTTTCTTCTCGCGACTGGCCTGTCCACTCGTAGCCGAAGCCTGGCGGCAGCTTGGTGGCGAGCTTCTCCATCTCGGCCATGGCTGCACCCGTGCTGTAGCCCGGCGCGGCGTTGCCGGTGATGCGCATTGCCGGGTAGCCGTTGTAGCGGATGGTCTGCTGCGCGCCGGTCACCCAGCGCGTCGAGGCAAAGGCCGACAGCGGTACCGCGGTTCCCTGGCCGTTGCTGGTCGTGAGGTTGAGCAGGTCCGAGGGCTGCATCCGCGCAGGAGCATCGGCTTGCACCACCACGCGCTGGAGGCGGCCCTGGTTCGGGAAATCGTTGATGTAGCTCGAACCCAGTGCGGTCGACAGCGTCGAGTTGATGGCGCTGAAGCTCACACCCAGCGCATTGGCCTTGTCGCGGTCGATGTCGATCTGCAGCTGTGGCGCGTCTTCCAGGCCATCCGGCCGCACCTGCGTGAGGATGGGGCTCTGGGAGGCCATGCCCAGCATCTGGTTGCGTGCATTGACCAGCGCATCGTGGCCCAGGCTGCCCCGGTCCTGCAGGCGGAAGGTAAAGCCGCTGGCGTTGCCTAGCTCAGGGATGGGCGGTGGGCTCAGCGGGTAGATGAAGGCGTCGCGGATGCTCGACAGCGCGCCAAAGGCACGGCCGGCCAGAGCGTCGGCCGAGTGGCCCGCACCCTTGCGCTCATCCCAGTCCTTGAGCGTGACGAAGGCCAGGCCCGCGTTCTGCCCCTGGCCCGAGAAGCTGAAGCCCAGCACGGCGACCATGCTTTGCACTTCAGGCTGCTTGAGGATGAAGCCTTCGACCTGCTCCATCACGTTCAAGGTGCGCTCTTGCGTGGCACCCGGCGGCAACTGCACGTTGACGATGATGTTGCCCTGGTCTTCCTGGGGCAGGAACGAGGTCGGCACGCGCAGGTAGGCGAACACCACCGCCGCGATGATGGCGGCGTAGATCACCAGGTAGCGAGCGGCGCGGCGCAGGATGCGCGACACCAGGCCCTCGTAGCTCTTGGCCGTGCGCGAGAAGCCACGGTTGAACCAGCCAAAGAAGCCCTTCTTTTCGTGGTGATGGCCGGCGTCGACCGGCTTGAGCAGGGTGGCGCACAGCGCTGGCGTGAGTGACAGCGCCATGAAAGCCGAGAAGGCAATCGAGGCCACCATCGTCGCCGAGAACTGGCGGTAGATGTTGCCGGTCGAGCCAGCAAAGAAGGCCAGCGGCACGAACACCGAGATCAGCACCACGGTGATGCCGATGATGGCGCCGGATATCTGCTTCATGGCCTTGCGCGTGGCTTCGAGCGGCGGCAGGCCTTCCTCGCTCATGATGCGCTCGACGTTCTCGACCACCACGATGGCGTCATCCACCACGATGCCGATCACCAGCACCATGCCGAACATGGTCAGCACGTTGATCGAGAAGCCCAGCGCCAGCAGCGTGGCGAAAGTGCCCAGCAGGGCGATAGGCACGACGATGGTCGGGATGATGGTGTAGCGCCAGTTCTGCAGGAACAGGAACATCACCAGGAACACCAGGGCCACGGCCTCGAACAGGGTTTCGGCCACTTGCGAGATCGAGATCTTGACGAAGCGCGAGGCGTCGTAGGGGATGTCCCACTTCACGCCCTTGGGGAAGAAGTGCTCCAGCTCGGTCATCTTCTGGCGCACCGCCTTGGCGGCAGCCAGGGCGTTGCCGCTGGGGGACAGCTGAACGCCGATGCCGACCGCAGGCTGGCCGTTCAGGCGGGCCGAGGTCGAGTAGGCCTGGCCACCCAGCTCGATGCGTGCCACGTCCTTGAGCCGCACGGTCGAGCCGTTGGTGTTGGCGCGCAGCACGATGTTGCCGAACTGCTCGACGCTGGAGAGCTGGCCCTTGACCACCACGGTAGCGGCAATGGTCTGGCCCGGGATGTTGGGCAGGTCACCGATCGAGCCGGAGGACACTTGCGCGTTCTGCGTGCTGATCGCCGTATTGACGTCGGCAGCGGACAGGTTGAGGCCCTGCAGCTTGGCCGGGTCGATCCAGATGCGCATGGCACGCTCCGTGCCGAACAGCTGTGCCTGGCCGATGCCGGGCACGCGCTGCAGCTCGGGCAGCACATTGCGCGAGGCGTAGTCGCCCAGCGCGGTCGGGTCGATCGCCGGATCATCCGAGGACAGGATGGTGAACAGCAGGAAGTTGTTGCGCGACTTGTCCACGCGCACGCCCTGCTGGGTCACCGTCGCGGGCAGGCGCGGCGTGGCGCGTGCCAGCCGGTTCTGCACGTCCACTTGTGCCAGGTCGGGGTTGGTGCCGGGCTCGAAGCTGATGGTGATCGAGCCTGTGCCATCGGCCTGCGCGACCGATTCCATGTAGATGAGGCCGGGCGAGCCGTTCATCTCGCGCTCGATCACCGAGAGCACGCTGTCTTCCAGCGTCTGGGCCGAGGCGCCTGGATAGGCGGTGTTGATGATGATGGCGGGAGGCGCCACCGGGGGGTACTGGGCGATCGGCAACTGCGTGATCGCGACGCTGCCCATCACGATGATGAACAGCGCGATCACCCACGCGAAGATCGGCCGATCGATAAAGAACTTTGCCATCGAAGCTGCTCCTTACTGGCGCGCAGGGGCGGCCGCAGGGGATGCGGCGGCGGCCCCATCCTTGGGTGCGGCGGCCGGGTTGGCCGCAGGGGCGGCGCCGGGTGCGGCGGCCGGTGCGCTGCCGGCCGGGGCCGGGGCTTTCCACGGGACTGCCTTCACCGGCGTGCCCGGCGGCACCATCTGCATCTTCTGGAAGCCGTCGACCATGACCTGCTCGCCGACCTGCAGGCCGTCGAGCACGACCCAGTTGCTGCCATTGGAGCTGCCGATCTTCACCGGGCGCTTGGCCAGCTTGCCGTCGGCGCTGACGATGGTCACCGTATCGCCGCTGGTGGCGCGAGTGACAGCCTGCTGCGGCAGCAGGATGGCGTTGGCGGCCTGGGCCTGCTCCAGCCGCACCCGCACATACAGGCCCGGCAGCAGTTGGCCGTTGGGGTTGGGGACCTCGGCGCGCAACGTGATCTGACCGGTGGTGGAGTCCACCGTCAGGTCAGAGAACAGCAGCCGGCCGGGGCTGGCGTACTCGCTGCCGTCTTCCATCACGATGCGCACGCTGGCGGCTTCGGCGCCGGTGGCGCGCTTGAGGCTGCCGCTTTGCAGCGCATTGCGCAGCTTCATCACATCCGTGGCGGATTGGGTGAAGTTCACGTAGACCGGGTTGATCTGCTGGATCACGGCCAACTGCGTGGCCTCACCCTGGCCGACCAGCGCGCCTTCCGTCACCAGTGCGCGGCCGATGCGGCCGGAGATCGGCGCGGTCACGCTGGCGTAGTTGAGATTGATCTTGGCTGTCTGCACGCTGGCACGGGCCACGGCCACGTCGGCCTGAGCCTGCTTCTGGGCCGCTTCCGCGTTCACGAAGTCCTGCTTGCTGATGGCGTTGACGGCCACCAACGGCTTGTAGCGATCCACCGTGGCCGCAGCCTGCGACAGCGTGGCTTCGGCGCGGGCCTGCGAGGCCTGTGCGCTCTGGTAGGCCGCGCTGTAGGGCGCGGAGTCGATCTGGAACAGTGCCTGCCCGGCCTTGACGTCGCTGCCTTCGCGGAACAGGCGCTTTTGCAGGATGCCGGCAGCACGGGCACGCACTTCGGCAATGCGCACGGCCTCTACGCGGCCAGGCAACTCGGTCGTGAGCCCGACGTCACCGAGCTGGACCGTCACCACACCGACTTCGGGTGGCGGCATGCCTCCGCCGGCTGCGGCAGCAGGCGCTGCATCCTTCTTGCCGCAGGCTGCGAGCATGATGACCAGGCCGGCAACGGCCAGAGCGGTGGGGATGCGCGCCAGGGGGCGCGGAGATGGGGGCAGTGCAGACATGGGAATCCTTCCGGGAATCGGCATCGACTGGGAGCAAAGCGCAGACTGGCGACCCCGTGGATTCCACAGGGTCGCCGGACAGGCGTGGGTATTAAAACGTGAACAGGGCACGAAAGCGCGCCAGTATACATACAATGATGAATGTATAGAGACGTGGCAGCCCATCGTGCCACGCCACCGAGACAATCGCGTTCCGGCTTGTTGCCCGATCGCCCAACAGAAAGCCGCACATGGCCCGCAGAACCAAGGAAGACGCTCTAGCCACCCGCTCGCAGTTGCTGGATGCGGCAGAAAAGCTGTTCCACGACCAGGGTGTTTCGCGCACCTCGCTGCACGACATCGCGGCGGCGGCGGGCACTACGCGCGGCGCCATCTATTGGCATTTCAAGGACAAGGCCGACCTGTTCAACGCCATGATGGAGCGCGTCACGCTGCCGCTGGAGAACTCGGTGTACCAGGTGGGCAAGGACCCGATGGTGGACCCGGTCGCGCAAATCCGGACCTCGATGCGTCGTGCGCTGCATGTGGTCGCGCATGACGTGCAGGTGCGCACCGTGTTCGAGATCGCAACGCACAAGGTCGAGTACGTGGGCGAACTGCAGGCTGTGAAGGCGCGCCACCTGGCGGCGCGCACGGAATGCCTGTTGCATGTGGCAGATGGCCTGCAGCACGCCGCGGCCCGCGCCGGCCGCAGCCTGCCGGTGCCGGTCGATCTGGCGGCCCAGGGCCTGCATGCCCTGGTCGATGGCCTGATCCAGAACTGGCTGCTGGCGCCCGAGGCCTTCGACTTGTGCGCGGCCGGCGATGCGGTACTGGACCTGTACCTGACCGGCCTGGGTTTTGGCACAGTGGCCGCCCCTGCCACTGCGGCCACTGTGGCAGATGCCGAGCCATCGCCACCCGCGCATGCGCCCAAGTCGATCATTCCTGGCCGACAACGCGGCTCGACCATGGAATTGGTCCGCAATAGGGGATAATGCCGGATTAGCCCCGGTTTGCCGGGCATGCGGCTGTAGCTCAGTGGATAGAGTATTGGCCTCCGAAGCCAAGGGTCGTGGGTTCGATCCCCGCCAGCCGCACCAGACAACTATTGGAATCAATGCGATAAGCCCGCTTTCGTGCGGGCTTAGTCGTTTCTGCCCGGGCCGGTTTGCGGCCGGCACCTCAGATTAAGGGCTGGCAAGACAGGTACAGCTCCGTGATGGCAAGCCACTCATCGTATTGCTGCCTCGCCGCGGACGTGCCGAGTGTCTTGCAGGCTGTTTCGATCTGACCTGGATCTCGTCCGACAAAACGTGTGAACCATGAGGGC